>JAZJYW010000023.1:0-24456 GCA_040390165.1 Pseudomonadota bacterium | reverse complement strand
CATGCCGTAATTGCCCGCGCCGAAGCTGCCGCCGATCAGCACGGTGATCTTGGGCACGCTCGCGGTGGCGACCGCGGTCACCAGCTTGGCGCCGTGCTTGGCGATCCCTTCGGCTTCGTACTTGCCGCCGACCATGAAGCCCGAAATGTTCTGGAGAAACAGCAACGGGATACGCCGCTGGCAGGCGAGTTCGATGAAGTGCGCGCCCTTGACCGCGCTTTCGCTGAACAGCACGCCGTTGTTCGCCAGGATCGCGACCGGGATGCCCCAGATATGTGCGAAGCCGCAGACGAGGCTGGTGCCGTACAGCGATTTGAACTCGTTGAATTCCGAGCCATCGACCAGCCGCGCGATGATTTCGTGCACGTCGTACGGCGCGCGGACGTCCTGCGGGATGATCCCGTACAGATCCTCGGCGGCGAATTTTGGCGGGCGCGGCTCGCGTAGTTCGATCCCCGGCGTGGCATCGGGCTGAAGCGTCGAGACGATGTCGCGGACGATGGTCAGCGCGTGTTCGTCATTCTCCGCCAGATGATCGACCACACCGGACTTGCGCGCGTGCAGATCGCCGCCGCCGAGATCCTCGGCGCTGATCACTTCGCCGGTCGCGGCCTGTACCAGCGGCGGGCCGGCGAGGAAGATCGTGCCCTGGTTGCGGACGATCACGCTTTCGTCGCTCATCGCCGGGACGTACGCACCGCCGGCGGTGCAGCTGCCCATCACGCACGCGATCTGGGCGATGCCCTTCGCGCTCATATTGGCCTGATTGAAGAAGATCCGCCCGAAATGATCGCGGTCGGGGAAGACCTCGGCCTGGTGCGGCAAGTTCGCGCCGCCGCTGTCGACGAGGTAGATGCAGGGCAGGCGGTTCTGCTCGGCAATCTCCTGCGCGCGGAGGTGCTTCTTCACCGTGAGCGGGTAATAGGTGCCGCCCTTCACCGTCGCGTCGTTGCACACGATCATCGCCTGTCGACCCGAGACTCGGCCGATCCCGGCGATCATCCCCGCGCCCGGGACTTCGCCGTCGTACATATCGCAGGCGGCGAGCTGGCCGATTTCGAGGAACGGCGACCCCGGATCGAGCAGCCGCTCGACGCGGTCGCGCGGGAGCAGTTTGCCGCGCCCCTCGTGCCGCTCGCGCGACGCCTGGCTGCCCCCCAGTGCAGCCTTGGCCACGTCGGCGCGAAGCCGCTCCGCCAGCGCGCGATTGTGCGCAGCATTGGTGCGGAACCGGTCGCTGTCGGGGGAGAGTTTGGTATCGAGGACGGGTGCGCTCATACACCCTGACTAGCCGCCGCGCCGAAGCTTGGGAAGCCGCTGGCGTTGCGCCGAAACGCGGTGTAGTCCTCGCACCATACACCAGATACGAAGAGGGTTCCCGATGAAGCGCTCCATTCTCGCCGCCATGCTGCTCGCCACCACCGCCGGGGGCGTCGCAATCTGGCAATCGCCCGCCATCGCCCAGGCTGTGTCGGGGGCAAAATCGGGGGTCGATCAGACCCTGATCAATCGCGACGTGAAGCCCGGCGACGATTTCAACGCCTATGCCAACGGCGTGTGGCTGAAGACCGCCGAGATCCCCGCCGACCGGTCGTCGATCGGCGTCGGGCTCGACGTGTCCAAGGTCGCGGAGGCGCGCAACGCCGACATCATCAAGAATGCGGGTGCGGCCAAAGCGAAGCCGGGTACCGATCTCCAGCGGATCGCCGATTATTATGCGGGGTATAACGACACCGCAGGGATCGAGGCGCGAGGGCTCGCGCCGATCAGGCCGCTGCTCGCGTCGATCGCCGCGCTGAAGACCAAGGCCCAGCTGTCGGCGATGCTCGGCGCGAACATGCGGGCGGACACCGATCCGTTCAACAACAACAATTACGCATCGACCGACAATCTGTTCGGGCTGTTCGTCAGCCAGGACATCAACCGGCCCACGGTCAATGTGCCGTATCTGATGCAGGGCGGGATCGGGCTGCCAGACCGCGATTATATGCTGTCGGACAAGAAGGAAATGGCCGAACTGCGCGCCGGCTATCAGGCATATATCGCCAAAATCTTCTCGCTGTCGGAGCTGAGCGATCCGGCGGGCCGCGCCGCGCGCGTCGTCGCGCTGGAGAAGAAGATCGCGCTGGCGCAGACCGACATCATCACCGCGCAGGACGCCAAGGCCGGCAACAATCCGTGGAAACGTGCCGACTTTGCGAAGAAGGCGCCGGGGATCGACTGGAGCGCTTTCTGGACGGCCGCCGGGCTGCCCGCACAACAGGATTTCTTCAACTGGAACCCGGCCACCACGACCAGGGTCGCGGCGTTGGTCGCGAGCGAGCCGTTGCAGACGTGGCAGGACTGGCTGGCGTTCCACAAGGTCAGCGAAGTCGCTGGCGTGCTGCCCAAGGCGTTCGACGATGCGCGCTTCGATTTCTTCGGTAAGGAACTGACCGGCACCCCCGCGCAGCAGCCGCGCGACAAGCGCGCGATCGGCGCGGTCAACGGCGCGCTCGGCGATCCGGTGGGCAAGATTTACGCCGCGAAATATTTCCCGGCCTCGTCAAAGGCGGCGATCAACGCGATGGTGACCAACATCGTCGCGGCGTTCGACAAGCGCATCGTCGCGCTCGACTGGATGGCGCCCGCGACCAAGGCGGAGGCGCGCAAGAAGCTGAAAGTGCTGAAGGTCGGCGTCGGCTACCCCGACAAATGGCGTGCCTTCCCGGCCTTCGCGGTCAGCGCGACCGACCCGGTCGGCAACCTCCAGCGCGCGAAGCTGTCCAACTATCGCTACCATATCGGCAAGCTGGGCAAGGCGCCCGATCGCGGCGAATGGTGGATGACGCCGCAGACGGTCAACGCGGTCAATCTGCCGCTGCAGAACGCGCTCAACTTCCCCGCGGCGATCTTGCAGACGCCGTATTTCGATCCGAGCTTCGATGCGGCGGCCAATTACGGCGCGATCGGCGCGGTGATCGGGCACGAGATCAGCCACAGCTTCGACAATCTGGGCGCCGATTTCGATTCGACCGGCAAGCTCAACAATTGGTGGACCAAGGCCGACCTCGCCCGCTTCGAAGCCTCGGGCAAGGCGCTGATCGACCAGTATAACGGGTACGAAGTCCTTCCCGGGCTGTTTGCCAATGGCGCGCAGGAACTGGGTGAGAACATCGCCGACACCGCAGGCCTGACGGCCTCGCTGGAGGCGTATCATGCCTCGCTCGGTGGCAAACCCGCGCCGGTGATCGACGGGCTGACCGGCGACCAGCGCTTCTTCCTCGCGTTCGCGCAGAGCTGGCGCACCAAGATGCGCGAACGCTCGATCCGCGCACGCGTCGCGACCGACGTCCACGCGCTGCCGTTCCTGCGGACCGAGACGGTGCGCAACCTCGACGCGTGGTACGATGCGTTCGGTATCCAGCCGGGCGACAAGCGCTACCTCGCGCCCGACAAGCGCGTCCACGTCTGGTAGGTCAGCGCGCGTCGGGCAACGGCGCACTCTTGGACGGCGGCGTGCAGCCGGACCGCGCCCGCAGGGCATGGTGGGGGGAACAAAGTCCCGCATGCCTTTCCGTCAGCCCGACGCGTTGCCACCTCCCCGCGACAAGCTCGGGGAGGAATTACCCGCGCGCCGGTAGGAACCGCGAAAAGCGCAGGAGCCCCGCCGATGCCAGCGCGACGAGCACGCCCACCGGCGCGACCTCGCCGAACGTCATGCCCATGCGGATCAGCGGATTGGCGTACGCTGCGCGGATCGCGTCGAACTTGGCGATTTCCTTGGCCAGCGCCGCGGCGCTCATCCCGCTCGCGCGGTCCTTGGCCAGTTCGGCCTTGATCCATCCGCTGAGGAAATCGGCGTGGCTGAGCGCGAGGTAGATCTCCCATGCCAGCGTATAGGCAACGCCCGCGATCAGCGCGATCAGCAGCCCCAGCCCGAGCGCCCGCCAGAACTTGATCACGCCGCCGCCTTCGACGTCGCGATAGCGCTTCACCCCGACGAACACGAAACTCAGTGCGACAAGCATCACCGAATAGCCGAACGCCTCGGTCGCGACCCATTTGACGCTGTGGTTGAGCAGCCCGGTGACGGCGATGAAAGCGCACAGTACGATGCTGGCGAGCCCGCCATAAATCAGCGAATAGCGAAGCGTTGGTGTCATGATGGTTCCCCCGTTGCGAGACGGCACCATCATCGCCGCCCGCCTATCCGATTGCTATCGCCCGAAAGGGTGATTTTGGCGACTCCGGCTATTTGATCAGCGACAGGAACCGTGCCTTCTCGATCGCCTTCACGCGCCGGTCGACGTCGAGCTTGGCGAACAGATTGGCCAGGTGCGTCTTCACCGTATTGGGCGACACGCCCAGCGCCCGCGCGAGTTCCTTGTTCGACTGGCCCGAGGCAAGCAAATCGAGGATTTCGCATTCGCGCGGCGTCAAGCCGAGAGACGCAATCGCGGCGCTGTTGCGCTCGAACGGCCCGCGCGGCTTCTTGGCAGTCAGTCGATGCCCGACCCACAATCCAAGCGCCGAGAAACCAAGCGCGAGCAGCCCGACATAGATATCGGTCGATACTTGCTGCGCCGCATAGCGGAACTTGAGCTGCTCGAGCGCAACCGCGGCGACAGCGAGCCCGAGCGCGTAGAGGATCGCGGTGCGCCACATCGCTCTAGTCGCTCGGCGGGGCCAGTTCGTACGGCTGATAGATTGCGCGGAACGCGGGCGTCGCTTCGCAGCGATCCGAATGGTGCATCAAGGCCGGCCAGCAGTCCATCGCGAACTGCCCCGCCAACGCTTCGCTGATGAAGCGATAGGCGGTCGCGAGCAGAATATCGGCATGGCTTTGCGACAGTCCGCCGAACCATTCGCCCGCTTCGGAGCGCTCGCGGTCGAGCAGATCGAGCGTGTCGGTGATTTGCGCGCGACAGCGCTCGACCCACATCGGCAAGCCTTCGCGAAACGCCTTTTCGTAGACCAGACTGACGCCCTTGTCGGCGGCGCCCGCCGCAAGCGCGCACCAGCGCAGCATCGCGCGGCGGTCGGTCCCGGTGCGCGCCAGCGATGCGCCCGGCGTGATGTCGTCGAGTATCTCGACGATGCCGTCGCTCCCCATCATCGCCACGCCGTCGTCGAACACCAGTGTGGGCACGCGGCGTAGCGGATTAAACGGTGCGATCTTGTCGGCATCTCCGAAGGTCGACCAGGGCAAATGCTCGAACGCGATCCCGTACAGCGTCAGCGTGATGCCGACGCGCCGGACGAAGGGTGAATCATACTGCCCGATCAGCTTCATCGAATCCCCCTTATTGACCCGACCCGATCAACTCGCGCCCGATCAGCATCCGCCGGATCTCGTTGGTACCCGCGCCGATGTCGAGCAGCTTCGCGTCGCGCGCATAGCGTTCGACCGGCCAGTCCTTGGTATAGCCCGCGCCGCCCAGTGCCTGAATCGCTTCGTTGGCGACGCGCACCGCATTCTCGCTCGCCAGCAGGATCGCGCCCGCCGCGTCGAAGCGCGTCGTCTTCCCGGCATCGCAATTCTTCGCCACGGTGTAGACGTACGCGCGCGCGGAATTGAGCGCGACATACATGTCGGCGATCTTGGCCTGCATCAGTTGGAAGCCACCGATCGGTTGCCCGAACTGCCGGCGCTCGCGGACATAGGGCACGACCACGTCGAGGCACGCCTGCATGATCCCCAGCTGGATCCCCGCGAGCACGGTGCGCTCGTAATCGAGCCCGCTCATCAGCACGCCGACCCCGCCGTTGAGCGGGCCCATGACGTTTTCTTCGGGCACTTCGCAATCGTCGAACACCAGTTCGGCGGTGGGCGAACCGCGCATCCCCATCTTGTCGATCTTCTGCCCGATCGAGAAGCCGGGCATATCCTTTTCGATCAGGAAGGTCGTGATCCCGCGCGATCCCTCGCCGGTCTTGGCATAGACGACGAGCGTGTCGGCGTACGCTGCGTTGGTGATCCAGAATTTGGTGCCGTTGAGCACGAACCCGCCCTGCACCGGATCGGCGCGGAGCTTCATCCCGACCACGTCCGATCCCGCGCCCGCTTCGGACATGGCGAGGCTCCCGACATGCTCGCCCGAGATCAGCTTGGGCAGGTATTTGGCCTTCTGCTCGGGGCTGGCCCAGCGGCTGATCTGATTGACGCACAGGTTCGAATGCGCGCCGTAGCTGAGCCCGATCGACGCGCTGGCGCGACTGACTTCCTCGCACGCGACGACATGTTCGAGATAGCCGAGCCCCAGCCCGCCATATTCCTCCGGAACGGTGATGCCGTGCAGCCCGAGTTCGCCCATCGCCGGCCATAGCTCGCGCGGGAACCAGTCGTCGGCGTCGATCTTCGCGGCCAGCGGCGCGATCCGGTCCGACGCGAAACGCTTCGTCACGTCGCGGATCATGTCGGCATTTTCGCCGAGTC
Organism: Pseudomonadota bacterium; assembly: GCA_040390165.1. GTDB lineage: Bacteria > Pseudomonadota > Alphaproteobacteria > Sphingomonadales > Sphingomonadaceae > Sphingomonas. The sequence goes on along the minus strand of JAZJYW010000023.1, from coordinate 18,038 downwards.
CGAAGTCGAGGGTGGCTTCCATCGTCATTCTCCGTGGCTCGTCACCCCGGCCTTGTGCCGGGGTCTGCCGCGCCTTACGCACTGAAACCATTGGGGCACGGCGGATGCCGGGACAAGGGACCGCAGCAAAGTATACTTTGCTGGGAGCCCAAGCCCGGCATGACGGGGAGAGCCGGATGGCAAACAGTTTATTCCGCCGCAAGATCATTACCGAGCAGCCCGAGCATCACCGCCTCGCGCGAACGCTCGGCTGGCCGCATCTGGTCGCGCTGGGTGTGGGGGCGATCGTCGGGACGGGAATTCTTACGCTGATCGGCGTCGGCGCCGACCGCGCGGGGCCGGCGGTGCTGCTCAGCTTCGCCGTGGCGGGTGCGATCTGCGCCTGCGCGGCTTTGTGCTACGCCGAGATGGCGACGATGATCCCGGCGTCGGGCAGCGCGTACACTTACAGTTATGCCGTGCTGGGCGAAGTCATCGCCTGGGTGGTCGGCTGGTCGCTGATCCTCGAATATTCGCTGGTGGTCGCGGCGGTGGCAGTGGGCTGGTCGGCCTATGCGGTCGGGTTCCTGCACGGGCTGGGCGTCGATCTGCCGTGCGCGCTGACGCATGGCCCGGTGCTCAGCGGCAAGGTGTGCGAGCATGTCGTCACGGCGACCGAATATGGCATCAACCTGCCCGCGATCCTGATCATCGCCGTGGTCGCCGGGCTGCTGATGCTCGGGACGCGCGAGAGCGCGCGGATCAACACCGCGCTGGTCGTGCTCAAGATCGTGACGCTGACGCTGTTCGTCGCGGTCGCGCTGCCGCATTTCGATGCCGCCAATTTGCATCCGTTCGCGCCGCTCGGGCTGGGCAGCGCGCCGGGGGCGGGAGGCGTCAAATATGGCATGATGGGCGCGGCGGCGATCATCTTCTTCGCCTTTTACGGCTTCGACGCGATCTCGACCGCGGCCGAGGAAGCCAGGAATCCCGAGCGCGACCTGGCGATCGGCATCATCGGGTCGATGGCGGTGTGTACCGTCATCTACATGATCGTCGCCGCCGCCGCGCTGGGCGCGCTGCATTTCACCGAGTTCGCCAAGAGCGCCGAGCCGCTCGCGCTGATCCTGCGCGAGATCGGCCAGCCCAAGGTGGCGACGATCGTCGCGGCGGCCGCGGCGATCGCGCTGCCGACCGTGCTGCTCGCGTTCCTTTACGGGCAGAGCCGGATCTTTCTGGTGATGGCGCGCGACGGGTTTTTGCCCACCAGTCTCGCCAAGGTGTCGAGCCGGGGCACGCCCGCCCGGATAACGCTGATGACCGCGGTGCTGGTCGCGATCCTCGCCGCGCTGACGCCGCTCGACATGATCGCCAGCCTCGCCAATGCCGGCACCTTGTGCGCGTTCATCGCTGTCGCGGCATGCGTGCTGGTGCTTCGCCGGCGCGACCCCGGCGCGCGCCGAGCGTTCCGCACGCCGGCGGCGTGGGTGATCGCGCCGGCGGCGATCCTCGGCTGCCTCTATCTGTTCAGCAGCCTGCAGTGGGTGACGCAGAAATACTTTCTGATCTGGAATGCCGGCGGTTTGCTGATCTACTTCCTATACGCACGGCGTCGCTCACTCGCGTAATGCCCAGCGCACCGTCTGCGCGATCCCGCGCGTGCCGACGCGGATCACCGGCTTGCTCAGCGTCGGGGTGGGCAGCGCATGCATCCGCCGCGCCCAGTCGGGCAGCAGTTCGATCGCGGCGTTCATCGTCAGCGCTTGAAACGGCATCAGCATCAGGCTCGGCGGGCGCTGGTGCATCAGCAGGCGGAGCACTTCGCGGCTGCGCTCGTCGGCTTTGAGTTCGGGCAGGAAGCCGGTGATGATGGCGTGGGCTTCGGCGAGGCTATGCGGCACCGGATCGGCACCGAGCATGTCGCCGATAATCGCGATCTCGTCGAAGTAGCGGTCTTGATCGGCCAGGCTCATGCCGGGCTCGCCATAGCGAATCCACCCGGCGAGAAAGCTCGTCGCCTCCGCAACATGCACCCAGGCGAGCAGCCGCGGATCGTTGGCCGAATAGGGCGTCCCGTCGGGGAGGGTGCCCGACACCGCGTCATGGATATGCCGCACGCGGGCGATCTGCGCTTCGGCGGCGGTGCGCGTTTCGAACGTGGTCTGCGCGATGAACCGCGCGGTCCCCCGCAGCCGGGCGTTCATGTCGTCGCGGAACCCCGAATGGTCCCACACGCCCGCCAGCACCTTGGGATGCAGCATCTGAAGCATCAGCGCGGCGATCCCGCCGACCATCATGCCCGTTACGTCGATATGCACGCGCCAACTGACCGAATCGGGCGCGAATAGTCCGGAGCCGTCGCGCACGATCTCGATCCGCGGGTTGGCGGGGTCGGACAGCAGGCCGCGAATCTGGCGCGCGATCGAGGAACGGATGCCGAGCATTGGGGGACAGCATAGGGGAGCGGCGCGCCCGGTGCGAGCGCCCGTGTCAGGCGGCGGTGGCGAGCAGCGGGTAAATGTCGCGCCGTTCCATCGCGAGCAGCGATTTGACGTCCGAGGCAAGGGAACGGGTCGCGGCGCAATAGCCGTTCCAGTCCGCGACCACGCGCTGCGAACTCCAGTCGCCGATATGCTGGTTCGATGCCGCGAAGATCGCTGCGATCCGGTCGCGCAAATGGCGTGCGGCGGCGGCATGCTGCGGCGTCGGGCCCGATTCGAGCAAGGGACAGAGCTTTTGGTCGATCATGCGCAGACGCGCACTCGCCACCCGCGCCAGCGCAGCCCGGCGCCTGGCGAGTTCGGCAATGTCGGGCCCACCGGTCTTCAGCGTGCCTTCCAGTGCATCGATCGCCGCTTGAAACTGATCGTTGATGTCGTCGAGTTCGGCGGCGAGTGCCAAAACCATGAATAATCTCCAGAATCGGGAATGCGGCCACCGGCGCCCGGGCTTTACAGCCGGTAGCGACACAATGTCCGATGAGCGCCGCCTGTCTCCCAAATTGGAAGATGGTGACCCCTACGGGGGAGGTCGATCAGGTCAGAGACCCACGGTTTGCCGCCATTTCCACGCCGACAAATCGGCGCAGGTGTACTCGGCGGGTGTACTCACTCATCGGGTGTAGTGCAGGTGAAGGGTATCCGCAATTGGGCCGCGAGCTGACGGGCAGGTTTCGGCCGACCGACGGTCGTTAGCAGACGTTCGTTCAGGCCGCGTCTAAACCCTCTTGAAATGGCGCCAAATGCATGTTCTTCCCGCACGGCTTGGGCTCAGATCGCCGCTCAGCTTGTGAAATGTCCGCCCGCGTCCGCCGTGCGGTTTGGGAGACGCGACGATGGACCAGCGCGAGGACGGCAATGGGGATGGCGCGCAAGGCGCTGTTGCGACGCTCCGGCTCGATCATTTCACTCAGCGCATCGGTCAGGCATTTGCGATCGACGCGGTCGAAGGGCGCATTGAGCTGACGCTGACCGTCGCCCAAGAACTTGCGCGGTCCCCACGCGAAGGCGGCGGTTTCAGACTCGAATTCGAAGGGCCTCCGGCTCCGGTACTGCCGCAAGCCATCTATTCTTTTGCGCTCGGGAGTGAGCTGCACGACATTTTCATCGTTCCACTGGGCCCTGGCGCGGCCGGCAAGATTTCCTACGAAGCGGTATTCTTCTAAGAACCCAACCATTAGCGGGCGATATTATCAAACTGGTGGAAATCCTCCCCGCCATCGACGCATCGCCGGTCAGACGGCGCCCTGTTCCATCCGCCATTCCATCAGATCATAGACCCCCTTGTCCTCTACCAAGCCGAAGCCGAGCCGGTCGTAGAGGTGCCGCGCCCTGTTACTCTTTTCGACATGGATCGACACGGCGCAACCCGTTGAGCCCGCCCATTTGAGCGTATCGCGCAGCAGCGCTTCGCCAATTCCTTCGCCGCGACTCGCCGGCAGCAACGATATGTCGATGATCAGAACCCGATCCCGCTCTTCATCAAGATACAGCCGACCGATCCGCTCGCCGTCGCGCTCGACGATCAACCATTGGGCAGCAGGATAATGGGTTTGGTAATGATAGTGTTGCGCGCGGTGCTGCTGCGTCAGAAACGACCTGCACTGGTGCTCAGACCATCCGGTCAGCGCGACCTCTTCGGCGCGGGTCGAGAAATAGAGCATCTCGATGAACACGAAGTCCCCATCCATCAATGGTCGGAGTCGGATTCCCAGGCGGGCCGAGCGCTCAAGGGGCGGGGGCATGTCGAACGTTCCGGAAAACGACTTCAGTTGAACAGGGCGTACATCCGCGCCGATGCGGATGTATCGCCCGACAGGAAAATGTTGAACGGGGACAGAGAGGCGCCCGTCATCGTATAAGTCCGATCGCCAGACATTCCGCCGCCCACGACATCGAAGGACGCGATAAACGGCTGGCGGCGAAGCTGCTCGGGACGGTCGCCGACGACCGGCTGTGCGTCCACGGCCATGAGCACCAGATTATAGCCTCCCGCCGCGAATCGGGCGCCGGTAAAGCTTTTCCACAGGGCGATTTCTGCCGTTGCGTCCCCCGCAATCTGGGTGCCCAGCGTTTGCTGACCGGCTGTTTGTCCCCCCGAGACCGCGGCAGACGTGGACGAAGGCGACGCCTCGCCACACGCGCTGAGTGCGATCGTTCCCGCTAACGCGACAATCATGTCCCGTCTCGACAATCGGCTGGTTTCGCTGTTCATCCGCAATTCCTTGCTCGTTACGATCGCGCCGGAAAGATACCCTGCATAGCAATGCAGAAATTTAGCGTGAGATAGGGCATCATATTGTTATGCGGCAGGCTGCCACCGGTCGGCGCCAGCGCCTGGAAAGCGAGCTGCGTCAAATTGGTGGTCGACGCGCTATAGGCTGTGCCGGGACTAGAGCGCGCGAGCGAGCGAGTCGTCGAGGGCGCCGCCAGATTCGACGGGCTGGAGCTCGCCAGCACGGGATGCGTATGGTTCGGTATTTCTGACTCAAGCAGGGTAACGAATTGCTCGCCGCCAACTTCGCCGAGGTCGCGCAAGCTCAAGCCGTTACCTTGGCCCGGCTGCATGGGTGCACTGCCCTGCATATCCGGCAACCCGAAAGTGCTCTTGCCGTCACCGCCATAGGTGGTGCCGAGTAGCGAAAAGAGGGCAGTGTTCTGCGAAATCGGCAAGAGCTGACCGTTGCAAAACGCCCAGCCTTTTGGCGCGAAGTTGAATGGAAAAATCCGGATTTCTGCAACAAATGGGTCAGACACATTACGCTCCTCAGGTTGGCGACGGAAAGACGCCGAACAGCGAGATGATGAAATTGACGCACAGGTAGGGGATCATGTTGTCGTGCGGCTGACTGCCGCCCGTCGCCGTCATCGACTGATTGGACATCGTCGCGGCCGGGGCGACGTCGCGGTAGATTTGCGTCGCGCCCACCTGCCCGACCAGATTGCCGGTCGGCGAGCTGTTCGCCGCCGCGTTTGTCGACGCAAGCAGCGCATGATTGTGGCTCGGAATCTGTTGGACCGTCAGCGTCACCGTCTCGACGCCGGCGGCCTCGGCAAGCGAATAGGTCGCTCCTGCGCCCGTTCCAAAGTGAATTGGCACCCGCGATTGCAGATTGGGAAGGTTGAATGTCTCCTGCCCGTCGCCGCCATAGGTAGTGCCGATCAGGTTGAAAAGAGTTTCATTCTCCGAAATGGGCAGCGTCTGGCCCTCGCAGAACATCCATCCGACGGGCGCGAAATTGCCTCCGAACATACGAATCTCACCGACATACGGCTGGCCCATGACGCCGTCTCCTCAATTCTGCGACGGAAAGATGCCCTGCAGGGCAATGATGGCGGTCAACACAAGATACGGCGATCGGTTGTCGTGAGGCTGCGATCCGCCGATATTGCCGATGCTGCCGGCATTGAGCGTGGTTAGGCTTTGTGGGGGCGTATAGACGTTGGCGACCGTCCCCAACAGATTGCCGGTGGGGACGGGCACGTCAGCATTGGCCGTCGTTGCCTGCATCTGATGGATATGGGTCGGCATCTCGGAGATCGAGAGAGTGTGCGCTGTCTCGCCGCCGGCCTGACCGAGGGTGAAGCCCTGGCCGGTATGGATCGGGACCCTGCCTTGGAGATTGGGCAGCGCAAAATTGGTTTGCCCGTTGCCGCCATAGGTCGTGCCGAGGAGCGAAAACAGCGCCTGATTCTGATTGATGGGCAAAAACTGCCCGTTGCATAACGCCCAGCCTTTGGGCGCGAAGTTGAATGAAACGAACTTCACTTCGCTCAAAAACGGTGTGGCCATTGTCGCTTTCCCCCGGAATGGACCTTTATGCTAACGTAGCTTGACTGACTACCATTTTTTGTCTGTCTCGCGGCGGCCCGCTGGGTGGGTATATGCCGCGTAGCCGCCTCTAATTCTTGCTCAGCGCTCGCCAAGTGCCCCCGATGACGTCTTCACGATCGGCTTCATGAGATAATTGAACACCGTCGATCGCCCTGTGACGATTTCGGCCGTTGCCGTCATGCCGGGCTGCAAGGCAATCTGCTCGCCGGGCCGCGGGCGCAGTTTCAACGTGTCGACGGTCAGACGTACCCGATAATAAGCATGGGGTCCCTGCGGGGTCTGTTCGGTCACCGTGTCTGCGCTGACATAGCTGACGCGGCCGTCCGCCGATCCATAGATCGACGAGTCATAGGCGTCGAACTTAACCGACACCGGCTGACCGGTTCGCACCGTGGCGATGTCCGACGGCAGAACGCGGGCCTCGACGATCAGGGCATCGGCTGACGGGACGATCTGGAGAACTTCGTCCCCGGCGCGCAACACGCCGCCGATCGTGGTCATCCGGATGTTGGTGACCACCCCGTCGGTCGGCGACCGTAGTTCGGCCCCCGCCAGTGCGGACCGACGCTGAGTCAGCTGCTGCCCGGACGTTGCGAGCTGCTCCTGCGTGGTCGTGTAGTCGGCCTGAAGTTCCTTCAGATACTCGTTGCGTTGTGCCGATATCTGACCCTGTAAATCCGCCACATTGCGCTGCAGCCGCAAAATTTCCGAACGACTGACATCCCCGCTTTGCAGCAGCGGCATGTTCATCGCCAGTTCCTGCCTGGCGAGACCCAGCATGGTGGTCAGGCTGGCGACGTTCGACTGGAGCGAGTCGCGGCGGCGTACGTACAATTGTCGCTGATCCGCGGCGAACTCGGGATATCCTGCCGTCTCGGCTGGAAAAACCAGCGGTTTATTGAACAATTCGGCCTCGATCCGCGCCATCTTGGCGCGCTGCGCCGCGACCTGCGCCGCGCTTTCGTCGACCGCCGCCCGCAATCGCACCTGGTCAAGCCGCACGAGCAATTGGCCCCGGCGGACGCGCTCGCCCTCGCGCACCAGAATTTCGGAGATCGTGCCCCCATCTTCGCTCTGCACGATCTGGGTTCGACCGCTCGGAATGACCTGCCCCTTGGCGCGGGTGATCTGATCGACCTGCGCCCATAGCGACCATGCGATGAACCCGATCACCGCAGCGGCGGTGATACTGATGATGAGGGTCGATTGCTTCACTCTCATCGATACCGCTTCCTGCCGGTCATTGCCCGGCTCCTGCGCCATGCGCCGCGGCCGCGCTCTGAAGTTGTGCGATGACGCTGGCCGTTGGGCCATCGAGAGCGACCTTACCGTTCTGCATAACAATCACCCGCTCGGTCAAGGCGAGGAGCGACATCCGGTGGGTAACCAGCACCAACGTGCGGCCGGGCGTCAGCCGCCGTTTCAATCCTTCGAGCGCCCGCGATTCGGTCGCCTGATCGAGGTTGGCGGTGGGTTCGTCGAGCAACCACAAATCGGGCTGGGCAAGGAACAGCCGGGCCAGGTTGGCGAGCGTGCGCTGCCCGCCCGAAAGGCCCCTGCCGCCTTCAGAAATCAACAAATCGAGCCCGCGCGGATGGCCGCCGACAAGGTCGGCCAGCCCCACTTCATCGATGGCACCGATCAGCGCAGCATCGCCCGGATCTGCCAGTCCCAACAGGATATTCTCGCGCAGCGTGCCGTTGAGGAGGCGCGTGTCCTGCGGCAGGTATCCCAGCGCCCGCCGCAGCACGTCGGGCGCGATCTGGGCAATATCGAGCCCACCCATGATGACGGACCCCGATGCCGGTGCGTACAGGCCCGACATAACGCGCAAAAGCGTGGATTTGCCGGAGCCCACGCCGCCGATGATCGCCACACGCTCGCCCGCCTTAATCTCCAGAGTCGGCACGTCGATGCCGATCCGCGTGCCCGGATAGGCGAAACCGACATTGTCCAGCCGAAGCGAAGGCTGCAGTCGCTCCGGGCGCAGCGCCTCGACGCCGTGCGCCTGGTCGAGCGGCAAGTTCATCATGCGATCGAGCGCATGGAGCGACGATCGGGCATAGCCCCATTGGACAAGGAATCCGGGCAACTGCGCCACCAGCGGCCCGGTCACGCGCCCGGAAAGGATCGTGCAAGCGATCAGCGCGCCCATCGACATTTCGCCGTCGCTGACGCGGACCGCACCCCACGCGACAAGAAGGATATATGACGCCTGCTGGAGCGACGAGAATACCGTCGTCGCGACCGACGACCACCGCTTGACGCCATCCTCATAGAGTTGGAGTTCGTCCATCAGGCTGTTCCAGCGGGCCAGCATATGCCAGCCGGCCCGGTTGGCCTTTACCGTCTCGGCGGCATCGAAGCTCTCCACCAGCAGGCCATTCTTGCGATTGCTGCTCTGGTGCGCCTGGTGCGTGTCCGACCGGATGAGCCGCGTGAACAGCACGCCAAGGCCCAGCGAAAGCGGAAATGTCAGGAGCGGTACCAGCGCGATCACCCCACCCAGCGCGGCGATCACCAGCAGGAAGAAAATGGCGAAGGGCAGGTCGGCGAGCAAGAAGATGAATCCCGACGACAGGAGGCCGCGAACCTGCTCCCACCCGCGCAGCTGCGCCGCCATCGTGCCTATACCCGGCGGGCGCGCATCCAGCCGGATCGACTGCGCCCGCGCGAAGAAGAACTCCGACACTTCGGCATCGATTTTCGCGGCCTCACGCTCGATCATCAGCGCCCGCGTCGTGCGCAGCGCGAAGTCGATGCCCAGCGCAAAGAGGACGCCCACGGTGAGCACCCACAAGGTGTCGAACCCGGATCGCGGAATCACGCGGTCGTAGACCTGCATCGAGTAGAGCGAGGTCGCCAGCGCGATGAGATTGACCATGATCGTCGCGACGGTGGCCGCCACAAAGACCGATTTCCGCAGCACCACCGCCCGCCAGATAACGCTCAGCGCGCTCGTGGTCGCGTCATCCTGACGCGTGCGTGGAAGGCGAAGGTCGAAAAAATCGGTAGTCGCGGTAAGCGGACGTGTGGTGCCGTTGCGCCCGCCCGTTACCCGTATGGTTTCAAGCGATTCCCATTGCTCGGCAATCGCCCAGCCAACGCCGGAATCGAACGTCATCAACGGGAACTGGTTCGCCCGTGGCCGACCATCGATGCGATGCGGCGGCATCCAGCCCAAGCGCCGGCACAATTCAGCGAGGTCCTCCGAAGATTCGCCATCGAGGTCGGACGTTTCCACGGCGGCGAGCCAATCGGGCGACAGTTCCGCACCCCGACGCCGGGCAAACAGCGCCGTCAGACCGGCAATGCCATCGCTCAAGAGCCATTCCCGAGGGCGACATCCGGGGTCCAGGCGCACGTCCGCAGCTGCAGCCGTACAGCGGACGCCATCGCGCTGTTCTGGACCTCGACCAAAGCGGCCCTGGCCTCGATCGCCTCGCGAACCGCGTTCATCACGTCGAGCCAGGTCCGGCGGCCCGCGGCAAACTGGCGGAGAAAGGATTCGGTGACATTGCGAGTCGACAGCGCGGCTGTGGCCGTGCTCACCATTCGCGTTCGCGCGGAGCGATTCTCGACCAAATCGAGCGCGACCTTTTCGCCGATTTCGCGTTCCGCGAGCGAAACCTGAAATTTTGCCGTTTGAGCGCGCGCGGACGCCGCGTCGGCCAGCGCCAGCGGCGCAAGGCCTCCATTGGTCTGCGCTCGCACCGCAAGCCCGAGCTGGCTTCCGCCGAAGCGATCATAGGAATAACGCACACCCAGTTCGGGCAGGACCGCAGCCTTGCTGATACGCCGATCGGCATCGGCGACGTCGACCTGCGCCTTGAGTCGCCGGGTTGTTGGGTCGCAGGCCAGCGCGCGGGGCACTATGTCGTCGCCCAAGGGCTGATCGGAGTCGGATGAATATACCGGCGCGGGTCCGACGTCGAACTGTGGATCCCCGACCAGCTGCAGAAACCGGGTTGCCGCGGCGTCGTGCTGCGCAGTGACCAGCGCGAGTTGCTGGTCGACCTGCGCCATGCGTGCGCGTGCAAGCTCCAGGTCGGTGCGCGGGCTGACTTCCTGCAGGACCCTGCGCTCCATCGATTCTACCAGCCGACGATGTTCGGCCAGGCTTTCGGTGTAGAGTGCCTGCAACTCGCTCGTACGCGCCATGTCGAAATAGGCAGCCGATAGTTGGAGCAGAACGTCCAGTGCAGTCTCCGACAGACCCGCTTCGGCGACGCCGCGCAGCGCGTTGGCGCGATCGATATTCGCCTTCACCCGCCCACCGGACCAAAGCGGCTGCATGACCTGAACCTGCGGCGAAAAAACGCCAAGGCGTGTTCCCCGCGTCGCGGTGTCGACCGTGACATTGGGGAAACGGAGTTGGCGCGCGGCGCGGAGGTCGTATTGTGTCGCGCGGATCTGCGTCCTCGCGGCGGCAAGCGAGGGATAGGTCTTGAGCGCAAGGCCGGCTGCTTCGGCGAGCTTTGGCGGAATACCCTGAGGGACGGTCGGCGCCGGTTCGGGCACCCCGGTGCGACCTGGCGGACCATAGGCGACCTGCGCCGATGCCGTCGTGCCCATCACGGCCAGACAGACCAGCGCCGCCAGCGCCCGCGCGATCAATGACCGGCACCACATCCGCTCATGCGCTGCGCCACGGCAGTGCGTCCAACCTTCAAGAATACGCACCGCCTCCCCCCGTCAAAGCACCGCATGGTCCAGATGGCCAAACGGGTCTTGTCGGAAGTCGATCTGGGGTCCGAGGTCAACACTGTTGAAATCGGGAGCGGAGATTTGGCCGTGGAACGGCTGGCCGGCTCCGGCTGTCGAACCGCCGAATCCTGCACTCCCTTGGTCGAGATGCGCAAGGAGGGAGCCGAGGCTGTGATCGGTCGCGAAATCCAAGGTTGATATGACCGCGGCCTTCCACCCCTCGATGTGCGTTGATGCGGTCGAGGCGTTCGGGACTGTGGCCGAAAGCACGACGATCTGTTCGACACCGGGATGACCGGAAAGGATATTGTTCAGGCCACTAAAGTCGAGACCCCCCCCAGCGACGTGATCGAACGTTGCGTCGGCATTGCCCGACAGCAAGGTCGCCACAGATACGATTGCCGGCCCTCCGTCGGGCATGACGTGCTGCAGCCGTCCCGCCTGATCGGTGTCGGTGGCGTGGCCCATATTATCGGATCGCGCCATCACTGCGCCAACAGCGTGCGCCTCGCCGACCGAGCCGGGAACAGCGCCGTTAGCCTCGCCCGCCATGGGCAGCCGTCGCGATCCGTCCGCGATATAGCCGTACATCACATCGCCCGCCACCGAGCCCGCGTAATTGTCCTCCAGTCCGATCTGGTGACCCAGCTCGTGCATCACCGCGGTCAGGAGGTCGACATGGCCCGCCGGTGTCTGGTCCGGCGCGGTGTAGAGCGTGCCGGCCGAGTTGACGGTGAACTCGGCGTCGTCGTTGGGCGTGCTGTCGACGAACCAGCCGTGACCCAGCGCGGTGGCGTCGAGCGTGATGTGGCCCGGCGTCGATAGCCCAAGGTCGGTTCCGCCCAGATCGCCGACCGTGACGCTGACACTGTGCAACGCTGCGGTCTGCGCCGCCGTCAGCCCCGTTGCCTCCCAACGCGCGATGGCGCTGGCGAGGACCGCGTCGATATCGGCTTGCGTTAACTGCATCTCGATCAGGCCCGAAGGCGAGGAAGGATGACCCGACGACCCGACCCCGCCCGGAGCGAGCTGCAGGGGAGCCACCGCAGGCGGCAGCGTTGGCAAGGTGTTCACCAACGAAGTCGTGCCGCTGCCGCCAGTCGTGTCGACGGAGGGGGTGCCAACATTGTCGTCGGCGACCACTAGCGCCGCCGTGCCGGACGCCGAACCGTTCCTCGACAGATTGAGGAATGTGCCGGCGTTGAAATTGGACAATTCCACATCGGCGACAGCGTTTGACCCGCCGACAAAGGTATTTTGCTTGGCAGCCTCACCGGCATTGGCCGATCCGATCACGAGGTTCGTGATACTGTGATCGGTCGCCGTGGCGCCATTGTCCACGAACAGGGCCGCGAAGGGGAATGTCGCACCCGGTGCTGTAACACTGTTGCCGAAAATCGACGCATTCACTGTCGCGCTACCGTCGTTATTCTGGATATGAATACCAGCATTGCCCCAATTGGTGATCGTGTTGTTCTGGATCAACGTCGTTAGCGTGCCGGAATTGCCCGCAGCGCGGACGAAGATACCGTCTGAGTTGCTGGCGGTCTTGGCCACCAGCGAGTTGCTGGCGATCGTGCCGGTCAGTGTGCCGTTGTCCTGGCCCTTGGCGACGAAGATGCCGACGGTGTCGAACGCATTCGCGCCACCGTCGGTATCGGTATTGTGCGAGATATCGAATGTCGTCGTCGCGGCGCTGACATTCCCGGCGGAGCCACTGCGCACGTCGACCGCGGTGCCACCGCCCGGAACGATCGCCTGACCGTTGTGGAAGGTGTTGTTGCGGGCGACGACGTCCATTGTTCCGTTATTGTTGGCGAGCGCCGCGATGAAATCGGCCCTCGTGCCGAGGAAGTTGCTGTTCGTCACCGTCAGGTTCGCGGTGGCGCTGTTGAAGACTTGCAGCAGGACGTTGTCATTGCCGTTCGTGGCATTGACCAGCCCGAACGTGTTGCTGTCCATCGTCAGCCGGCTCAGCGTGCCGCTGGTGTTGTAGAGGTCGACATTCTGCGTGAAACCGCCGCTGATCGTGGAGTTCGTGATCGACGCGGTCCCCAACAGATTGTCGAAGCGGACGCTGCCTTCCTCGCGGTCGCCGGCGTTGGTGCTGCCATTGGCGCCGTTGATCACGCTGTGGTCGAGCGCGAAGCCGGTGACGTTGTTACCGTAGACCGCGAAATTGGAGAAGTTGTTCAACTGCATGTTGCTGAACGATGCGCCCAGCGTGTTGTGCAGGAAAATTCCGACGCCTTGCGTTCCGGATGTCGTCTGCCCGCCCGCATCGGTGCCGGTCAGGATATCGCCGCCGGTCTTGTTGGCGATCGTGCCGCCGGACCCGGCCGTCGTGCCGATGCCGGTGATATGCAGCCCGCCACTGGCACCGGTGCCGTCAAGGACGATACCGGCTGTCGTGCCGGCACCCGAACTGATGCTCTGGAAGGTGGCATGGCTGGCGGCGATCGTGGTGTTGACGATGTTTAGCCCGGTGCCAGTGGCAGACGTGATGGTGTTGGTGGCGCCCGTCACGTTGACCGTTCCGCCGCCGGTCGCATTGAAGCCGATGCCGCTGGTGGTCGTGAGCGCCAGCCCGCCCCCGGTAAAGCCGATCGCCGCGCCGGTGTTGTTGGTGAGCGATACCGCGTTGCCCGCGCCCGTACTCAGCGTGTTGTTCGCGGCCGAGAAAGTGACGCTGCCGCCCGTATTGTTGTTGACGAGGATGCCGTTGGCGACCGCCCCGCTGGTCGTGATCACCCCCGAAAAGACGATCGCGCCTGACGTATGGCCTTCGACATCGACCACGTTTCCGGCGGTCGTCTTGGCGATCGTGCCGGCGTCGCTGACCGCGATCGTGCCGCCATGTCCCGCCACGCCGTCGCCGATCTGGAAGCCCTGGCTCGTCGATCCCGAGATCGCGCCACCGGCGACCGTGAAGCTGCCCGACAAGGCGGTGGCGTTCCCGGAAAGCGCAACGCCCTGCGCGCTCGATCCGGTCGATGTCAGGGTATCGATCGCGACGCTGAGCGTCCCGCCGTTGACGATGTTCACGGCCTTGCCGACGCCGGTGACGTCGACGTCCGCGATGGAGAGGTTGCCGACCGCGGCGCCGTTATCGTGAATGCCGATCTGATTGCCGAGGGTGGTCGCGACGTTGAGCCCGGTGATCTGATTGTCCGTGGACAGGTCGATGCCGTGCTGGCCGGCGCCGGTCACCGAGATCGTCGGTGCCGCGCCCACCGATCCGGTCCCGATAGTGACGAGGACACCCGTAACCGGATTGGTGAACGACAGCGTCTGGCCCTGGCCGTAGAGATGCTCGCTCGCCTTGAGATTGATGCCGTCCGCCTCGGAATAGGTGCCGGTGCCCTGACGCACATAGATATAGTCGCCGCTCCCGGTCGCGGCCGACGCGTTGAAATCGGCAATGGTCTTAAACGGGTTGGCCGAGGTGCCGGTGCCGCCGGAGCCGCCGCCGGTATTGTCGATGATAAACACCTGCGGCACGACGCCGACATGGAACGTACTGCCGGCCGAGCCGAGCGCGCCGCCCGAACCGGAGTTGCCATTGTCGTTCACGCTCAACGTGACGCTGTCGCTGCCGGTAAAGCCATCGTCGCTGTTATAGACCAGTGTCGCCAGCGCGGTGTTGACCTGAGCCACCGTGCCCGTCAGCGTCACGGTGTGTGTGCCGATACCGGTGGAGCCTGCGAGCCCTGCTGTCGTGAAGGTCAACCCGGCGTGAAGCGACGACACGGTCGCCGTGACATTGCCGCCGCCAGCATCGACATCGGCCACCGACAAACCCGTAATCGCCAGATCGGTGTGCGAGAATGCCGTGCCGATGCTGGTATCAGCCGGCGCCGCTGCCGTAGGCGCGTCGTTGACGGCAGCGACATTGACGGTCGCAGTCGCGGTCCCGATGTGCTGCGCGGCAGCCCCGTCGTCGGCCGTAAACGTGATCGTGCGCGCCAGGGTGGAGGGCGAATCCGAGGTATTGCTGTAGCTGACTGAGCGCAGCGCGCTTTGCCAGTCGGCCAGCGTGGCGGTCTGGGCGGCGTTGAGCGTCAGTGAGAGCACGCCGGTGCCGCTGTCGAAACTGCCCGTAAATTGCGCGGTGTTCGTGAAACTGAGCACGTCCTGGCCGGCAGCAAAGTTGCCCGTGATCCCGACGCTGGCGGAGCTCAACGTCGAACTGTCCACGTCCGAGAGCGTCAATCCCGTAGAGATTGCCGTCGCCGCGGCATTTTCGGTATAGCTGAGCGTATTACCCGCGCTGACCACCGGCGCGTCATTGACGGGATTGATCGTCAGGCTCACCGTCGCCGTATTGCCGTCGGCGGTGCCGTCATTGGCCTTGTAGGTGAAGCTGTCCGTGCCGTTATAGTTGGCGAAGGGGGTATAGCTGAAGCTGCCATTGGCGTTCAGCGTAACCAGACCATGAGCAGGACCAGAGACTAGTGCAGAGGTCAACGCGCTGCCCTCCACATCCGTATCATTGGCCAGCACGCCGGGGGCCGACACAGTCAGAACCGTGTCTTCGTTGGTCGAATAACTGTCTGCCGTCGCGACCGGGAGGTCATTGACCGCGGTGACGGTCAGGCTGACCGTCACGGTGTTCCCGTCCGCCGTCCCGTCATTGGGTTTGTAAGTGAAGCTGTCGGCGCCGTTATAGTTTGCCGTCGGCGTATAATTGAAGCTGCCGTCCGCGTTGAGCGAGAGGGTGCCATGCGCGGGACCGGTCACCAGCACCGCGGACAGGGCGTTGCCGTCAATGTCGGTATCATTGGCCAGCACGCCCGGTCCCGCGATGTTGAGCGCGGTATCTTCGTTGGTGGTATAGCTGTCTGCGACCGCGACCGGTACGTCGTTGACCGGCGTAATCGTCAGGCTGACCGTGACCGTGTTGCCGTTAACGGTGCCGTCATTGGGTTTGTAGGTAAAGCTGTCCGCGCCGTTGTAATTGGCGGTCGGCGTATAACTGAAACTACCGTTCGCATTGAGAGTCAGGGTGCCATGCGCCGGGCCGGACACTAGCACCGCGCTTAGCGTATTGCCGTCGACGTCGGTATCATTGGAAAGCACACCGACCGCCGCGATCGTCAGCGTCGTGTCCTCAGCCGACGTGTAGCTGTCGGCGACTCCCACCGGCGCGTCGTTGACCGGCGTCACCGTCAGGCTGACGGTCACGGTATTGCCGTTCGCGATTCCGTCATTGGGTGTGTAGGTAAAGCTGTCCGCGCCGTTATAATTGGCCGCGGGCGTGTAGCTGAAACTGCCATTGGCGTTGAGCGTCAGCGACCCGTGTGCCGGACCGGCAACAAGCACCGCGGTCAGCGGGTTGCCGTCAGCATCGGTGTCGTTGGATAGCACGCCCGCTGCGGCGACGTTGAGGGTGTTATCTTCGCTTGTCGTATAGCTGTCGTTGGTACCGACCGGCGCTATGTTGGCCGGCGTGACAGTCAGAGCGACTGTCACCGTATTGCCGTCGGCGCTGCCGTCGTTGGGTTTGTAGGTGAAGCTGTCCCCGCCGCTATAGCCAGCGGTCGGCGTATAGGCGAAGCTTCCGTCGGCATTGAGCGTCAACGATCCGTGCACAGGACCGGCGACGAGCACCGCGCTCAACGCATTGCCATCGACGTCGGTATCGTTGGCCAACACGCCGGCGGCCGCAATCGTCAAGGTCGTGTCGGAAACGAGGCTGTAGCTGTCGGCGACCGCCACCGGTGCGTCGTTGACCGGCGTCACCGTCAGGCTGACCGTTACCGTGTTCCCGTCGGCGGTGCCATCATTGGGTTTGTAGGTGAAGCTATCAGCCCCGTTATAATTGGCCGCGGGCGTGTAGCTGAAGCTGCCATTGGCGTTGAGCGTCAACGATCCGTGCGTGGGCCCGGCGACCAGCACCGCGCTCAGCGCGTTGCCGTCGACGTCGGTATCGTTGGCCAGCACACCGGCCGCTGCGATCGTCAGCGTCGTGTCTTCGGCGGTGGTGTAGCTGTCGGCGACTCCCACCGGCGCGTCGTTGACCGGCGTCACCGTCAGGCTGACCGTTACGGTATTGCCGTCGGCGGTGCCGTCATTGGGTTTGTAGGTGAAGCTGTCAGCGCCGTTATAATTGGCGGCCGGCGTATAATTGAAGCTGCCGTCTGCGTTGAGCGAGAGGGTGCCATGCGCCGGGCCGGACACCAGCACCGCGCTCAATGCACTGCCATCGACGTCGGTATCGTTGGCCAGCACGCCGGCCGCCGCGATCGTCAGCGTCGTGTCCTCGGCCGTGGTGTAGCTGTCGGCCACCGCCACCGGCGCGTCGTTGACCGGCGTGATCGTCAGGCTGACGGTGACCGTATTGCCGTCGGCGGTGCCGTCATTGGGCTTATAAGTGAAGCTGTCCGCGCCGTTATAATTGGCGGCGGGCGTGTAGCTGAAACTGCCATTGGGGTTGAGCGTCAGGGTGCCGTGCGCCGGACCGGACACCAGCACCGCGCTCAGCGCACTGCCCTCGACATCGGTATCGTTGGCCAGCACGCCGGCCGCCGCGATATTTAGCGTCGTGTCTTCGGCGGTGGTGTAGCTGTCGGCCACCGCCACCGGCGCGTCGTTGACCGGCGTCACCGTCAGGCTGACGGTGACCGTGTTCCCGTCGGCGGTGCCGTCATTGGGTTTGTAGGTAAAACTGTCCGCCCCATTGTAATTGGCGCTCGGCGTGTAGCTGAAGCTGCCATTGGCGTTTAGCGTGAGCGTCCCATGCGCCGGGCCGGTGACCAGCACCGCGCTGAGTGCACTGCCCTCGACGTCGGTATCGTTGGCCAGCACACCGGCCGCCGCGATATTTAGCGTCGTGTCCTCAAGCGTCGTGTAGCTGTCGGCGACTCCCACCGGAGCGTCGTTGACCGGCGTCACCGTCAGGCCGACGGTGACTGTGTTCCCGTCAACTGTTCCGTCATTGGGCTTGTAGGTAAAGCTGTCCGCGCCGTTATAATTGGCGGCCGGCGTGTAGCTGAAACTGCCATTGGCGTTGAGCGTCA
>JAZJYW010000022.1:0-28054 GCA_040390165.1 Pseudomonadota bacterium | reverse complement strand
GCCGACCGTTCCGGCGCCCGTCAACGTGCCGCCGGATGCGACGTTGGTCGCCGAAGACGTCGAACCGTTGACGATCAGCGTGCCGGCCCCGACCGCGATCGTCGCGCCGGGCGATGCCGAAACACCGGTCAACGTCCAGGTGCCGGTGTCGAGTTTGTTGAGTGCGGTGACGTTGGTGGCCGTGGCGAGATTGAACGAACCGGCCGCCCCGTTCGCCGCGGTTCCGTCGCCGGCGCCGCGCAGCGCCAGGGTATTGCTGCCCCCGCCCAGATTGATCGTGCCGACCGAGGCAGCCGCCAGCGTTCCGGCATTCTGCAGCGTCAGACCGGTCGCGAGGTCGACCGTCGCGATGTCACTCGTGCCGCGGCCGTTATAGATCGAAACGGTATCGTTGCCGCCGGCCAGCGTGATCGATCCGGCCGTCGATCCGGCAAACAGATTGATCGTGTGGTCGAAGTTGCCTGTGCCCAGTACCGCGCCAGCCGTGCCGGTGGCCGACCCATAATTGTTGACGGTCGTGGCGGCGCCCTGAAGCTGGACCGCCACGCCGAACGTCGCGTCGCTGCCCCCGACGATCGATCCGCCGGTCGCGTTGGTGAGCGTGCCGCCGCCCGCCAAAACGATACCGGTATAGAGGGCCGAACTGATCGACCCCTTGTTGAGGACGGTCGCAGCGCCGGTGATCCAGACGCCGTCCTTGGGATCGGTGCCGGTCGAACGCGACAGGAGCGTGCCGGTGTTGGTGAGCGTCAGCGCACCCATCGACAGGATCGCCGCGCCAGCACCGTTGATCGTGCCCGAATTGATGACCGTGCCACTCGTCAGCTTCACGCCGAACCCGGAGCCGCCGGCGGTATATACGCCGCCCGAAAGCGTACCCGCGCCGATCAGACCGCTATTGTTGATGGTCACGACGCCCGCGTTGATAGCACTTTGCCCGCCAACGATCTTGCCGCCGGAGAGGTTGGTGATCGTGGTCGTGCCGCCGCCCGATTGGGTAATCGCGGTCCCGCTGGCGAAAACGTTGCCGGCATTGCTTACCGTCGTTCCGTTGACGCCGGTGCCCGTCCCGGCCAGCAGGAGCGCGCCCGCGCCGCCCGTTACCGAGCTGCCGGTTTCGAGGACCAACGACGACGCCGAACCGTTAGTGACCGCGATCCCGTAGCCGTTGCTGCCCGAACCGCCCGTGATCGTCCCGAAATTGTCGATCGACCCCCCGCCCGCCAGCGCGATCCCGGCGTTGAAGCTGCTGCTGATCGTGCCGCGATTGGTGATCGCGCTGGTCGACTGCGCCGTCACGCCGTCGCGATTGCCGCTGGCGGCGGTGGTGGCGAGCGTTGCGCCCGCCGACACGTTGACTGTGGTGGTGCCAGAGGTCGTCTGGATCCACAGGCCGCTGCCGCTGGTGTTTGCCGTCGCGTTGGTCGCCGCGCCGCCGCCGATCGTCAGCGTGCGGTTGCCCGCGCCCAATTCGGAGATGCCGCCGCGTGCGCCGGCGTTGATCGTCACCGACGATGTATCGTAAATCACCGACCCGCCGCTGTTGGTCAGCGCACCGTTAAAGGTCAGCGTGTTGCCGCTGGTCAGGCCGGATACGGTCAACACGCCCGTGCCCGAGATTCCGGGCGCAAAGCTGCCGCTGGCGCTCTGAACGAACGCCAGGGTCGCGTTGTCCACGATCGCCGAAGCGGGCGAGAAGGTCGCGGTGGTGCCCTGGAGCGTACCGGCGGAGACCGTGGTGACGCCCGAATAGCTGTTCGCGCCCAACAGCGTAACCGTGCCGGTACCTTGCTTGGACAGCGTGCCCGTGCCCGAAATGGCGGCGGCGACCGATCCGTTGGTGCTCTGATTGTAAACCAGCGCGGCATTGTCGACGATGCTGCTGCCGCCGATCGACGCCGTGGTGCCCTGCAGCGTTCCGCCGGAGATCGTGGTGGTGCCGGTCCACCTGCCGGTCCCGGTCAGGATGTAGGTGCCGGCGCCGGCCTTGGTCAGCCCGCCGGTTCCGCCGATATTGCCCGAGAACGTGCCGCTCGCGTTGCTCAATGTCAGGACGTTGGCGCCCAGCGTCACCGTCCCGCTGCCCAACAGATTGACGATGCTGGTGCCGCCCGTGTGTCCGGAAATATCGAACGTGGCATTATCGACAACGGTCGATCCACTGATCGATCCCGTGCCCGAAACTGCCAGCGTACCGCCGCTGACGATCGTGTCGCCGGTATAGGTGTTGACGCCGGTCAGGGTCATGGTCCCGGTGCCGGTCTTGGTCAGCCCGCCGCCGAGAGAAATGCCGCCGGTGAAGGCGTAGTTTATGTACGACCCGCTATGGTCGTGGACATAGGCGGACATGTCGCCCTGCTGATTATAGCCGGCGGAGCCCCCGTCGACACGCGCCGTGTCGGCCGCCAGGATCACGCTCAAGCCATACTGGTCGTAATACGCCTGGCGATTGATGCTGGAGAGGGCCGAACCCGCGGTGGAAATCTGGTAATTGGCGGCGAGGCCGCCGAACAGTAACGCGGCTGCCTGCTGGCCCGAATAGACGGGTGGATTGGTCGACCAGCTGGCACCGTTTTCCAAGTCCCAGCTACCGATATAGGCCAGCGGGCTGGTATCGATGATCGTCCCGGCGAAGGTGGTCGAGCTGTTGTCGCCGCCGGTCGTCAGACGATTGGCGAGCACGTTGACCGTGCCCGATCCGCTCAGGCTGCCGACCGTTTCCGACGCGTCGAGCTGGAGCGTGCCGCCCGTTGCCACCGTCACCGCAGTCGTATCCGCCAGCGCGGCGCCACCGGCGAGCTCCAGAGTCCCGCCCGCGATCGTCGTGGCGCCGGTATAGGTGTTGGTGCCGGTCAGCACGACGATGCCGGTGCTGCCCGCAACGTTGAACACCAGCGGCTGGCCGGCCGTACCCTCCGTGATATTGCCGCTGAGCGTCGCGGTGACGCCATTATCGGCCTGAATATTGGTCGGATCGGTGACCGTGTTGGTCGAATTGAGCACGATGTTGTTCGTGTACGTACCGGTCGCGCCATATTGGATCGTTGGATCGACGGTCGTGATCGTGCCGGTACCGAATGCGCCAGCCGTCGCAGCGCGGATCGTCGCGCCGTTGACCGTGATCGCGCCGGTCAGCCCGGTGGTGCCGTTGAAGATCAGCGTGCCGCCCGAACCGGGCGCCCCGCCGATGCCGGCGTTGATCGTCAGCCCGGGGGTGATCGCCGCGCCGGACAGAGTCCAGGTGCCGGAGTCGAGCTTGGTCAACGTCGTTGCGCCGGTAGAAGTCGAAATCGCGAAGGTGCCCGTGGTGCCGTTCGCTGCGGTCCCGTCGCCGGTGCCGCGCAGCATCAGCGTGTTCGCGCCCGCACCCATATCGATCGCGCCATAGCTGGCTGCTGCCAGTGTCCCCGCATTCTGCAGCGTGATGCCGCTCGGTACATCGACCGTGGCCGCGCCGGCGGTGCCGCGACCGTTATAGATCGCCACCGTGTCATTGCCGCTACCGAGAGCGATACCGCCCGTCGTCGATCCGGCATAGAGACTGACGGTAACCCCGCCAGTGCCCGTAGCGCCGATGCCGCCCTGGCTACCCGTTGCAGAACCATAGTTGTTGAAAGTGGTCGCGCCGGTGGTGTTGGAGAGGAAAGCGTAGCCGGTAGCGGTGCTGCCGCCGGTTAGCGTCCCGGCATTGGTAACCGTGCCCGATCCGTTCAACAGGAACGAGATGCCCGCGTTGACGGCCGATTGAATCGTCGCGCCCTGGGCGTTGATCACGGTATCGGCACCGAACGCAACAACAGCATCGTCGTTGCTGCTGCTGATCGAGCCGGCGCGATTAAGGATGCTCGCAGTCAAATTGCCAACGAGCGTAACGCCGCGCCCTCCGCCAACGATGGTGCCTGAATTGTCGATAGAGCCAGAGCCCAGTTGAATCCCGAAACCGGTGGTGTTCGCAGTGAAAACCCCGCCTGTGACCGTCCCGGAACCGATCGTGCCGCTGTTGGTGACGTTCATCGGACCCGAACCGGCTTCATACAGGCCGAGACCGATGCCGGCGATGATGCCGCCACTATTGTTCGTGATGTTCAGGGTACCGGTGTTGGTATGCTGGATACCGGCGGCGCTGCCATTGGAAGTGCCGGTAATGACGCCTGAGTTCGTCACGGTCATTGTGCCCGCACCGGACATCTGGATGCCGCCCGGACCACCGGTCATCAGGCCGCCGGCGTTGTTGGTGATGAGCGCCGTATTGCCGGCGCCTGTGGCGTTGATCGATCGCAGTGCATAGCCATAGCTGGAATCGGTGCCGCCGCTGATCGAGCCGCTATTGCTGATTGCGCCGCCGCCGAAGGCGAGAGAAATGCCGCCATACTGGCTCGAACTGATGCTTGCGCCGCTATTGTTGGTGATCGACAATCTGCCGCTGACGCTGGTGATTCCATCACCCACAACACTGAGTGAGCCGGAGTTGGAGAAAGTCCCGAGCGCAGGACCGTTGAATTGGACGCCGCTCTGAGATCCGCTCAGCAAGCCGCCAGACAGGATATTGACCGTCGAGCCGGGGTTGTTGAACACGCTGATAACATAGGCCGAGTTCGAAACGTTATCGATCGTACCGCTGACGTTGAACGTCGTCCCCGAAGAACCAACCCAGCCGTAATTGCCATTATTGTTGCCGGTCAGCGTCAGCGTGCCCGACTGGTGCGTGTAGCTCTCGAAATTGCTGAGTTTGCTCATGTCGATCGATGCGCTGCCGCCCGAAAGATTGCTGACGAACGCATCCGACGTTCCCGCGCCGGCATTGACCACGCCTCCGATCGTGCCGCCCTGCCAAGTGAAGGTATCGTTGGCGCCGCCGAACGTCGCGCCTTGCATCGACCCGGTCGACGTAAGGGTGAAGTTGTTCGCGCCCGTCCCGCTTTGTACCGTGAACGCACCGGTCAAGGTGCCGGCGAGCGTCGTGGTGGTCGTGCCGCCCGAGCTGGAGACGACTCCGCCGGTGGAAGAACCGGCGCGAAGATCGAGCGTGTTCGTGCCGGTGCCGGTGTTTTGGAGGCCGATTGTGCCATTGATCGTTCCGCCCGCCAGGTTGGTCACCGACGTCGTCGCCGTGCCGCTGCCATTGGAATAAATCGCGATCGTCTGCGCGCCGGTCGCCGCGATCGTGCCCGAGTTGGTAACCGTCAGCCCGCTATTGGCGTAAATCGCGCCGAGCTGATTGCCGGTGTACGTGATCGTCCCGGTGTTGGTGACGATACCCGCCTGGCCGAACTGGATGGCTGAATTGGCGTTCGCGTCCAGATTCTGAATCGTGCCGTTATTGACAACCGTGCCGTCGCCCGACTGGACGATGATCACCCGGCTGTTTGCGCCGCTGCCCCTTACCGTAGCGGCGTTGCCGACGGTGATCGTGAACCCCTGACCCACCGCCTGGATCGCCGCCAACCCGCTTCCGGTGACGTTGGCATTTGCGGTGATCGTATTGCCCGTGGCAGCGGCGCTGGTCGCGCTGATGCCGAACTGCGTGGCGTTGATTGCCGCCGTGTTGGTCACCGAAACCGTCCCGGTTCCGCTGTTGCTGGCGCTAACCCCGTTCAGAAAAGCCGTCGTGCCGCCGATCGCGGCGCCGACGGTGACGACGACATTGTTCGTCCCGCCGCTGCTGGCGACGAGAATACCGGTGCCGGTGCCTGCGCTGGTGCTGTTGATCGTCCCCGCACCACTGGTGGTGACGCTCCCGCCATCGGTGCCGGTGGTATAGATGCCGGTCGGCGCGACGATCGCACTCTGCGAATCGACGTTATTACCACCGCCCGTGGCATCCAGCCGGATCCCGACCGAGCTCGCGTTGATCGATCCGCCGGTCGAGGTGAACCCCGTGCCATAGAAGTTCTGCGCGTTGACGCCCGTCGCGAACCCGCTGATCGTCGATCCGCCGATCAGAATGGCCGCGTTGACCGAGGAAATGGCGTTGATCCCGGCGACAGCGCTGCCATTGGCAATGAACGTCTGGCTGTAAGCAGACGAATCGAAACTGATATAGCCGCTGGGCGCGTTGAGATTGATGCCGTAGCTGCCGGTAAAGACCGATCCGCCCGCCGTGAATCCGACCCCCATATTCGCGTTGGTCTGGATATAAACCGCCGCGCCGCCGCTGACGGTCGTCGTGATATTATTGGTACCGGTAAACGTGACGCCCGTCGAATTCAGCCCGGACGTCGAGCCCCGAATATCGAGCGCGTTGGAGCTGCTGCTGCCCGTCGTATCGTTGATCGTAACCCCGTTGACCGACGTCGAGGTGCTCTGGGTTACGCCGGAGATCGCGATGCTGCCGCCGGCGCCGGTCTGATCGTTGACCGCCGGATTACTACCGCCACTTCGGGTGATCGTTCCGCCGCCAGTCGGCGTGGCGACCGTCTGCGCGGCGGCTGGCGCGGCAAATACGCTGACACCGACCAACGCGGTCGAGGCGAGCAGCGAAACGCGTCCCAGCGAGGTTGAACGGCGGCGCGCGCCAAGACGAAATCCACCCGCGCCGAAACCGGCGTTCGCGATCAACTTCGTCATTTTTTGCCTACCCCGTAAAACCGCCGCGGCGAGGCCGCCCGGCGCTTAAGAATCGAAAACCGATCCGACCGGTTTACGGGGCGTTAGGGAATAATCATTGGACGAGCGTCCCAAGATGGTGGGACCAGCGTCCCAACGGTATGATTTAGATCAACGTCCCGCGCGCGCCGCTGGCGCCGATTTTCACATCCCATCCGCTCTCGCACGCGCTCTTCCGGCGGCCGCCGGGCCCTTCGGGTCTTGCCCTCAAACAGCACAGCCGGATCGAGCCCCCGAGATCCGCACTCCGCAAAGAACGAGCGGGCATGTCCAGGCGTGTCCGACCCTTATCACTGAGTGACTAAGCCAGCTCTCCTGACCGATTTCCGTCGGTGGCCGCTATTGGGTTCGACCGCGATCGCCGGCTCGCGCCGATCGGGCTGGTCGACGCGGCGCCCCGTCGAGCGACCGATTTCCATTGCGCAATTTGGCCGCCAATGCCCAATGGCGTTACGACCTTCGCCACCGGAGCCTGCTGTCATGCCACACTTACTGCGCCACTTGCCCCGCGCTGCGCTTGCCGCAGCAGCACTCCTCGCTTTGTCCCCACCATCGTCGGGCCAGACGCCGCCGCGCGTCGGTGGCGACCGCGATGCCCATGGCTGTATTCCATCGGCGGGCTACAGTTGGTCGCAAGTTCGCCACAGCTGCGTGCGACCGTTCGCGGTCGGCATTCGGCTCGACCCCGTCAAAAAGAACAGCCTGACGCTGTCCGCGTTCCTGCTGTTTCGCGCGGACGACGACACCAAGGTGGCCGAGCTGTTCCTGCCCGGTCGTCGCGGCACAGTCTTGCTCAAGGAAGTGCCGAGCAGCGGCGCAGGCAAATGGCGCAATCGCGAGTTTCGCCTGAGCCAGTGGAAGGGCATGTATATGCTCGACACCGCCCGCGGGCGCGCGCTCTATCAGGGATCCTCCGCGCCTTAAGCTGGTCGGGGCCCGCATCCCGGGTTAGGATCGCTCCAAAAGAACGACATTGAGGAGCGGATATTGTGCAGATCGAACGTCTAGCGCCCGTCACGTCGTCGCTCCAACCGAGCAACCACCCCTATCTCAACGGCGCGTGGACTCCGCTCCACGAAGAAGTCACTGCGTTCGATCTGGATGTCATCGAGGGCGCAATCCCGCATGACATCGACGGCGTCTATCTGCGCAATACCGAGAACCAGCTGCACCAGCCACTCGGCAAATATCATCCGTTCGACGGCGACGGGATGATCCACCAGATCGACTTTCGCGGCGGCACCGCGAGCTATCGCAATCGCTGGGTGCGCACGCGCTGTTTTCAGGCCGAACAAGACGCCGGGGATTCGCTGTGGGGCGGGCTGATGGACCGCGCCGGCACCTCGAAACGCCCGGGATTCGGCGCCCATGGCAGCCTGAAGGATTCGTCCAGCACGGACATCATCGTTCACGCGGGCAAGGCGATCTCGACCTTTTACCAATGCGGCGAAGGCTATGTCCTCGATCCCGAAACGCTCGAGCAATCGGGGGTCGCGCCGTGGGTCCCGCTCGACGGGATTTCGGCACACCCGAAGGTCGACGAGCGCACCGGTGAATTGCTGTTCTTCAACTATTCGAAACACGCGCCGTACATGCATTACGGCGTCGTCGACCGTGACGGCCGCGTGACCAATTACATCCCGGTGCCGTTGCCCGGACCGCGGCTGCCGCACGACATGACGTTCAGCGAGCATTGGTCGATCGTCAACGATCTGCCGATGTTCTGGGATGCCGAATTGCTCGAACGCGGGATCCACGCCGCGCGGATCCACGACGGAATCCCCAGCCGCTTCGCGCTGATCCCGCGCCACGGCAGGACCGACGACATCCGCTGGTTCGAAGCCGCGCCGACTTATATCCTGCACTTCCTCAACGCCTATGAAGAGGGCGAGGAAGTCGTGATGGACGCCTATTTCCAGGACAATCCCCAGCCCGCCCCGCTGCCCAACGAAGACGGCTACGGCCACATGATGGCCTATGTCGACGAACACAGCTTCCAGCCCCGGCTACACCGCTGGCGCTTCAATCTGACCGACGGCACGACCACCGAACAGCGGCTCGACGACCGCGTCCTCGAATTCGGGATGATCGATCAACGCGTGGCCGGCCGCAAGCATCGCTATATCTATTCGACCACCAGCAAACCCGGCTGGTTCCTGTTCAATGGCTTCGTCAAACACGACCTCGACACCGGCGAAAGCTGGACTCTCATGCTCGAGGACGGCCGCTATGCCAGCGAAGCCCCGTTCGCGCCGCGCGTCGGCGGCACCGACGAGGATGACGGCTACTTGGTCAGCTTCATCACCGACGAAAATCGCGGCACGTCGGAATGCGTACTGATCGACGCCAAGCGGATCGAGGACGGCCCGGTGTGCCGGATCGCTTTGCCGCACAAGATATCAAGCGGGACGCATTCGCATTGGGCCGACCGGGCGGTGCTTCATCCGTCTTGACAATATATCTAAACTGGTATATTTGCGATGACTAATGAAACGCCCGTCCACTGGGTTGGTTCGTCCAAGGACGATCTGCTGGCGTTCCCCGGACCGGTGATTGGCGTGATCGGATACGCACTTGGCGTCGCGCAATTGGGCGGCAAACATCCGCATGCCAAACCGTGGAAAGGGCAAGGCGCTGGCGTGTTTGAAATCGTCGAGGACTTTTCGGGAGATACGTATCGCGCGGTTTACACAGTCCGTTTTGCCGAAGCGATTTATGTTCTCCACGCATTTCAGAAGAAGTCGACCAAAGGCATCCGTACGAGTGCAAGGGATATCGCGATGATCAGGAATCGGCTCCGGTTGGCGAGCGAAGACTATGAGGCAAAGGCGAATACGAGATGATCGACCCTCCAATAGCGCACGGTAGTCTGAATGTTTTTGCAGACCTCGGGCTGCCCGATCCGACCGACCGACAAACCAAAACGCGGCTCGCTTTGGCGCTCAACCGAATCATCGAGAATCGGGCGCTCAAACAAGTCGACGCTGCCCGTCTTCTTGGCGTGCCTCAGCCCAAAGTTTCGGCTTTGGTGAATTACCGTCTGGATGGATTTTCTGTTGAGAAGTTGATGGATTTCATCGTTGCTCTGGGAAGCGACGTCGAGATTGTCGTCAGGCCAAAGCGCGGCAACGCGCCTGCGCGAGTTGTGGTTTCCGAGGCAGCCTAGCCGCCCTTGGGCAACCACGGCACGAACCCGCTCGTCCGGCGGACATAGTCCTCATAGCCCGGCTTCTTGCGCTTCAGCCGCCCCTCGATCGTCGGCACGCCCGACCATTTCATCAGCGTCCAGGTGAGCAGGATCGGCCCCGGGATCGCCCATAGCCCGGTCATGCTTTCCGCGCCGATCAGGTACAGCCCCCACCACGTGCAGGCGTCACCGAAATAATTGGGGTGCCGCGTGTAGCGCCACAGCCCGGTGGTGAGCACCTGCCCCTGATTGGCGGGGTTGCGGCGGAAGCGGACGAGTTGCGCGTCACCGATCGTTTCGAACAGTATTCCGATGATAGCGATCACCGCGCCCGCAATCCCGATCGCGCCGACCGGCGGCACGGCGTCGATCTGGCCCAGCTGGACGGGCAGGCAGACGACGAACAACAAGGGCGCCTGCGTCGCATAGACCATCCGCATCGACGCTTCGCCGAAGCCCCAGCCCTTCGCGTCGTGCGCCTTGCCGAACATCACGACATAGCGGCGGTCGGGGCCGTGCTGACGCCAGCGCCACAACAAATAGCCGCCCAGCCGCACGCCCCAGATCGCACAGATTACGAGCAATAAGAGTTTGCGCGTCGGATCGCCGCTGGTTTGCAGCCAAGTCGTGCCCGCCAGCGCCACCATGCCGAGCGCCCAGACGCTGTCGACCGGGGTGACGTCGCGCGTTTTGAGCGTGATCAGCCACAGGATCAGGAACAGCCCGATCAAGGCGGCGGCGTTGATCGCGAGAATGGTCAGGACGCTCATGCCGCGGCCCTTTCGACGACAAAGCTGACCGTCGTGGTGGTCGACCCGCCGATATT
Source organism: Pseudomonadota bacterium (assembly GCA_040390165.1). Classification (GTDB taxonomy): domain Bacteria; phylum Pseudomonadota; class Alphaproteobacteria; order Sphingomonadales; family Sphingomonadaceae; genus Sphingomonas. Next base: position 17,435 of record JAZJYW010000022.1, on the reverse strand, counting down.
GAGCGTCTGCAGCCGTTCCGCCCCTTCGACCTGATAGTCGCCCGCGCGGTCGGTCACCTGCTTGAACCCGTCGAGCAGCATCCGGACGCCGGTCGCGCCGACGGGGTGCCCTGCCCCGATCAGCCCGCCCGATGGATTGACCGGCAACCGCCCGCCGCGCTCGATCGACCCGTCCTCGATCGCGCGCCACGCTTCGCCCGGTTCGGTCAGCCCGAGATGGTCGATTGCCATATATTCGGTCGCGGCGAAGCAATCGTGCGTCTCGACCGCGTCGAGCTGCGCGATATCGGCAATCCCGGCGCGGGCGCGGGCGTCCTCGATCGCGCGGCGGACTTGCGGGAAGACGAAGCGCTGCCCGGTGCTGGTCGCGATCTTTTGCGCATAGGAAATCGGCGCAGTGCGGTGGCCCCACCCGCTGATCCGGGCGAGGCTGCTGAGCGCGACACCGCGTTTGGCGGCATATTCCGCCGCCCGTTGGGGCGAAGCGAGGAACACCACCGCGGTGCCGTCGGTCACTTGCCCGCAATCCATCTTGCGCGTGCGCCCCTCGACCACCGGATTGGCCCGATCGTCCTCGGTGAAGCTCTCCGGCGAGAAAGCGTAGCCGCGTGTCTGCGCATTGGGATTGCGCTTCGCGTTGCCGAAATTGACTTCGGAAATGCGCATCAGATGTTCGTATCTGAGCCCGTAACGCTGGTCGTATTCTTCCGCGAGATCGGAAAAAGCGCGCGGCCAGACGAACTCGGCATCCTGAAACTCATGCCCGTTCCACGCCGCCGCGCCCAGATGCTCCGCCGCGGTCTTGCCCGGCACGTTGCGCATCTGTTCGATCCCGACCACGCACGCCAGATCGTAGCGTCCCGCCTCGATCTCCGCCGTCGCGGCGAGGATCGCGACGCTGCCCGACGCGCACGCCGCCTCATGCCGCGCGGCGGGCATCCCGTCGAACGCCGGGTCGACCAACCCGAAGAACCCACCGAGCTGCCCTTGCCCCGCGAACAATTCTGCGGTGAAATTGCCGACATGCCCGGTGTCGATCTCGCTGGCATCGAGCGCGGTCGCAGCCAGTGCGTGATTGACCCCCTCGGCAAAGGCATCGGCAATATCCATGCCCTGCCGGCTCCACACCGCGGAGAAATCGCTTTGCCATCCGCCCAGGATGTAAACCACGCCGATCCTCCCCTTTATATTTTGATGCAGTGTCGCAAGCTGCGCGGCTCTTGGCAATTCGCCGGATTGCTTGACGTTAAGGCGCGCCGGGCTGAAGCTCGGTAAACGCGGTTGTCACGATGGGGGAGGCGCGCGGTGACTGACTTTGATCGCGATGTCGCGGTGATCTCCGGCAGCAAGGCGGTGCGGGCGATTCTCGACCGCCTGTGCACACAGACCGGCATGGGTTTCGCGGCGGTGGCGCGGGTCACCGAACATCGCTGGATCGCGTGCCAGGTCGTCGACCGGATCGGCTTCGGGATGGAGCCGGGCGGCGAACTCAAGGTGAAGTCGACGATTTGCGATGAGATCAGGGACAGCGGCGTCGCGGTGTTCATCGATTGTGTCGCCGACGAACCGATGTGGCGAACGCATCCCACCCCGATCCTGTACGGCTTTCAAAGCTATGTCTCGGTGCCCGTATATCGCGCCGATGGCAGTTTTTTCGGGACTTTGTGCGCGATCGATCCCGAGCCCCATCTGGTCAACTCGCCCGGGCAAATCGCCGCGATCGAAGCGATGGCGCTGGAAGTCGCCGCGTGCCTCGACCTCGAACTCCAGCACGGCTGACGCGTACCGCGCCTTTGCCCGGCTAAAGAAACCCCTGCGTGCCGGTTGCGCTCCCGTCCCTATGTAGGCGGCGAAACGCGCGTGTGCATTATCGGCGAACGGAGTTACACCCGGCGCCACGAAAGGTGTTCTAACTCGATGGCGACCCGGCCACAGGCTTCCGATACCGCAGACCGGACCGCGCTCGCGCCGCTGACCCACCTTCAGCGGCTGGAGGCGGAGTCGATCCACATCATGCGCGAAGTGATGGCCGAGGCCGAGCGCCCGGTGATGCTCTATTCGGTGGGCAAGGACAGCGCGGTGATGCTGCATCTGGCCAAGAAGGCGTTTTTCCCCGCGCCCCCGCCCTTCCCGTTGCTGCACGTCGATACGACGTGGAAATTCCGCGCGATGTACGATCTGCGCGACAAGGCCGCGCGCGATGCCGGGATGGAATTGCTCGTCCACAAGAACCCCGAAGCGGTCGCGCGCGGGATCAACCCGTTCGACCATGGCGGGCTGCACACCGATATGTGGAAGACCGAAGGGTTGAAGCAGGCGCTCGAGGCGGGTGGCTTCGACGCGGCGTTCGGCGGCGCGCGGCGCGACGAGGAGAAGAGCCGCGCCAAGGAACGCATCTTCTCGTTCCGCTCCGCCAGCCAGCGCTGGGACCCGAAGAACCAGCGGCCCGAACTCTGGCACCTGTACAATGCGCGCAAAGCCAAGGGCGAGAGCATCCGGGTGTTCCCGCTCAGCAACTGGACCGAGCTGGATATCTGGCAATATATCCATCTGGAGGGTGTCGAGATCGTCCCGCTCTATTTCGCTGCGCCGCGCCCGACGGTCGAGCGCGACGGGATGCTGCTGATGGTCGACGACGAGCGCTTCCGGCTGCTTCCCGGCGAAGTGCCGGTCGAACGCTCGATCCGGTTCCGCACATTGGGCTGCTATCCGCTGACCGGGGCGGTCGAGAGCGAGGCCGCGACCTTGCCCGAGATCATCCAGGAAATGCTCCTGACGACAACCAGCGAGCGGCAGGGCCGCGCGATCGACCACGACCAAGCCGCCAGCATGGAAAAGAAGAAGCAGGAGGGGTATTTCTGATGCTCCCGACTTTGTCTCATTTCATCCGTCATCCCGGCCTTGTGCCGGGATCCGCCGTGCAACAAATCATGGCTTCCGTTGTGGAGAGGCAGACCCCGGCACAAGGCCGGGGTGACGATGGAGATTGGGGATGACCCAATCCTTCCGCCCCGATGCCCTCATCGCTTCCGACATCGACGCCTATCTCGCGCAGCATCAGAACAAGACCTTGCTGCGCTTCATCACCTGCGGGTCGGTCGACGACGGCAAGTCGACGCTGATCGGGCGGCTGCTCTACGACAGCAAGATGATCTTCGACGATCAGCTGGCGGCACTCGAAGCCGACAGCAAGCGCGTCGGCACGCAAGGGACAGAGATCGATTTCGCGCTGCTCGTGGACGGCCTCGCCGCCGAGCGCGAACAGGGCATCACGATCGACGTCGCATACCGCTTCTTTGCGACCGAAAAACGCAAGTTCATCGTCGCCGACACGCCGGGGCACGAGCAGTACACGCGCAACATGATCACCGGAGCCTCGACCGCCGACCTCGCCGTGATCCTGATCGACGCGCGCAAGGGCGTGCTGACGCAGACGCGGCGGCATTCGTACCTCGCGCACCTGATCGGCATCCGCCATATCGTGCTGGCGGTGAACAAGATGGATCTGGTCGGGTACGACCAGGCGACGTACGACCGCATCGTCGCCGATTATCGCGCGTTTGCGACCAGCATCGGGATCGACGAGTTCACCGCGATCCCGATTTCGGGGTTCAAGGGCGACAATATTACCGCGCTGTCGGGTCATACCCCGTGGTACGCCGGCCCGACGCTGATCGAACTGCTCGAAAGCGTCGAGCTCGACAGCGACGCGGCGCGCGCGCGCCCGTTCCGCATGCCGGTGCAATGGGTCAACCGGCCGAACCTCGATTTTCGCGGCTTTTCGGGATTGATCTCCGAAGGCACGATCGCGCCCGGCGACGCCATCCGCGTGCTGCCGTCGGGCAAGACGACGACGGTCGAGCGGATCGTCACCCTCGACGGTGATCTCGATATCGCGGTCGCGGGGCAGTCGGTGACGCTGACGCTGACCGACGAGATCGACTGTTCGCGCGGCGACGTGATCGCGGTGGCGGACAATCCGCCGCAGGTCGCCGACCAGTTCGAAGCGACGATCGTGTGGATGGCCGATGAGGAATTGCTCGCCGGGCGCGGTTACTGGCTCAAGCTCGGCACGCAGACCGTCACCGCGCGGATCGAGCAGCCCAAATACCAGATCAACGTCAACACGATGGAGCATCTCGCGGCCAAAACGCTCGATCTCAACGCGATCGGGGTCGCCAATCTGACCACCGACAAGGCGCTGGTGTTCGAACCCTATGCCGACAGCCGCGAGTTGGGCGGGTTCATCCTGATCGACAAAGTCACCAACGCGACCGTCGCCGCGGGGATGCTGCACTTTGCCCTGCGCCGCGCGCGCGACGTGCACTGGCAGGCGATCGACATCACGCGAGAGGCACACGCCCAGCAAAAGGGCCAGCAGCCCAAATTGCTGTGGTTCACCGGGCTGTCGGGGTCGGGTAAGTCGACCATCGCCAATCTGGTCGAAAAGAAGCTCTATGCGCTGGGCCGGCATTCGTACCTGCTCGACGGCGACAATGTGCGCCACCGGCTCAACAAGGATCTGGGGTTCACCGACGCCGACCGGGTCGAGAATATCCGCCGTGTGGGCGAAGTCGCACGGCTGATGACCGATGCCGGGCTGATCGTGCTGACCGCGTTCATCTCGCCCTTCCGCGCCGAGCGCGAGATGGTGCGCGCGATGCTGCCCGAGGGCGATTTCGTCGAGATTTTCGTCGACACGCCGCTCGACGTGGCCGAAGCGCGCGACGTGAAGGGTCTCTACAAAAAGGCGCGCGCGGGGGAGATTGCCAATTTCACTGGCATTTCCAGCCCTTACGAGGCGCCCGAGCGCGCCGACATCCATGTCGATACGACGCGCGAAACGCCCGAAGCGGCGGCAGAGCGGATCGTCGAGCATATCATGGGTGTGTGGAGTCCGGACCTGTGAGCGACGCCGACTTCGCCGCCCAGCTTGCCGCGGCCGCGGGCAAGTTGCTCCAGGAGGTCCGGGACTCTCGCGACTGGGACCCGAAGGAACTGGGCAAAGCCGGCGATTCCGCCGCAAACGACCTGCTCTGCCACGCAATCTCGACCGAGCGCCCAGATGACGGCCTGCTCTCCGAAGAACGCCAATGCGACGGGTCGCGGCTGCTCAAATCGCGGACGTGGATCATCGATCCGGTCGATGGCACGCGCGAATATGGCGAGAAGCGCGACGATTGGGCGGTGCATGTCGCCCTGTGCATCGACGGCGCACCGGTTATCGGCGCGGTGGCGCTGCCCGATGCCGGGCTTGTGTTCCGGTCCGACGCCCCTGTCCCGCTGCATCCGCTCAACGATCCCCCGAAAATGGTTGTCAGCCGTACGCGACCCGCCGCCGAGGCTGTCGCCGTAGCGAAAGCGATCGGCGCCGAGCTGGTGCCGATGGGCTCGGCCGGCGCCAAGGCGATGGCGGTGGTACGGGGGATCGCGGATATCTACCTCCATTCGGGCGGGCAGCATGAATGGGACAGCGCTGCACCGGTCGCGGTGGCGCTGGCAGCCGGGCTGTATTGCGCTCGGCTGGACGGCTCGCCGCTCACGTACAATTGCGAAGACACCTACGTCCACGACCTGCTGATTTGCCGCAAGGAGCTGGTCGATGCGGTGACCGAGGCGCTCGATCTCTAGCGGTTCGTCGCGACGGCATAACAAATTCCTCCCCAAGCTTGCCTTGGGGAGGGGGACCGCGCACGAAGTGCGGGTGGTGGGGCATTAAGCGACCTCGCGGCTGCGCCGCGGCCCCTCCACCGTCGCGACGCGATGGTCCCCCTCCCCGGGCAAGCTCGGAGAGGAATTTAGGAGTCTCGAATGCCGGTCTACGAACTCGACGGTAAAGTCCCGCAGATCGGCGAAGGCGTGTGGATCGCGCCCGACGCACATGTCATCGGCGAGGTCGTGCTGGGCGACAATGTCGGGGTGTGGTTCGGCACGGTGATCCGCGGCGACACCTCGCAGATAACCGTCGGAGCGGGCACCAACGTCCAGGACGGCGCGATGCTGCATTCGGACCACGGCGTACCGCTGACGATCGGCGAGGATTGCACGATCGGCCACCATGCAATCCTGCACGGCTGCACCATCGGCAACCGCGTGCTGGTCGGCATGGGCGCGACGTTGCTCAACCAGGCGGCGATCGGCGACGAATGCGTGATCGGCGCCAACGCGCTGGTGACCGAAGGCAAGAGCTTCGACAGCGGCAGCCTGATCGTCGGCAGCCCCGCCCGCGCGATCAAGACGCTCGACCCCGGCAAGCGTGCGTTCCTGAAGGCGTCGGCGGACCATTATGTCGCCAACGCCCACAGGTTCGCGCAGGGCCTAAAGCGGATCGATTAACCCGCTTTTCCCAGCCAGGCGGTCACGCCCGGCGTCAGCCGGTCGAGCGTGGCTTTACGGACCGCAATCGAGGTCAAGGCGCGCTTGGCACCGCCGCGCGAGGATGCCGGCAGGTTCTTCTCGGCATAGGCCGTGATCTTGCCCGGCATCGCGGGATCGTTCGACCCCGCGCCCAGCCCGACGATGAACCCGGCGCGCGTGCTTGCCTCCAGCATGCCGTTGATCAGGTCGGCGTTGGCGACGGCGAAGTCGAACGCCATGTCGGGATGGCCGCTTGAGACCGAGCGCAGCAGGCCCGGCTTTTGTTGCGCGGTAAAGGTATCGCCCTTGATCAGCTCGAGCGCGCGCATCGCCAGCGCCGGATCGCGCGCTTCGCCCAACAGCCGGACATAGGTGTTCTTGACCACCGGGTTGGTCTCCGCCTTGGTCAGCGCAAGCAGCTGTTCCCATTCGGCTGGCGTCGCGTTTTCAGCGAAGGTTTCGAGGATCGGTCCTCGAATAGCCGGTGGGATTGCCTGAGGGTTGGTGCGCAGCGCGGCGAAATATTGCCGTGCGCGTTTCAGCACTTCGGGATCGCCCGCGCCGCCCAGTTGCCCGACCAGCACTTCGCGCAAATTGGTCACGAGCGGCGATTCGCCGGCTTTCTGTTCGTACCCGATTGTCGCCAGCACCGGCCCCAGCCGCTTTAGCGCGAGCGCATTGATCCGGTCGTGCAGCGGCGTGTCGCGATACAGCGCCGACAGCGACCCGAGCTGGCTGGAGGCGAGCGCCCATTCGAGCGGGCTCGCGCTGTCGGGGATGGCAGCGAAGGTGTCGGCCCACAGCGCGAAATCCTGATCGCCCGACCGCGCCAGCGCATAGTCGTCGCCCAGCGTGCCCAGCCGGTCGGCGAGGTCGAGTTTGGTGTAATTCGCGACCAGCGCGGCATGCGCGTCGCCCGAATAGCGAACGCGCAAATAGCTGCCCTTGCCGACGTTCAGGACCAGCGGGCCACAGCCGGGAACGGTCACCTGGGTCGATGCCCCGGTCGTGATCGCGCTGGCGGTCTTGCCGCCCACCGTCCCGACACGGACCGGCACGCGCCATGTCCGCGGCGCCTTCGACGCTTCGTCCAGCCCGAACCGGCTCTGCGACAAAGTCGCGACGGTCGATCCGTTGACGCACTTGCTGCCCGTCACCGTGATCAGCGGGACCCCACCCTGTAGCGTGAAGTCATGCGCGAAGCCGGTGACCGGCATGCCCGATGCCCCCTCGAGCTCTGCCCAAAGCTGATCGGTCTGCGTGTTGCCGTATTTGTACTTCGCCATGTAGCGGCGGATGCCGTCGCGGAATTTGTCGGGGCCGAGCACCGATTCGATCATGCCGATCACGGCCTGACCCTTTTGATACGTGATCGTGTCGAACGCCTCGCCGATTTCATCGACGGTTTCGACGTGGCGAATGATGGGATGCGTCGCCGAGGTCGCGTCGAGGCGAAGCGCGCCTTCGCGGTCGAACGCCACGGCGGAATCGCGCGCGAACCAGTCGGGGTTAAGGTCGCCCGACGCCTTGTTCTCCATCCACGACGCGAAACCTTCGTTCAGCCACAGATCGTCCCACCAGCTCATCGTCACCAAATCGCCGAACCATTGGTGCGCCATTTCGTGCGCGACGACGGTGAAAATGCGTTGCTTGTCGCTCTCGGTCGCGCGCTTGGGATCGAACAGCAATTCGGGTTCGAAATAGAAGATCGCGCCCCAATTCTCCATCGCGCCAAAGAACTGGCTGCTCCCGGGTCCGGCGATCATGTCGAGCTTGGGCAGCGGGTAAGGCTGGCCGAAATAGTCATTATAATAGGTCAACAGCCGCTTGGCCGAAGCGAGCGCATAGTCGCCCTGGTCCTTCACGCCCTTGCGCGTGATGACGCCGATCTCGGTCTTGCCGGCCATCACCGTCTTGCGTTCCATGTCGCCCATGCCGAGGAACAGCAGATAGCTCGACATCACCGGAGTCTGGCGGAAGCTGTAGAGTTGCGTGCCGTCCTTTTGCCGCGTGACGATTGCGGGCATGTTGGAAAACGCGAGCTGCCCCTTCGGCGCAACCGTCTTCAACGTGAACTTCGCCTTGAAGCTCGGCTCATCCCACATCGGCGCAAAGCGGCGCGCGTCGGGCGCTTCGAACTGAGTCGCCAGCATTCGCGCCTTCGACCCGTCGGTATTGGTATAGTCGATCGCGAAGAACCCGGCGGCGGACTGGTTGATCTTACCGGTCCATCCGAAGCTGACGACGTGCGTACCAACCTTGGCAGCGACGGGAAGTGTCAGGGTCAATTGCTGCGTCGCCGAGTCGAGCTTGAAGGCCACCGCCTTGCCGTCAACGCTCGCGCGACCGATCGTCAGTTCGGAGGCGTTGAGCACGATCGTTTTGGTCACCTTTCTGACCGAAACGGTCACGGTTTCGCTGCCGCTGAAGGTCAGCTTTTGCGCGTCCGGGTTGATCGTGATGTCGTAACTCAGCGGCACGACCTCGGTCGGCAGTTGCGCGGCGGCAAGCGCGGGCGTCGAAACGGTGAGCATCAGGGCGGCGGCGACGGCAAACTTCATGTGGACCTCGTGATATTATCTTATGGTGTATTGCTTCGCGATAACACCATGGAGGTGAATGGCAAGCGCCCAGCGGACAGATTGCCGATTCAGATGGCACCGATTCCGTACCATAAATTCAAATCCCGGTCGCGCGGCGCTGGACAGCGGTTTCGGGTTCGTTATGAAACCACCATGCCCTTGCCAAAAATCTTCGATACGCTGCGCCTGCCCGTGATCGGGTCGCCGCTCTTCATCATCTCCGGCGTCGAGCTGGTCGTCGCGCAATGCAAGGCGGGGATCGTCGGATCTTTCCCCGCGCTCAATGCCCGACCCCAGGCGCAGCTCGACGAATGGCTGCACCGAATCACCGAAGAACTGTCGGCATGGAATCGCGATAACCCCGAACGTCCTGCCGCCCCGTTCGCGGTCAACCAGATCGTGCATCGCTCCAACGACCGGCTCGAAGCCGACCTGGCGACCTGCGCCAAATGGCAGGTGCCGATCGTGATCACCTCGCTGGGCGCGCGCGAGGAGCTCAATACCGCGGTTCACAGCTGGGGCGGAATCACGCTCCACGACGTCATCGACGACCGTTTCGCGCGAAAGGCGATCGAAAAGGGTGCCGACGGGCTGATCGCCGTAGCGGCGGGCGCCGGCGGCCATGCCGGACGGCTGTCGCCCTTCGCGATCACGCAGGAAATCCGCCAATGGTTCGACGGACCGCTCGCTTTGTCGGGGTCGATCGCGACCGGCGGCGCGGTGCTCGCGGCGCAAGCGATGGGCGCGGATTTCGCCTATATCGGATCGCCTTTCATCGCGACCGAGGAGGCCAATGCGGTCGAGGGCTACAAACAGGGCATCGTCGACAGCAAGGCCGCGGACATCGTCTATTCGAACCTGTTTACCGGGGTGCACGGCAATTACCTGCGCGGATCGATCATCGCGGCCGGGATGGATCCCGACAATCTGCCCGAGGGCGATCTGAGCACGATGAACTTCGGCGGCAACGAGGGCAAAGCCAAGGCGTGGAAGGACATCTGGGGTTCGGGCCAGGGAATCGGCGCGGTGGACAAGATCGAGCCGGTCGCAGTCCGCGTCGATCGGCTGGAAGCTGAGTACAACGCCGCGCGGGCCCGGCTCCACCTCTGATGCTGTCGCGGCGTGGGGCGCTGGCGCGCACCCCGATCCCTCAGCGGATCGCCACGCTGATCCGCGACTATCTCGGGCGCGGCCCCAGCCGGCCCTAGAACGCCATCGCCAGCCGCGCCTGCATCCATTGCACCGGGCTGTCATTGGGTTGGGGTTCGGTTTGCGCGCCGTCCAACCGCGCGACGCGACGGTGGAGGTCGATGCTCGATTCGATCAGGTGCGCGGCGTCGGCCGGCATCTGCGCCAGTACCGCATCGTCGGTCACCGGCGCGTCGCCCAACCGCCGCGCAGGATCGAGCGCGTCGCGCGGGGACAATTCCCCCGAATCGACCGCGCGCTGGGTCAGCAACCACGCGATGATATGCATCAGCCGGGTCGTGACCTTCAGCGACTCGCAAGAAAAGGTGACGCGCCCCAGCGGATCGAGCGCTTCGCGTTCGATCCGGGCGCCCGAATCGAAATAGCTGCGCGCCTCATCCGCCAGCACCATCGATTCGACATAGAGCGAATCGATCAGCCGGCGGTGGATCCGCAAATCTGTAACCGCCCCGTTCATGCGACGCACGATTGCCGCAATAGGGGCGACGCGCAAGCGATCAGGTTGAACCAGCGTCCCAATATCGATCAGGGACGATCAGGCGATGATGTCGGGGATCAATTGATCCTCCAGCATCGCAATCTCATCCTTGAGCAGCAGCTTGCGCTTCTTCAGGCGGGCGATTTGCAGCTGGTCGCTCGACCCCATCACGCGCAACGCGTCGATCGCCGAGTCGAGGTCGCGATGTTCGGTTCTGAGCGTGCCCAGCCGGGCAATGATCTGCGCTTCGTCCATGGGCTCCCCACTGCGCCCGACGACGCCACCATCCGATCATCGGCAAAACGATACGCCGTGTCGATTCGGAAACGAAATCGATGGCGACAAATCGCTCCGACCGTGTTCTACTCAATTCCCCACGTTGATGAAGGAGATTGCTCCCATGCAGAACCCGCATCTTTCCGCTCTCGAGACGAAGCACCATGTGCTTGACCGGCAAATCCATGCCGAAGCGCTCCGCCCGCTTCCCGACACGCGGATTCTGGCCGAACTGAAAAAGCAGAAGTTGCGCGTGAAGGAAGCAATCGCCGCGATCTGAACGGCGACTATTCAGGAACGCCCCGGTTCTGCCGGGGCGTCGCCTTCCCTAGAAGATCGGCCTGATCGGCTTCGATTTAACCGGCGCGGCGCTGGCGCCGACTGGCTTGCGGGCATCCAGCGGCTCGATCTGGCGGTTGAATGACACGCCGATCCGCCCGGCGGCGGTCCATGCCACCGCGCCCGCGACCTTGCCTACCCCGCGCAATTCGACTTCGACGGCGGTGCCGACATCGACCGGCTGGTCGAATTCGGCCATCAACCCGCCGCTCGACAGGTTGCGAACCCGCACCTGGTTGACCGTAGCGGCACCATCCAGACGCAGACCCGCCACCAGAAACAAGCTGTCGCGCGCGTCGTTACGCTGCGCCGCCGCGTCACCGGCGCCATGACTGGCAAAGGGATCGTTTGAAAACTGGTCCATGCGCACCCTGCTCGACGATCATTCGTCTGATTAAGCGCTCGCATAGCGTTCAAATATTATCGAAATCGTTAATCACGGCAGGACGTCAGTCTTCGCGAGAGACCTTTTCGTTACGCTCATGCGCTTCCTGCGCCTCGACCGTCATCGTCGCGATCGGCCGGGCTTCCAGTCGGCCGAGCGAGATCGGCTCCCCGGTCACTTCGCAATAGCCGTATTCGCCCTCTTCGATCCGGCGGAGCGCGGCGTCGATTTTGGAGATGAGTTTGCGTTGGCGATCGCGCGTGCGCAGTTCGATCGACCAGTCGGTCTCGCTCGACGCGCGATCGGTCAGATCGGCCTCGCGCAACGGCTCGACCTGAAGCTGCGACAGCGTCAGTTCGGCTTCCTTGAGGATCGCGTCCTTCCAGCGCAGCAGCTTTTCGCGGAAATATGCCTGTTGGCGCGGGTTCATGAACGCTTCGTCGGCGCTTGGACGATAGCCGTCCCCGGCCTCGTTCGCGGGCGGATCGAAACTGGAATCAGTTACGCGATTCAAAGCCGTCGCCATCCCCACTCTCCCGCTGGCCCGTGAAACCGAAGTATCCGCAACCGTACAGGGCCACCCATGCGAGCGGGCCTATAGCGATGCGCAAGCGGCTCCACAAGCGATTGAACACGCCGAAATCGACAATGTCGTCATCGGGTTATGACCGCAACGGACGAAACCGCGCGCTGCCGACAATCCGTCATGAACCGGTCAGGGAGTGTCGAACGAGACAAAATGGGTAACGGGACTAACCTGCATCGTATCACAATGAAACGTTAACCATGGCCGGACCATCACCAGAACAGATTAGTCCGGTTTGCATCGATTATTCTTGGTTAACGCAATTGCACTTAACGCTTTGTTTGGCACTATGTCGAATAGCGGCAACGTAGCTGCAAGAAACCATCACCGTCTCTGTGGGGGAAGGCACGGTTAGAGAAAGAGCGACGCGATGTCAGTGCGGATGGCGATGGCTAAACTTTGCGCCTGCGCTTGCGGGGGTGCCATTATCGGGGGCGGCGCCGTCAAGGTAGCCGAGACTAAATCCCCGCGCGCGGGGTATGCCAAGACGTACAAGAAGCGCGTCGTGCGGACCGTCAGGACCGCCGCAGTGCGTGCATCGCGCGTCCGCAAGGTCGTCACCACGACCACCACGACGTGCCCGCCCGCGATCGTCACGATGGCCGGCGGCGCGCCGATGCCGCTCCCGCCCGCATTTTCGGGTGATATGGGCGGCTTTGGTGGCGGCGGCGGTGTTGCCGTTGGTGGCAGCGGCGGCGGCGGTGGCGGCTTCTTCGCCGGCGGCTTCTTCGGCGGTGGCAGCGGCGGCGGCAGCGGCGGGATCGCGATCTCGTCCACCTCGAGCAGCAGCGGCGGGTCTACGTCCACCTCGTCGGGCGGCAGCGGCGGCTCGTCGACCTCATCCTCGACCGGCGGCTTCTCGTCGGGCAGCACGTCATCGACCTCGTCGGGCAACGTGTCCTCGGCATCGTCGAGCGGTGTGTCGTCGTCCTCGAGCGGAAACGTTTCGTCGGCGTCCTCGACCTCGTCGTCGGGCGACGTGTCATCCTCGACCAGCTCGTCGGGCGACGTTTCTTCGTCTTCATCGACCTCGTCGTCGTCAAACGGTTCGTCGACCTCGACGTCGAGTTCGTCCAACGGGTCGAGCTCATCCAATTCATCGGCGAGTTCGGGCTCGTCGAGCTACGGTTCGTCCAGCAAGGGCTGGGGTTCGAGCGGCGGTTGGTCGTCGAACGGCGGCTGGAGTTCGAATGGCGGCTGGCACGGCGGCAGCAACGGATCGACCGGGTCGACGGGCGGCACCCCCGCCCCGGTCCCCGCTCCGCCGATGCTCTTGCTGTTCGGCGGCGCCGCCGCGGCGTTGGTCGCGCGCAAGCGGTTCGCCAAGCGGACGACGGTTACCGCCTAAGCGTCTGACAACGCTTTCTCAATTTCGGGCACAGGGTGGCCGGTGAGATCCTTCGGGATTTCGCCGGTCAGCCTGTTTTGAACCTCGATATGATAATGTTTGCGCAATTCGCCCAGCGTGTGCGGCGGCGCGGCCACGATCAGCGATTCGAAATCGTTGGCGAGTGCGCGAGTTTTTAGCATCGCGCCGATATCCGCCGCGAAGCGATCCTCGGTCTGCTGGTGAAAATCGGCTTCGACCATCGTGTCCTTGCGCCCGCCAATTCCCCCCGACGACCGCCCCGCCGCGTCGCTTTTCTGATCGTGATCGGCCGGATTGGGGCGCTCCTGCGCCGTTTCGACCACCAGATTGGGATGCACGCCATCGCCTTCGTTGCGCAGGAACAGCGCCTTGCGACCGTCGGCGACGACAACCAGCGTGTTGTGGCGAAGCTGCATGGTGATTCTCCTCGATGGGGTGCTCGGACATGGAACGCCGCGACCCCCCTCCGGGTTGCGCCGTCGACTGTGCCCGGCCATAGCCACGCCGCTATGCATGATATTCGCCTGATCCGAGACAATCCGCAAGCTTTCGACGCAGGGCTTGCGCGCCGTGGACTGTCGCCGATCGCGGCCGACCTGATCGCGCTGGACGAAAAGCGCCGCGCGGTAATCACCGACGTGCAGGCAGGCCAGGCGCGCCGCAACGAAGCGTCCAAGGCAATCGGCGCGGCGAAGGCGGCAAAGGACGAGGCGAAAGCCGCGGCGCTGATGGCCGAAGTCGCCGACCTCAAAACCGCGATGCCCGAGCTGGAGGAGCAGGAAAAGGCGCTGGAAGAGGCGTTGACCGCGCAACTGGCGACAATCCCCAACCTGCCGCTCGCCGACGTCCCCGACGGCGCCGACGAGGAGGGCAACGTTCTGGCGCATCAGCGCGGCACGCCCCCATCCTTCGCGTTCGACGTGAAGGAACACGACGCGATCGGACCCGCGCTCGGGATGGATTTCGAGACCGGGATCGCGCTGTCGGGCGCGCGGTTCACGCTGCTGCGGGGGCCGATAGCAAGGCTCAACCGCGCGCTCGGGCAGTTCATGCTCGACACGATGACCGCGCAGAACGGCTACGAAGAAATCGTGCCGCCCGTGCTGGTCCGCGACGAAGCGATGTTCGGCACCGGGCAATTGCCCAAATTCGCCGAGGATCTGTTCAAGACCACCGACGGTCGCTGGCTGATCCCGACCGCCGAAGTGTCGCTGACCAACATCGTGGCCAACAAGATCCTGAGCGAAGAGGAATTGCCGATCCGCTTCACCGCGCTCACCTCCTGCTTCCGCTCCGAAGCCGGCGCGGCGGGGCGCGATACGCGCGGGCTGATCCGCCAGCATCAGTTCGAAAAGGTCGAGATGGTGTCGATCACCACCCCCGATCAGTCCGAGGCCGAGCATGAGCGGATGACGGCGTGTGCCGAGGAAATCCTGACCAAACTCGGTCTGGCGTTTCGCCGGATGAAATTGTGCACCGGCGACATGGGCTTCTCCGCCGCGCGCACCTACGACCTCGAAGTGTGGCTCCCCGGGCAGGACCGCTATCGCGAGATTTCGTCCTGTTCGACCTGCGGCGACTTTCAGGCGCGCCGGATGAACGCGCGCTATCGCCCGAAGGACGAGAAAGCGACGCGCTTCGTCCATACGCTCAACGGATCGGGCCTGGCGGTCGGACGGACGCTGGTCGCGGTGATCGAAAATTATCAGCAAGCCGACGGATCGGTCGCGATCCCCGACGTGCTGCAACCCTATCTGCGCGGGCTCAATCGGCTGGAGCCGGCATGATATCCTCCCCGTCTACGGGGAGGGGGACCGCGACGCGGAGCGGCGGGGTGGAGGGGGCGTGCCCCCAGCGACACACGTTGAGGCCCGCCCCCTCCACCATGCTTCGCATGGTCCCCCTCCCCGTCCCGGGGAGGATAATGTGAGAATCCTCCTGACCAATGACGACGGCTATCATGCCGAAGGTCTGGTTGTACTCGAACGACTTGCGCGGCTTTTCTCCGACGACATTACAATCGTCGCGCCGGCCGAGGAGCAATCGGGCAAGGGCCGCTCGCTGACACTCAGCGAACCCTTGCGCGTCCGAAAATTCGACGACAAACGCTACACCGTCAGCGGCACGCCGACCGACGCGGTGATGATCGCGCTGGCCGAGATCATGAAGGACGGCAAGCCCGACCTGATCCTGTCTGGGGTCAATCGCGGTGCCAATCTGGGCGAGGACGTGTTCTATTCGGGCACCGTCGGCGCGGCGATGGAGGGCACGCTGGCGGGGATCCGCTCGATCGCGATCAGCCAGCGTTACGGCAACCAAGAAGACGGCCAGCAGGCCACCTTCGAAGCCGCCGAAGCGTGGGGCGAGCGCGTCCTTCGGCCATTGCTCGACCTGCCGCTGACGCCGGGCACCCTGCTCAACGTCAATTTTCCGCCGATTGCGCCCGACAGCATCAAGGGCGTGCGCGTGGTCGGCCAGGGATTGCGCGACTATGGCCGGCTCAAGCTGATCAAACGCACCGACCCGCGCGGCTTTCCCTATTACTGGATGGGGCTGGGCGCTGTGCCGCACGATCCGGTGGCGGATACCGATCTGGAGGCAATCGAATTGGGCTATGTGACGGTCACGCCGCTACAGATGGACCTGACGCATCGCGAATCGATTGATATGGTCGACGCGGTGTATCGCTGAAGGGGGGCGCAATGCGGGGGGTTTTCGCGCTGATCGTCATCGCCGGATTGGTATCCGGCTGCATCCCGGAGACCGATTACGGCCCGCCTGCCCCGGTCGGCGACCAATATGAGCCGCAGCGTGGCGACCAGTACGAGCCACAGCGCGCGGACGAGCCGGTCCCCGCGCCGCCCTCCGCGCCACCCGCATGGGAAGCCCGCCCGGTCACCGCCGATGCGCGCACGATCCCCAATTCGACCTACATCGTCCAGCCCGGAGACACGTTGCGCGGCATCGCGGAAAAAGTCGGCGCGGGATCCGAGAATATCGCGTCCGCGAATGGTCTGGAACCGCCCTATACGGTGCGGGTCGGGCAGCAACTCCGCATCCCCGGCGGGCGCTATCACTTCATCCGCCCCGGCGAATCGGGCATTGCGATCGCGCGCGCGTACAGCGTCAAATGGTCGGAGATCGTCGCCGCCAACAATCTGGTCGAGCCGTACGTGCTGCGCTCGGGCCGCCGCATCCTGATCCCCGGCCCGCCCAAACCGCCGCAGACGCTCGCCGAGCGCGCCGCCGCGTTCAGGATCGATCTGGGCGACATCGCCACCGGCGGCGGGGAACCCGCGATTGCCGAGGGCGACAAGCCCGCGCGCGCCATCTCCACCCCGTCGCGGATCCTGTCCTCCTCGACCCCGATCGCGCAGCCGGGATCGCTCAGTGGCCCGTTCCTGTGGCCGGTCAGCACCGGCAACGTCGTCAAGCGCTTCGGCCCCGGCGCCAGCGGGGAGCGCAATGACGGGATCAAGATCGCGGTCCCGGCCGGCACCCCGGTGCTGGCCGCCGCCGACGGCGTGGTGATCTACACCGCGACGGGCGTCGCCGGGTTGGGCGGGCTGGTGATGATCAAGCATGGCGACGGCTGGACCAGCGTGTACGGCCACACCAGCCGGATCCTCGTCCAGCGCGGCCAGTCGGTCAAACGCGGCCAGACGATTGCCTTGTCGGGCGATACGGGGTTTGCGGATAGGCCGGAACTGCATTTCGAACTGCGCAACGGGCGGACGCCGGTCGATCCCCTGGCGCGGTTGCCGAAGCGGTAGGCGGAGGCGCGGGAGCGATGTCCGCAATTGGTGGTGGGTTCAACCGATCGACGCAACGCTCTGAGCGAACTTCTCAGCTGG
>JAZJYW010000021.1:0-8821 GCA_040390165.1 Pseudomonadota bacterium | reverse complement strand
TGATCGACGGCACCGCCACCACCGGCGCGATCCGGGCGGCGCAGCCGACCGAAGGCGGCTCGTCGCTGGCCAGGACGAACGGCCTCAATGCCTGGGTTCAGGGCTTCGGCGCCGACGGATCGATCGGGGGCCGTTCGGGCACCCAGAAGGTCAACGATTTCGCGGCGGGCGTTGCGGTTGGGCTCGAATTGAAGAGCGATACGCTGACGATCGGCGTGGCGGGCTCGGTCAGCGATCTCGAAGCCAACGTCCGCACGCGATTGTCGAGCAACAAAAGCACGCTGTACCAGGGGGGGCTGTACCTCGCCTATGATAACGGCCGCACCTACGCCAACGTGTCGGGCAGCTATTTCGGCGGTACGATCGACACCGCACGCACCGTCGCGATCGGATCGACCATCGTGGGCAAGGCGATCGGTAACGCCAGGACCAGCGGCTATGCCGGTGGCGCGACGCTCGGCGAGCGGATCGGGGTGGGCGGCAACATGTTCTTCACGCCGCAGGTCGGCGCGAACGTGGTCACGGTCACGCGTAACGCGTTCACCGAGAGCGGCGTCGGCGTGCTCTCGCTCGCGGTCAACCGCGAGCAGCGTACGCTCTACAGCGGTACTGCCGAGGCGCGGCTGTCGCATCGCGGGGTCACCGCCAGCGGCGGCGTGGTCGAACCCTATGTCAGCGTCGGCGTGCGGGTGAACTTCGGCGATCGCGACACGCTGTCCTCGATGCGGTTCTCGGGTGCCCCCACCGGCACCGGGGCGTTCACGATCGAAGGCGCGATGCTGCCCAAGACCAGCGCCATCCTCTCCGCCGGAATCAACGCCAATCCGAGCGACCGGGTGTCGATCGGCGTCGAGGTCGGCGGTTCGTACGGCAAGAACCAGCAGGAAGGCCGCGTCGGCCTGCATCTCAAGATCGGGTTTTGATAAAGGATTGTTCCCGGCGGGCGGCCACGCTCGCCGGAGCAAAACGCGATGAGAACAATGATGGAGCGCAAAAGACCCGACAGACAGTTACCGCAATGTTCCTTCGCGGCGCTGCTGCATTTCCTTGATTCCCAGCACGGCAGGTGCCCGCTTGCCCGCGTCGATGTCGCGCTGTTCGGCCGCGGGCATCGGCGCGTCGCCGCCAGCGTTATCGGCAGCCTGGCGTTGCTCGATCTGATCGACTGCGATGGGGCGCCGAGCGGCGATCTTGCCGATATGATCGCCGCGCCGGGCACGCGAAAATTCCATCTGGGCAATGCGTTGCGTCGCGCCTACCCGACGCTGCACGACCTTCCGGATGACGGTTACAGCGTCGAGCATTTCGAAGAGAATGTTCGAAGCCGGATTGAAGCGGCGCATGGCCGCCGTGCTGCCATTTTCGCCATCGACACCAATCGCTATCTGACCTCGACCGATAGCGCGGTTCGCGCCTGAGATCCTTGGGCCGGCATCACCGGCCGCGCAGCAGGTCGCGGAATCGTCTGGGCTGCGATCGCAGATATTGGTGTGGCGCGGTGACATGCGCGCCCAGTTCAGCCGCGGCGTGCCACGGCCAGCGCGGATCGTAGAGCATCGCCCGGGCCAGCGCGACCATGTCGGCATCGCCCGTGCCGACGATCGCTTCGGCCTGTTCGGGCTCGGTGATCATCCCGACCGCGACCACGGGAATCGACGTCGCCTGCTTTACGGCGCGCGCCAGCGGCACCTGGTAACCGGGGCCGACGGGAATATGCTGGCGCGGATCGAGACCGCCGCTCGACACATGCATGGCGGAGCAGCCGCGGCGCTCCAGCGCCTGGGCAAAGGTGATCGTCTGTTCGACATCCCACCCGCCATCGACCCAGTCGGTCCCCGACACGCGCATCGTCACCGGCTTGTTCGCCGGGAACGCCGCCCTGACCGCATCGAAAATCTCGAGCGGGAAGCGCATCCGGTTGTCGAGGCTCCCGCCGTAATCGTCATCGCGCCGGTTCGACAGCGGCGAGAGGAATTGGTGGAGCAGATAGCCGTGCGCGCCGTGAATTTGCACCGCGTCGAGACCGAGCCGCGCTGCCCGGCGCGCTGCAGCCGCGAACGCGTCGCGCAAGCGGGAGAGACCGTCCGGATCGAGTTCGATCGGTGGATGATCCCCCTCGGTGAACCCCTGCGGCGACGGCGCTACCGTCTGCCACCCCTTATCGTGCGACGGGGCGATCTGCCCGCCGCCGAGCCACGGCAGGTCGGTGGACGCCTTGCGCCCGGCATGGCCGAGTTGGATCGCGATCGGCATATCCGAATGGCGGCGCACGCTGTCCAGGACGCGCGCCATCGCCGCTTCGGTCGCATCGTCATACAGTCCGACATCGCCGTAAGAGATGCGCCCCTCCGGCACGACCGCGGTCGCCTCGATCGTCAGCAGACCGGCGCCCGACAACGCCAGATGGCCGAGATGGATCAGATGCCAGTCGGTCATGCAGCCATCGACCGCCGAATATTGGCACATCGGCGCGATGACGATGCGGTTGGCCAGCGCCAGGCCGCCGACGGTGATCGGCTCGAACAATTTGGGTCCGCTCATCGTTTGTCCTGATTATGCTCAATAATAGCGCGGGATCGGGCCCCATTGCGGGGTCTGGTCGGGCAGGTCCACTTCTTCTTCGTCGACATAGCACCAGCCCCATCCTTCGGGCGGGTCATATCCTTCGATGATCGGATGCTGCGTCGCGTGAAAATGCGCGGTGGCGTGGCGATGCGGCGACTGGTCGCAACAGCCGACATGACCGCAGCTGCGGCACAGCCGCAGATGGAGCCACGCGCTGCCGATCTTGAGACAGTCTTCGCACCCTCGCGCGCTCGGCGTGACCTGGTTGATCGTGCTGCTGTGGCGACACGACGTCATGCCTGCCCCTGCTCAGCACGGTCGGCGATCTTGGCGTGGATTTGCGCGACCACGGCGGCGCCTTCACCCACCGCCGCGGCAACGCGCTTGGTCGATCCCGCGCGGACATCGCCGATGGCAAAGACGCCCGGGCGGCTGGTTTCGAGCGACAGCGCGCCCTCGCCGGTGACGATGAAGCCGTTCGGATCAGTGTCGACACACCCCGACAGCCAGTCGGCGTTGGGATCGGCACCGATGAACAGGAACAGGTGACGCAAATTATACCGCTCGGTCGATCCATCATCGCGGTTGCGAAAGATCGCGGCGGTGAGCCCGGTCGCGTCGCCCTCCAGCGCCGAGATTTCGCTGCCGACATGGATGTCGACATTGGCCAAGGCGGCGATCCGGTCGATCAGATAATGCGACATGGTTTCGGACAAATCGCGCCGGACGATCAGGTGCAGGCGCTTCACTTGCGGTGCGAGGAAGACGACCGCCTGACCCGCCGAATTGCCGCCGCCGACCAGCGCCACCTCCTCACCGGCGCAGAGCCGCGCCTCGATCGGCGAGGCCCAGTAGGATATGCCGTTGCCTTCGAACGCAGCGAGGTTCGGGATGTCGGGCCGACGATAGCGCGCGCCCGACGCCACGACGATCGCCCGTGCGCCGACCCGCCGGTCGCCCGCTATATCGAGCACCAATCGGTCGCCCGCGCAATCGAGCCGATCGACCTTTAGCGGGACGGCCATTTCGGCGCCGAATTTCAGCGCCTGATTGAACGCACGACCGGCCAGCGCCTGTCCGGAAATACCCGTGGGAAAGCCCAGATAATTCTCGATCCGGGCCGAGGCACCGGCCTGTCCCCCCATCGCGCGTTCGTCGAGCACGAGCACCGACAGGCCTTCGGACGCCGCGTAAACCGCGGTGGCAAGCCCGGCGGGTCCGGCGCCGACAATCGCCACGTCGTACACCGTCGCAGGATCGAGCGTTGGCGTCATCCCCAGGCAGGTCGCCACTTCAAGCTCGCTTGGATTCTTGAGCAGAGTGCCGTTCGGACAGACGACCAAAGGCAATTCGTCGGGCATCACGCCGATCCGCTCGACCAGCGCCCTTCCTTCGCCGTCGGTCGCGGCATCGAGCACAAGATTGGGATAACCGCTGCGCGTCAGGAAACTCTGGAGCCGGGCGATGGCCGGGCTGTTGGGCTCGCCGATCAGGATCGTCCCCGCGCCGCCCTCTTCGATCAGGCCGACCCGGCGCAGGATCAGCGCGCGCATCACGATCTCGCCAAGCTCGGCCGATCCCACCATCAACGCGCGCAAATGCGCGGGATCGAAGGGCAGGGCAGTGCATCCCTCCGGCCCGGCGCGGCCGGCAGCAATCGACGGGCGTCCGGCCAGCTGATTGACTTCACCCGTAAACTGGCCCGGGCCGTGGGTCGTCACCGGCGCCTCATGACTGAGCCCGTCGCGACGCACGACGTCGATCGTCCCGTCCAGCACAAGCCACGCCGTGGCCCCCTCTTCGCCGATCGAATAGACCGTCTCGCCCGGGGCAAAGCGACGTTCGGGTCCGCTCGCGAAGCGACGGGCCGTCGCCAGTTGGGCTTTGTCGAGAACGGGAAACATCTGGTGCTCGCGCGTATCGATAATGCTCATGGGGTTGGATCCGTCGCCGTGGTTCGCTCGCCGGCCCGCGCTGCCGTTTCGCAGCGAGTCGAAGGGACGAGTGGCACACATCTGTCAAATCCGATTCGATCTGTCGAACCGCAGCAGCGAAAAGATGCCGTGCCGCCGCGCCGATCGGCCCGCGCAGCAGGTTTCTTCGCACATGCACAATTTTTTGTGCTTCCTGGATTGAACTATTCCACGTCAGCCCCAAAGTATGGCGGATGGGGAAAATATCGCGCGCCGCGGCAATGTTAGTCGCTTTAGTTCTGGTGTCCTGCGGGAAGCAGGCGCCACCCGCACCGCCAAAGCCGACCGTATCTGTCGCCTATCCGCTGCAGCGCACGGTGACCGACTGGGACGATTATGTCGGCCGGTTCGAAGCGGTGCAGGACACCCAGGTCATGCCGCGCGTCTCGGGGACGATCCAGAGCGTGAACTTCCGCGAAGGCGTGGGGGTGGCCAAGGGCCAAATCCTGTTCGTTATCGATCAGGCTCCGTTCCAGGCCGCGCTCGCCCAGGCAAGAGCCGACCAAGCAAAGGCCGAGGCCGCGCTGTCCAATGCTCAAACCGAACTGGCGCGCGCGAAAACGCTGCTGGTGGGCGAGGCGATCAGCAAGGAAGAATATGAGACCAAGCTGGCAACCCAGCGCAGCGCGCTCGCCGCGCTGGCCGGCGCCCGCGCGCAGGTCAAATCGCGCTCGCTCGATCTGGGCTACACCGTCGTGCGTGCTCCGATTGGCGGGCGCGTGTCGGACAAAAAGGTGTCGATCGGCGATTTCGTCTCCGCCGGGCAAACCTTGCTGACGCGGGTCGTGTCGGTCGATCCGATCTGGTTCAGCTTCGACGGCGCCGAGGGCTTCTACCTCAAATATATCCGCCAGGCACAGCAGGGCGAACGCCAGTCCTCGCGCTATGCCCCCAATCCGGTCGAAATCCAGCTGGCCGACGAAGCCGAGTATAAGTGGCACGGCCGCATGGTGTTCGTCGACAATGCGATCGACCCGCAATCGGGGACGATCCGCGCGCATGCCGAAGTGTCCAATCCCAATGGTTTTCTCGTCCCCGGCATGTTCGGGCGCGCGCGCCTGCTTGGCTCCGGGTCGTATAATGCGCTGCTGATCCCCGATGAAGCGATCTCGACCGATCAGACGCGCAAGACCGTGCTGGTCGTGGGCGCCGACGGCAAGACCGCGCAGCGCAACGTCGAAACGGGGCCGCTGGTGGAGGGGCTGCGCGTGGTCAAGTCCGGTATCGGACCCAAGGATCGCGTGGTGATCGACGGGCTGACCCAGTTGCAGCCGGGCGCGGCGGTGACCGCGAAGCTGGTCAAGATCACGCCGCGCGCTGCGGATACGGCGCCGGTATCGACACCCGCGAAAGCGCCGGCGCCGTCCGAAGCCAAGACGCGCTGACGGCGGCGCAGGCATGAAATTTCCCCATTTCTTCATCGAACGGCCGATCTTCGCGGCCGTCATGTCGATCCTCATCGTCGTGTTCGGGTTGGTTGCCTATCCCGGCCTGCCGGTCGCGCAATATCCCGAGATCGCGCCGCCGACGGTGGTGGTGTCCGCCAATTATCCCGGCGCAACCGCCGAAACGCTGTCCGAAACCGTCGCTGCGCCGATCGAGGAATCGATCAACGGCGTCGAGAACATGCTCTACATGTCCTCCTCGGCGACGGGCGACGGCACGCTACAGATCACCGTGACCTTCAAACAGGGCACCAATGTCGATCAGGCGCAGGTGCTGGTGCAGAATCGCGTGTCGACCGCCGAGCCGCGTCTGCCCGATGTTGTGCGTCAGGTCGGCGTCACCGTGCTCAAGAATTCGCCCGACATCCTGATGGTGATCGCGCTCACGTCGCCCGACGGGACGCTGCCGCAGCAATATGTCTCGAACTATGCGACCACTCAGCTGGTCGACCGGCTGGCGCGCATTCCCGGGGTCGGCAACGCACGCATTTTTGGCGGGCGCGACTACAATATGCGCGTATGGATCGATCCCGACCGCGCCGCCGCGCTCAACTTGACGGTCGATGAGATCATCGCCTCGATCCGCGCGCAGAACGTTCAGGTCGCCGCCGGGTCGGTCGGGCAGCCGCCGTTCAACAATGGCGGCACCGCGTTCCAGCTGGGCATCCAGACGCAGGGGCGGCTCAGTACGCCGGAACAATTCGGCCAGATCGTGGTCAAACGCGACGATCAGGGGCGGATGGTCAGGCTGTCGGATCTCGCTCGGATCGAACTCGGGGCGCAGGATTACGGGATCAACGCGGCTTTGTCGGGTAAACCGATGATCGGCATCGCGATCACGCAGCTGCCGGGCTCGAACGCGCTCACCACCGCCGATGCGGTCAAGGCCGAGATCGCGTTACAGGCGAAGAGTTTCCCCAAGGGGCTGGCCTATTCGATTCCGTACAACCCGACCGAGTACATCCAGGCATCGATCGAAGCGGTGTTCCATACGCTGATCGAGGCGATCATCCTCGTCGCTTTGGTCGTCCTGCTGTTCCTCCAGACGTGGCGCGCGACGGTGATTCCGCTGATCGCCGTGCCGGTGGCGCTGGTCGGCAGCCTCGCGATGCTCGCCGGGTTCGGGTTCAGCCTGAACAATCTGTCGCTGTTCGGGATGGTGCTCGCTGTCGGGATCGTCGTCGACGATGCGATCGTCGTGGTCGAAAATATCGAGCGGTTGATGGAGGAAAAGGGGCTCAGTCCCCGCGAAGCCGCGCACGAGACGATGGACGAAGTGTCCGGCGCGCTGATCGCGATCGCGCTGGTGCTTTGCGGCGTGTTCATTCCGACCAGCTTCATCCCGGGAATTTCGGGCGCCTTCTACAAGCAGTTCGCGCTGACCATCGTATCGGCTGCGGTGATTTCCGCATTCGTTTCGCTGACGCTGTCGCCGGCGCTCGCCGCGATGATCCTCAAGCCGCAACATGAAAGCGAGCCGCGTCCCGGCATCCTCGGCTGGCCGGGCAGGTTTGCACGCGGGTTCAATACCGGCTTCAAGAAGCTGAGCGACCGCTTTGGCAAATATACCGCGCGCGCCGTCCGGGCGCTGGCGATCATCGGGATCGTCTATATCGGCCTGATCGGTCTGGCCGGCTGGCGATTCACCGCCACCCCGACCGGGTTTATCCCGGCGCAGGACCAAGGCTATCTGATCGCGGTCATCCAGCTGCCACCGGGCAGTTCGCTGCAGCGCACGACCGAGGTGATGACCAAGGCGGCCGAGATCGCGCGCGCCAATCCCGCCACCGCCGATACGGTGGCGTTCGCCGGGCTCGACGGCGCGACCTTCTCGACCGCGCCCAATGCCGGCGCGATGTTCATCCCGCTCAAGCCGTTCGGACAGCGCGCCAATGCCGACGTGCTGGTCAACGATTATCGCAAGGCACTCAGCCAGATCACCGGCGGCAACGTCCTGATCGTGCCACCGCCTCCGGTGCGCGGGATCGGTACCGGCGGCGGCTGGAAGATGCTGATCGAGGACCGCGGCAATCTGGGGTATAAGGCATTGGAGGGCGCCGCCTTCCAGATGATGATGAAGGCCAATCAGACCGAGGGCATCACCAGCGCGTTCACCACCTTCAATACGCGGACGCCGCGGCTTTACGCCGATATCGACCGCCCGCGCGCCGAACAGATGGGGGTGCCCGTCGGCAACGTCTTCTCGACGCTCGGCACCTATCTCGGCTCGACCTATATCAACGACTTCAACTTTCTCGGGCGCACGTATCGCGTGACCGCGCAGGCCGATGCGCCGTACCGCGACCAGGTGTCCGACGTGGGCAAGCTCAAGACCCGATCGGCATCGGGCAAGATGGTCCCGCTCGACTCGGTGATGACGCTGAGGAACGACAGCGGGCCGTACCGCGTGGTGCGCTACAACCTCTACCCGTCGGCCGAATTCCAGGGCGATACGATGCGCGGTTTTTCCTCGGGCCAGTCGCTGGCGACGATGAGCAAGATCGCGGCCGAAACTCTGCCCAAGGGCATGACTTTCGAATGGACCGAACTGGCGTTCCAGCAGCTGTCGGCGGGCAACACCGGCGCGTTGGTGTTCGGGCTTGCGGTGCTGTTCGTGTTCCTGTTGCTGGCGGCGAACTATGAAAGCCTGGTGCTGCCGCTGGCGGTCATCCTGATCGTCCCGATGTGCCTGCTCGCGGCGATCCTCGGGGTCAATCTGACCGGTGGAGACAACAACATCCTGACGCAGATCGGGCTGGTCGTGCTGATCGGACTGGCGGCCAAGAACGCGATCCTGATCGTCGAATTCGCGCGCCAGAACGAGGAAGCGGGGATGGA
>JAZJYW010000020.1:0-11113 GCA_040390165.1 Pseudomonadota bacterium | reverse complement strand
TGATCGACGGCACCGCCACCACCGGCGCGATCCGGGCGGCGCAGCCGACCGAAGGTGGGTCGTCGCTGGCGGGCGAGGGCAAGACCGGCCTGAACGCATGGATCCAGGGCTTCGGCGCCGACGGATCGATCGGCGCGCGCTCGGGCACGGCAAAGATCAATGACTTCGCGGCGGGCGTTGCGGTCGGGCTGGAATTGAAGAGCGATACGCTGACGATCGGCGCGGCCGGCTCGGTCAGCGATCTCGAAGCCAATGTCCGCGCGTTCAATTCGAGCAACAAAGGCACGCTGTATCAAGGCGGCGTGTACATCGCGTTCGACGACGGCACGAACTATGCCAACGTGTCGGGCAGCTATTTCAGCGGCACGATCAACACCGCGCGGACGGTTTCGGTCGGCGCGAACATCGTCGGCAAAGCCGTCGGTCAGGCCGGCACCAATGGCTATGCCGGGGGTGCTTCGGTCGGGCGGCGGATTGGCCTCGGCGGCAACATGTATTTCACGCCGCAGCTGGGCGCCGACCTGATCAGCGTCACCCGCGATGCCTTTATCGAAAGCGGCGCCGGGGTGCTGTCGCTCTCGGTCAATCGTGAAAAGCGCACGATGTACAGCGGTCTGGCTGAGGGACGCCTGTCATACCGGGGCATTTCCGCCAGCGGTGGCGTGATCGAACCCTATGTCAGCGCCGGCGTGCGGGTGAACTTCGGGGACCTCGATACGTTATCCTCGATGCGCTTCACGGGCGCGCCGTCGGGAACGGGCGGGTTCACCATCGCGGGCGCACGGATGCCCAAGACCAGCGCGCTGGTCTCCGCGGGCATCAACGCCAACCCGAGCGACAAGGTGTCGATCGGGGTCGAAGTCGGGGGAAGCTTCGGCGACAAGCAGCAAGAAGGCCGCGTCGGCCTGCATCTCAAGATCGGGTTTTGATCCGGAGTCAACTGGCGGGCACGCAAACGCCCGCCGGCGGGTCAACCAGGAGGGCGACTGACATGAACGGAAAACCCCGGCGCCAACGTCTTCCGAACTGTTCTTTTGCGTCGCTACTGCATTTTCTCGACGCGCAACGAGAGAACAGTCTGCCGAACCACGTGGACGTTGCTCTCTTCGGCCGGGGACACAAAGCGATAGCGAACGGTATCGTTGCCAGCCTCGCGGCTCTGGAGTTGATTGATCCGACCGGCGCGCCGACGCCTGCCCTGGACGAGATGATTACCGCTCCAGGCACTCGTAAAGCGCATCTGCGGACAGCACTGGTACGCGCCTATCCTGTCCTGCACGGCCTGCTTGTTGCGGACAACCGGACTAACACCGATCAAATCGAACGTCTGATCCGCACTCGAATTGAACGCGTGAGGGATTCCCGCGCCACGCAATTTGTCATCGATACAAGTCGCTATCTTGTTTCCATCGACGCCGACTGAGCCAAGCGCCCAAGTCTAAAATGTGGGCGGTAGCGAATTCGACATAAGCGACATCATCAATCTCGGGACTGAGCTTGGCGAAGGACCCACACGCTAGAGCTTCAGGCCGGACAGTTGCGAAATGCTGACGGAGGTCGTTCCCGGATCGATATTTAACCTCCGACAAAGCATGAGTTACGTGGTCTGCATAGGTCGCAGCCAGCAGATCAATGTCCGGTGTCGCTTCTTCATCGTCATGAGCCGACCTACTGCTACCGACCAAGTAGCGGACGTTCGCACCATTGCCGCTTTGCGCCGTACATCCAGACCTTCCCCGATCATTTCCAATCGGTTGAAAGCGGCCGTTTACTGCGGATCACCAGCTTGGGGTTTGCCAAGGCCAGGACCGAAATTTTGGCGCGACAGGACCGAAATAAGGGCCGGGAGAAACAGCAACACAAGTGGCACCGCTGCCGTGAGGCCGAAGATGATGGCGGTCGCCAGGGGGCGTTGCAACCCGGCACCGCGGCTGACGCCGAGCGCGAGCGGGGCGAGCGTCAAAACCGCGATCAGCGCCGACATCAAAATCGGTCGCAGCCTTTTTTCGCCGGCTTCTCGCAGCGTGGCGTGATCGATAACCTGATCGACGGGCAGTTCGGCCAGGAAGAAGATCACCAACTCGGTGACCATGCCCACCACCATGGTCAGCCCCATCAACGCCGATATGTCGAGCTCGATCCCGGTGATCCACAATCCGCACAGCACCGCCGATGCCGAGAGCAGGACGGTAGCGATCGCCGCCAACGTCCAGACGATCCGCTCGAACAGAAGAGTCAGCAGCAATGCCGTCAGCAGTAAGGCGGCAACGAACACCAAGCTCAGATCGGAGAAACTCTGCTGCTGCTGAGCGTATAGCCCGCCGTAAGCTATCCGCACCGACGCGGGCAAGTTGAGCGCGGTCACGGCCGCCCGGACGTCCTTCATACCAGAGCCGAGATCGCGACCATCGAGCCGCGCCGTGACTGCGATGAACGGGGCAAGGTCCTCGCGCGTGATCTGTTCCTGGCCCGGCGTGACCGACACCGTCGCGATCTGGCCTACCCGTACAAGATGCCCGTCGGGCGCAACCAGCGGTAGTCGCGCGATGTCGTCGGCGCGGGACCGCAATTCGGGCGCGATGCGGACTCGCGCGGTGACGAGTTGTTCGCCGATCCGCAACTGCGTCGCCGACGCGCCGGCGATCAGCGCCTCGATCTGGGTTGCCACGGTATCGGGGTCGAGCCCCTGTTGAAACGCAGCGGCCGGACTGACCTTGATCGTCAACGCATCGCCCGCGACACGCAACCCGTCGACGATTTCGACGACGCCGCTGATCTTCCCGATCACGCCCCCGACGCGCTTGGCGGACTCCGCCAGCAGCTTGGGATCGTCGCCGAACAATTTGACCTCGATCGGTTGTGGCACCGCGGTCAAATCGCCGATCAGGTCTTCCATCAATTGCGCGGTTTCGACCTGCAGGCCGGGCACTTTGGCTGCAACCTGGCCCCGAATGTCGGTCATCACTTCCTCGATGTCGCGCCGCGATCCGCCTTTCAGCCGGACGAAATAGTCGCCTTCGTCAGCCTCCGTCAGACCACCGCCGAGTTGCACCCCGGTCCGCCGCGAATAGCTTGCGACTTCGGGCGTCCGCACGATGATCTGCTCGACCTGGCGCAGCAGCCGGTCGGTGTCCGACAGCGCCGCACCGGGCTGCGCCTTGTAATCGAGGATAAATCCGCCCTCGTCCATCGCCGGCATGAACCCCGACGGAACATGGTTCCACGCCGCATAGCCGAGTAGCGCCAACCCGAACCCGAGCAGCGCGGTGAACAGTCCAGGCCGCGCCAACGCCCGGTCGCCGGCGCGGCCGCTCCAACGCTCCAGACGGCTCATGAATCCCCCAGCACGTTCGGCCGCGGCGACATCCTTGTCGCGCACCCAGCGCTCGGCGATCAGCGGCAACAGGAAGCGCGCAAATAGAAGCGACAGGCCAAGCGCGGCGACCATCGTCAATGCCAGCGCCTTGAAAAAGCCACCGGTAACGCCACTCACAAAGGCCAGGGGAGTGAACACGACGATCGTAGCGGCGGTCGATCCGAAGAGTGGCTTGGCCATTTCGGTGGCGGCGGTGCCGACCGATCGCGTACCTTCCTGCAGCCGCCGCATGATGTGTTCGAGCATGACGACCGCGTCGTCCACCACCAGCCCGACGGCGGCGGCCATGCCGCCCAGCGTCATCATGTTGAAGCTCATCCCGAACGCGAACAACAGGAGACAGGTCGAGGCGAGTACCGCAGGCAGCATCAGCCCGGTGATCAGCATCAGCCGGCCCGAGCGTAGGAACAAGAACAATACCAGCCCGGCAAGGACGGCCCCAATCAGAATCGCGTCGCGCACCGCATTCGCCGCGCCGCTGACCAGCTCCGACTGATCGTAGAACGGTGTCACGGTGACGCTGGGCGGCAGGCCGAGCGCGGCGAGGCGCGCGTTGATGTCCTTGACTACCCGCACGGTATCGCCGGTCAACGACTGGCGAACATTGACCAACACGGCATCCTGCCCGCCCGACGTGACGCGGGTGTAACTCGGCTCTGCTGACGGATGGATCGTGGCGATCTGGCCCAGCGTGACAATCCCCGCGCCGCCGCTTCCGCCGGCCTTGACCGGCGTCGCGGCGAGGTCGGCGATCGAGGTCAGGCGGTTCTCGCTCAAGACCAGATAGAGACGGTGGCGGTCCTCAAGCCGGCCGACGCCACGGATCGCATTCGACTTGCCGAGCTCGGCGGCGATCGCATCAAGCGACAGGCCGAGCGCCTGCGCCTTGGCAGGATCGACGTCGATGGCGAGCTCACGAGGGCTCCCGCCGATCACATCGACCCCGGCAACGCCGGCGATCGCGGTCAATGCTGGTCGGACCTGGAGTTCCGCGATCTGGCGCAAGCTGTTCTGGTCGAGCGTCTTCGACGTCAACGCGACGCCGAGCACCGGGAAAATCGTCGGGTCGGAGCGGCGAACCTCGAACCGCGTGCCGGCGGGTAGATCGGGCAGCGCGGTCGCCAGCACGGTCTGCGTCGCCAGCGTGGCGGCGACCATGTCGGACTTCCACGGAAAATCGACCGCGACCTCGGCCGATCCCCGGCTGGTGGTCGAGCGCACCCGCGTCACGCCCGGCACCGTGCGCAGCGCTATTTCGATCGGCCGCGTGATTTCAGCCGTCATCTGCTCGGCATCGCGATCACCGGCATCGACCGCGACGACGACGCGTGGAAAATCGATATGCGGGAACAGGCTGACCGGCATCCGCGTCGCCCCGACAACGCCGCCGAGGATGATCAGGATTGCCGCCAGCCACAACGCGCGGGCGTGGCGCCGCAGCGCCCCGCCCGTCGCCGGGCGCGGTGCCGAGACCGACCCCGTATCGGTCATCGGGTCCGTACCTTCATGCCATCTTCGACCGCGGTGCCACCTTCGACCACAATTCGATCGCCGAGCCTGAGGCCCTTAACAATCGTGACGCGATCGCCGCTCGACGTCTCGGTCGCGACATCGCGGCGGTGCGCGACGCCGCCTGTCACGACATAGACATAGGGCTGTCCTGCATCGTCGAGCAAAGCGGCATAGGGAATGGACAATGCGCTGGCACTGTCGCCGCTGTCGATTGTCGCGGTCAGTGCCTGCCCCGCAGAAATGTTGCTGTTCGCGGGCATGCGCGCGAATATTGCGGCGAGCCTGGTTTGCGGATCGACCACCGTGCTGACCGATTCAATCGGCACGGTCACCGGCGCGCGCGCGGCATCGCCGCCGATCCGCAACACCATGCCGGGACGCACCAGCCGCGCGGTGTCGGGATCGACGCCGAACCGCACGCGCACGTCGCCCACCCGCGTCACCGACGCCACCGCGGCGCCCGGTTGCAGCATGTCGCCGGTCGCCACGGTCACCGCATCGACAACTCCCGCGGCGGGAGCGCGCAACGTCAGTCCGCTCGCCCGCGCGACAAAACTTGCCCGCAATGCGTTTGCCGAGGTTGCAGCCGCGCGCGCGGTTTCAACCTCGGCATTGCTCACCAGTCCGTCGGCGCGCAACCGTTGCGCGCGGGCGAACGCGGCATTTGCCGCCGCGGCGTCGCTCGTAGCCTTGGCGGCGTCCGCGCGCGTCACGGGCGACGCGGCCAACCGCACGATGACCTGGCCCTGCGCGACGTGCGTCCCCACCGGGGCGTCGATCGCGACGACCTTGGCCTCGGCTGGCGCGACCAGCGACATCTTACCCATCGCCCCCGGTTCGGCGGCACCGTAGACGGTTATTTGCCGTCCCGCGCCGCCCTGGGTAACGACGGCAAGCTTGACCAAGGCCACCGGGTCCGCAGCAGTGTCGGCAGAATCGCCTGCGCTCGTGCAGCCGCCGATCGACAGCGCCAGTGCGGCCAGCCAAATTCTGTTCATTGCGTCCACGCCTCCCTCAGCGTGCCAGTGAGAAGTTCGAGCGCGATCATCTGTTCGGCAATCGCCTGGTCGCTCTGTGCGAGCAGGACCTGTTTGTCGCGGAGCGTCTGCTCGGCGGTTAGTGCGGTGGCGAGCGACAGGTCACCGCGCGCGGCGGCGCGACGGGTTGCCTCGGCGAAGCGTTGCGCGGAAGGCAGATCGCGCAACACGGCGTCTCGCTGGCGACGCGCGACCACGATACCCGATACCGCCGCGGCGATTTCCGCGCGGGCGCCGAATAGCCGGGCATCGTATTCGGCCTTGAGCGCGGCGCGAGTCGCGCGCTCGACTGCGATGCCGCCGCGGTTGCGGTTCCACAAGGGGAGCGTGAAGTCGATCGCTGGCCCCACAATCAGATTGCCGGCCGTATCGCGATTGGCGGTGACGGTCAGCGCCAGCGTTGGGAACTGGTCGAGGATCGCCTTGCGCACGGCGGCCTCCTGCGATGCATAGCCGGCCCGGAGCGCCTGGATGTCGGTTCGATTGGTTTGCGCGAGCGTGAACAACCGAGCCGGATCGAGCGGCGTATCGGGCTCGGCCGGTATCGCCAGGCGCACGATCGTCGCCGGTGGCAGGCCCAGCAGCTTGGTCAGCTCGAACCGCGCCGCCGCCAGATCGCGCTCGGCCGTTCGCGCCTTGTCCTCGGCATCGGCCGCGGCAGCGCGCGCTCCCTGCACCTGATCGGCGGCAAGATCGCCGCGCCCTGCAGCACGCAACGTACGATCGAGCAGCGAACGCGCTGTTTCGCGTGTGGCGTTGGCGAACGCCGCGCTGCGGATTAGCGCGAGGATACGCGCCGCCTGGATCCGCGCCTGTCCGGCGGTCTGCCATTCGTTCCAGGCGAGATCGAGCCGGACCTGCTCGGCTGCCGCTTTTGCCTGCGCGATCCGCACCCCGCGCGTGCGTAAGGCGTTGAGGTCGAAACCGAGCGCCGCGACCAGGTCGATCAGCGCATCGGGTCCGCTCAGCACCTTGCTCGCGCCGATGCTGAGCGTCGGATCGGGCAGCAGCCGGGCCGCGAACACCTGGGCGTCGGAGACGCCCGCGCGTTGGCGTAACGCCTTGAGGTCGGGGTTGGCGATGACCGCGATCGTGGCAACCGCGTTGCCATCGAGCGGTGCGTCGAGGTCGATCGCAACAGGCTTGAGGTAAGGGCGATCGATTGCAGACGCCGCCCGCGAGAGCGCGGCGCGATCGGGCGGAGCGAGTGTATCGGTCGAAGGGTCAAGCGGCAGCGGCGCGTAACTGGCGCAGGCAGCGAGCGGCAGCAATAGCGCGAGATAGATCGATTTCATGACATTAGTCTCGGCAACACGATGGTGATCCGCAATCCGGGCGCGGCGTTTGCGACCACGACGTCTCCGCCATGCGCGACCGCGACCGCTGCAACCAGACTGAGCCCCAGCCCATTACCCGGCGTCGTCCGACTGGCTTCGCCACGAAAGAACCGTCGCAGGATATTTTCGCGGTCATTGGGATCGACGCCGGGCCCGTCGTCACCAACCGACAAGCGTGCCCATTGGTCGTCACCGTCGAGCATGAGGTCGATATGCGCACCACGCGGGGTGTGGACGATCGCGTTGTCGAGCAGATTGGCGATCGACTGCGCCAGCAACTCACGATCGCCCGACACGGAAATGCCCGGCTCGATCAGCCAGCGCAGCGTACGTCCGCCATCGCTGACTGCGGGGCGGAATCCGTCGCCGACGTCTTCGACCAGCGCCGACAAATCAATCGCCACAAATCCCTGGGCCAGCCCTCCACCTTCCACCTCGGCAATGCGCAGGATCGACCCGAACAATTTGAGCAATTCGTCGCCTTGTTCGATCGCCCGCTCGGTCGCCCCGTCGACGTGGCCGACCAGCCCAAGCTGATGCCGCAACCGGAGCAGCGGGGTTCGCAGATCATGCGCGACGTCGCTCGATACCTGGCGCAGATTCTCCATCAACCCGGCGATGCGATCGAGCATCGCGTTGATCGCCAGTGCGACCGTGTCGAACTCATCGCCGTTCGTGCCAACGGGAACGCGCTGGTCTGAATCGCCCCCAGCGATGGCCGCCGCGGTATCGCTGATCGCGCCAAGCCGTCGACGCAGATACCGCCCCAGCATCAAAGCGCCAGCGCCCCCGATCACAAGGATCACGGCGAACGCAGCGCCGAACAGGGTGACGACGGTGGTGTCGATCGCCTCGATCGCTTCTGAGTCGACCGCGACAACCAGGCGGCTGCCGTCGGTCAGGTCCACCGCCTTGGCGCGGGCCATGTCTGGTCCTTCGCGTGCGTCTTGAAATTCGATCATGCTGAAGCCGGGTTGCGGACGGGGCGTGTCGAGCGACCCGGCGATGCGCCGGCCGGCGGGATCGAACAGTGCATAACCGAATGTTTGGGCGGTCGCCTTCACCGCCTCGCGCTCGGCGATCTCGCGCGCCATTTCGGGGCCGGCGTCGCCCTCGCGCGTCAGATCGGCTACTTCTTCGGCAATCGCCTGGTCGCGCTGGTGCCGGAACTCGGCATCGGCGGCGAAATAGACCGCGACGCCGAGCAACAACACCGCCGCGGCGAAGGCCGCGGCATAGGTAAAAGCGATGCGATAGGCGGCGCTCGACCGCCGGTCAGCCATCCGCCCGCATCCGATAGCCGGCGCCGCGGATCGTCTCTATCGGTTCGTCAGTAAATCCTTCGCGCAGCTTCGATCGCAGTCGGCTCAGATGGCTTTCTACGATGTTTGTCTGCGGGTCGAAGTGAAATCCCCAGACATGCTCAAGGAACATCGTCCGGGTCACGACACGCCCGGCATTGCGCATGAGCAGTTCGAGCAGGGCATATTCGCGGGGTTGTAGCGGGACCGTGCGTCCCGCGCGCGTAACCTCACGGCGGAGTATGTCGAGCACGACGTCGCCCACCTCCAGTCGCGTGATCACATCGCTGATCGGCGGTCGGCGCAGCAGCGCATTGAGCCGTGCCGCGAGTTCGGTCAGTGCGAACGGCTTGACCAGATAATCGTCCGCGCCCGCATCAAGGCCCGCGACGCGATCGGCGATGCCGCCTTTAGCGGTCAGCACCAGGACGGGCACGCGGACGGCACCCGCGCGTAGCCGACGTAATACATCCAATCCTTCGAGGCCGGGCAGCATCCGGTCGAGTACGATCGCATCGAACGCTTCGGTCGCGCCCAAATGCACCGCATCCTCCCCATCCGCGACACGCGTCACCACGTGACCGAGTTCACCGAGGCCACGCTCAACGAACGCCGCGGTCTCGTCGTCGTCTTCGGCGAGGAGGATGCGCATGCTGACAGTTTAGTCCTTCGTACCGGGTTTTTCGAACGAATCCTCGACGATCTTGCCGGTCATCGCATCGACCCCGATTTCGTGGATGCGCGGACCCTGTGCGATGTCGAACGAGTAGCGCCAGCCATGGCCTTCATATTCGTACTCGGCATCCTTAACCCGGCCCGGCGCGATCTTGAGCGCGATTGCGCGTGCTTGCGCCATGGTCAGCTTGGGCTTGGGCGCCTTGGCCGCGGCGATCGC
This sequence comes from Pseudomonadota bacterium, assembly GCA_040390165.1. Taxonomy (GTDB): domain Bacteria; phylum Pseudomonadota; class Alphaproteobacteria; order Sphingomonadales; family Sphingomonadaceae; genus Sphingomonas. The sequence goes on along the minus strand of JAZJYW010000020.1, from coordinate 1,655 downwards.
CGGGCTGGTCAACACAAACGCAGCAAGCGCTGCGGCGGTGGCGAAACGTTTCATCATGATACTCCTGACAGACGGCCCGGATCGGCCGCTGATCATCCGGATAGCGCGCTTAGGTTGGATCACGCTTGCCGCTGATGTCGGTTTTCCCAATGTACATTAACGGTGCGGGGTGGGAGCGATAGGCCGAGCCGCATTGTGTTTTCCCAATGTCGCCGCCGCGGCGCGACAGCGAAGGAGGGTCGCGGTATTGACCGCCGTCCCTCAATGCGAGTCACCCAACATGAAATTGCCACTCCTGAGCCTGGTGGGCTTGCTGATCGGTGCCACCCCGGCTGCGCCTGCCCCGGACTATGCGCTGACAAAGAGTGTCGCGCTGGGCGCGCCGGATCGCTGGGATTATGTTGTTTTCAGCGCGGATACCGGCCGGGTGTATGTCGCGCATGGCGACCGTGTGACCATCGTCGATGCCCGCTCGGGCCGCGTCGTCGGAGACGTGACAGGGATGCCGGGCGGGACGCACGGCATTGCGATCTCGGCTGCGACGGGACAGGGCTTCACCGACGATGGCGAGGCCGGGCAAGCGGTCGCCTTCGACCTCAAAACGTTCAAGATAGCGCGCCGCATTCCGGCGGCCGACGATGCCGACGGGATGGTGCTGGAGAAAGCGACGGGCAAGATCTTCGTTGTCGATGGTGACCCCGGCACGATCAGCGTGATCGACGCGAAGGCGTCCGCCCCCGTCGCGACGATTATCGCGGGAGAAAAGGTCGAGTATATCGTGTCCGACGACGACGGCACGATCTACGCGGCCGGCGAAGGCAATGGCGATATATTGAAGATCGACGCACGGACCAACGCCGTCGTCGCGCGCTGGGCAACGCCTGATTGCGCCAAGCCGCACGGGCTCGCGCTCGACAAAGCCGGCAAGCGGGTGTTCATGGGCTGCGTCAATTCGGTGATGATGGTGGTCGACATCGCGTCCGGCCGGATCGTCGCCAAGCTGCCGATCGGGCTGGGCAGCGACGCTGTCGCGTTCGACGCCAAGCGCAAGCGGGTGTTCAGTTCGAATGGCCGCGACGGCACGATCTCGGCCTATCAACAGACATCGCCCGATGACTATCGTGTGATGACACCAATCATCACTGCGATCAGCGCGCGGACGATGGCGGTCGATTCGGCCACCGGGCGATTATTCGTCGTGGCGGCCGACACCGATCCGGCGACGTCGGCAGGCGGACGGCCACGCGTCCGGCCCGGCACTCTGAAATTGATGTTGTTCGACCCGAAATAGGCCGTGCGGAGCCCAGTCCCGCGGTTGGACACGGGGAGATATTGCGCGCCACCATCACCTGGATGTTGGCACTGCCGTTCTTGCCTTTACCAACGCCCTTCGCAATCTGCAGATTCGCGGTTGAGCAAAAGGCCTTCACATTCAGTCCAGTCCGCCGAAGGCCGGCTTCCACGAACGCATAGATGAGGTTGTCGTAGGCGGGACGCCCACGCCGCTCCGGCTTTCGAACTTCGCCATCGCTCACGGCACCAGCTTTCCGGGGTGAGTTTGCGGTCACGCCCAACAAAGCCCCTGTCACGAATAATCGATGGATTTACGAGACCACCAGACCCTCGAAATTTCCCGCCTTGCGCCACTCCGCCCA
>JAZJYW010000019.1:0-27162 GCA_040390165.1 Pseudomonadota bacterium | reverse complement strand
TCGAGCCCGATGAAATCGGCGAGCGTCAGCGGCCCCATCGGGTGGTTGAGCCCGAGCTGACAGGCAAGGTCGATGTCGCGGATCGTCGCGACGCCTTCGCCCAAAGCGAAGCACGCTTCGTTGAGCATCGGCATCAGGATGCGGTTGACGATGAAGCCGGGGGCGTCGTTGGCGCGGACGACCTGTTTGCCCAATGCCGCGGCATAGGTTTCGATCGTTTCGACCGTCGCGTCGCTGGTCGCGAGCCCGCGAATGACTTCGATCAGCCCCATCACGGGGACGGGGTTGAAGAAGTGCACGCCGATGAAGCGTTTGGGGTCGGGGGTCGCCTGCGCCAGCCGCGTGATCGGGATCGACGACGTGTTCGAGGCGAGTACGGCGTTCGGCCCTAATACCTTGCCGACTTCGGCGAAGATCGCGCGCTTGATTTCCTCGCGCTCGGTCGCGGCTTCGACGATCAGCCCGCATTTGCCCATCGTCGAGGGTCCCTCGACCGGGTCGATCCGCGCCAGCGCCTGATCCATCGCCTCGGCGGTGAGCTTTTCCTTCGAAACCGCGCGCGCCAGTTGCGCTGCGATCCCCGCCTTGCCGGCTTGCGCGCGCTCCAGCGACACATCGGCGAGCAGCACATGATAACCGGCCTGCGCGGTGACTTGCGCGATGCCCGCGCCCATCTGACCCGCACCGATAACGCCGACGCTTTGCATAATTGGAATCCCGTTGAAACTTCTCGCCTGCCCTAGCGGCAGCGGCCGCCCGGCGTCCAGTGATCCGGCGGCTGGCCGCTATTTACAATCGGCGCGCTGGTTGCCCGCCTAAGCCCGCACGAAACCAGAGGGAGAGACGTGATGGGTGATGCAAGCAGTGGGTCGGGCGGGCAGCCGATGCTGTTCGGTATCTTGCTGATCATCGGCATCGCGCTCGCCGTTTTCGGCGTCGTGTTCTACCGACGCGGGAGCGCGCGCTATACGGCGGCAGCGAGTTGGGTCCAGACGCAGGCGACGATCGTCGCGTCGACCTTCATCGAAAACCGGCAGATAACGGGCGGCAACGAAACCAGCGGTTATCGTGCCCAGGCGACCTATCGCTATCAGGCCGCGGGCGCCGAGCACGAGGGGCATCGCGTGTGGCTCTGTGCCCGCACCGACTGGAATTCCGACAAGCCCGCCAGAGTCTGGCTGGCGGCCAATCCGGCCGGGGCGACAGTGCCCGTCTGGTACGACCCCGCCAACCCCACCGACAGCGCGCTCGAGCGCAACAAGCCGAGCCTGGCCACCGCCATCATCCTCAGCACGATCGGCATCGCCGCTGTCGTGATCGCGCTGTTCCTGTTCGTCGCCGCGGCGCGCTGACGCTTAAGGAGCGGGGCGCGGCGCCTGCGCTTCGGCGAGGTAGAGCGCGAACAGCCCTTCGGGATCGGTCCATTCGGCAATCGGCGTCCAGCCGCCCGCGCGCAGCAGGATGCGTGCATCGCGCGGGCCGTATTTGTGGCTGTTTTCGGTGTGGATCGTGTCCCCGGCGGCAATCGCGAACGGGCGATCCTCGATCGTGAAGCGGACGTCGCGCATCGCTTCCAGATGCATTTCGATCCGCGCGCGGTCGTCGTTCCAGATCGCGCGGTGGCGGAACGCATCGACCGGGATCGCCCCGTCCAGCTCGCGGTTGATCCGCTCCAACAGATTGAGGTTGAACGCCGCGGTCACCCCCGCCGCATCGTCATAGGCGGCCTCCAGCACGGTCGGGTCCTTGATCCGGTCCATCCCGATCAGCAGCATCGCGCCTTCGCCGAGCGACGCGCGCATCGCACGCAGCAGGTCGGTCGAGGAAGCGGGTATCATGTTGCCGATCGTCGAGCCGGGGAAGAAGCCGAGCTTGGGGTGACCGTTTGTCTCGCGCGGCAGGCTCAGCGGCTTGAGGAAATCGCCCTCGACCGGAAGCACCGGCAGTCCGGGGAAGCGCGCGGCCAGCACACGCGACGAATCGCGCAGGAAGTCGCCCGAAATATCGATCGGGACATAGGCCGACGGCGATACCGCTTCGAGCAGGATCGGCGTCTTGACCGACGACCCGGACCCGAACTCCACCACCGCGCGGCCGTCGCCGATCAGGTCGGCGACTTCGCCCGCGATCGACTTGAGCAACGCCGTTTCGGTCCGCGTCGGGTAATATTCCGGGAGTCCGGTGATGTCCTCGAACAATTCCGACCCGCGCCGGTCGTAGAACCAGCGCGCCGGGATTGCCCGCGGACGGCGGGTCAGCCCGTCGATCACGTCGGCGCGAAACGCCGGATCGGCAAAGCTGCGTGTGCGGTCTTCGGCTTCCTGTTTCAGCATGGATCGGATCCCCCTTTCGTCATCCCCGCGAACGCGGGGACCCAGCTCCCCCGTTTTGTGTCTGGGGCGACAGCCGGAGATGGGCCCCCGCGTTCGCGGGGGTGACGGTAAAAAGATTGCATCAAAGATCTTTCGCGAGCCGGACGCCGGTGAATTGCCAGCGCTGATGGGGGTAGAAGAAGTTACGGTAGCTGGCGCGGGCGTGGCCGCGCGGCGTGGCGCACGATCCGCCGCGCAGCACGAACTGCCCGCTCATGAATTTGCCGTTATATTCGCCCACCGCGCCCTCGGCCGGTTTGAACCCCGGATAGGGTCGAAACGCGCTGCCGGTCCATTCCCACACATCGCCGAAAAAGGCCGGGCCGGCGGGGGAGGGGCGCGGTTCGACCGGTCCCGCGGCGTCGAGCTGCGTGCCGCCGTCCGGATCGTGCGATGCGGCGGCGGCTTCCCATTCCATCTCGGTCGGCAGCCGAGCGCCGGCCCAGCTGGCATAGGCATCGGCCTCGAAGAAACTGACATGCGTCACCGGCGCCGCGGGATCGATCGCGCGCCGCCCGTCGAGTCCGAAGCGAGTCCACGCGCCGTCGCACTTTTCCCAGTAAAGCGGGGCCTCGATGCCTTCGGCCTTCACCCACGCCCAGCCGTCGGACAACCAATGCCCCGGCGTCGAATAACCGCCATCGGCGATGAACGCGGCCCACTCGTCGTTGGTCACCGTGCGGTCGGCGATCGCGTGCGGGGTGAGCAGCGCCTGGTGCCGCGGGCCTTCGCAATCGAACCCGAAATTGGGGCTGTCATGCCCGATCTCGACCAGCCCTCCTGCACGCCCGATCCACCCGACCGGCCCGGGCATTTCCACGGGCACTTTCCGCGCGGCGGGCCACATTGCTGGCTCGATGGGGTTTTCGGAGAACAGATGCAGCAGGTCGGTCAGCAGCAATTCCTGATGCTGTTCTTCATGATGGCAGCCGAGCCGCACCAGTTCGCGCGCCGCTTCGGATAGCGCGGGCAACGCCGCGTCGATCGCGGCATCGACATAAGCGCGATACGCCAGCACCTCGTCGAGGCTCGGCCGCGTAATCATCCCGCGTCGTGCGCGGCTGTGGCGACGGCCCTCGGCTTCGTAATAGCTGTTGAACAGGAACGGGAAGCGGTCGTCGTGGAGCGCATAACCGGGCACGAAATCGCGCAGCACAAACGTCTCGAAGAACCATGTGGTATGCGCCAGATGCCATTTGGCGGGTGACGCGTCGTCCATCGACTGCACGCTGGCGTCGGCGTCGGACAGCGGCGCGACCAGCGCGACGCTCAGCGCGCGCACGTCGGCGAAGCGCGATCCAAGCGCTTCCGGTGTCGGAGAAAGCCCCAAGCGTGTTCGCATTATGTTCCCTGTTTCGGACGATCGTCCGCCGGAGTCAATCGTTCAGATAGGAAGTACGGGCGAAAGCCCAAGATGGATGTGGTTCAGCGCGAGGCGCCGGGAACCCACAGAACGTCGCTCAGCCCGTTATTGTTCACGCGCCGCGCGGCGACGAACAGCCAGTCGCTCAACCGGTTGAGATAGGTCAGCGCCTTGGGGCTGAGCTCGACGCTTGCTGCGGCCGCAACCGCGCTGCGTTCGGCGCGGCGCGTGACCGCGCGCGCCAGATGGAGCTGCGCCGCGCCGGCTTCGCCGCCGGGCAGGATGAAGCTGTTGAGCGGCGCGATATGCGCGTTCATCCCGTCGATTTCGCCCTCCAGCCGCTCGACCTGATCGAGCGTGATCCGGAGCGCACCGACATAGGCATCGGGCGGCGTCGCCAGATCGGCGCCGAGGTCGAACAAATCGTTCTGGATGCGCCGCAACGCCGCGACCATGCCCTCCGACACCGCGCCGACCGCTACGCCGATCGCGCTATTGGCTTCGTCGACGTCGCCGATCGCAGCCATCAGCGCGCTGGCTTTCGTCACGCGCGATCCATCGACCAGGCCGGTGGTGCCGTCGTCGCCGGTGCGCGTGTAAATCTTGTTGAGCTTGACCAACGGTCAGGCTCTTCAATGTTTGCCGTAGAGCAGGAGCAGTACCACCACCAGCATCAGGGCAAACCCCTGAAGGATGACGCGATAGGTCATCATCTTGTTCGACTGGAGCGAGGCGGCGCTTGGGCCTTCGCCGTTGCGGACATCGTCGCCGGCATTTTTGAGGAAGATCACCACGCCGCGAACGAGCACGGCGACTACCGCGATCATCGTCGCGATAAGGAGGAGGGCGAGAAAAGTGCTCATCGCGGCGATCTAATCCTTTGCGAGCGCGAATCCAATGGGAAGATCGCCGCTGCGTAGTCGATCCGCGAGCAAGCGCCCGTCGGGATAGTCGCGCCGCAGGTCGGCCAGAGTCGGCGCGCCGTTGCGCTTCGCCAGCCGGTTGCCGTCCGAATCGGTCAGCAACGCGTGGTGGCGATAGACTGGCGTCGGCAGCCCGAGCATTGCCTGCAGCAGGCGCTGGACATGCGTCGCTGCGAACAAATCCTTGCCGCGCACGACACGGCTGATTCCTTGTGCCGCGTCGTCGACCGTGACGGCGAGGTGATAACTGGCCGGCGCGTCCTTGCGCCACAGCACCACGTCGCCTGCCGCGAACGGCCAGGCGACTTGCGGTCCGGCGATTTCGTCGGTCCAGCCGATCCCGAATCGAGGTGTGAAGGCGTCTTCGATCGCCAGCCGCCAGGCACAGGGTTCGCCGCGCGTCAGCCGCTTCATCGTCTCCTGCGGTTTGCGGTAGCGGCAACTCGCGGGATGCCTGGGTGGCGCGTCGCCAGCATGCGGCGCGCTGCCCGACGCGGCGATATGCGCCTCGATTTCGGTGCGCGTGCAGAAGCAGCGATAGGCGTGGCCGCTTGCCCTGAGTGTCTCGAGCGCGTCGTCGTACAGCGCGACACGCGCGGACTGAAACGCGATGGGCCCATCCCAGCCCAGCCCCAGCCACGTCAAATCGTCGAGGATCGCTTCGACGAATTCGGGCCGCGAGCGCGTGCCGTCGATATCCTCGATCCGCAGCAGGAAGCGTCCGCCTTCGGACTTCGCGCGATCGTGCGCGCAAATCGCCGACCAGGCGTGGCCCAAATGCAACCGTCCGGTGGGACTCGGCGCGAACCGTGTGGATATCACCATACCGGCCCTTGACCGCGAGTCGCGCGCTGTGCTGTCATGACCATGTCATCCTAGTCGGGTTGAAGCCCGCCAGGAAGCAAATGGGGGGCGGTACGTGTTTCATCCCGACCTGATGCGGCATCCGGACAGTTGCCCGGCGCTTGTGCTGAACGCGGATTATACCCCGCTCAGCTATTATCCGCTGTCCGTCTGGCCGTGGCAGACCGCCGTCAAGGCGGTCTTTTTGGATCGGGTCGACATCGTCGCCAATTACGAGCGCGAAGTGCACAGCCCGACGCACACGCTGAAACTGCCGTCGGTGATCGCGCTCAAGCAGTTCGTGCGGCCCAGCCAGTTCCCCGCCTTCACGCGCTTCAACCTGTTCCTGCGCGACAAGTTCGCGTGCCAATATTGCGGCACGCACAAGGACCTGACCTTCGATCACGTCATTCCGCGCGCCTATGGCGGGCGCACGACATGGGAAAATGTCGCGACCGCGTGCGCGCCGTGCAATCTGAAAAAGGGCGGGCGCACTCCGCGCGAAGCCAAGATGCCGCTCCACGTCGAGCCGATCCGCCCGACCAGCTGGCATTTGCAGGAACATGGCCGGTCGTTCCCGCCGAACCATCTGCACGATACATGGCATGACTGGCTGTATTGGGACGTCGAGCTGGAAGCGTAAAAAGCCGTCATCCCAGCGAAAGCTGGAATCGCAGGCGACGGCGTACCACCGCATGGGATCCCAGCTTTCGCTGGGATGACGGGATTTGGCGATGGCAGCGATTGACCAGCCTTCCGCTGCGGTGCAGCATGGTCGCATGGCCGACCTCCCCACGATCACCAACAATCCCGACGTCCGCTTCTTGGGCAAGCTGCTCGGCGACGTGATCCGCGCTTATGGCGGCGACGAGCTGTTCCGGCGGACCGAATATATCCGGTCGTCCTCGGTCGACCGGCATCGCGGGGTGGGCGGGGATATCGATCTGGGGCTCGATCGGCTGACGCTCGACGAGACGCTCGATTTCGTGCGCGGGTTCATGCTGTTCTCGATGCTGGCCAATCTGGCAGAGGATCGCCAGGGCGTCGCGGCCGAACCGGGCGCCGATGTCGCGTCGGCGCTGGCGCGGCTGGCGGATGAGGGGATCGATCATCGCAAGGTGATGGCGCTGCTCGACCAAGCTTTGGTCGCGCCGGTGTTGACCGCGCATCCGACCGAAGTCCGCCGCAAGTCGATGATCGACCACCGCAACCGCATCGGCGAGCTGATGGCCGAGCGCGACCGCGGCCTCGAGACGACGGTGGATGGCGACAATGTCGAGGAAGCGATTACCCGCCAGATCGCGTTATTGTGGCAAACCCGCGTGCTGCGGCGCGAGCGGCTGTACGTCACCGATGAGGTGGAGACCGCGCTTTCCTATCTTCGCGACGTCTTCCTCCCGGTGCTGCCCGGGCTCTATCAGCGCTGGGACCGCGCGCTGGGCGAGCGCACGCCGAGCTTCCTCAAACCCGGCAGCTGGATCGGCGGCGACCGCGACGGCAATCCCAATGTGGTCGCGGACTCGCTCACCACCGCACTGGCCAAAGCGTGCGAGGCGGTGCTCGGCTATTACCTCGAAGCGATCAACACGCTTGGCGCCGAACTGTCGATTTCGACCGAACATGCGCAAGTTAGCGATGAACTGCTGCAATTGGCGGCGGCAAGCGGCGACACCGCGCCGAGCCGCGACGACGAGCCGTATCGCCGGGCGCTGTCGGGGGTCTATGCGCGGCTGTCCGCCACACACCTCGCGCTGACCGGCAAGCCGGCGCCGCGACCCGGTACGCTGAAAGGCGAACCCTATACCCAGCCGCAATCGCTGCGCCGCGATCTTGTCACGATCGCGCATGCGCTGGCGGGCGAGGGCAAGCCGCTGTCCTCGGGCGGCGCGCTGGGGCGGCTGATTCGCGCGGTCGACACGTTCGGCTTCCACCTCGCCACGCTCGACCTACGCCAGAACAGCGCGGTGCACGAACGTACTGTGGCCGAAATGCTCAAGGTCGCCGGGGTCGAACCCGATTACCTCGCGCTCGACGAACCCGCACGCGTGGCGCTGCTGCGCCACGAACTCGCCAATGCGCGGCCCTTGGTCAGTCCTTACGCCACCTATTCCGAGGACACCGCAACCGAACTGGCGATCCTGCGCGCGGCCGCCGACGCGCACGCCAAATACGGCCCAGCCTGCATCCGGCAATATATCGTGTCGATGGCGATGTCGGTCAGCGACTTGCTCGAAGTCCATCTGATGCTGAAGGAAGTCGGGCTCTATACGCCGGGCGACCCGCCGTCAGCTGCGATCATGGCGGTGCCGTTGTTCGAGACGGTGGGCGATCTTCAGGCTGCCCCGGCGATCATGACCGACTGGTTCGGGCTCCCCGAAATTGCCGGCCTCGCCGCGCAACGCGGCGTGCAGGAAGTGATGATCGGCTATTCGGATTCGAACAAGGATGGCGGGTATCTGACCTCGACCTGGCAATTGAGCCGCGCGTCGGAGGCGCTGGAGCCCGTGTTTGAGAATGCCGGCGTCGGTATGCAATTGTTCCACGGCCGCGGCGGTGCGGTCGGGCGCGGCGGCGGATCGTCGTTCGCCGCGATCCAGGCGCAGCCGCCGGGTTCGGTGCAGGGCCGGATCCGCATCACCGAACAGGGCGAAGTGATCGCCGCCAAATACGGCACGCCCGAAAGCGCGACGACCAATTTGGAAGCGATGGCCGCCGCGACGATCCTCGCCAGCCTCGAAACCCCGGCGCTGTCAGCGGCAGACCGCGCGCGTTTCGGTGCGGCGATGGACGAATTGTCGGGCGCCGCATTCAGGGCATATCGCGGGCTGGTTTACGAGACCGAGGGCTTCCGTACCTTCTTCCGCCAGATGACGCCGATCGCCGAGATCGCCAACCTCAAGATCGGAAGCCGCCCGGCCAGCCGCAAGCAAAGCGACGCGATCGAGGATCTGCGCGCGATTCCCTGGGTGTTCAGCTGGGCGCAGGCGCGGGTCATGCTCCCCGGCTGGTACGGCGTGGGTCAGGCGCTGAGCGCGTTTGCGGACAAGGGGTTGCTCCGCGAAATGGCGGTCGCGTGGCCGTTCTTCGCCGCAACGCTCGACAATATGGAGCAGGTGATCGCCAAGTCCGACATGGACATCGCCGAACGCTATGCCGCGCTGGTGCAAGACAAGGCGCTGGCCGACGCGATCTTTCCGCGCATCCGCGACGGCTGGAAGCTGGCGAAGGACGGGTTGCTCGACGCAACCGGCCAGACGCGGCTGCTGCAAAAACACCCGGCGCTCGACGCCTCGATCCGGTTGCGCCTGCCCTATATCGAGCCGCTCAACATGCTGCAGATCGAATTGATGAAGCGCCATCGGGCGGGTGAGGACGATCCGCGTATCGCCGAAGGCATCCTGCTATCGATCAACGCGATCGCCACCGCGCTGCGAAATTCCGGGTAAAACGTCCGGATTTGAACGTTGTGGGCCGGGCGTGCGAAAAGCGGCGATGCCAAATCGCACGACATTAGGCTAACCTATCAAAATGGATGATTCGCGCTTTGCCTCTCTAACGCCTCGTGAACTCGACTGCCTGCGCGGCGTCGCACAGCATAAGCGCACGAAGGACATTGCGGCGGAGCTGCAGCTCGCCCCGAAGACGGTCGATACATATATCGCCAACGCGGTTCACAAACTGGGTTTTACCGACCGCGACAGCGCTGTCCGCGCGCTGGTCGCCGAGCAGCCGGCCCTATGGGGTTTTTCCGCATCGGCAATTTCCGGCGTTGAGCAAGCCCAGCCGATAAGCGCTTCTTCCTGGCTAGGGCGGCTACCATGGCCGTTCCCGACACGGGAAAGGCCAGTCAATGACTTGAACTACCCTGGCACGATCGCCGCGATCATCGTCGCGGCATCGCTGATGGTGGCGGCAGCTGCACTCTATATGCTCGCCATCCGGATGCTTTCCGAACGCTTCTGACCGTCGCTTGCACGTTCAACTCATTTGAGCCGGCTCGTTGGGCCGGTGGAGGGGGAAACTCATGTCCGTTTCAACACTTCAGACTGGCAAACTTACCGCTGCGCGCAAGATCATGCGCGCCCTACGCCCTGCCGAAGATCATATCGACAGCGCGATCGTCGCCAGCACCGACCTGATCGGCTCGATCATCCGCGGTCGGATGGAATCGGGCGTTGCGCTCGAACTGGGGCATGATGCCGCACAGCGCGCCGCCAATTCGCTCGCGCGTTTGTTCGAGGCGCGCGAAGAAGCGATACGCTGCCACGAAGGATTGGCGGTCACGCGCGACGCGCAAGGGCTCAGCGGATCGGATGTCGGCTGTCTGCCCGACAAACTGACCGAGGCCCGGCGCGCGTCGCTCAACGCCCGCTGGCAGGTTGCCTAGTTTCGTTGGGGCCAAATCAGGGTAAACGGATCCAATCATGGTTGCCCTGTATATCGGCCTCGTCATCTACGCCCTCGTATTCCCCAGCGTGTGTGCCTTCGCGCTCATTCGGGGTCGAAATGTCGAACGGCAGGTAGCGGTCGCTTATCTGATCGCTGCCGCCGCTTCGATGCTCGCCTCTGCTTTCGGAACACATGGGCGCGGTCCCAATTGGAACGTGATCGTCGTCGACGGGCTGTTTCTCATCGCCCTCGTCGTGATCGCGCGCCGAAGTACAAGGTTCTGGCCATTATGGGCAGCAGCGTCTCAATTAGCCGGGTTTCTGGCCCACGCTCCGATAATAATCGATCCAACGGTACCGAAAGAGATTTACGTCAGCACCCAGCCATTCTGGGCGTTTCCCCTGCTGGGAAGCTTGCTGATCGGAACGATCAGCGCCCATCGCTTGAAGTTCCAGACGTCGCAGGATCGAGTGCCGGGCAAGTAGTGCGGCTGGCCGAATATGCCAAAGTGACTCTCAAGGGTGCTTATCGGCGTTCCCACCTCGCGCCCGATCTCAAGCTGGGCGATGCGCTGTGGTATATCCTGCTCGATCTGTTTGTCTCGGCAACGGAAGGGCGCACGGTGACGGTCTCCAACGCGTGTGGCGCCAGCAACCTGCCGCACACGACGGGGCTGCGCCATATCAATCATCTGCTCGAACTGGGCTACCTTGCCTGCGATCGCGATTCGGATGACGCGCGCCGCAAGCTGGTTACCCTGACAGACAGAGGCCGGCAATTCGTCGCCCATTCACTGGAAGGTGAACTCGATTCGCTGTCGGGCATGAACGCCTAGTCGCGGTCGCGTGACGGCTGGTTAACCGCCTCATAACATCCTGACGTTAGTCCGACGCTGGTGAAACGGCGTCGGCCTCTCCTTTTCAAGCGTCTCGCGCTTGGCGTCCCCGCGCTTGTGCTGGTGACGTCGTGCGTCGACCAGGACGCGTCGCCGTCGCCCGCGGCGCAACCGAGACTGGCCGCGACGGTCATGCTCAGGAAGCTCGCGCTCGACATCCCGCGCGACCTGACCTTGCTCGACTCGCTCAATCCAACCGCCAGCGCGGTCAATGCAGCCCCGCCGTTCATGGTGCTGGCGGCGACGCGCACGCCCGACGACGCGACGCGCGCGCTCGATTGCCTGACGTCCGCGATCTATTACGAAGCGCGGTCGCAATCGGACGATGGGCAGCGTGCCGTTGCACAAGTCGTCCTCAACCGCGTGCGCGACCGCGCGTTCCCCAACAGCGTGTGCGGCGTGGTCTATCAGGGGTCGCAGCGGAGCACCGGGTGCCAGTTCAGCTTTACCTGCGACGGGTCGATGGCGGCGGTGCGCAACGAACAATCGTGGGCGCATGCCCGCAATATCGCGAATGAGATGCTGTCGGGTGGCGTCTATGCGCCGGTCGGCTCGGCGACGTTCTATCACGCCAATTACGTCCTGCCCTGGTGGGCGGCGAGCATGGACAAGGTCGTCACCGTCGGCGCGCACATCTTCTATCGCTGGAAAAGCGGGCTCGAAGGCGCGCTGGCCTTTCGCCAGCCTTATGCCGGCGCCGAACCCAGCCTGTTCGGACGGACCAGCCCGTTCGCCGATGCCGGAGCCGCGTATGGCGAGCAGGAAACCGTCGGATCGGTCGTGGTTCATCGCGGCGCACTCCCGGGGGCGACGGTCGCGGTGGCGACCACGCCGCAGCGCAATGTTGTCTCGGGCGTTCGCGTCCATCGCGGGGTCGATACACCCGTCTCCAGCGACGATTTGAGCGACAGCGCCACCGTCTCCGACTAAGCCGCGCCCTCGAGCTGCAGCAGCAATTTCTTCCCCTCGAGTCCGCCGGCGAAGCCCGTCAGCGATCCGTTCGACCCGATCACGCGGTGGCACGGCGCGATGATCGAGATCGGGTTCTTGCCGTTCGCCGCGCCCACCGCGCGAAACGCTCTCGGGCGCCCGATTTGGTCGGCAATCTCGGCATAAGAGCGCGTCTCGCCGAACGGGATCGTCAGCAACGCCGCCCACACGCTCCGCTGGAAGTCGGTCCCCCGAAAATCGAGCGGGACGGTGAAGGATTTCAGCGTGCCGTCGAAATAAGCGGTCAGCTGTCGACGTGTTTCGGCCAGCACCGGGTGGTCGTCATCCTCGACCATCGCCCCCAACGGTACGCGGTCGGCGCGGTCATTCTCCCACAGGATCGCGGCGAGCCCGGTGTCGCTTGCAACCAGTTTGAGCGCGCCGACGGGCGAGGGAAAGATCGTGAAAGCGAAGGTCATGAGCGTGTCCCTGGTTGCCTGAGCCAAGGATCTAGGCGCCCCGCCAACCGCGTGCTTCCCGCGCCTTGCGCTCAACGCCCCAGGCCCATCCTCTGCCACTCCTGATGGCCCCCCAGCTGATGTTTGATCGCGCCGGCCAGGTGCAACGCGACGAGCAGATAGACGAACTTGGCGAGCAGTTCATGCGCGGCGCCGAAATCGTCGTGGATCCATTTCTTCGTGTCGGCCGGCAGATCGAGAATGAACCCGATCCGCGGCCATTCGAACGTGCCGAAAAAGAACATCGGGTGCGTCGCGGCGTCCTTATACGCCGAATCCATGATCCAGCCGGTAAGCGGCATCGCGAAGATGAGGAAATAGAGCCCCCAATGCACCACATGCGAGGCGGTGCGCTCCCAGCGCCGGTAGCTGGCGGGGTAAGCGGGGGGCGTGTGCCCGATCCGCCACAGCAAACGAAGCAGCGCGAGGCCAAGTACCGCAATCCCGACTGATTTATGCGTGTCGATCATCGGCCGTGTATTCGCGTCGCCGAACAGGTCCCACGTCCATGCCAGCGCGATGTTGACGATGACGCCCAACGCCACCAGCCAGTGCAGCCAGATTGCGACCTTTGTATAGCGCTTCAATTCCACCATCGATCCTTCGTCATCCGGGGTTCAGGCTAGGCGCGGCAGGGTTCGAACGCTAGGGGGGCGCGTCGCCCTTCCCTCAGGTGCCCTCGATGCTTCAGCGTACCGCGGCCGACGCGCTCGCACAGACTTTCGCGGAACGATCGCCCCGCTTGAACCCGCACCGCGTGCGCTGGTCGAGTCGTGCGATCACCGTCCTGGTCTATGCCGCGTTCGTGGCGTTGGTGGGTCAGGCATTCTTGCGGCAGGGCCTTCTCGTCTGGTCGGTCGGCATTGTGTACATCCTGTACGACACCGCGTTGCTGATCTTCACCGCGATCCAGATCTGGCCGCTCCGGCACGGCGCTGGCGTGCCGGTGCCGAGCGATCTGCGCCCCGGCCTTGCCGTGATCGTCGCCGCGCGCAACGAAGCCGCGGTGCTCGACGTGACGATCGACCGGCTGGCGGCGCAGGAGGGTGCGCCCGATCTGATCCTGATCGCCGATGACGGATCGGACGACGCGACCGCGGCAACGCTCGCGCGCTATGGGCTCGAGCAACCCGCGATCGGCGAAATGAGCCCGCCGGCGCGCAACCTTCCGGCGCTGCGCTGGCTGCGGCTGCCGCATGGCGGCAAGGCGCGCGCGATCAACGCCGCGATCCTGCACGTCGGCGAAGAGATCGTCATCACGGTCGACGCCGACACCTTGCTCGAACCCGGCGCGATCGCCGCGATGCGTGCGGCCTTCGCCGCCGAGCCCGAACTGGTCGCGGCTACGGGCGTGATCCGCCCGATGTGCGGCCCCAGCCTGTCGGGACGGCTGTTCGAGTGGTTCCAGACCTATGAATATGTCCGCAACTTCCTGTCGCGCTACGCATGGGAGCGCGTGGGCGGGCTGCTGCTGATCTCGGGCGCGTTCGCGGCGTTCCGGACCAAAGCGGTGATCCAGGTCGGCGGGTTCGACCCGGATTGTCTGGTCGAAGATTACGAGCTGATCCACCGGCTGCATCGTCATGCGCACGACACGGGGCTCGACTGGCAGGTCCGCGTCGTCGGCAACGCGCTCGCCAGCACCGATGCGCCCGCGACGCTCCCGGCGTTCCTTGCGCAGCGCCGCCGCTGGTTCGGCGGGTTCCTGCAAACGCAATATTGGAACCGCGACATGGTGGGCAACCGGCACTTCGGCAAACTCGGCACCGCGATGCTGCCGGTGAAAGCCGCCGACACCGTCCAGCCGATCTTCGGGCTGTTCGCGTTCGTGATCCTGCTGGTCGTGTTGTTCAGCGGCCGCTTCCACATCGTGCTGCCGATTTTGATCATCATGGGGGTCAAGATCGTCGTCGATCTCGCCTTCCACCTGACCTCGCTCCATCTCTATTCGCGCTGGACCGGGCAGACCAAGGGGCTGCGCTTCGGCCCCGCTTTGGTCGCGGCGATGCTCGAGCCGTTCAGCTTCCAGCTGTTCCGCCACTGGGGCGCTCTGCTCGGCTGGGTCGCGTTCCTGACCGGGCGCGAGACATGGGCGCGGCAGAGCCGCACCGCGATCGCCGAGGTCAAGCGCGAGGGCTAGGTCGCCAAACTTCACGATCTTCGCGCATACGCGACGGAAATCGCCTGTGAAGTTTGTATATCCGGCGAGGGGCAGAGAGATCGGCATGACGCCGAGCGTGTCAGGCGAAATCCTACATTACCAGGGCTTTCGTCATCCCAGCGCAAGCTGCGATCTCAGGCCGTATCGCGCGGTCGCCAGCGATCCCAGCTTGCGCTGGGATGACGGTTATTTGAGGAACGGCGCCGCGATCTCCGGCCGCACACGCATCAGCCGTCCGGTCGCGCGCTCGATCAGCGCCCAGGTGGTGACGGCCTCGACCTTGACCTTGCCGTCGCTGCCGGTGAAGCGGACGCGGCGGTCGAAGCGTGCGCCGCTGGGCGGGTCGCTGACCCACGTCTCGGCGGTGACGGTCTCGCCCGCCGCCACGTTGCCGCGATAGTCGATCTCGTGCCGGGTCACGACCCAGATCATCGCGTCGCGTTGCTCGGGGGTGGCGATCGCGTTCCAGTGCGCGACCGCGATGTCCTGAATCCACTTCACCCACACCGCATTGTTGACGTGGCCGAGTTCGTCGATGTCGGCGGGGGTGGCGGTGATGCGATAACTCAAGCCCCCCATCTCAGTATCCGTCACCCCGGCCTTGTGCCGGGGTCTGCCTATCCACAGCGGAAGCCTTCCGCTGTTGCGCGGCGGATGCCGGGACAAGCCCGGCATGACGATGGGGATTCACTCCTCCACCCCCAATTGCCACAACGTGAACGCATGCTCCTCGGCGGCTTCGTACAGACTGTCGAACCGCCCCGATTTGCCGCCATGCCCCGCGCCCATATTGGTCTTGAGCAGCAGCAGATTGTCGTCGGTCTTGGTCGCGCGCAGCTTCGCGGCCCATTTGGCCGGCTCCCAATAGGTCACGCGCGGATCGTTGAGCCCGCCGCTAATGAACATCGGCGGATAGGCCTGCGCCGTGACGTTGTCGTAGGGCGAGTAGGAGCGGATCAGCTCGAACGCGGCCTTGTCCTCGATCGGGTTGCCCCATTCGGGCCATTCGCCGGGGGTGAGCGGCAGCTCCGCGTCGAGCATCGTGTTGAGCACGTCGACGAACGGCACGTCGGCGATCACCGCGCCCCACAGGTCGGGGTCCGAATTGACCACCGCCCCCATCAGCTCGCCGCCCGCCGAGCGTCCGGCGATGGCGATCTTGCCCGCGCTCGTCCAGCCGTCGGCGACCAAAGCCTTCGCGACGTCGACGAAATCGTTGAAGGTGTTGGCGCGCTTGTCGAGCTTGCCGTCATGATACCATTGCTGCCCCAGATCGTCGCCGCCGCGGATATGCGCGATGGCGTAGGCGAAGCCGCGGTCGAGCAATGAGAGGCGCCCGGTCGAGAAGCTCGGCGGGATCGCGTAGCCGTACGCGCCATAGGCGTAGAGGAAGAGCGGGCGGCTGCCATCGCGTGGGAAATCCTTCGGATAGACGATCGACACCGGCACCTCGGTCCCGTCCCTCGCGCGTATCTTGAGCCGCTCGGTGCCGTATTTGCCCGCGTCATAGCCGCTGGGGATTTCCTGCACTTTCAGCGTGGTCAGTTCGCCGCTCGCGACGTCGTAATCGTACACCGTCCCCGGCGTGACCATCGATTCATAGCCCAGCCGGATCACCGGCATGTCGTATTCGGGGTTGTCGCCGATCCCCGCGGCATAGCTTGCTTCGGGGAAGGCGATCGGCTGCGGCGGGATGCTCGGATCGTAGCGGTGGATCGCGATCTGATCCAAGCCGTCCTCGCGCCCTTCGACGACGAAGAAGTCCTTATAGCATTCGATTCCGGTCATGTAGAAATGCGTCGAGGGCGCGATCAGCTCGGTCCACTCGCTGGGGTTCGCGATCGGCGCGGTGACCAGCCGCCACATCGGGTCGGTGTCGTTGGTGTGGATGTAGAGCGTATCGTCGTGCGTCTCGACGTCATATTCGCGCCCCGTTTTGCGCGGGGCGACGCACAGCGGCTTTGCGGTCGGGTCGGTCGCCGGCAGCAGATAGACTTCGCTGGTATTATGGTCGCCGCTGGCGATGACGATCCACTGGCGGTCGCTGGTTTCGGAAACGCCGACGCGGAAGCCTTCGTCGGCTTCGTGGAACAGTTCGACATCGCTGTCGATCGGCGTGCCGAGCTGGTGCAGCCGGGCATTGTCGGTCCGCCACTGCTCGTTGGCGAGCCCGTAGAGGAACCCGCTGTCGTCGGCGGTCCAGACGATTTCGGACAGCATGCCGGGGATGACGTCGGGCAGATGCTCGCCGGTGGTGAGGTCCTTGACGCGAATCTCGAACCGTTCCGAGCCGGTATCGTCGATCGCATAGGCGAGCAGCGTGCCGCTGTTCGACACCGAGAATGCGCCGAGCCGGAAATATTCCTTGCCCTCGGCGAGCGCGGGCTCGTCGAGCAGCAGTTCGTCGGGGCCGCCGGCGACCGGCTTGCGCCACCATTTGCGATACTGGCCGCCGGTCTCGAACGCGGTCCAGTAGAGCCAGTCGCCGTCCTTTTGCGGGACCGAACTGTCATCCTCCTTAATGCGCCCCTTCATCTCTTCGTAGAGCCGGTCGGTGAGCGGCTTGTGCGGCGCCATCTGCGCCTCGAAATAGGCGTTCTCCTCGGCCAGATAGGCGAGCACGTCGGGGTCGGTGACCGTCGGATAATTGGGGTCCTTGAGCCACGCCCACGGATCGGACAGCGTGATGCCGTGCGTGGTGAACTCGTGCGGGCGGGTGGCGGCGACGGGGGGCGTGGGGATGGTCATGCACATTCCCTAAGAGGATATGCGCGGGACGTCACCCCAAGCAAGAATCGCTTCCCCGGCGAAGGCCGGGGCCCAGCCGCGAGCGGCCTGCAACTGGGCCCCCGCCTTCGCCGGGGACGCGTGAATTCGGGTGGCCCGCGCCCTAAATGCGGTAGAGGAGGGGCATGACCGGTACGCGCCACCCCCGCCTCACATTGCTCGCGACGATCCTCGCCTCCAGCCTTGCGTTCATCGACGGGTCGGTGGTCAATGTCGCGCTGCCGGCGATCGCGCGGGACTTGCACGCCAGCGCGGCGGAGCTGCAATGGACGATCAACGCCTATCTGTTGCCGCTGTCGGCGCTGTTGCTGATCGGCGGGGCGGCGGGGGACCATTTCGGGCGGCGGCGGATGTTAATCGCGGGGATCATGCTGTTCGCCGCGGCGTCGCTGGGGTGCGCATTGTCGCCCAATCTCGAAATCCTGCTCGCCGCGCGCGTGGTGCAGGGGATTGGCGCGGCGATGCTGATGCCCAACAGCCTGTCGATCCTGGGCGGCGCCTTTTCGGGCGAGGAGAAAGGCCGCGCGGTCGGGACCTGGGCGGCGGTCGGCGCGATCGCATCCGCGTTCGGCCCGCCGCTTGGCGGGTGGCTGGTCGACGCGGTCGGGTGGCGCGCGATCTTCTACATCAACCTGCCCGTCGCCGCGCTGGCGATCGGCTTCGCACTAAAGGGTGTCTCGGAGAATGCCGAGGGCAAGCAGCCGCTCGACTGGCCCGGCGCGGCCTTGGCGACGCTCGCTTTGGGATCGCTGACCTGGGCGCTGACTTTGTGGTCGAGCAAGCGCGAGATGACCGGCACGGCATGGGTAACGCTGATCGCCGGAGTTGCCGCGCTGGGCGTGTTCGTGCTGGTCGAACATCGCCGCCGCGACCGCGCGATGATGCCGATGGCGCTGTTCGGCACGCGCGCGTTCGTCGGGCTGACCGCCTATACCTTCCTGCTCTACGGCGCGCTGGGCGGGCTGATCGTGCTGCTGCCGTACGTGCTGATCACCGGGGGAGGCTATTCGCCGGTTCAGGCCGGGCTGGCGTTGCTGCCCTTCTCGTTCGGGGTCGGGTTGGGGTCGCGGGTGATGGGGCGGCTGACCGAGCGGATCGGGCCGCGCTGGCCGCTGACGTTGGGGCCGCTGGTGGTGTCGGTCGGCTTCGCGCTGATGCTCAGGGTCGAACCGCAGGCGAGCTACTGGACCAGCGTGCTGCCCGGCATGGCGGCGATCGCGCTGGGCATGGCGATGGCGGTCGCGCCGCTGACCACCGCGGTGCTGTCGTCGGTCGACGACGAGCACACCGGCACCGCCTCGGGCTTCAACAGCGCGATCGCGCGCACCGGCGGGCTGATCGCGACCGCGTCGTCGGGCAGCGTGATCGCGGCGAGCGGGGCGGGGCTGCTCGACGCGTTCCATGCCGCCGCACTGGTCGGCGCGGCGCTGGCGTTGGGCGCGGCGGGATCGGCGTTCGCCAGCCTCGACGCCAAACCGCGCTGATGCTCCCTCTGGGCGAGCGCGCGGGTTTCTGCCACAAGGCACGCCAGAGTTTGCCCCTTACCGGAAGCCGATAATGTCCACTTACGCCGACCGCCTTTCCGCCCTCCGCGCCCAGTTGCAGGCCGACCGCCTCGACGGGTTCGTCGTGCCGCTGACGGACGAATATATGTCCGAATATGTCGGGTCGTACGCGCAGCGGCTGGCGTGGCTGACGGGGTTTCAGGGGTCGGCGGGGTCGGCGGTGGTGTTGTCCGCTGAAGCGGCGATCTTCACCGATGGGCGTTACACGTTGCAGGTGCGCGAACAGGTCGATGGCGATCATTGGGCGTTCGTCGACGTGCCCGCGACCAGCGTGGCGGGATGGCTGGGCGAACATGCGGCGCACGGCGCGCGGATCGGGTTCGATCCGTGGCTGCACACCTCATCGTGGGTGAAGGAAGCCGAGAAGGCGCTGGCGGCGAAGGGCGCGACGCTGGTGCCGGTCGATACCAACCCGGTCGACGCCGTGTGGCCCGACCGCCCGGCGCCGTCGCACGCCCGACTGGTGGTCCAGCCCGACGCTCTGGCGGGGCAATCCTCCGCCGAAAAGCGCGCCGGGATTGCCGACTGGCTGGCCGCGCAAAAGGCCGACGGGCTGGTGCTGTCGGCGCTCGATTCGATCGCCTGGGCGCTCAACGTGCGCGGCGCCGATGTCGATCACACCCCGGTCGCGCTCGCCTATGCCATCGCCAATAGCGACGGCACGCTCGATTTGTTCGTCAGTCCTGAAAAGATGACCGACGACGTCGCGGCGCATCTGGGCAATGCCGTGCGCGTGCACGACCGTTCGGCGTTCGCCGCGGCGCTGGGCACCTACGCCGGCAAGCGCATCGCCGCCGATCCCGAACGCGCGGTGTCGGCGATTTTCGACGGACTTCAGAAGGGCGGCGCGACGGTGCTCGCGCTGCGCGATCCGGTGGTGCTGGCCAAGGCGCTAAAGAACCCCGCTGAACAGGCCGGGCACCGTGCCGCCAGCGTGCGCGACGGCGCGGCGCTAACGCGATTCCTCAAATGGTGCGAGGAAACGCTGCCGCTCGGGACCGAGACCGAACTGAGTGCCGCCGCCAAATTGCAGGCGTTGCGCGAGGCGACCGGGGTGCTCAAGGACACCAGCTTCGACACGATCTCGGCGACCGGCGCGCACGGCGCCAGCCCGCATTACCGCGTCACCGAAGGATCGAACGCGCGGATCGAAGCGGGCCAGCTCTATCTGGTCGATTCGGGCGGGCAATATGCCGACGGCACCACCGACGTCACGCGCGTCGTTCCGGTGGGTGAACCAAGTCAGGAAATGCGCGACCGCTTCACGCGCGTGCTGCAGGGGCATATCGCGCTGGCCACCGCGGTGTTCCCCGACGGCACCAATGGCGGCCAGCTCGACAGCTTCGCGCGGCGGCCGTTATGGGAGGCGGGGCTCGATTTCGCGCACGGCACCGGCCACGGGGTGGGCGCCTATCTGGCGGTGCACGAAGGCCCGCAGCGTATCGCCAAGCCCAATTATCCCGGCGGCGGTCCGGCCGAACCGCTCAAGCCCGGCATGATCATCTCGAACGAGCCGGGCTATTACAAGGCGGGGGAATACGGCATCCGGATCGAGAATCTGGTGCTGGTCGAAGAACGCACGATCCCCGGCGCCGAGCAGCCGATGATGGGGTTCGAGACGCTGACCTTCGCGCCGATCGAACGCCGGCTGATCGAGCCGGCGCTGCTGACTCAGGCCGAGCGCGCGTGGCTCGACGCGTATCACGGGCGCGTGCTCGATGTGTTGGGGCCGGAACTGAACGCCGAGGAGCGGACCTGGCTGCTGGCGAAATGCGCGACGATCGCGGGGTGACCAAAAATCCTCCCCGGCACGGGGAGGGGGACCGCGACGCGAAGCGGCGTGGTGGAGGGGGCAGGCCCCGAGCGATTCGGGTGTTGAGAACCCCCTCCGTCAGCGCTGCGCGCTGCCACCTCCCCGTCCCGGGGAGGATTTGATTACACCCGCGTCACCGCATTCACCGCGTCCGCCGCGCGCAGCGCCGCCATCAATTTCTCCAGATGCGCCGTATCGCGCACCTCGAGGTCGATCTGGTTGGTGTGGAACCCGGTATCGCTGGTGTCGAAGCGGATGTTGAGGATGTTGGCGCGGTGCTGGCCGATGATCGTCGAGATCGTGCCCAGCGCGCCGGGTTCGTTCTTCAGCGTGACTTCGATCCGCGCGGTGCCGCCCTCGGCCTTGTCGCCCCACGCCAGATCGACCCAGTCGGCATCGTCCGATGCGGCGAGCGTCTCGCAATCGATGCGGTGGACTTCGATCCCCTCGCCCGGGCGACGCAGCCCGACGATGCGGTCGCCCGGCACCGGGTGGCAGCACTCGCCCAGCGTATAGGCGACCCCGGGGGTCAGCCCGGTGATCGAGATCGCCGAGGATTGCTGCGGCAGCGCGCGCCCGGCGTCGCTGCTGGCGGAGCCCGGCATCAGCGCTTCCATCAATTCGGCATCGGTGATGCGGCGCCGCGCGACCGCTTCGATCAGCGCGTCCTCGTCGGCGAGCTTGAGCTTCTTGAGCGCGGTCTTGACGGCATTGACGCTGAGCGGGGCGGGGAGGCGCTGGACGATTTCGTCGTACAGCTTGCGCCCCAATGTCAGCGTTTCCTTGCGCTCGCTGATCCTCAGCGTGCGGCGGATCGCGGCGCGCGCCTTGCCCGTAATCGCGAAGTTGAGCCAGTTGGGCTGCGGCGTCTGCGCTTTCGACCGCAAAATCTGCACCTGATCGCCATTTTCGATCACCGTGCGCAAGGGCACGTGGCGCCCGTTGATCTTCGCACCGACCGCCTGATCGCCGAGATCGGTGTGGACCGCATAGGCGAAATCGATCGGCGTCGCGCCCTTGGGCAGCTGGTAGAGCTCGCCCTTCGGGGTGAAGGCGAAGATGCGATCCTGATACATCGCCATCTTGGTGTGTTCGAGCAGTTCCTCGGGCGTGTCGGCGGTTTCGAGGATTTCGACGAGGTCGCTGATCCAGCTGTGCTGAGTGTCGGCGCGGACCTTGCCGGTCTTGTACGCCCAGTGCGCCGCGAGCCCGTATTCGGCCTCGCCGTGCATTTCCGCGGTGCGGATCTGGATTTCGACGCGCGTGTCGCCGGCATGCATCACGCTGGTGTGGAGCGAGCGATAGCCGTTGCGCTTGGGGGTCGAGATATAATCCTTGAACCGCCCCGGCACGAACGGCCAGCGGCGGTGAATGATGCCGAGCGCGCGGTAGCAATCCTCCTCGGTCGGCACGATCGCGCGGAATGCCATCACGTCGGAGAGCTGTTCGAAGCTGATGTGGCGTTCGCCCATCTTCTTCCAGATCGAATAGGGGTGCTTTTCGCGCCCCGAAATGTCGGCGTCGACGCCCTGGCGGGAGAGCAGGAGCTTGAGCCCCGATCCGATCTTCGCGATCCGGTCGCCGCCCTCCTTGAGCAGCAGCAGGCGCTTTTCGATCGACTGATACGCCTCTGGCTCGAGCTGCGCGAAGGCGAGCGTCTGCATCTCCTTCATGAACTCGTACATGCCGATCCGCTCGGCCAGCGGGGCGTAGATATCCATCGTCTCGCGCGCGATGCGCTTGCGCTTGTCGGGATTGGCGATGTGGTGGAGCGTGCGCATGTTGTGCAACCGGTCGGCCAGTTTGACCAGCAGCACGCGAATGTCGTCGGACATCGCCAGCAGGAATTTGCGCAGATTTTCGGCGGCGCGTTCGCTCTCGGTCTGTGCTTCGATCTTGCTGAGCTTGGTCACCCCATCGACCATCCGCGCGACATTGGCGCCGAACAGCTTTTCGATCTGCTCGGGGGTGGCGACGGTATCCTCGATCGTGTCGTGCAGAATCGCGGTGGCGATCGTCTCGGCATCGAGGTGAAGGTCGGTCAGGATGCCGGCGACTTCGATCGGGTGACTGAAATAGGGGTCGCCCGAGGCGCGCTTCTGGCTGCCGTGCGCCTGAAGCGAAAAAACGTACGCGCGGTTGAGCAGGGCCTCGTCGGCTTCGGGATCGTAGCTAAGGACGCGATCGACGAGTTCGTACTGGCGTAACATTATGCCCTAGATGGGGCGTGAGCGCGTTGCTTTGCAACAAAATGTTGGCCGCGAGCGGGTTAAGCCCGCGGCCAACAAGGGGATAGTGTCAGTCTGCCTTGGCGTTGCACTTAGCGAGCGAGTCGGCGTCGAGCGCCTGGCCGCCGGCGGTGAACGAGGCGAGCTTGCCGACGCGCTGGGCCACGAGCTGGCACAGGATGAGGTCACGCTCGGGCTGCTTCGACGCGGTGAACGCGCCGTCACGGAACTTCCACAGCGTTTCGCGGGTGATGACGCTGGTCTTGGACGGCGCCTCGACAGGGGTGGCGGCGTAATAGCCGGGGCCCTGGGGCTGCGCGGTGGCGGCGGTCCCGACCATCAGTGTGCTGATGACGAGTGCGCCGGTGAAAGCGATTAGACGGGACATGTTTTCCTCCTTCGTAGGGTGCAACGCACAATAGGTTGCGAATCACTACCTAGTGCATTAGGTAGCCACTTGCAACTTAAAATGTTCATGGCATTTTCATGACGCTGGAAATGCAGTAACCTTCGGATACACGAGAGGATTTTGGATCATGGGCGGACATCTGAGAGAGCCGCTTCGCGACCTCGTCGAATGCAGCCTGCCGGCAGCGCTCGAAGCGATGGGCGAACGCTGGAGCTTCATGATACTGCGTGCGGCGTTCAACGGCCTGCACCATTTCGAGGAATATCAGTCCGAACTGGGGATCGCCCGCAATATCCTGGCTAACCGGCTGGCAAGGCTGGTCGAACATGAAATCCTGACGCGCGAGGCGCTGCCCGAGGATCGCCGCAAGATCCAGTATATGCTGACCGACAAGGGCTTCGCCCTGCTCCCGACGATGGTCGCGCTGCGCCAATGGGGCGAACGCTGGGAGACTGGCATGGCGGCCACGCCGGTCCTGGTCGATGCGCGCGACATGCGGCGAATCCAGCCGGTCCAGGTGCTGTCGCATGACGGCCGCGCGCTGGGCAAAGGCGACTTGCTGTGGGCGTTGCCCGAGGACGTCGTCGGCGAGATCGACCCCGTCCAGCAAGCCGCCGAATAGGATCAGCCGGGCAATTTGCCGATAAATTGCCGCACTGCGTCACTAATCGGCGCGGGTTTGCCGGTCGGCAGATGGACGTTCACGACCACCATATCGACCGCGCAATGCAGGTCGCCGGTCGCCTCGTTCGTCATCTCGAAGCGCTGGGTGATGCTCGAATTGCCGATCCGCTCGATCCGCACCCAGATGCGCACGGTATCGCCGAGCACGAACGGCTTGAGGTAATCGAGTTCGGCGCGGCGGACGTGGAATTCGGTGTCGTCCCACGTCGCGCCCAGCGCCGCGCCGACCCCGGTCCACTCCCAGAATTCGCTCACCGCGACATCGACATATTCGAGGTAGCGCGAATTGAAGACGACCTTTTGCCCGTCGATCTCGGCATAACGGACCTTGAAGGCCGTGGAAAAGATAAAGCCATCGCGGGTCATCGGCGCGCGATGCCGCGCGGTGGCGTTGCGGTCAACCACACGGTCGTCAGAACAGCAACCGCACGCCGATGATCGCCAGAATGACCGCCAGCACCGGCCCCAGCACGCGGTCGGAAACGCGGCTGGCGATGACGCTGCCGATGATGATCCCCGGGACCGACCCGATCAGCAGCGACGCGAGCAGCGAAAAATCGACCGATCCCAGCCACCAATGCCCGATCCCGCCGAGCAAGGTCAGCGGCACGGCGTGCGCGATGTCGGATCCGACCAGCCGGTTGATCGGAATGTGCGGATAGAGGATCAGCAGCGCGGTCATCCCCAGCGCGCCCGCGCCGACCGAGGTCAGCGAGACCAGCACGCCGAGCGTCACGCCGAGCAGGGCGGTCAGGCCATGATGCCTGCGGTCGCTCATCGCGTCGAACCGCGGTTTGAGCCACCCGACCAGCCGCTGGCGGAAAATCGCCGCGACCGCCGACAGGATCAGGGTCACGCCCAGCACGATCTGAATCGCCTGACCGGTGTCCTTCGATTGCGGCGGGCCATAATGGAGCGCAAGGATCGTCAGGATCGTCGCGGGCACGCTGCCCATCGCCAGCCGCCGCACCACCTTCCAGTCGACCGTCCCGCGCCAGCCATGGACGCTGGTCCCCACCGCCTTGGTGGCGGAGGCATAGAGCAGATCGGTGCCGACCGCCGTTACGGGGTGAAAACCGAAGACGAGCACGAGCAACGGCGTCATCAGCGACCCGCCGCCGACCCCGGTCAGCCCGACGATCAGCCCGACGAAAATGCCGGCGATCGAATAAAGCGGGTTGATGATCATGCGGCCTGGCCGGCGGTCGGCCGGTCAGCCCGCCTTTGCGCTGGGCGTGTTGACGCCCATCGATTGCAGGTATTTGCGGACGTTGCGCGCGGCCTGGCGCAGGCGCTGTTCGTTCTCGACCATCGCAATTCGAACGAACCCTTCGCCATTTTCCCCATAGCCCACCCCTGGCGCAACCGCGACCTTGGCGTGAGTCAGCAATTGTTTGGAGAACTCAAGGCTACCTAAGTGCGCGAGCGCCGGGGGGAGCGGCGCCCAGGCGAACATCGACGCGGGCGGCGGCGGAATGTCCCACCCGGCGCGGCCGAAACTCTCGACCAGCACGTCGCGGCGCTTGTGATAGAGCAGGCGGTTCTTTTCGACGATGTCCTGCGGGCCGTTGAGCGCGGCGCAGGCGGCCGCCTGGATCGGGGTGAAGGCGCCATAATCGAGGTACGATTTGACGCGTGTCATCGCCGCGATCAGCTTCTTGTTGCCGACCGCGAACCCCATCCGCCAGCCCGCCATCGAATAGGTCTTGCTGAGCGAGGTGAATTCGATCGCGACGTCCTTCGCGCCCTTGACTTGCAGGATCGAGACGGTCGGGTTGCCGTCGTAATAGAGTTCGGAATAGGCCAGATCGCTGATGATCCAGACCTCATGCTCCTTGGCCCATGCGACCAGCCGCTCGTAGAAAGCGAGGTCGACCGTTTCGGCGGTGGGGTTGGACGGGTAATTGACCACCAACACGCTGGGGCGCGGCACGGTGAACGCCATCGCGCGGTCGAGCGCTTCGAAATAATGTTCGTCGGGCGTGGTCGGCACCGCGCGGATCGTCGCGCCGGCGATGATGAAGCCGAAGGTGTGGATCGGATAGCTCGGGTTGGGCGCGAGCACGACGTCGCCCGGCGCGGTGATCGCGGTGGCGAGACTGGCGAGCCCTTCTTTCGACCCCATCGTCACGACGACTTCGGTTTCGGGATCGACATCGACCCCGAAGCGGCGTGCATAATAATTCGCCTGGGCCTTGCGCAGGCCCGGAATCCCGCGCGATTGCGAATAACCGTGCGCGTCGGGCTTGCGCGCGACTTCGATCAGTTTCTCGATGACATGGTCGGGCGGCGGCAGATCGGGGTTGCCCATGCCGAGGTCGATAATGTCCTCGCCGCTCGCGCGCGCCGCCGCTCGCATCGCGTTGACCTCGGCGATGATATAGGGCGGCAGGCGTTTGATGCGGTAGAATTCGTCGGACACTCGGCGTTCCCTTCGCAGACAGCCATAGCCTATTCCGTCACCCCAGCGAAAGCTGGGGCCGCAAGAGAATTAATTCGGCACACGATCCCAGCTTTCGCTGGGATGACCGGCTGGGCTAGAAGGAGTCGATAATCAGAGGATGCCATGGCCGATCAGCCGACCACGCCCAGTCTCGAGGACATGCAGCACTGGACCTGGGTGATGGGCCGGGCGCAGCAGATGATGCTCGAATACGGGCTGGGCGATGCGGTGCCGGCAATGACCGGTCTCCACGAACCCGCGGCGATGGCGCAGATCGGCGAATTCTGGGCCGACAACCTCAAATTATGGCAGCGTTTCCTCGATCCCAGGTTCGTGAGCGATACGGCCGGTGCGGCGGTCACCGACAAGAGGTTCAAGAGCGAGGCGTGGCAGACGCCGGTGTTCGACTGGATCCGCCAATCCTATCTGATGGTCTCCGATCACTTGCTCAAACAAGTCGATGCGATCGACGGGCTCGATCCGAAGCAGCGCGAGCAGTTGCGGTTCGCGACGCAGGCGTTCGTCGATGCGATGAGCCCGTCCAACTTTGCGCTGACCAACCCCGACGTGATCCAGAAGACGATCGAGACTCGCGGCGAGAATCTGCTCAAAGGTCTGGGCAATATGCTCGGCGACCTGACGCGGGGGCAGCTGACGCATACCGATGCGGATGCGTTCGAAGTCGGGCGTAATATTGCGACCACCCCGGGCAAGGTGATCCACCGCACCCCGCTCTACGAACTGATCCAATATTCGCCGACGACCGAGGACGTGCTCGCGATCCCGCTGGTGATCTTCCCGCCCTGGATCAACCGCTTCTACATCCTCGACCTGACGCC
>JAZJYW010000018.1:0-8694 GCA_040390165.1 Pseudomonadota bacterium | reverse complement strand
GCGTCACTTCGGAGAGCGGGTTGGTCTGATCCATGAACTGCGACAGCTGCGACGAGCCGAAGAATTCGCGGACCGCGGCAACCGCCGGCTTGGCGTTGATCAGATCGTTCGGCATCACCGTCGACACGTCGACCGACGACATGCGCTCCTTCACGGCGCGCTCCATGCGGAGCAAGCCGACGCGATACTGGTTCTCAAGCAATTCGCCGACCGAGCGGACACGGCGGTTGCCGAGGTTATCGATGTCGTCGATTTCGCCCTTGCCGTCCTTCAGGTCGACGAGCGTCTTGATCACCGCGAGGATATCCTCGCTGCGCAGCGTCGTGACGGTGTCCTCGGCATCGAGGTCGAGGCGCATGTTGAGCTTGACGCGGCCCACGGCCGACAGGTCGTAGCGCTCGGGGTCGAAGAACAGACCCGAGAACAAAGCTTCGGCGGTTTCGAGCGTCGGCGGTTCGCCGGGGCGCATCACGCGATAGATGTCGCTGAGGGCCTGCTCGCGCTCTTCGGCCTTGTCGGCCTTGAGCGTGTTGCGGATCCACGCGCCGGTCGAGACATGGTCGATGTCGAGCAGTTCGAGCTTCTCGATCCCGGCCTTGTCGAGGATCTCGAGGTTCTCGGCCGACAGTTCGTCGCCCGCCTCGATATAAATCTCGCCGGTCTTTTCGTTGATCAGATCGAACGCCGAATAGCGGCCGAAGATTTCCTCGGTCGGGATCAGCAGCGATTCCAGACCGTCCTTCTGCGCCTTGTTGGCGGCGCGCGGCGAAATCTTCTGGCCCGACGGGAAGATCACTTCGCCGGTCTTGGCGTCGATGATGTCGAACATCGGCTTCTGGCCGCGCCAGTTCTCGGCCGCGAACGGGATGATCCAGCCGCCCTGGCCACGCACGAAGATCACGGTGTTGTAGAAGTGGTTGAGGATCTCTTCCGAGTTCATCCCCAGCGCGTAGAGCAGCGCGGTGACCGGCAGCTTGCGCTTGCGGTCGATGCGGACGTTGACGATGTCCTTGGCGTCGAATTCGAAATCGAGCCACGACCCGCGATACGGGATCACGCGCGCGGCGAAGAGATACTTGCCCGATGCGTGCGTCTTGCCGCGGTCATGGTCGAACAGCACGCCCGGCGAACGGTGCATCTGCGACACGATCACGCGTTCGGTGCCGTTGATGATGAAGGTGCCGTTGCCCGTCATCAGGGGCATGTCGCCCATATAGACGTCCTGCTCCTTGATATCGAGCACCGAGCGGGCTTCGGTATCGGGATCCACCTCGAACACGATCAGGCGCAAGGTAACGCGCATCGGCGCCGCATAAGTGATGCCGCGCTGGCGGCACTCGTCGGTATCGAACTTGGGGGGTTCGAGCTCGTAATTGACGAAGTCGAGCTCGGCGGTGCCGGCGAAGTCGCGGATCGGGAAGACGCTGCGCAGCGTCTTTTCCAGGCCGGACACGTAGCCGATCGAAGGATCGCTGCGCAGGAACTGTTCGTAGGATTCGCGTTGAACCTCGATCAGGTTCGGCATCTGTACCACTTCGTGGATGTTGCCGAAGACCTTGCGGATGCGCCGCTTTGCGGTCGCGCCTTCGATTGCTTTGGTCGCCATGGAGATAATTGCCTCATCAGCCAGAATGTCGTCCCCGGAGCCCCGGGGTCGGGCGTGCAAAACGACGCAAAAAAGCCGCGCACCCCATTCACGTTACCGGAACAGGACAGGCAGCTTCTCAGCGTCGTATGAACCAGCAGCTTTCCATTCGTGCCGACACAGTGCGCGACGCCGTGTCATTTCCCGAAAGCTGTGGTGGAGAGCGCGATATAGGGAGCGTGTTGGAGACTGTCAAACCTGCGACGACCTAAATTTGAAATTAATGGTGCAAAATCAGGCGTATTTTTAAGTAGTTGATTCAACGGGTTGCTCGGCTCGTCCCGGAAACTGGTTCCTTCGGTCGGCGACGAAACGAGGAACCCGACTCGGGTTCCCTTCATTGAGGCCACGTTATGAAACAGCAACTTAGCCCCCGCACCGCCCGCGCACTGGCGCCGTTCTTCGCCGCCACCGCGCTCGTAGCAACCCCGGCCCTGGCCCAGGAAACGCCGCAGGCCGCGCCGCCCCAGACCACGGCCCCCGCGGCTCCCGCGCCTGTCGTGACGCCGCCGCGTGCCGCCTCGGTAACGATCCCCCCGATCGCCCGGACCGTGCCCGATGGCACGCCCGCAGCTGCGGCTGCGGCTGAGCCAGCCGCGCCGCGTGCAGCTCCCCGCGCCGCGTCGCGCCCCACCGCCACGCGCGCCGCGACGCGCACGGTAACGCGTAGTCGGGCCACAACCACGACCGCTGCCCCCGCGCCGCGGCCTGCCGCCCCCGACCCCGTCGCGGTAACGCCGCCGCCGGCTCCTGCCGCTGCGCCGGTCGACCAGCCCGCGCCGGTCGCGGCGGATTCGGCACAGAGCAATACGACGACCACAACCTTCCCGCTCTGGGCGTGGATCGCCGCGGGTGTCGCTGGCCTGGCGATCGTGTTCGGCGCGTTGTTCGCGCTGCGCCGCCGTCGCGACGAATACGCCTATGACGAGCCGTCCTATGTCGAGGAGCCCTATGTCGAGCCCGTCGCCGTCGCGCCGGTCGTCGCACCGCTTCCCGTCGCCAAGGTGCAGCCGCGCAAGGAACCCGAAGTCGCGCGCGGCAAGGCCAAGGCCAACGCCAATGCCGGCGCGATCGAACCGGTCATCGCCGCTCCCGATGAAGTGCATGTCAGCGAACCCGCTGCGGCAGAGGTTGCCGAGCTGACGTCGGGCACCGCGCCGGTGGCCGAGCGTCCGTGGCTCGAATTCGCGATGCGTCCGGTCCGCGCCGGTACCAATGTCGATGAGGCGCTGGTCGAGATCGAGTTGACCGTCGGTAACTCGGGGTCGGTGTCGGCCAAGGACGTCCGCATCTCGACATTCCTGCTGTCGGGCGATGTCCGCCGCGCAGAAATGGAAAAGCTGCTGATCAACCCGCCGTCGGACGCGACCACCGATCCGGTCACGATCAAGCCGGGCGAAGGCAAGCGCATCGACGCCACGCTGGCGCTGCTCAAGGCGGACATGGGCGAGAATTTGCCCTCCTCGTTCCGTCCCGTGGTGGTAGCCGATGCCCGCTATACGATGGCGGACGGCAGCGAAGGCCGCACCTCGGCATCGTTCCTGGTCGGCGTGACGCCGGAGGAGGGCACCGTGCTCGAACCGATCGAGCTCAGCCGGTCGTCGATGCACGACAATGTCGGCGCCGAGCTTCAGGGCGAAGCCGTCCACGCCTGATCCCACGCCCTTGAGGCGGGAGAGCGCCCGCCCCGTGCAAACGGGGCGGGCGTTTTCGCGTGCGACGACGATCCGCCTTGATCGCCGCCCCTACAGCGGCCTAGGACGGTTCATACCCTTCGCGGAGTCATTCGTTCATGATCAAGAAGTTGGCGCTCCTGCCGCTGTTCGCTTTCGCGCTCACGCCCGCCCTCGCTCAGCAAGCGCCCAACTGGCCGCCCAACGGCAACGACGTTCCCGACAAGTTCACCCCGCCCTCGGTCACCGCCAACGCCGATTACATCAAGCGCGAAGTGATGGTGCCGATGCGCGACGGGACCAAGCTCTACACGGTGATCGTCATCCCCAAGGGCGCGGTGAACGCGCCGATCGTGCTGACTCGCACGCCCTACAACGCGAAGGGCCGCGCCAAGCGCGCCGAGAGCAATTCGATGCTCGCGACGCTGCCGCTGGCCGACGAGATGTTCGTGCGCAACGGCTATATCCGGGTCTATCAGGACATTCGCGGCAAATATGGGTCGGAGGGCGGCTATGTCGTGACGCGCCCGGTCAAGGGCCCGCTCAACGATACCAAGGTCGATCACGTCACCGACGCCTACGACACGATCGACTGGCTGGTGAACAAGGCGAACCTGCCCGAATCGAACGGCAAGGTCGGCATGATCGGGTCGTCCTACGAAGGCTTTACCGTGGTGATGGCGCTGCTCGCGCCGCATCCTGCGCTCAAGGTTGCCGCGCCCGAAAGCCCGATGGTCGATGGCTGGATGGGCGACGACTGGTTCCATTACGGTGCGTTCCGCCTCGCCAACATCGCCTGGCTCGGCGGGCAGACCGGCTACAAGGGTGAGGGCAAGGCGCCGCCCACCGGCGGGTGGGACGATTACGACAATTTCCGCGATATCGGCTCGGCCGGCGAGTGGGCGAAGAAGTCGGGCTACGACCAATTACCCTATTGGAACCGCATGTCGGGGCACCCGGCGTATGATAGCTTCTGGTCGGGACAGGCGCTCGACAAGCTGATCACGGTCAACCCGTCGAACATCCCGACGATCTGGGAACAGGGGTTGTGGGATCAGGAAGATATGTGGGGCGCGGTGCACAGCTGGGAAGCGCTGAAGGGCGTCGGCAAGATCGGCAACAATTTCCTCGTCATGGGGCCGTGGCGGCACAGCCAGGTCAACCGCGAAGGCAAGAGCCTGGGGCCGTTCAACTGGAAGGGCGATACCGCCGAACAATTCCGCGAGGACATGGTGCTGCCGCTGTTCAACCAATATCTGAAGGACGGTCCGCCGGTGACGTTGCCCGCGGCGACGATCTACAACACTGGCGAAAACCATTGGGATCGTTTCAGCGACTGGCCGCTCGCGTGCGAGAAGGGGTGCCCGTCGCCGCTCACGCCGATCTACCTTCAGGCGAATGACGGGCTGAGCTTCGCTGCTGCGGCCGAAGGCGGCGATAGCTATGTCTCCGATCCGGCGAAGCCGGTCCCGCACTTGCCGCGCCCGGTCAATTTCAACGACGGGCGCTGGGGCGACTGGCTGGTCAGCGACCAGCGCGGGGTCGACGGGCGGCCCGACGTGCTGAGCTACACAATGCCGGTGCTCGACAAGGCGGTCCGCGTCTCGGGCGCGCCGATCGCCGACCTGTTCGCCAAGACGACGGGCACCGACGGCGACTTCGTGGTCAAGGTGATCGACGTTTTCCCCGAAAATGCCGCCGACCCGAAAATGGGCGGGTATCAGCTGGCGATCAGCCTCGACATCTTCCGCGGCCGCTATCGCCAGAGCTTCTCCAACCCGACCGCGATCCCTGCGGGCCAGGTGCAGGAATATAAATTCCGCCTGCCGACGGTGAACCACGTCTTCCAGCCCGGCCACCGGATCATGATCCAGATCCAGTCGAGCCTGTTCCCGCTGTACGACCGCAACCCGCAGAAGTTCGTCCCCAACATCTTCTTCGCGAAGAAGGCGGACTATCAAAAGGCGACGGTGACGATCATGCGTGGCGGAAAGACGCCGAGCATGGTGTGGCTGCCGGTGGTTCCGCTCGCCCCGCCGCAGGTGTTGCGCTAGGGCGACCACGCGCCGCATTCGGCGCGGGTTCAGGTAAGATCGAGCAGACGTGACGGCGATGAGGGGTTTGAGGGTTTCGAGACGTGCGGGCTGGTTGCTCGCGGCGGGGGCGATGCTGCCGATGGCGGCGGTCGCCCAGTCGAATTCGGCTGCGCCGCAATCGCGACCGGGTCTCGACAATTTCAACCTGCCGCCCAAGCCGACGCCGACGCCCGCGCCGCCGCCCTCCGGACCGATCGTCGCGCCGCTCAGCCGGCCGACGCCGACTCCGGTGCCGACGCCCAGCGCGTCGCCGATTGTGACGCCCCCGCCGGTTGCCGCCACGGTTCCGGCGCCTGCGACGACCGGCGCCCGCCCGACGCGGCCAGTAGCAAGCCCGAGCGCGACTCCCCAGGCGACGCCGCCGGCGTCATCGCCGACGCCCCAGGCCTCGTCGCTTCCTGCGGCCCCACCGCCGGTGCCGACGGCCAGCGCCACGCCCGCACCTGTCGATGCTCCGGTATCCGTCGACCAACCCGCTTCGGGCATTTCGCGCGACACGATGATCGCCATCGGCGTCGGGATTCTGGCCGTGCTTGGCGCGCTCTATTTCCTGTTCGGTCGCCGTCGTCGCCGCGACGAACTGGCCGAAGAAGCACCGGTCGAACCCGCCGCACCCGCGCCACCGGCGCCGGCGATCGACGAACTCCGGCTCGACACGCCGCTGAAGGGGCTCCTTACCGTACCGTCGCGCACGCGACGGCGCGTGCATGACGGCGCCGAGCCGAGGATCGAGATCATATTGATCCCCCGGCGCGCGGGCACCAATCTGACCAGCGCCGCGGTCGATTACCGCGTCGTCGTGCGCAATGCGGGCCAGGCCGATGCGCGCGATATCCGGCTCGGGATCTACATGCTCAGCGCGAGCGCGCGCCAGGCGGCGGACCTTCAGATGATCTTCGCCGCCGAGATCGCGACGCCGGTCGTGACGCCGTTCGCGCTAGCCGTGGGCGCGGAGATCGAGCTGTCGGGCATGGCGATGCTGCCGCGCGAGAATATCAACGTCATGACGATCGACGGCAAACCATGGTTCGTGCCGGTGATGGCGATGAAGGCCGAGTATCGCTGGGGCGAAAATGTCGGCGTGGCCGGCGTCGCAACCGCCGCGCACATGATCGGCATCGACCGCGGGCAGGGCGCCAAGATGGCGCCGTTCCGGCTCGACGGCGGGGCGATGATGCACCCGCAAGTGGCGGAGCGCAAAGTCGCCTGAGCGGCCAAAGTTGACACTGGCTTCACACTATCACGATCATTTTCTGCCTCGTCCCCGACGACCGGGCGCGCCGCCAAAGGTCACAAAGGTCACGGGGTTCGTCACGTCGTGCGGTGCGCCGCGGACGAGGTTGGGGCCAGTGATGAGAAAGAGCGCATCGCCACGCTGACACGCGAAATCCTACATTGGAAGGGTTTTTGTGTGGGGCCGATGTTGGTGGTTAGCGGACGTGCAACAGGCAACCTGATGGCCGAATTTGGGCCGTTAGCGGACCGGGTGCATTTGACGTATGGTCAAGTGACCGGGCTGTCGCCACCAATGCTAACCGGACAAGTGAACTACACTTGTCTCAGCGCCAACGACGTGATCATCTGACCCAATGAGCAATACCGCAGCCGTCGAGGAGTTTTTCCGCGTAACTGAAGCGTTCGAACACGCGATGATTCCAACCGTTACCTATGTATCGTGGGCGCGCGACGGCGTTCGTTTCGTCGTAAAAGCGAGGCTGCGGCTCGCGTTACAGAGCGTTGATTTTGAACCGCGCCGCTTCGTCTGGAACGACGTGGCCGCAGAAAGTTTCAGACTTACCGATGTTGGGAAGTCGCCGCGCGAATTTATCGAAGATATTCTGGCAGGGCGACTTACTTCGCCGAGTGGAGAACTCCTTTTTCCTCCCCGACACGAAGGAACCTATGCAGCCCAGTTCCTTCCCCTTCATCCAGAAGCGTTGGAGCAGCAGAATCGGGCTGCTGTGCTGCAAGTACGCGGTGATGATCAGCGTGCGCCTTTGAATCACGCTCCCCTCGATTGGGATCTAAAGGCAGCGAGCCCACCATACGATAGTCTGACGGAACTATGTCAGGACTTCGGCCTAGGCCCACTGGTCGAGCCGGCCTGCCTCTTCGAAGCAGTGGCAAGTGACGTCGTAGCGATGGATTTTGGTTGCAAGGTTGTTGGGACAAATATCGAACTCGCCATATTCGCAGCGCCGGGCCTCGACACGCGCCAAGTTTCGATCGGATATCGGCTTTACGACAAGGGACAAGTCGTCGTTCGCGATGCGCTATCGGGCGACCAACTGGTGTGGTCCAACGTTAATAAAGCTCAACGCGGAAGCGCTACGGTCGAAGTTCCCCCTGCCGCGGTTCTACACTGCTATGCACGATATCGCGGAGTTACTCATCAGCACCGATGGTTCAACGATCCGACGGTCGCCCAGAATTCCCGGCGCGCGACGTATGAACGATTCGATCCGGACCTAGAGTTGTTACGTGATATGTGCGCTCCCAAGGACAATAAGTATGCTCGCGACCTAGAAACCGCGGTGGCGTGGCTTTTGTGGATGCTAGGATTCAGTGTTCTCCATTTGGGCGCGACAAAACGACTGCAGGATGGCCCTGACCTTATCGCGACAACGCCGACCGAACACTATGTCGTCGTCGAATGCACCACCGGTCAGATCAAGGGCGAAAGCAAACTCGAAAGACTAGTCGCGCGCGCCGCAGCTGTGCGCGAACGGCTTGAAAAGTCCAACAACCGGCACCTGAAAGTTCTGCCGGTCATGGTTACCTCTATGACGCAGGCCGAAGTCGCTGCCGGCCGCCAAGCCGCTAGGGAGCATGGCGTCGTTGTTCTCGCCCGAGAAGATATATTTACGGCGATTGACCGCACCCTTGTTCTGCCTCGACCGGACGAGCTCTATATCGAAGCCGAGCGAAGCCTAGCGGTAACCTGACCCTCGCAAGCGGTCGCGGCTTGGGAGATTCGGCGCTGCGCCACTGTTGGGGCGAAGCGGCAACAGGATCAATGCCCGGTCTTGGGCGGGCAAAAAAGGGCGGCCCCATTGCTGGGACCGCCCTTTCTGTGACTTGGACGACATGGGAGTAAATCCCATGTCGTCGGACGGCGCTACGCGCCGCCGGCCGGCATGCTGTTACCGCCGCCCAGGAAATACCAGGCCATTGCTTTCTCCCTGCCAAAATCGCCAGGGATGGAGCGACGAACCTCGTCGTTGACGACGGTGATCTCCATCACCGTCTCGGCGCCGAAGAAGAACATCTCGCCCTTGAA
>JAZJYW010000017.1:0-164469 GCA_040390165.1 Pseudomonadota bacterium | reverse complement strand
GCGCCGCCGCGGTCGGCTCGTTGATGATGCGCAGCACTTCGAGGCCGGCGATCTGCCCGGCGTCCTTGGTCGCCTGACGCTGCGCGTCGTTGAAGTAGGCGGGAACCGTGATCACCGCCTGCGTGACGGTCTCACCCAGATACGATTCGGCGGTTTCCTTCATCTTCTGCAGGATGAACGCCGAAATCTGCGACGGGCTGTAATCGGTGCCACCGGCCTTGACCCAGGCGTCGCCGTTCGATCCCTTGACGATCGCGTACGGCACCAGCTCGGTGTCCTTCTTGGTGATCGGATCGTCGAAGCGGCGCCCGATAAGGCGCTTGACCGCGAACACGGTCGAATCGGGGTTGGTCACCGCCTGGCGCTTGGCCGGCTGACCGATCAGCCGTTCGCCGTCCTTGGCGAAGGCGACGATCGACGGCGTGGTGCGTGCACCCTCTGCGTTTTCGATCACCTTGGGCTTGCCGCCCTCCATCACTGCGACGCAGCTGTTGGTGGTCCCGAGATCAATTCCGATTACTTTAGCCATGGTCCTCGTTCGGCCCCTATCATGCAAAATAAACCCATGCCGATGCCCCTCACGAGAGGCTGCATCAGCGTCCAATGAACCGGGATATAGGGGGGCTTTCGCTTGCCGCAAGATTTGCCGTTGCCTAGGGAGCTAAGCAATTATCCCAATGTCGGACGAGTCATGATGAAGAGTGTGCTGCTGCTGGTCCCCGCAATCCTTGTGTTATCGGCGTGCCAGCCTGCGCAAGAGACGAGCGTCACCGGCGCGTGGGTGCGGCTTTCGGCCGTTCCCGCCAACCCGTCGGCAGCCTATTTCACGATCGCCGCCGGGCCCAGGGACACGACGCTGACCGGTGTTTCCACCCCCGCCGCTGCGCGCAGCGAAATGCATGAGAGCATGAAGATGGGCGGGATGATGTCGATGGCCCCGGTCAAGCTGGTCGCGGTGCGCGCCGGCAGCAGCGTCGCGTTTGCCCCCGGCGGCAAGCATGTCATGTTGTTCGGCATGAAACCGGACGTGAAGGCAGGCAGCACGATCACTCTCAAATTGACCTTCGCGAGCGGTCAATCGGTCGACACGCAGGCCAGGGTCGTCGGCCCGGCGGACGACGCGCCCGGGCAATGACGCAAGCCCGCCCCCTGACGGCAGCTGAAATCGAGCTGTCGCGGTCGGTGTTCGGCGGCGCGATCGATTACGGGCAAGTCGAAATCGTGCTGGGCAAATGGGCGTTCTTTCAGCCGAAGGACGTCGTGATGTCCCCGCGCGGGCGAATCCATTTCCACCCGCACGGCACCGCCTATCGCGACGATTTCAGCCATGCCGATCTGGGCGTGCAGGGGCTCTTCATTCACGAAATGGTGCATATCTGGCAGCATCAATCGGGCATTTTCCTGCCGTTCAAACGCGTGCCGTGGGCGCGCTACGATTATGCCGTGAAGCCGGGGTGGGAGCTCAAGCGCTACGGGCTGGAGCAACAGGCGGAGATCGTCCGCCACGCTTTCTTGCTGGGCCAAGGCGGGCTGTTCGCGGGGGCGCCGCCGCTGGCGCAACTCAGGACGATCCTGCCGTTCCAACCGTCGCATCAAGACGGGCACGGGGTGGCGTAAGCGCCCGCCCCTCGCTAGGAAGGTTTCACAAGAAACTATATTCCGCAGGGACGAGGAACGAAATGCCAATCCACGATCTGGCCCATTACGGCCTGTCGGCGACACGCGGCTATCTGGCGCAGACCGAAATCGACGAGGTCACCCTTCCCGACGATTTCGCCGAGGTCGAAGAGGCCGCTGCGACGCTCTCCGAATTGCTCACCACCGGGCGCGTGCGCCACTTTCTGAATTCGCTGCCGATCCCCGATATCGACGCGTTCCTGAGCAGCGCCAGCGAAGCCGAGATCGGCGTCGCGATGGTGCGCTATTCGTTCCTCGCGCAAGCCTATGTCTGGGGCGAAGCGACGCCCCCCGCTTACCTGCCGGTCACGCTCGCCCAGCCGCTGGTCAAGCTCAGCGACCATATCGGCTTTCCGCCGGTGATGAATTACGCCGGCTACGTGCTCGACAATTGGTACCGCGTCGACAAAGCGGGCGGCGTCACGCTCGACAATATCGCGATGGACCAGAATTTTTACGGCGGTCAGGACGAGAATTGGTTCGTGCTGGTGCATGTCGCGATCGAAGCCGTGGCAGGCCGCGCGCTCGACCTGGCGGTGAAGCTGGTGCGCACGAGCGATGCCGGCGATGCAGCGGCGGTCGAGCCGATGCTGGTCGAGATGAACCATGTGTGGGACGAGGCCAATGCGATCTTCGACCGGATGGTCGAGAAGTGCGATCCCTACATCTATTATAACCGCGTCCGCCCCTACATCCATGGCTGGAAGAACAATCCCGCGATGCCCGAGGGGCTGATCTACGAAGGGGTCGCAAAGTTCGGCGGCAATCCCCAGCCGTTCCGCGGCCAGACCGGCTCGCAAAGCTCGATCGTGCCGGCGATGGATGCGCTGTTTCAGGTCGTCCACACCAATGACGAACTGCGCGAGTTCCTGGCCGACCTGCATCAATACCGCCCGGCCAAACACCGCCAGTTCATCGAGGATCTGCAGGCCTCGAGCCGCTTGCGCGACTTCGCGGTCGGCCAGTCGCAAAGCCTGAAAGACGCGTTCAACGCCTGCGTCGAACAAGTCGCGCGCTTCCGCAGCCGCCACCTCGAATATGCCGCGAGCTATATCAACAAGCAGGCGAGTTCGGGCGCGGGCAACGATCCCGATGTGGGGACGGGCGGCACGCCGTTCATGAAATATCTCAAGAAGCACCGCGACGAGAACAGGGCGCAGGTGATCTAGCACCGTGCGTCACCCCGGCCGAAGTGCCGGGGTCTGCCTATCCCCAATTGAAGTCGACGCTAGTTGCGCGGCGGACCCCGGCACTTCGGCCGGGGTGACGATCGGGCGACCGCGTCAACCCTCGCCTTTCCAAAACTCCGCGCTACACTCCGCGCAACGGAGGGACCCATGCCACAGACGCTCGACACATTTCGATCCTCGACCTGGGGATGGCTGCGCGGCACGTTGCTCGGCTGGGGCACGCTGCTGCTGTGCCTCGTCGGCGTCGGGTTTATCATCATTCTGGTCAAATGGTTCCAGAACCTCGCCACCACCTACGAAGTGACCGAAGACAGGCTGATCCTCCACCGCGGGATCTTCAGCAAATCGATCGACGAGATCGAACTCTACCGGATCAAGGACATCCGGATCGATTTCAGCCTGATCAACCAATGGGCCGGGATCGGCACGATCACCTTGCTGTCGAGCGACGAAACCACCGGCAGCCACCCGTTCGTGATCCGCGACATCGAACAGGCG
Organism: Pseudomonadota bacterium; assembly: GCA_040390165.1. Taxonomy (GTDB): domain Bacteria; phylum Pseudomonadota; class Alphaproteobacteria; order Sphingomonadales; family Sphingomonadaceae; genus Sphingomonas. The sequence goes on along the minus strand of JAZJYW010000017.1, from coordinate 161,104 downwards.
CAGGCGCGCCGCGAAAAACTGCGCGAGCTGGTCAACACGGCGCGCCGCGCACGCGGCGTGCGCGAGTTCGACATGGTGCAGGAAGCGACGATGCCGTGACGGCTATCTCACCCAAGAGACACGCCTCCCCGGCGAAGGCCGGGGCCCAGTCGCGAGGTTAGAAGTAACTACCGACAATGCTCGCCGATAAGCCGCTCGAAGCTGGGCCCCGGCCTTCGCCGGGGAGGCGTACGCGAGGAATGTGCGCGGCGTAACCTAAAGCGCCCCAAAATCGATCGGCCCGTCCTTATCGAGCGTATCGTCCGCCTCGGGCATCGGGTATTTCAGCCCTGTCGCGCAATTGAACAGCACGACTTCGTCCTCTTCATCGACGAGCCCGTCCTTCACCGCCTGACGATAGGCCGCGAGCGTCGCGCCGCCTTCGGGGCAGAGCAGCAACCCGTCCTTCTTCGCGCAGTCCGCAACGGCGTTGATGATCGCCGGATCGCCCACCGCGACCGCGCGCCCGCCGCTCTCCCGCACCGCGCGCAGGATCAGGAAATCGCCGACCGCCTTGGGCACGCGAATCCCCGCCGCGATCGTGTGCGCGTCCTCCCAGCGTTCGGCATGTTCCTCGCCCGCTTCGAACGCCTTCACGATCGGCGCGCAACCGCTGGCCTGCACTGCAAACATTTTCGGGCGCTCGGGGCCGATCCAGCCCAGCGCTTCCATCTCGGCAAACGCCTTCCACATCCCGATCAGCCCGGTCCCGCCCCCGGTCGGGTAGAAGATCGCCTTGGGCAGGCGCCAGCCGAATTGCGCGGCGAGTTCGAGCCCCATCGTTTTCTTGCCCTCGATCCGGTACGGCTCCTTCAACGTCGAGAAGTCGAACCAATGCCCCTCCGCCGCGCCCTTCCCGACGATCGCGCCGCATTCGTCGATCAGCCCGTTGACGCGCCACACCCGCGCTCCCTGCAGCGCGATTTCGCGGACGTTGATTTCGGGCGTGTCGTCGGGGCAAAAGACGATCGTCTCGATCCCGACCCGGCTGGCATAGGCCGCCAGCGCCGCGCCGGCATTGCCGTTGGTCGGCATCGCGATTTTGGTGACGCCCAGCTCCTTGGCCATCGCCACCGCCATCACCAGCCCGCGCGCCTTGAACGATCCGGTCGGCAGCCGCCCTTCGTCCTTGACCAGGACGTTGGGCCCGCCGCTGGATTTGGGAATCGGGATCAGCGGCGTTTCGATCTCGCCCAGGCTGACGACATTCCCGGTGCGCCGCACGGGCAGCAATTCGCGCCACCGCCACAGATCGGTCGGCCGCGCCTCGACCATCGCGCGCGGCAGGAAACTGCGAATCGCGCCCAGATCGTAGCGCACCAGCAGCGGCCGCCCGGCGCGCGACAGCCCATGCAACTGATCCGCCTCATACCGCTCGCCGGTCAGCGAGCATTCGAGGTGGCTGACAAAGGTTGGCCGGTCGGCGGTGAGGTTGGGGTTCATGCGAGCACTCTAGCGTGCCTCAATCCCCGTCGTCACCCCGGACGTGATCCGGAGTCCCGCTTTGCTGCCGCTTGCTGGAAAAAGCGGGATGCCGGATCACGTCCGGCATGAGGAATATTATTCCGGCTTCTTCGCCACCGCGACCATCGCCGGGCGCAACAGCCGGTCCTTGAGCATGTATCCGGCCTGCATTTCCTGCACGACCGTACCCGCCGGCTGATCGCTGGCGATTTCGAGCATCGCCTGGTGCTGGTTGGGATCGAGCGCCATGCCCATCGATGCGATCCGCGTAATCCCGTTGCGCTGGAACACCGCATCGAGCTCGCGCTTGGTCGCTTCCAGCCCGACGATCAGCCCCTTCAGCCGCTCGTCACCGCGCAGGTCTTCGGGGATCGCGGCCAGCCCACGCTCGAGATTGTCGGCAACCGACAATACGTCGCGCGCGAAATTGGTGACGGCATAGGTGCGCGCGTCGGCGGCTTCCTTCTCGGTCCGGCGGCGGACGTTCTGCGCTTCGGCATGCGCGTACATCACCGCCGATTTGGCCTCGGCCAGTTCGGCTTCGAGCGCGGCGACGCGGTCATGCTCGGCCAGTTCGGGTGCCTCGCCCGCGGTCTCGGCGCGCAGGTCTTCGGCGGTTTCGATCTTCTCTTCGCTCATCATTCTCTTCTGTCTGTTCTATATGCCGCTCAACCGATCAGACGGGAGAGGGTTGCGGCGGTGAAATCCACCATGGGCACGACTCGCGCATAGTTCAACCGCGTCGGGCCGATCACGCCGACCACGCCAACCACGCGACCGTCGATTCCGCGGAAGGGCCGGGCGATCACCGACGAACCGCTGAGCGCGAACAATTTGTTCTCCGCGCCGATGAAAATGCGCGTCGAATCGGCGCTCCGCGCGCTGTCGAGCAGCGTCGCGACTTCCTGCTTGCCGTCGAGATCGTCGAGCAGATCGCGAATGCGGTCGAGGTCCTCGGCCGCCGCGGCGTCGATCAGCCGCCCCTGCCCGCGCACGATCAGTACCGGGCGGCGGTCGCTGTCCTCGCTCCACACCGCGATGCCGCCTTCGATCAAGGTAGCCGCCGCCCGGTCGAGCGCCGCGCGGTCGGCGGTCAGCTGCCGATCGAGCCGCACGCGCGCTTCGGCCAGCGTCAGCCCGCCCAGCGTCGCCGACATGTAATTGCCCGCCTCGGTGAGGGCCGACGATGTCGTGCCGGGCGCGAGTTCGACCACGCGGTTCTCGACCTGCCCGTCATCGCCCACGATCACCGCCAGCGCCTGAGTCGGCGACAGCGGCACGAAACTGATCTGACGCAGCACCATCTCGGCCTTGGGCACCAGCACCAGCCCCGCGCACGCCGACAGGCCAGAGAGCGCCGCGGTGGTCGCGGCCAAGGCTTCCTCGACCCGCCCGCCGCCGGCGACGCGCGCTTCGATCGCGGCGCGTTCGTCGATCGACGGCTCGGCGACGCGCATCATCCCGTCGACGAACAGCCGCAACCCGACATCGGTCGGCAACCGCCCCGACGACGTGTGCGGCGACGCCAGCAGCCCGAGCGATTCGAGTTCGTGCATCACGTTGCGGATCGACGCCGGCGACAAGGCAAACGCCCCGGCATCGGCCAACGTGCGCGACCCCACCGGTTGCCCGGTCTCGATATAGCCCTCCACCACCGCCCGAAAGATATCGCGCGCGCGGTCGGACAGTTCGGTGACGGGGGTTGTCATGGGGGCGATGTAGGCTGGCGCCGCGCGGAGTGAAAGACTAGCAAGCCTCGACCCACCACCGTTCTCCCGCGAAAGCGGGAGCCCAGGGTGCCAAGCGAGCAGCTTGTGGCTCTGGACCCCCGCTTTCGCGGGGGAACTACAAAGAGGAATAAAGAATGCGCCCCAGCGGCCGCGCCCCCGATCAGATGCGTGCGATCACGATCGAGCCCCATTTCACCAAACATGCCGAAGGATCGGTGCTGGTCGGGTTCGGCGATACCAAGGTGCTGGTCACCGCGTCGGTCGAAGAACGCTTGCCGCCATGGCTGCGCGGCAAGGGCGAGGGCTGGGTGACCGCCGAATACGGCATGCTTCCGCGAGCGACGCATACGCGCGGCAGCCGCGAGGCCGCGAAGGGCAAGCAATCGGGGCGGACGCAGGAAATCCAGCGGCTGATCGGGCGATCGCTGCGCGCGGTAACCGACCTGAAGCTGCTCGGTGAGCGTCAGATCACGCTCGATTGCGACGTGATCCAGGCCGATGGCGGCACGCGCACCGCGTCGATCAGCGGCGCGTGGGTTGCGCTGCGGCTCGCGATCAACGGGTTGATGAAGGACGGCAAGCTGGCCGCCGATCCGCTGACGCAGAAGGTCGCCGCGATCAGCTGCGGCATCTATCAGGGCAATCCGGTGCTCGACCTCGATTATGACGAGGATTCGAACGCCGACGCCGACGCCAATTTCGTGCTGCTCGAAAACGGCAACATCGCCGAGGCGCAGGCCACCGCCGAGGGCGCGACGTATGACGAGGAAGCTTTGTTGCGGCTGCTGCGTTTGGCGCGCATCGGCTGCAACGAGATCTTTGCGGCGCAGGCGAAAGCGGTGGCATGAACGAAGACGGCGACGGCAAACAGGCGATCCGCAAACTCGCCCCCGGCAAGCTGGTGATCGCCAGCCACAACGAGGGCAAGGTCAGGGAAATCCGCGCATTGCTGGCGCCATACGGGATCGAGCCGGTGTCGGCGGCATCGCTCGATCTGCCCGAACCCGAGGAAACGGGGACCACCTTCGTCGCCAACGCCGAACTGAAGGCGCTGCAAGCCGCCGACCTGTCGGGCTTCCCCGCGCTCGCCGACGATAGCGGGCTGTGCGTCGAGGCGCTGAACGGCGATCCGGGAATCTTCTCGGCGCGCTGGGCCGGGCCGGACAAGGATTTCGGCCCCGCGATGCAGCTGATCGAGGACAAATTGACCGTGCTCGGCCCGGACATCGACCGCGACGCGCACTTCGTCTGCGCACTCGCGCTGGCGTGGCCCGACGGGCATGTCGAGTGGTTCGAGGGGCGCGTCGACGGATTGCTGGTCTGGCCGCCGCGCGGCGAGCATGGCTTCGGCTACGATCCGATGTTCGTGCCCGAGGGACACGATGTGACGTTCGGAGAGATGACGCCGGAGGATAAGACCCCGCTGACGCATCGCGCCGCGGCGTTCCGGCAGCTGGTCGACGCGGTCCTTTAGTTTCGTCACCCCAGCGAAAGCTGGGGTCTCATGCCGTATAGCCGAGCAGGAGCCGCTTGAGATCCCAGCTTTCGCTGGGATGACGAACTGTTTTCTACAGCGCCCTCGACCCGATCACATTCCCCGTCGGCCAATACCGGCACACCAGATAATCGTCGCGATCGTTGCTCGCGACAGCGCAGCCGACCTGCGTCGTCGTGCGCCAGATCATTTGCGTGTAGTGCCCGACATCCTCGCCCCGCCCGGTAGTGCTGACGTCGGGCGCCGGATTGTTCACGAACCATTTCTTCTCGTCGATCCAGAACTGGATCATCTCGGCATAGCTGTATGCCTCGCGCGTGCCGGTAAAGAGATTCTCGCCCTGATGAGCCGGGCCGTCGGGCTGTTTGGAATGTTCGAACCGCCGGGTACGTGCAAGCTCCCGGGCATAGCCGAGGGCGTCGGCGGCCAAACCATCATTCCAAACCAGCGGCGGCACGCCGACCGCGCGGCGCGCGCCGTTATGCCTGGCCAGCATCACTTGCTTCAGCAACGCATCCCCACGCATCGCCGGCGTCATACTCGTGCGCGGCTCGACCACGCGCTCCGGTCCCGCCGCCGGCGAACACCCCGCCAGCGCGAGCGCGAGGATGATCGCTTTCCTGATCGACATGCCGCCTCCATATGGCCGTTCAGATGACCGAGCCCCTCGCCTTATACGTCCATTGGCCGTTCTGCGTGTCGAAATGTCCCTATTGCGACTTCAACAGCCATGTCCGCGACAGCGTCGATCAGGCGATGTGGCGCGACGCATTGCTCGCCGATTTGCACCACGAAGCGGCCGAATTGCCCGGGCGGCGGCTGGGATCGATCTTTTTCGGTGGGGGTACGCCCTCGCTGATGCCGCCCGAAACCGTGGCGGCAGTGCTCAATGCGGCCGAGAAAGCGTGGGGGTTCGAGCCCGGCATCGAGATCACGCTGGAGGCCAATCCCTCGTCGGTCGAAGCGGCGCGGTTCGGCGATCTCGCGGCGGCGGGGGTCAATCGCGTGAGCCTCGGGCTTCAGGCGCTCGATAACGAAGCTCTCCATTTTCTCGGCCGCGCGCACGACGTCGCCGAGGGGCTGGCCGCGCTCGACACCGCGCAGGCGGCCTTCGATCGGGTGAGTTTCGACCTGATCTACGCGCGGCCCGGACAGGGGCTGGCCGACTGGCACGGCGAACTGACGCGCGCGCTGTCGTTCGGGACTGAACATTTGTCGCTTTATCAACTCACCGTTGAGCCCGGAACGCGCTTTGCCACCGAAGAACGCGAGGGGCGGCTGGCGCTGCCCGACCCCGATTTCGCCGCCGATTTGTTCGAACTCACCCGCGCGACCACCGTGCGGGCCGGGCTGCCCGCCTACGAAATCTCCAACCACGCGCGACCGGGGTCGGAGAGCCGCCATAACCTGACATACTGGCGCTACCGCGATTATGCCGGGATCGGCCCCGGCGCGCACGGCAGACGCGGCGGGATGGCGACGGTGCGGCGGCGCAAGCCCGAAAACTGGATCGATGCGGTAGCGCGCAATGGCCACGGGATCGAGATCGAGGACCGGCTGATCCCCGGCGAACGCGCGACCGAGGCGATGCTGATGGGGCTACGCCTGCGCGAAGGAATCGACCTGACGCGAATCGCCGAGCTGGGCGATCGTCCGCTCGACGCGCTGATCGACGTGGCCGCGACCGAGCGGCTGATCGATCAGGGGCTGGTTGCGATCGACGGCACTTGGCTGCGCGCGACCGACGCGGGGATGCCCGTGCTCAACGCGATTCTGGCCGAAATCGTCCGGGCGAACGAACCCGTATGATTGCGCTGGCAATGTAGGATTTCGCCTGTCAGGCTCCGAATCGGCTCTTTCTCAGCACTGGCAACGTCGCCTCGCGCCGCAGGGTCGGCGAAACGCGACAAAACAACGCAAGATCGCGCACCTTTCGGGTTCGCCTAGAACCCCGTCGGCGCGGGCGAGATCGTCACCGTCGTGCCGCCGCGTACTTCCTGCACCTCCAGCGCGCGTTCGGCGATGCCGTCGCGACCGAAGCGGAACGCGCCGTCGATCCCGGCAAACCCGCCTTTGTCGCGCAGCCGGTCCTCGGGGAACGACCGCCCCATCGGCCAGTCGCGCGAAATGCGGATCGTCAGCAGCACCGCGTCATAGCCCATGCTCGACAGCCGGTACGGCGCGGTGCCGAAGCGCGCGCGGTATTTGACGGCATATTGACGATACAGATTGTCGGCGACGCTGGCGAACCACGCCCCACCCAGCGACGGCTTGGTCACAATCGATGCTTCGTTGTTCCAGCGTTCGACGCCGAGCACGCGCGCCGCGCTCTCGCCATTCTTGCGCATCAGCGGGACGACGCCCGCCGCGGTCAGCCCGTCATCGACGATCAGCACTGCGCCCATCTGCCCCGCTTTGCCGAGTCGCACGGTCGCGTTGGTGACCGACGCGGCGCTGCGGTCATAGCTCTGGAGCGAGATCACCTGACCCCTGGCGCTTTCGACCGCGCGCAGGAATGCGGTCTGCGCGCGCTGTCCGTACACGCCGTTGGCGACAAGCCCGCCATAGGTCGTGATGCCCTGGTCACGGGCATAGTCGACGACGCGCTCGATCGATTGCGCGGGCGAATAGCCCATCAAATACGCGCCGCTGCCGGCGACGCTGGCATCGTTGGAGAAACTGATCACGGTCACCCCGGCGCGCTTGGCGACAGGCATCACCGCGCGGACATCGTCGGCGAGCAGCGGCCCGAGGATCAGCTGCGCACCGTCGTCGATCGCTTTTTGCGCGGCGGCGACCGCGCCGGTCGCGGTATCGTAGGTGGTGATTCGCAATTCGGCATTGTTGGTGTCGAGCAGCGCCAACTGCGTCGCATTGGCGATGCTCTTGCCCACGCCGGCATTGGGTCCGGTCATCGGCACCAACAGCGCGATCATATGATGCTGGTCGTCTTTGGGCAGCCCGGGGACGATCACCGGCTCCAGCGGCGGCGCGTTCACCACCGCGGGACCGCTATTTACCGGCGGCGCGGTGCGCGGCACGACGGTCGAACAGGCGCTGAGAATCGCCAACGTGGCGATCACCACCGCGCGCTTAAACTGCGTCAGACGTTGCGGTTTGGTTGCGGCCTCTGCCATGACGATCCCCTGATGACTTTTGATCTTATTCCCGGTCTCTATATCGTCGCCACCCCGATCGGCAATCTCGGTGACCTGTCGCCGCGCGCCGCGCACGTTCTGTCGAATGCCGCGCTGATCGCGGTGGAGGATACGCGCGTGACCGCCGGTTTGTTGCGTCATATCGGGGTTAAAAGGCCGATGATCGCCTATCATGACCATAATGCCGACCGCGTCCGGCCCGGGCTGATCGATCGACTCGGGCATGAAGTGATCGCGTTGGTGTCCGATGCGGGCACGCCGCTGATTTCCGATCCGGGCTACAAACTGGTCCGCGACGCGCGGGCGGCGGGGCACAATGTCGTGACGATCCCCGGGCCGTGCGCGGCGGTGGCAGCGCTGACCTTGGCCGGATTGCCCACCGATCGCTTCCTGTTCGTGGGCTTCCTGCCGAGCAAGGCGGGCGCGCGCGCCGAGTCGATCGCCGAACTGGCGGGCATTCGCGCGACGTTGGTGCTCTACGAATCGGGCCCGCGACTGGCCGCCAGCCTGACCGCTTTGGCCAAAGGGCTGGGCGACCGCGAGGCGGCGGTGGCGCGCGAGATCACCAAGAAGTTCGAAGAAGCGGTGACGGGCACGCTGCTCAGCCTCGCCGAGCGCTATGCCGACGCGCCGCCGCGCGGGGAAATCGTGATCGTGATCGGGCCGCCGGGCGAGCCCGAAGCCGCGAGCGAAGCCGATGGCGACGCCGCGCTGGCCGAAGCGCTGACGAGGCTGCCCGCGTCGAAAGCCGCTGGCGAAGTGGCGACGAAGCTCAACCTCGACCGCAAGGCGCTCTATGCGCGCGCGCTGGAGATGAAGGGTTGAGAGACCGCCGCTCCGCCGAAGCCGCGGGCCGGCGCGGCGAGCGGATCGCGGCGTGGTGGCTGCGGCTCAAGGGCTGGCGCATCCTCGACAAGCGCGTGCGCACCCCAGCGGGCGAAGTCGACCTCGTCGCGCGCAAGGGGAGTTTGGTCGCGTTCGTCGAAGTCAAAAGCCGCGCGACCGCCGCCGAACTCGATTTCGCGATCGACGAACGCCGGCTGTCGCGCGTCGCCGCCGCCGCCGAAGTGCTGATGGAACGCTATGCCGGCCCGGGCGACGACATCCGCGTTGACGTCATCCTGCTCGCGCCCGGCGAGCGCCCCCGCCACATCGAAAATGCGTGGACAGGGACTGGGTGACTTCGCGCGGCAACACACCTACATGCCGCGAAAGCCCCCGGAGAATCGCATGTCGCTGACCGTCGCCGTCCAGATGGACCCCTTGGAGTCGATCAACATCGCGGGCGATTCGACCTTCGCGCTGATGCTGACGGCGCAGACGCGCGGGCATCGACTGTTCCACTACACCGCCGACGCGCTCAATTATCAGGACGGCCGCGTCTGGGCGAAGGCGCACCCGACCACCGTGCGGCGCGAAGTCGGCCACCATTTCACCTTTGGCGATCCGGTCAATCTCGATCTCGGCGACGCAGCCGATGTGGTGCTGATGCGGCAGGATCCGCCGTTCGACCTCGGCTATATCACCGCGACGCATCTGCTTGAGCGGATCGCCGACAAGACGCTGGTGGTCAATGACCCCGCGAGCGTGCGCAACGCGCCGGAAAAGGTGTTCGTGCTCGATTATGCACAGTTCATGCCGCCGACTTTGGTCACGCGCAGCCTTGAGGAAGCCAAAAAATTCCTCCACGCGCACGGTGAGATCGTGGTCAAGCCGATCCACGGCAATGGCGGCAAGGCCGTCTTCAAGGTCGACCGCGCGGGCACCAATTTGTCGGCGCTGATCGAAGTCTTCAACATGACCTGGCCCGAACCGCACATGCTGCAGGCCTTCCTCCCCGGCGTGGCGAGCGGCGACAAGCGCATCGTGCTGGTTGACGGCGAGGTGGCGGGCGCGATCAACCGCATTCCCGGCGAAGGCGAATTCCGCTCCAATCTCGCGGTCGGCGGGTCGGCGGCGAGGACCGAACTCACCCCGCGCGAACGCGAAATCTGCGCCGCGCTGGCGCCCGAGCTCAAACGGCGCGGGCTGCTGTTCGTCGGGATCGACGTGATCGGCGGTGAATGGCTGACCGAGATCAACGTCACCTCCCCCACCGGAATCGTCGCGATCGAGCGGCTCGACGGCGTCGATGTCTCGGCGATGATCTGGGACGCGATCGAGGCGAAAGTCGCCGCACGTGGCTAACGCTCCCCTCCCGCTTGCGGGAGGGGCCGGGGGAGGGCCTGTCCCTGTCAGGGCCCTTTTCGACACGCCCTCCCCTAACCCCTCCCGCAAGCGGGAGGGGGATGCATGACCGACTGGTTTCTGAACGGCATCGAACAATGGGGCTATGCCGCGATCTTCCTGTGGATGGCGCTGGAAAACATCATCCCGCCGATTCCGTCCGAAGTCATCATGGGCTTTGCCGGGATGGCGGTCGCGCATGGCAAACTGAGCTTCACCGGGGTGATGATCGCCGGCACGCTCGGGTCCACCGCAGGCAATTATGTGTGGTACTGGATCGGCCGCAACGTGCCGCTCCAGCGGCTCAAGCCGTTCGTCGACCGCAACGGCCGCTGGTTGACGGTCGAGTGGGCCGATGTCGAGCGGATCGACGCTTTCTTCTTCCGCCACGGCCAGTGGCTGGTGTTCGTGCTGCGCTTCGCCCCGCTGGGACGCTCGATCGTCTCGCTCCCCGCCGGGGTGTCGAACATGCCGCGCTGGAAGTTCATCGTCTGGACGCTCGCCGGGACAACGATCTGGAACCTCTTCCTGACCGGCGCGGGCTGGTATCTCGGCGCCAATTTCCGCGAAGCCGAACAATGGACCGGGCCGGCCGCGGTAACGGTCTGCGCCGCGATTGTGGCATGGTACGTCTGGCGCGTGGCGACATGGGAACGGAGCGCTTAGGCCCTCGGATGCGCGTTGCGGTACACGTCGAGCAGGTGGGCGGCATCGACCGCGGTGTAAATCTGGGTCGAACTCAAACTGGCGTGCCCCAGCAATTCCTGCAGCTGGCGCAGATCGGCGCCGCGTCCGAGCAAATGCGTCGCGAAACTATGGCGCAGCGCGTGCGGCGTGGTGCGATCGGTCAGCCCGAGCCGGGTCCGCGCCGCCTGCACCGATTTGCGGATCACCCCCGCGGATAACGGCCCGCCCTTGGCGCCGCGGAACAACGCCTCGCTGCGCACGACCGGCCAGGGCGACGCCGCGACATAGCCGTCGATCGCTGCGCGTACCTGCGGCAGCAACGGCACGATCCGCGTCTTGTCGCGCTTGCCCGTCACCGCCATCGTTTCGCCCAGCGGCAGCACCGCGCCGGTCAGCCCGACCGCCTCGCCGATGCGCAGCCCCGCGCCATAGAGCAGCAGCAGGATCGCCCAGTCGCGCGCGCCGATCCACGGTTCTGCGGCATCGTCCGACACTTCTTCGGCCAGCGCGATCGCGTCGGCGGGGGAGATCGGGCGCGGCACGCCTTTCTTGACGCGCGGCCCCTTGAGTCGCGGCGACGCCTCGTCGCCCCCCGCCCATATGAGGAAGGTGCGGATCGCCGACAGCTCGCGCGCCGCCGAGCTGTTGCCGAGGCCGTCACCCCGCCGATACGCCAGATAGGCGCGAAGATCGGCAGCGCTGATCCGGGCAAGCGCGGCGCGGTCGATCGCTTCGCCCCAGTGCCCGCCGAGGAAGCCCATCAGCCGCACGGCAGTCGCCTCATAGGCCCGCACCGTATGCACCGACCTCCGCCGGTCGCGCGCAAGATGCTGGCCGAAGTCGAGCGCGAGCGCGGTCATGGACGACGCGGCCGCTGTTTGGCGGAGATCGACTTGACGATCAGGCCCCCCTCGCCCGCTGGATCAATCGGCACCGCGACGCTCGCCGCCGCTGCGTCGAGCAAAGCCCACACCGCCGGGTCGTCGAGCCGGTCACCCAACAGCTTGATATGCCGGACCGTCCCGCCCTCGCCTTCGAGCAATCGATCGGGATCGGGCAGCCTCGGCCCGTTGGTCAGGAACAAGCTGACCCAGCGCGGATAAACCGCGACCGAACAGACGATCGATTTCATCTTTTCGCTCGCCCCGAAAGCAATCGCGAGCGCGTTGTAATTGTCATAGACCAGAATCGTCGCCCCCGGCAGCCGCGCCGACACCATCGCCATCGCGCGCCGGGCCTGCGCCGCGACCTCGGGCGTGAACTTATCGATGAAGCCGTCGAGTTGTTGTTGTGCTGTCATTGCGGGTGCCCTTGCCGCGCATCCTATATAAAGCGGGTGCAAATGTCCCGCGCCCGCGTCCTTGTCATGAACTCCGCGCTCGGCCCGCTCGATTACCGTGTCCCGCACGGGATGGAGGTGGTGCCGGGGTCGCTGGTGATCGCGCCGCTCGGCCCGCGCCAGTTGCTCGGCGTGGTGTGGGAACCCGAGCGGATGAAGTCGGATGCCGAGGTCGGCGATAACCGGCTGCGCAACCTGATGGGGGTACTCCCGGTACCGCCGCTGACGCACGCGATGCGGCGGCTGATCGAGTGGACGGCAGATTATTACCTCGCGCCGCCGGCATCGGTTGCGCGGATGGCGCTGCCGTCAACCTCGGCGCTGGAAGGTGCGCGGACGGTTACCGAATATCGCGCGACCGGGCACGTCCCCGAGCGGCTAACCCCGCAGCGCGCGCAGGCGCTTGAGCGGATTGCCGACCGCCAGGGCCTCGTGCGCGAACTCGCACTGGCCGCCGACGTGTCCGACGGCGTGATCCGCGGGCTGGTCAAGGTCGGGGCGATCGAGGCCGTCGAGGTCGCGCTCGACAGTCCCTTCCCCGTCCCCGATCCCGACCATTATTTGCCCGCTTTGTCGCCCGACCAACAGGCTGCGGCGGACGCACTGGTCGCCGATGTCGATGCGCACGCCTTTCATCCCACGCTGCTCGACGGCGTCACCGGATCGGGCAAGACCGAAGTCTATTTCGAAGCGATTGCCGCGGCGATCCGCGCCGGGCGCCAGACGCTCGTCCTGCTCCCCGAAATCGCGTTGACCGAACCGTTCCTCCTGCGCTTCACTGCACGCTTCGGGTGCGAGCCGGTGGCGTGGCATTCGGGACTGCGCCAGTCGCAGCGCCGCCGCGCGTGGCGCGCGATCTCGACCGGCCAGGCTTTGGTCACGGTCGGGGCGCGCTCGGCACTGTTTCTGCCTTATGCCAAGCTCGGGCTGATCGTGGTCGATGAAGCGCATGAGACCAGCTTCAAGCAGGAAGAGGGCGTGCATTATCATGCGCGCGACGTGGCGGTGATGCGCGGCAAGTTCGAAGGCGTCCCCGTCATCCTCGCCTCCGCCACCCCGGCGATCGAGACTCGCCAGCAAGTCGAAATCGGCAATTACGCCGAGTTGAAGCTTCCAGGCCGTTTCGGGCTGGCGGAGATGCCCGAGATCGAAGCGATCGACCTGATCAAGGAGCCGCCCGAGCGCGGTCGTTGGCTGGCCGCACGGCTGGTTACCGCGATCGACGAAACGCTCGAGCGCGGCGAACAGGCGCTGCTGTTCCTCAATCGCCGCGGCTACGCCCCGCTCACCTTGTGCCGCGCGTGTGGGCACCGTTTCCAATGCCCCAATTGTACCGCGTGGATGGTCGAGCACCGGCTGATCCGACGGCTGACCTGTCACCATTGCGGGCATATCGAGCCGACCCCGCGCGCTTGCCCCGAATGCGATGCCGAGGATTCGCTGGTCGCCTGCGGTCCCGGCGTCGAACGGATTGCCGACGAGGCCGCCGCGCTATGGCCAGAGGCCAGGATCGCAATTGTGACGAGCGACACAATCTGGTCGCCGGCCAAGGCCGCCGAATTCGTCCACCGCATGGAAGCGCACGAGATCGACATTGTCGTCGGCACGCAATTGGTCACCAAGGGCTATCACTTCCCCAATCTGACATTGGTCGGGGTGATCGACGCCGATCTCGGGCTGGGCGGTGGCGATCTGCGGGCGGCGGAGCGGACCTTTCAGCAGATCATGCAGGTCTCGGGCCGCGCGGGTCGCGGCGAGAAACCCGGTCACGTCTATATCCAGACGCACGACCCCGATGCTCAGGTGATGCGGGCGTTGGTCTCGGGCGATGCCGAAGCGTTCCAGTTCGCCGAAACCGAGGCGCGGCGCGAAGCCGGCGCGCCGCCGTTCGGGCGCTATGCCGCGATCGTGGTGTCGTCGGAGGACCAGAGCGCGGCGCACGATATCGCTAAACTGGTCGGTCGCACAGCGCCGCAGATCGAGGGCATGGAGACATACGGCCCCGCCCCCGCCCCGCTGGCGATGCTGCGCGGCCGCCATCGCTACCGCCTGCTGGTCCACGCGCGCCGCGCGCTCGACGTGCAGGACGTCATCCGCGACTGGCTGGGCAAGCTCGACTGGCCAGCCAAGGTTCGGGTCATTGTGGATGTCGATCCCTATAGCTTTGTGTGATTCATGCGGTAGGGTTGCTCCAACAAAAAGGCCTTCGGGGGAATCGATGATCCGTAAAATGTTGCTGTCTGCTGCCGCGCTGGCGGCGATCCTGCCCGGCGTTGCCAGCGCTGCCTGGTATCAGGCAAGTTCCAAGCATTTCGTTGTCTATTCGAACGACAAGCCCGAGAACGTCAAAGCCTATACCGAGAAACTGGAACGCTTCGATCGCGCGATCAGCGCATGGCACCGGTCTCCGCCCACCAACCGTGGACCCGCGTCGCGCGTGACGATCTTCGTGGTCAACGATGTGGCCGAGGTTCAGCGCGTTTATGGCGCCCCAGGACCCGCCGGTTTTTATCTGTCCCGGGCATCGGGTTCGGTGGCGTTCATGCCGCGATCGGGCGGCGATGGAGAACTTTCATCACAGGCGATCCTGTTTCACGAATATACACACCACTGGATGTACCTGCACTGGTCGGACGCCGCGTTTCCCTATTGGTTTACGGAGGGTTTTGCCGAACTCCACGCGACGGCGATCATGCGGCCCGATGGAGGCGTCACGTTTGGTGCCGCGCCCGCCTATCGCCGGTATACGGTGGGCCAATCGAACCTGATGCCAGCTGGAGATTTGTTGCGCGCGCGACCGAGCGACAAGCTGGACGGAGCCAGCCGGGACGCTGTCTATAGTCGGGGTTGGCTGCTGCTCGACTACCTGACGTTCGACGACGAACGTCGCATCCAGCTCGCGCAATATATCGCCGCGGTGAATAGCGGTAAGACGATTGCCGAGTCGGCCAAGCTGTTCGGAAACACCGACACGCTTGACAGCCGGATGACGAACTGGGGCAAGCGACCGCGGCTAATGTCAGCCTCAATCGCGCCCTCAGAGATTGCGCCGGGACCAATCGATATCCGTGCTCTGACCGCAGGCGAATCCGCGATAATGCCGGCGTTGATTTTGTCACGCCGCGGCGTCGATCCCAAGCGAGCGGCCGAGGTGGTGGCCCAGGCACGTCGCTTGGCAGCGCCGTATCCAGACGATGCGGGAGCGCAAAACGAACTTGCCGAAGCTGAGTATGATGCCGGCAACTTCGCGCTGTCCGAAGCAGCTGCGGACCGCGCGCGCGCTGCCGATCCGAAGTCGATCCACGCTTTGCTTTACAAAGGCATGGCGATGCAAGCTCAAGCCAAAAAGGACAAGGTCACCGACCCGGCGCGATGGCTCGGGATCCGCAAATGGTATCTCGCCGCGAACAAGCTGGATACCGAGGACCCTGAGCCGCTGGTGCAATTCTACGACAGCTTCGGTGCGGCGAACGAAAAACCGACGGGGAATGCCGAGAGCGCGCTGATCTACGCTTATATGCTCGCACCCTATGATGGCCCGTTGCGAGTTCGCGCCACGCGCGTGTTCCTCGGTCAAGGCAAGGTACCAGAGGCGCGTATCGCGTTGGGTCCGATCGCCTTCAGCGCGGAAAGTCGCAACCTCGCAGCGATTGGGCCCAAGGTCATGGACGCGATCGACAAGAACGACATCGCCGAGGCGATCCGGCTGCTCGACACCGCCAATCTGGACGATGCCAAGGACGGCGACGACAAGAAAAAAGACGGAGGCTCCAAGAAGAAGGGGTGAGCTTGGCGGCACCCCCTGTAACTGGCCACGCTAATCTGTCATGGCACCGGCGATGACGATCGGCTGGACGAAATGACAAGCGTGACGCGC
This sequence comes from Pseudomonadota bacterium, assembly GCA_040390165.1. GTDB lineage: Bacteria > Pseudomonadota > Alphaproteobacteria > Sphingomonadales > Sphingomonadaceae > Sphingomonas. The sequence continues at coordinate 145,089 of JAZJYW010000017.1, read as the reverse complement.
TTGCTCGCGATGATCGCGCTCACCCTGTTTGCGGTGCTGATCCCCGTTTCGGCCGGCGCCGACGATGTCGCGGCGACCTCGCGCAGCGTGGTTCGCGTCGTCACGATCGCCATCGTCGATCAGGAAGTCGTCGGCTTCGGGCACGGATCGGGCTTTGCGGTCGGGCCCAACCGGATCGTCACCAACGCGCATGTGGTCGAACTGGCCGAGCAATATCCCGACAATGTCGTGATCGGGATCGTGCCGTCCGAAGGCAGCAAATCGTATCAGGCGCGGGTGATCGCGGTCGACAAGAAGCGCGATCTCGCGCTGCTCGAGATCGTCGGCGCGCGGCTGCCCACCGTCACGCTCTATTCGGGTCCGCTCGACGACAGTATCGGGCTCGTCTCGCTCGGCTATCCCGGCAATGTCGACGTCGCGACCGCGCAATCGGCCGCGGATTACATCAAGCCGCTCGCCCCCGTCCGCTCCGAAGGATCGTTGTCGGCGCGGCGCACGATCAGTGGCGTGGACGTGTTGCTCCACACCGCGAGCATCTCACGCGGCAATTCGGGCGGACCGGTGCTCGATCGCTGCGGGCGGATCGTCGGAGTCAATTCGGCGATCACCAAGGGCGACGAAGGCGACGCCAATTTCGCCTTCGCGATCGCCGAGAGCGAAGTCGCGGGGTTCCTGCGCGAACACAAACAGTCGTTCGGCGAGATCGCCGTGCCGTGCATGAGCGTCGAAGCGCGGATGAGCGCCGATCAGGCGGCCGACCGCGCCGCCGCCGATGCCGCCGACGCCGCCCGGCGCGATGCCGCCGCGAAGGATCAGACAAGCCGCGATCAGGCGGCGCAAGCGTCGCTGCTGTCGGCCGAGCGCACCGCGCAAAACGTCATCGCCATCGCCGCGTTGCTGCTGGTCCTCGGCGCGTTGAGCGTGGGCGGCGGCGGACTGCTCTATTCGAAGGGCAAGGAGCGCGAGGCGATCTGGGCGGTATCGATCGGCGGCACGATGATGCTGGCGGCAATCATCGTGTTCTTGCTGAGGCCCGACGGGAAACCGATGCTGGCGCCGGGAACGCCCATCGCAGAGGCGGCGGCACCAGTGCCGGGCGCCACCTATCCGCTGGGCAAGATGGTGTGCAAACTGCTGCCCGACCGCAGCCGGATCACGGTGTCGAGCGAGGCCGACGTCAACCTCAGCTGGGGGCAGGACGGCTGCATCAACGATCGCACGCAATATGCCGACGACAATGGCAAGCTGGTTCGCGTGCTGGTGCCCAACGACGAACAGACCGTGTCGGTGCTCGAACTCGACCCGGCGACGCGGACCTTCACCAATTTGCGCTATTTCCTGAGCGCCGCGCAGATGGACGCGGCGCGCAAGCTGCGCGCGCAAAGCCCGCTGAAACAATGCACCGCCGATGCTCAGGCACGCGCGCTACTGGGCACGCAGCAGGCGGCGCTCAAAGCCAGCCTGCCACCCACCTATAGCGAGAAACTGGTCTATTCCTGCACGCCCGCGCCCTGACGCGCGCGCACCCGCATCGGCGCGATAAAGCGGCTTCGGCGGTGCGCGATGACCAACAGGAGGAGCCCGAATGCGGTCGCGACGACCATCGCGGGCAGCGACGCTTCAGCGCCGAACGAACCGCCGGTGATCAGTGTCGAGACGCCCTTGGTGCTCCCCGGCACCAGTAATCCGTCGGTGGCCCCGCCCGACACGGCGATCCCGTAAATCCCGCCCTGCGCGAAATTCCACGCGGCATGCAGCCCGATCGCCGCCCAGAGTCGCCGCGTGATCATATAGATCGCACCCAGCATGATTCCCGCCTCAAGCGCGATCGCCACTGCCGCCAGCCAGGTTGCGCCGGGATTGAACAGATGAGCACCGCCGAAAAAGGCGGACGTGATGGCGAGCGCTGCCCAGCTGCCGAGCCATTTCTCGAACAGGCGGAAGAACAGACCGCGAAATACGATTTCTTCGGGAAACCCAGACGCGAGGGCCATCGCGACGACGGGCGGCAACACCTCGACACCGTGGTGCCCGACGACGCTGTAACCACCGCATGCCCAGATCGCAGCGACGATGCTCGAAAACAAGCCGAGCCCGATCAGAATTCCCGCACCGAGTTCGATACCCGCCCCTTTCAGCGCCAGTTCGCGCGCGGGTCCCCGCTCGATCAGGCGGCAGAACAGCACGTACATCCCGACGAACATCGCCGCCGCCAACGCGCCGATAGCGATCTTGACCGCGCCGTTGTGCGGCGGCGGGATCAGGTGGCTGATCACCGACAGCAGCGTCACCGTTGCGACAATGAACGGCACCGTCACGATGAGCTTCGTGCCCGGATGCCGCCAAATCCTTACCGCCCTGCCCGGCGCTGCTATGCCTTTGTCCATCGTCAATCTCCCCGTTCCCACCCAACCTAACGACGCCGGTGTATTGTGCAAGCAAAGCAGCTTGCGGTTCGCGGACGCATCGGTGATGGTGCGCGCAGCTATTTGGGGGATACGCGATGTTCAGACCGCTGATGATTTTGGGGACCGCGCTGCTGCTCGGGGCAGCATCGCCTGGCACCGATCCCGTCGCCATCCCGGTAACGGTCGCCGCATCGCTCGGCGAGCACCTGTCCGGACGGCTGATCGTCTTCGCCCAAAAGGTCGAACCCGGGGCCAAGCCGTCAGCCGACGTCGATTTCTCCCCCTTCCAGCCGACCGGCGCGACGTTCGCGGCGCGTGAGGTCGGCGACCTTCAACCCGGTCGTGTCGCATTGGTCGATGGCAATACCGACGTCTTTCCCGCGCCCTTCTCGACCCTCCCTGCCGGAACCTATCGTTTCCAGGCGGTGCTCGATCGCAACCACGACTATAATTATGGCGGACGCGGCGAAGGCGATCTGATCTCGAAGGTGGTCGAGGTGACGTTGCCGGGCAAGATCCCGGCGATCACGCTCGACAGCGCCGTGCCCGCCCCCGATTTCGCCGCGATGCTGGCGCGGGCGCCCGGACCGATCGGCAAGCGCGTCGCCGACAATATCGGCAAGGTGAAGGCGGTCGATGTCCAGAGCACTTTGCTCACCACCTTCCGCGGCACGCCGACGTCGATCCGCGGCTGGGTCGCGCTGCCGCCGGGCTATGACGGCAAGACGAAGTTTCCCACGGTCTATTCGGACGGCGGCTATGGCAGCGACCTGACCTCCGCAAAGGTCGGCGCGGCGAGCACGATGGGGTTGATGGCCGAAGGCAAATCGCCGCCGATGATCTGGGTCTATCTCGATCATAGCGGCCCGACCGGGACCAACGAATTCGCCGATTCGGTCAATAACGGCCCGTGGGGCGCCGCGCTGACGACCGAGGTGATCCCCGCGCTCGAACGCGAATACGCGATGGACGCGACCGCCAACGGCCGCTTCCTGATCGGCCATTCTTCGGGCGGCTGGTCGACGCTGTGGTTGCAGGTGCGCTATCCCAAAATCTTCGGTGGCACCTGGCCGACATCGCCCGACCCCAGCGACTTCCACAATTTCACCAATGTCGATCTCTACGCGCCGAACGCCAACATGTATGTCGGGGCCGACGGCAAGCCGTTCCCGCTGGTGCGCGCGGACGGCAAGGTGGTCGCGACGCTGAAGCAATTCGCGCAGGCCGAAGCGGTGCTCGGCCCGGTCGGCGGCCAGTTCGCCTCGTTCGACTGGGTCTTTTCGCCGCGCGGCGCCAACGGCCAACCGGTCCCGATGTTCGACCGCGCGACCGGCAAGGTCGACCCGGCGGTGGTCGCGTACTGGCACGACAATTACGACATCGCGAACATCGTCACGCGCGATGCCGCGGTGCTCAAACCCGATCTCGACGGCAAGATCCACCTGACCGTCGGCACCGCCGACACCTTCTATCTCGACGGCGCGGCGCATTTGCTCGAAGCGGTGATGGCCAAGGCCGGGATCAGGGCAAGTTTCGTCTACTTGCCCGGCAAGTCGCATTTCGACCTGTACGAACGCGGCGGCGACTATCAGGCGCTGAACAAGGACGTCGCCTGGGCGATGTACGCGGTCGCGCGGCCGGGGTCGAAGCGTCCGGCGAGCTAGGCGCGATCGATCCGCGCGGCGAAGCAGCCGCGTTTGGCGTTGTGAACATGGAGATACTCAACCGCGGGATCGCCGAATAAGCGCGCGATCAGGGGCTCCAGATCGGTTCCCCCGATCACGTCGGCGTCGGTCATCATCCCCGCCGCATCGAACGCGCGCACCGACAACAGCCGCGAACGGAGCTGCTCGGGCACGCGATCGACGTAGCGCGCCGAGTCATGCGCGCCATCGCGGACATAGATTGCGTGGCAAGAGCGGTACGGCGTATCGACCGGCAGATGCTCGTAATTGAGCAGCAGCAGCGCGTCGCCGGGATCGGCATCCTCCAGCGTGATGCGGCACGGGAAGCCCGGCTTCTTGTCGGCAACGACCCTCACCACCCCTTGTGCGGCGAGCGCATCGTCGGCCTGACCGAAGAAGTGGCGGAACGGCGCGGGGTCGATCCCCGAGATCATGAACGACATTATTGTACTCCCTCGCGGGTTCTAAGCGCGACCTTGCGATCGACGCCATAGGCATAGCCGCCCATCGTCCCGTCGCTGCGCTGTGCGCGGTGGCAGGGGACGACGACCGCGACCGGATTGGTGCCGCATGCGGTCCCTGCGGCGCGCACGGCTTTCGGGCTGCCCGCCGCCGCGGCGAGTTCGGCATAGGTCCGCGTTTCGCCCGCGGGGGTGTCGCGCAGCGCTTGCCACACCGCTTCCTGAAACGCGGTGCCCTGTACGTCGAGCGGCAGGTCCTGATCGCGCTCGGGCGACTCGACGCTTTGGACGACGCTCGCGGCCAGACTCGCCAACGCCGTGCCGCCGGGCACGATTTCCGCCTTGGGGAAATGCGTGGCGAGGCTCAGCGCATCCTCGTCGAACGCGACGCGGCACAGCCCCTTGTCGGTCGCCGCGATCAGTAACTTGCCCAGGCTGGTATCGGCGATCGTCCAGCGCACCGTCACCCCTGCGCCGCCCTTGCGCCACACGCTGGGGGTCATGCCCAATCGCTTGGCACCGCCTTCGTAGAAGCGGCTGGGCGCCGAATAACCCGCTTCGTAGATCGCGTTCGTGACGCTGCTTTCGTCCTTCAACGCCCGCGCCACCCGCGCCGAGCGCAGCCCGCGGAAATAGGCCGCCGGGGTAACCCCGGTGGCGCGCTTGAACAGCCGGTGGAAATGGTGCGGCGCATAGCCGACCTGCGCCGCGAGTTCGTCGAGCGAGATCGCCTCTTCCGCCGCTTCGATCAACGCCACCGCGTTGCCGACCGCGATCCGGTCGCGCCCAACCTCATCGGGTTTGCAGCGCAGGCACGCGCGAAACCCCGCCGCACGCGCTTCGGCGCCGTCGCGGTAGAAATCGACATTCTCGCGTTTCGGATGCCGCGCCGGGCAGCTTGGCTTGCAGTAGATGCCGGTGGTCTTGACCGCGCCGACGAACCGCCCGTCATACGCGCGATCACGCCGTTCGAAGGCGGCCCAGGCGGCGTCGGCGTCGATGAGCGGTTCGTGTGTCATGTCAGCCTATCTGGGATTTCCCGCCGGGCACTGCTTCCCGTCACTTGCGGTCAAAGCACCGCCACTCGATTCACCCCGACCGGAATCGACGCGCATTCCGCGAGGCTGACAAACCAAATCCTTCATTGCAACCAAGCGGCGCCTCGCACGGCTCCGATACGTAACTCTACGGCTTGAGCCGAACGTGCAGCACCGGGCACATCTGCCGCATCGCTCGTCGCATCCGGAGTATCGACCGATGACCAGGCAGTGCAAGAAAGTCGTGATTGTTGGCGCGGGAGTCGCGGGGCTTTGCGCGGCGGTTTATGCGCGCGAGAGCGGTATTGAGGTCGACCTGATCGAACAACATGACAGGCCGGGCGGCCTTGCCACTCGCTGGCAGCGCGGCGACTATGAATTCGAAACGTGCCTGCATTGGCTGCTCGGCTCGGCGCCCAGCGGACAGTTGCACGCCATGTGGCGAGAGGTGTGCGACATCGACTCGCTGGAGTTTCTCAATCACGAAGAATTCGTTCGGCTGGAGACCGAAGACGGCGAGATCCTGCGCGTCTTCGCCAATGTCGATCGTCTCGAGGCCGAGTTCCTTCGCGTCGCACCCGACGATGCCGCAGAAATCCGCAAATTTACCGCTGCCATCCGGCATCTGACCGACCTGCCTTTCCCTGATCCGAGCGCAGGCTGGGCCGAACGAGGTTTCTCCATGTTGCGGATGTTGCCCGACATCCCGCTGCTCGTCGGGCTTTCGCGCATCAGCGCGCAACATTACGGCGAACGCTTCCAGCATCCGCTGCTCCGCAATTTTTTCGGCGAAGGCGCTTCTGCGCGAATGTCGGTGCTCGCGCTGGTCTTTTCGCTGGCGTGGCAAAGCATCGGTAACGCCGGCTATCCAATCGGCGGATCGCAGGCGGTGATCCGCCGGATTGCCGACCGATTCGCCGCGTTGGGTGGGCGGCTGCGGTGCGGCACGGCAGTGGAGCAGATCCTTGTCGAGGACGATGCCGCAGTCGGTGTGCGCCTGACCGACGGCGAGACGATCAGCGCCGATTGGGTGATCTCGGCCGCCGATGGCCACGCCACCGTCTATCACCTGCTCGACGGTCGGTACGCCGACGCGAGCGTGGACAAGGTTTTCGAGACGTATGAAAGCTTCCCATCCTATCTTCAGGTGTCACTGGGCGTCGCGCGCGATCTCTCCGACGAGCCGGGATTCCTGACATTGGTGCTGGACGAGGCCCTTACCATCGATCCGGGGACGACGCTGACACAAGTCTCGTTCCGCATCTTCCACTACGACCCGACGTGCGCGCCCGCCGGCAAGACGGCGGTCACGTGCTTCCTGCCGACACAGAATTTCGCCTATTGGACTCAACTGCGCACGGCGGATCCGGAGCTCTACCAGACCGAAAAGGCGCGCGTTGCATCAGCCGTGACCGGGATCCTTGAGCGACGCATTGCCGGCACCGCGCAGGCGACCGAGGTCGTCGACGTGTCGACCCCTGCCACGGTGATTCGCTACACCGGAAATTGGAAGGGGAGCATGGAAGGCTGGCTGATGACGCCGGAGACGGGCTTCGGAGGGATTCCGGCGACGCTGCCCGGGCTCGATCGTTTCCTGCGGATCGGTCAGTGGGTGCAACCAGGCGGCGGACTGCCCGGCGGACTGATGACGGCGCGTTCGGCCTTGCAGACGATTTGTCGTCACGCCCACTTACCCTTTCTGGGCGAACTGACGCACGGTCTGGAACTGCAATGACCCCAATCGAAGCTGCCGTTGCCGGGCGCGAACTCGGGTGACGGAAGGGGAGTGCCCGCGATTGCCGTGAAAGACCGCCGCTCACCCGTGCTTGGTCAACAGCCCCTTGATCTTCGCCAGTTTGGGCGTGACCACCGGAATCGACAGCATCGTGCTCGCCACCGCCATCAGCAGCAGCGCGGTGAAAGTCTCATTGGTGATGATTTGCTTGTCCAGCAGCACGTTGGCGAAGATGATCATGATCAGCGCCTTGGTCTGGAGCAGCCAGCCGATGATCGACGCTTCGCCCTTTTCCCATTTGAGGATGCGCCCGGCGGCGTGGACCCCGATCAATTTGCCCGCGACCGACGCGACCAGCAGCAACGCCGCCGCCGCGAACACCGTGGCCCCGCCGACATCCCATTGGGTGCGCAACCCCGTGGAGAGGAAGAAGACCGGCATCACCGCGAGCAGGATATGATCGCGGAACTGGTCCATCTTCTGGCGGTCGAACCAGTCCGAATCGAGCACCGCCCCGGCCAGAAACGCCCCGACCATGAAATGCAGCCCCGACCAGTCGGCGGCGAACCCGCACGCCGCCAGCCAGATCAGCCCGACATACCAGCGGTCGCGTTCCGGGATCGCGCGCATCAGCCGGCGGACCAGAAAACTCGCCACCGCGAACGCCGCCAGAAATGCGCCCTGCCGCCCGACCCGCTCCCAATCGAGCAGGATCAATGCCAGCACGCCCCAGATCGCGACATCGTCCATGCTGGCATAGCGCAGGATGCGTTGCCCCAGCGGCTGACGCAGGATTGCGAGCTTCTCCATGAACAGCACGAGGATCGGCAACGCGGTCACCGCGCAGGCCATCCCGATCCCGGCGATCACCTGAACATAAGTGCCCTTGGGTCCGATCCAGCCGGGCCATTGCAGCATCACCGCGCCCGCCGCCGCGCCGAACAGGAGCGGCATGCCGAGCGCGAACCCGGCGGTCACGCTGGTCTCGCCCCGCCGCGCCCAGGCTTGCTTGAGGTCAAGTTCGATCCCGGCAACGAATACGAAGATCATCACCGCCCACCAGGCGATGCCGTTGAGCGACCCGATCGTCGCGGGGGTGAAGACGAATTTATAATAGCTGGGAAAGAGCGCGCCGAGCACGCCGGGGCCGAGCAGGATGCCGCCGATGATCTGCACCACGACCAGCGGCGCATAATATTCGGTGCGCGCCAGCCGCCAGACCAGATACGGCACGGTGAAGATGATCAGCATCGCGATCAGGAAGATTTCGCTCGCCGCCATGCCCGTCATCGTTTCCGCCCCCCGGCTATCGTCCCGCAACACTGCGCGGGCTCGCGAGCCGGATCAACGCACAGAAACATCCGTTTTACAGAGAGGTACATCCGTTTCGGAGTCAATGGCATAGATGACGTGTTCGGCCTCGCGCCCCGCCATCACCGCGCTGAAGCGCCGATCGGTCAGTTTGCCGCCAACCCGCTCGATCGCGCGGCGCGAGCGGATATTGTCCTCCCCGATCACGAAGATCACGCGCTCGACCGACCCGAACGCGTGGGCCAGCATCAGCGCCTTCATCTCGCCATTGTACCGCCCGCCCCAATATGAGCGTGCAAGGAAGCTCCAGCCGATCTCGACTTCGCCCGCCAGCGCCCGCCCGAAATCGTAGCGCGAACTGCCGATCACCGCCCCGCTCGCGCGGTCGATCGCGATGAGCATCCCGCCCGAAGCGATCCCCGCCTCGAAGAAGGCGCGAAACACCGGCTCCTGCCAGCGGTCGTGCGCAGGATGGACTTCCCAGATCAACCGGTCGCTCGCGACAGCGAACTGCGCATCGAAATCGTCACGCGTGGCGGGGCGGAGTTCGATCAGGTCGCCGGTTAGGTGCGGTTGGCGGTCGAGTGTCATAGTCCCTGCTCCTTCAGCCAGCGCGCTGTCCGCGCCTGCGCGCCCGGATTCCAGGCTATCTCATGCCCGACGCCCGGAAAGATCGCCACCGTCGCCCGCGGCTGAGCCGCCGCGAGAATGCGGGAGTTTTCGACCGGGATTGTTCGGTCGATGGCTCCGTGGAGCAGCAGGATCGGGCAGGTAATGCGGCCGATCTTCGCTGCGCTGTCGAACCGTTCGCTGACCAGCCGCTTGGCGGGCAACCACCAGAAGCGCGCGCCCACGACGCGCGGGATGCTGGCATAACCCGCCATCAGGATCATCGCTTTGGGCCTGATCGCCAGCGCGCCCTCGGTCGCAATGCCCGTCCCCAGCGAATATCCCATTACGATCGTGCGGTCTCCGCCGATCCCGTTCGAGGTCATCCAGCGAATCGCGGCGCGCGCGTCGCTGTACAGCCCTGCTTCGGTCGGGAAGCCGGGATTGCCGTTATAGCCGCGATATTCTGGGATCACCGCGCCATAACCAGCGGCGATCAGCGGTTCGAGCGTGACCTGACCGCCCGAGATTGCGTCGCCATTGCCATGGAAGAAAAGGATCACTGGCTTTCCCGGCTGCGGTGGGTGCCAGGCCAGATGTCCACGCAGCCCGTCATCGGTGGTGAAGGCAATGTCGCGATAGCCGCTCTGGTCGGCCTGCACATCGTGAACCCCGAAATACCAGCCGGGATAAATCAACCGGCGCTGAAACGTATAAAGCGCGCCGACGATTCCCAGATACCCGATCAAAACGACCAGCAGTGCGCCGATAGCAACGCGCCGCAGCGTCTTCACCCCCCATTCGCCCGAAACAGCGCCAGCGTCCGCTCTTTCGCCAGATCGCAGCTCGGCTCGTGGAAATCCTTGCGGCGGTCCGAATTGAAGCCGTGGCCCGCCTCGTAAACGTACACCGTCGCGTTGGGCCAGTCCTTCGCGATGACCTTGTCGACGCCTTCCATCGGGATGCCCGTGTCGTAGCGCCCGAAATGCGCGATCACCGGCACCTTGGGCTCCTGATCGGCGGCGCCGGGGACGAGGCTGCCATAATAACTGGAGGCCGCCGCAACGCCGGTCATCTGAGTCGCCGCGAACCACGCGATCGACCCGCCATAACAATAGCCGACGACGAACACCGGACCTGTGTTTTTCAGCGCGTCGATGCAGGTCTGCACGTCGGCAAGACTGAGCGCGAAGGGATGCGCGTCGCGCGCCAGCCGAATCCCCTCGGCCAGTCCCTCGCCGCCATATTCGGCCTCGAACCCGGGATGCTCGCGATCGAACAAAGCCGGCGCCAGCACTTCATAGCCATCCCCGGCATATTCCTCGCACAGATCGCGGATATGGTCGGTGACCCCGAAAATCTCCTGCACCAGCACCAGCCCGCCGCGCCGCTCACCCGCCGGTTGCGCGTGATAGACGGCAATGTCCGCGCCGTCCGACATCGTCATGCGAATCGTTTCGCCCAAGCTTGCTCTCCCGTGATGTTGCCCGTCTAATGCAGAGGTCGCACAAGACGGGCAAGCTGGCGCCGCAAGGCTTGCGCTCGCAGACACCCGATGCTAACCGCGCGCCAACCCATCGTGAGGGCGCCACATTCGGGGCTGCCCTCTTTTCATATGGGGCCACATTCCTTTTAAGAGGATTCTCATCGCGTGGAGTCATCCGGCGGTATTCAAGCGAGCTTAGGTGGGCGGTACGCAACCGCCCTGTTCGAGCTCGCCCGCGATTCGAAGTCGATCGACACGGTCGAAGCGAGCCTGGCGAGCGTCAAGGCGGCGCTGGCCGAGTCGTCCGATTTCAAGGCGCTGACCACCAGCCCGCTGATCGGTCGCAGCAACGCGGCCAGGGCGATCGGTGCGGTGGCGAAGGCGATGAAGCTCGATTCGACCACGACCAGCTTTCTCGGCGTGCTCGCGCAGAACCGGCGCCTGGGTCAGCTGCCCGCGATCATTCGCGCGTTCCGCACGCTCGCGGCCAATCATCGCGGCGAAACCACCGCCGACGTGACCTCGGCGCATCCGCTGACCGCCGCGCAAGTGACCGAGTTGAAGCAGCAGCTTCGCACCCGCGTCGGCCGCGAGGTCGCCGTCGATTTGAATGTAGACCAGTCGCTGCTTGGCGGTCTGGTCGTCCGTATCGGGTCTCAGATGATCGATTCGTCGATCCGCACCCGTCTCAATACCCTCGCGCACGCGATGAAAGGCTGAAGGCTTAGAACATGGATATCCGCGCCGCAGAAATTTCGAAGGTCATCAAGGACCAGATCGCCAATTTCGGCACCGAGGCGGAAGTCTCGGAAACCGGTCAGGTGCTGAGCGTCGGTGACGGCATCGCGCGCATCCACGGCCTCGACAACGTCCAGGCCGGTGAGATGGTCGAATTCTCGAACGGCGTGCAGGGCATGGCGCTCAACCTCGAGGCCGACAATGTCGGCGTCGTGATCTTCGGGTCGGATTCGGAGATCAAGGAAGGCGATGTCGTCAAGCGCACCGGCACGATCGTCGACGTCCCCGTCGGCAAGGGCCTGTTGGGTCGCGTCGTCGATGGCCTCGGCAATCCGATCGACGGCAAGGGCCCGATCGTTTCCGATCAGCGCAGCCGCGTCGAAGTCAAGGCGCCGGGCATCATCCCGCGCCAGTCGGTGTTCGAACCGATGCAGTCGGGCCTGAAGGCGATCGATGCGCTCGTCCCCGTCGGCCGCGGCCAGCGCGAACTGATCATCGGCGATCGTCAGACCGGCAAGTCCGCCGTCGCGATCGACACCTTCATCAACCAGCGCGAAGCGCACAAGGGCACGGATGAGAACGCCAAGCTGTATTGCGTCTATGTCGCGATCGGCCAGAAGCGCTCGACCGTGGCGCAGCTCGTCAAGACGCTGACCGAAAACGGCGCGATGGACTATTCGATCGTCGTCGCCGCGACCGCGTCGGAGCCCGCACCGCTGCAGTTCCTGGCGCCGTACACCGCGACCGCGATGGGCGAATATTTCCGCGACAATGGCATGCACGCGTTGATCGTGTTCGACGATCTGTCGAAGCAGGCCGTCGCGTATCGCCAGATGTCGCTGCTGCTGCGCCGCCCGCCGGGCCGCGAAGCCTATCCCGGCGACGTGTTCTATCTCCACTCGCGCCTGCTCGAACGCGCCGCCAAGATGTCGGACAAGATGGGCGGCGGATCGCTGACCGCCTTGCCGATCATCGAAACGCAGGCGGGCGACGTGTCGGCCTATATCCCGACGAACGTGATCTCGATCACCGACGGCCAGATCTTCCTCGAAACCGATCTGTTCTTCGCGGGCATCCGCCCGGCGATCAACGTCGGCCTGTCGGTGTCGCGCGTCGGCTCGGCCGCACAGACCAAGGCGATGAAGAAGGTGTCGGGCTCGATCAAGCTCGAGCTCGCGCAGTATCGCGAAATGGCCGCGTTCGCGCAGTTCGGCTCGGACCTCGATGCCAGCACGCAGAAGCTGCTCAACCGCGGCGCGCGCCTGACCGAATTGCTCAAGCAGCCGCAGTTCAGCCCGCTGCCGTTCGAAGAGCAGACCGCGTCGATCTTCGCCGGCACCGCTGGCTATCTCGATGCCGTGCCGGTCGATGCGGTGGTGCGCTACGAAGCGGCGATGCTCGCCGATCTGCGCGCCAACCATAAGGACGTGCTGAAAGCGATCCGCGACAGCAAGGACCTCAAGGACGACGTCCGCGACAAGCTCAAGGCCGCGCTCGACGCGTTCGCGAAGACGTTTGCGTAAATAACCGTCACCCCAGCGAAAGCTGGGGTCTCGGGCCACAGGCGCACGGCCCGAGGCACACGATCCCAGCTTTCGCTGGGATGACGAAGTAGGGAATTGAATGGCCTCGCTTAAAGCCCTCAAGATCCGCATCGGCTCGGTGAAGTCGACGCAGAAGATCACCAAGGCGATGAAGATGGTCGCCGCCGCGAAGCTGCGCCGGGCGCAGGACGCGGCCGAGGCCGGGCGCCCGTATGCGCAACGGCTCGAGAAGGTCGTGGCGTCGCTCGCCTCGACGATCACCGTCGGCCCGTCATCGCCGAAGCTTCTCGCGGGCACGGGCAAGGATCAGGTTCACCTGTTCGTCGTCGCGACGTCGGACAAGGGCCTGGCCGGCGCGTTCAACACCAACATCGCGCGCCTTGCGCGGCGTCGTGCGGCGGAAATGATCGCCGCGGGCAAAACCGTGAAATTCTACACGATCGGCAAGAAGGGCCGCGCGGTGCTCAACCGCCTGTACCCCAACGACTTCATCCACTCGATCGAACCCGGCGCGCTCGACAAGCTGCGCTTCGCCGATGCGCGCGGCTATGCCGAGGACCTGATCGCGCGCTTCGAAGCGGGCGAGTTCGACGTCGCGCATCTGTTCTTCTCGAACTTCAAATCGGTGCTGACGCAGGAACCGACCGAGCAGCAGCTGATCCCGGTGGCGATCCCCGCCGCGACCGGCGCCGTCGCGACCGATACCGCGGTCGATTACGAACCCGACGAGGAGGAAATCCTCGCCGACCTGCTGCCGCGCAACGTCGCGATCCAGCTGTTCCGCGCGATGCGCGAGAATGCCGCGTCGGAACAGGGCAGCAAGATGACCGCGATGGACAACGCCACGCGCAACGCCGGCGACCTGATCAACAAGCTGACGATTCAGTATAACCGCAGCCGTCAGGCGGCGATTACCACCGAGCTGGTGGAAATCATTTCGGGCGCTGAGGCGCTCTGAGTTTCCAGGCCGTCACCCCAGCGCAAGCTGGGGTCGCGAGCCGCATAAGATCCCAGCTTTCGCTGGGATGACGATTGAGGAAGAAGGTAGACACAATGGCAACCGCTGCTCCCAAGACCAAGGCTCCGGCGAAGAAGGCTGCCCCCAAGGCCGCCGCTCCGAAGACCGCGACCCCGAAGGCGACCAAGCCCGCCACGACCAACAATGTCGGCGTGATCAGCCAGATCATCGGCGCGGTCGTCGACGTGAGCTTCCCGGACAACCTGCCGGCGATTCTCTCGGCGCTCGAAACGTTCAACAACGGCAACCGCCTGATCCTCGAAGTCGCGCAGCATTTGGGCGAGAACGTCGTCCGCACGATCGCGATGGACGCGACCGAGGGCCTGACGCGCGGCCAGACCGTCACCGATACCGGATCGCAGATCCGCGTGCCGGTCGGCCCGGCGACGCTCGGCCGCATCCTCAACGTCATCGGTGAGCCGATCGACGAGCGTGGTCCGGTCAACGCCGAGATGACGATGCCGATTCACGCCGATGCGCCGCTGTTCGTCGACCAGTCGACCGACAACGCGATCCTCGTGACGGGCATCAAGGTCATCGATCTGCTCGCGCCGTACGCCAAGGGCGGCAAGATCGGCCTGTTCGGCGGCGCCGGCGTGGGCAAGACCGTGCTGATCCAGGAACTGATCAACAACATCGCCAAGGGCCATGGCGGCACCTCGGTGTTCGCGGGCGTGGGAGAGCGCACGCGCGAGGGCAACGACCTCTACCACGAGTTCCTCGACGCCGGCGTTATCGCCAAGGACAAGGACGGCAACCCGCAGTCCGAAGGCTCGAAGGTCGCCTTGGTCTATGGCCAGATGAACGAGCCCCCCGGAGCACGCGCCCGCGTCGCTTTGTCGGGCCTGACGATCGCCGAATATTTCCGCGATATCGAAGGGCAGGACGTTTTGTTCTTCGTCGACAACATCTTCCGCTTCACGCAGGCGGGCGCCGAAGTGTCGGCGCTGCTCGGCCGTATTCCGTCGGCGGTGGGCTATCAGCCGACGCTGTCGACCGACATGGGCGCGCTGCAGGAACGCATCACCTCGACCAACAAGGGCTCGATCACCTCGGTGCAGGCCGTGTATGTGCCCGCAGACGATTTGACCGATCCGGCGCCGGCCACCTCGTTCGCTCACTTGGACGCGACCACCGTGCTCAACCGTGCGATTTCGGAGCTGGGCATCTACCCGGCGGTCGATCCGCTCGATTCGACCAGCCGCGTGCTCGAACCGCGCGTCGTCGGTCAGGAGCATTACGAAACCGCGCGCGCCGTCCAGCAGATCCTGCAGAAATACAAATCGCTGCAGGACATCATCGCCATTCTCGGCATGGACGAGCTGTCGGAAGAAGACAAAATCACCGTCAGCCGTGCGCGGAAAATCCAGAAGTTCCTCAGCCAGCCGTTCCACGTCGCCGAAGTGTTCACCAACATCCCGGGTGAGTTCGTGCAGATCGAAGACACGATCCGCAGCTTCAAGGCGGTGGTGAACGGCGACTACGATCACTTGCCCGAAGCGGCGTTCTACATGGTCGGCGGGATCGACGGCGTGATCGCCAAGGCCGAGAAGATGGCGCAGGAGGCGTAAGGGTCAATTCCCCTCCCGCTTGCGGGAGGGGTTAGGGGAGGGCATGTGTCCCTCGCCGCTTGAGACACTCCCTCCCCCTGCCCCTCCCGCAAGCGGGAGGGGAGAAGAAGGAAGACAATGCTGCACTTCGAACTCGTCACGCCCGAAAAGCTGCTCCGCTCGGAAGAAGTCTATCAGGTCGTCGTTCCCGGCACCGAAGGCGATTTCGGCGTGCTGGAGGGGCATGCCCCCTTCATGTCGACGATCCGCGACGGCGCGCTGCACATCTACAAGGCCGACAAGAGCGAGCCCGAAATCGTGCCGATCCAGGGCGGGTTCGCCGAAGTCTCGGCAAGCGGGCTGACCGTGCTCGCCGAACAGGCCGGATAACAGGCCGGGGTGCGGGTTGGACCAGTTCGGATCCGCCTACCGCACCGCGTCACCCCGGTCGAAGTGCCGGGGTCTGCTCAGCCTCACTGGCAGAGCAAGAGCCTCCTATCCTACCTTTGTCTCACGGCGGACCCCGGCACTTCGGTCGGGGTGACGATCGGTTCTTGAGGAATCGCTGCCGAAACTGAATCCCTATCGGCCCTGATCGACGGGATTCCAGCGCCCGCTCTGCCGCGTGTAATGCCGACGAAACACATTGCTGCCGTGGGTCGGGAAAAACGATCTCGCCCGACGGCGATGGCGTCGAACAATTCGATCGGCGGATCACCGGCGTTCGGTTGGTTAGTAAATTGTCAAAGCTTCGCCCTTACCAACTGGTGTCGACCATGAAGGATTTAGGGGCATGAGCGCGTTTGGGCGCCGCAATGGGACGGGCGCGGGACCGGGTGGACGCCCGGCGTTCGGCGTTGCGCGCCCGATGCAGGGCACCGGCCCGGGACGCAGCGAACCCGATCTTGCCGAACAGTTTCCGCCGCTTCCCGTCGGCGGCGACGCGGCCAATGCTCCCGGCGAGCCCGACGCGCTGTCGGGCAACATGCCCGGATCGCCGATGGACGCGATGCAGCGGCTCACCGAACGCCAGAATGCCAGCGCCGATTCGGGCAGTTCGCGCGGGGGCGAAGGCTTCGAAGCCTCGGTCCACAAGATCAAGGAACAGGTGCTCCCGCGTCTGCTCGAACGAGTCGATCCCGAAGCCGCGGCGACGCTGAACAAGGACGAACTGGCCGAAGAATTCCGTCCGATCATCGGCGAAGTGCTCGCCGAACTCAAACTGACGCTCAACCGGCGCGAACAATTCGCGCTGGAAAAGGTGTTGGTCGACGAATTGCTCGGTCTCGGGCCGCTCGAGGAATTGCTCGCCGACCCCGATATTTCGGACATCATGGTCAACGGGCCGGACCAGACCTTCATCGAAAAGAAGGGCAAGCTCCAGCTCGCACAGATCCAGTTCCGCGACGAAGAACATCTGTTCCAGATCGCGCAGCGCATCTGTAACTCGGTCGGCCGCCGCGTCGATCAGACCACGCCGCTCGCCGACGCCCGCCTGAAAGACGGGTCGCGCGTCAACGTGATTGTCCCGCCGCTGAGCCTCAAGGGCACGGCGATCTCGATTCGTAAATTCTCCGACAAGCCGATCACGCTCGACATGATGGCCGGGTTCGGATCGATGTCGACCAAGATGGCCACCGCGCTGAAGATCGCCGGGGCGTGCCGCTTCAACGTCGTTATCTCGGGCGGTACCGGTTCGGGTAAGACGACGATGCTCAACGCTTTGTCGAAGATGATCGACCCGGGTGAGCGCGTGCTGACGATCGAAGACGCGGCCGAATTGCGGCTCCAGCAGCCGCACTGGCTGCCGCTCGAAACGCGCCCCGCCAACCTGGAGGGTCAGGGCGAAATCTCGATCCGCGACCTCGTCAAGAACGCGCTGCGTATGCGCCCGGACCGCATCATCCTCGGCGAAATTCGCGGGAGCGAGTGTTTCGATCTGCTCGCCGCGATGAACACCGGCCATGACGGATCGATGTGTACGCTCCACGCCAACTCCCCGCGCGAATGCCTGGGCCGTATGGAAAACATGGTGCTGATGGGCGACATCAAGATCCCCAAGGAAGCCATTTCGCGCCAGATCGCCGATTCGGTCGATCTGATCGTTCAGGTCAAGCGTCTGCGCGACGGCTCGCGCCGCGTCACCAACGTTACCGAAGTGATCGGCATGGAAGGCCCCGTCATCGTGACGCAGGAACTGTTCAAGTTCGAATATCTCGACGAATCCGCCGACGGCAAGATCGTCGGCGAATATCGCACGATGGGCCTGCGCCCCTACACGCTCGACAAGGCGCGCCAGTTCGGGTTCGACCAGGCCTTCCTCGAAGCCTGCCTGTAAGCGTTCTCCCGCGCTAACGGGGTTAATGCCCCCCTAACCCCATTTCCGCGCTGGCCCGACCGGTATAGACCGGGCGAATGCGCGGCTGGCTGGTTCCCGTCCTGTTGCTGATCCCCGTGCCGCTGTTCGGCGCGATGGAACCCGCCATGCCCGCTCCCCAGCCCGACCGCATGGTGCTGGCGCCCGACGCCGAATCGCAGTGGGTGCCGTTCGACATGACGCCGGGTAATCAAATCCAGTTCCGCATGACCGTCGATGGTCGCGCGGTCACCGCGATCCTCGACACCGGGTTCAGTATGTCGGTGATTTCGCGCCGCTGGGCGACGCAAAGCGGACTGAAAGTCGGCACTGGCGGTCAGGGGGTCGGGATCGGCGGATCGGTCGCGATGGGGCAGGTCAATGGTCGCACGCTGGTGATCGGCGGCCTCACGCGCAGTGGCGGACGGCTTGGCGTGCTCGACTTGCCCGCCAGCGCGACCGGCAGCGCCGCGTCGATCGACGCGGTGATCGGCAGCGACCTGCTGCGGCATTACGCGCTCGATATCGATTTTGCGGCCCAGCGGTTCCGGCTGCTCCCCAGCGGACGCCTGCCCTTTGCCGGGCAAACCGCGCCGCTTTCGGTATCGGTACGCGACCAGCTGTACATCAGCGAGATGCGCGTCGGCGGCACGCGGCTGCGCCCGATGATTGTCGATACCGGCGATGGCGCGACGATCGCGATGTCGGGCGACGCCTGGGCATCGGTCGGCGGCGCGCGCCCGCTCACGACGACCACCGTCTCTTTCAGCATCGCCGGACCAGTGACCTCCGAACTCACCGTGCTCCCCGAAATTTCGGTCGGCGATTCGACGTTGCGTCAGGCCGAGGCGCTGATCGAACCGGGCGGCGGGTTTTCGGCGAGGATGGGCGCCGCGGGGCGGATCGGGATCGGTTTCCTTCAGCGGTTTCGCGTGCTGCTCGATCCGCGCGCCGGGCGGATGGTGATGGCGGTGACCGGCGATACCGACCGTGCGCCGCTGCGCTCGACCAGCGGATTGCTGACCGGGGCGTTTGGCGACCGCCTGCGCGTACTGCATGTGATGCGTGGCAGCCCCGCGGCAAACAGCGGATGGAAAACGGGCGACGAAATCTGCAGCATCGACGGCACGGCGATTCCGGCCAATTATGCCAACGATCCGATCGCGCTGTGGTCGGTCGCCGCTGCCGGGCGCGTGGTGCGGCTGGGCATCTGCGGCGGCGCCGAACGGTCGCTGAGGCTCGCCAACTTCTATTGAGCTGCCACGCTCAGAGATGCAGCGTCAGCGCCAGACAGATCATCGCCACGATCAACGCGAACACCTGAACGCTGCGCCAGTCGAGCAATGACACGCGGTCCAGATTCTCGCGCTTGCGGTGGCGATAGTCGATCACGCCCGCGAGGAGTGCGACCAGCAGAGCAAGCCCGACGACCGCTTCGACGATAGTCTTTCCCGACACGACGGGTTAGTGGCCGAGCTTCTCGATCTTGGCCTGAAGCGCCGCGAGCTCGGCCTTGAGCGAGGCGACGTCCTCACCTTTCTCGGTCACCGGAGCACCGGGCACGGCAACGGCGCCGGGCTTGAACGCCGCGGTCGCGGCTTCGAACATCTGCATGTTGCGCTTGGCCAGTTCGGCGAAGGGCGAGTTGGCGAACGCGCCTTCGACCGCCGATTTGAACTGTTCGTGGTTGCGGCGGAAGCTGTCCATCGACGCTTCGAGATAGCCAGGGACCATCGCCTGCATCGAATCGCCGTACATCGCGATCAGCTGGCGCAGGAAGTTGACCGGCAGCATCGTCTGGCCGCGCTGCTCTTCTTCCATGATGATCTGGGTCAGCACGTTGTGCGTGATGTCTTCGTCGGTCTTGGCATCGACAACCTTGAAGTCGCGCCCTTCGCGCGTCATCGCGGCAAGGTGATCGAGCGTGATGTAGGACGAACTTTCGGTGTTATAGAGCCGGCGGTTAGCGTATTTCTTGATGATGACCGGGCCATCGCCGGTGGCTTGCTTCTTCATGATATGGACGTCCCCGGAATGAATTGCTGCGGCTGTACCATCAATGCATGACGCACCGCAACATGGGCCGCGCCCGCTAACCCTGTTCCTCGATATGCTGCGCGAAGAGACCGCAGCATCGCCCGATCGGCGCGCGGCGGCGCTGGCGGGGCTGAAGGCGTATCAGGAAGCCCCGCGCCGTGGCGTCCGACAGCTCCCCCCGATACGATTCGAGCAGGGTCGGGCGCGGCTGCACGATTATGGCGGCGTGGGTCGGCCGGTGGTCTTCGTGCCGTCGCTGATCAACCCACCCTTCATCCTCGATCTCGCGCCGCACAACTCGATGCTGCGCTGGTGCAGCGAACAGGGACTGCGCCCCTATCTGCTCGATTGGGGCACGCCGGGACCCGACGACCGCGCGTTGGACGTAACCGCGCATATCGAGCGCATCCTGATCCCGTTGATCGAGCAATTCGCCGCGCCCCCGTTGCTGGTCGGCTATTGCCTGGGCGGCACGATCGCATTGGGGGCGGCAGCGGCGGTGAAAGTGGCGGGCGTCGCGCTGATCGCCGCGCCGTGGCGATTTGCCGGCTTTGGTCACGCCCGCGCCGACATCGCCGAACTGTGGGCGGCGGCCCAACCCGCGTGCGAGACGATGGGGCTGGTGCCGATGGAGGTCCTCCAGTCGGGGTTCTGGCGGCTCGATCCGGGCCGCACGATCGCGAAATACGAAGCCTTTGGGCGGATGGAGCCGGGCAGCGAGGCGGCGGAGAGCTTCATCGCGCTGGAGGATTGGGCCAATGCCGGGGCGCCTTTGCCCTATGCCGCCGGCAAGCAGCTATTCGAGGACTTTGTCGGCGCCGACGTGACCGGCGCGGGCCAGTGGCGGGTCGCGGGCAGGATCGTCGATCCGCACAGCCTCCCCTGCCCTTCGGTCGAATTCGTCTCGCTCTCCGACCGGATCGTGCCCAAGGAAAGCGCCGCCGATCTGGCCGACCGCCGCGATCTGGGCGCGGGGCATGTCGGGATGGTTGTCGGCGGTCGCGCGCGCGCGCAATTGTGGGAGCCGCTGGCGGACTGGCTGCTGCGCGCCTAGATAGCGGCCAACGAATCCGCAGGAGCCAGTCATGTCCGACATCGTCATCACCGCCGCCAAGCGCACCCCCGTGGGCAGTTTTCTGGGCGCGTTCGCCACCACCCCGGCGCACGAGCTCGGCCGGATCGCGATCGAAGCCGCGCTGGAGCAGGCCGGCGTGCGCGGCGAAGAGGTATCCGAAGTCATCCTGGGTCAAGTGCTGACCGCCGCGCAGGGTCAGAACCCGGCGCGTCAGGCGTCGATGGCGGCGGGCATTCCGAAAGAAATCCCGGCTTGGGGCGTCCAGCAAGTCTGCGGATCGGGGCTGCGCGCGGTCGCGCTGGCGGCGCAGGCCGTGGCGACCGGGGATTCGACCATCGTCGTCGCGGGCGGTCAGGAATCGATGTCGCTGTCCCCCCACGCGCAAAACCTGCGCGGCGGGACCAAGATGGGCAATCTCAGCCTCGTCGACACGATGATCAGCGACGGACTGACCGACGTCTTCAATAACTATCACATGGGCATCACCGCCGAAAATCTGGCCGAGCAATACCAGGTGACGCGCGAGGCGCAGGATGTCTTTGCCATCCGGTCGCAGAACCTCGCCGAAGCGGCGCGCGCGTCGGGTCGGTTCAGGGACGAAATCGCCCCCGTGACGATCAAGGGCCGCAAGGGCGATACGATCGTCGCCGACGACGAATATATCCGCGATGGCGCCACCCTGGCGTCGGTCGCGGGTTTGCGCCCGGCGTTCAAAAAGGACGGCACCGTCACCGCCGCCAATGCGTCGGGCCTCAACGACGGCGCCGCCGCGCTCGTCATCATGAGCCGCGCAGAAGCCGAGAAGCGCGGCTCGCCGATCCTCGCAACGATCAGGAGCTGGGCCTCGGCCGGGGTCGACCCCGCGCTGATGGGGATCGGCCCGGTACCGGCATCGCGGAAAGCACTCGAAAAGGCCGGCTGGACCATCGCCGATCTCGACCTGATCGAAGCCAATGAGGCCTTCGCTGCGCAGGCCTTGTCGGTCGGCAAGGAGCTCGGCTGGGATGCGGACAAGGTCAACGTCAATGGCGGCGCGATCGCGATCGGCCATCCGATCGGCGCCAGCGGCGCGCGCGTGCTGACCACGCTGATCTACGAAATGGCGAAGCGCGACGCGAAGAAGGGCCTCGCGACCCTATGCATCGGCGGCGGCATGGGCATCGCGATGTGCATCGAGCGCGACTAGCTCTGATACCGACGCCCGAACGCTCGATTGGCCCCCGGGCGACCTTCATGCAACCGGTGAGTTTGGACCAAATTGGTGTGGACAGGGGCAAATATGCTGCCCAATTTAATCGGAGAGCCAAAATCCGCCAAGGGGGGCACGAACTTGTCGACTTTCGATCGGAGCTCACCCGTGCGGCTCTACGGCGAGGTGTCGATCAGCAGAGTTCTGTCGAGGTCTGGCGATATGGTTGGCCAGAATCTCGCAGCAATTGTGGCGATCGCAATACTTCCGGTCTTATTATCCGTGTCGCTTCGGCTTTACGGCTTTCAGGTGATCGTCGCGGCTTTCAAGGGCACAGCATTTGAGGGTGGCACCAATCCCTACTGGTTTGGGGGCTCGGCAGTCCTGGTAGCGATCGCCCTTTCCGCGTTTTGTCAGGGCTCGCTCGTGCGGATTGTGCTAAGTTCCATTGATGGTCGTCAGGCCGACACGACCGAAGCGATGTTGTCCGCGCTTCTGACGTTGCCACAACTTTTTCTGCTCACGTTAACAATGGAAGTCGCGATCACCGCGGCGACCCTTATTCTGATTGTCCCGGGTATCTTGTTATCGCTGGTCTGGTGCGTTGCGCTTCCCGTGTTGATGGGGGAAGGACGCGGCGTTATTGGATCTTTGGGCCGAAGCTACGTGCTTACCAGTGGAGCGCGCGGAAAGATTTTCGGCGTTTACGCGCTGTTTTGGGTGGCGTTGTTCGTTGTGACCCTGATTGTCGGGATGATCACTCGATCAATCTACGGAGTTTCGACCCCTTCGTTGGTCGGCCATACGCTGCCCGTTGCGTACGTTGTCATAAACGGGCTGTCGTCATTGGTCGTGGGGATAGGTGCCGCAGCGGTGTGCGCTTCGCTTTATGTCGAGCTACGGCATTGGAAGGACGGAGCATCTGCTGGCGTGCTCGACCAGATTTTCGCCTGAACGCGAATGATCAGCGCTAACAGGAAAATCTGGATGCCCGACAAGGACTCGAACCTTGATTGACGGAGTCAGAGTCCGCTCTCTTACCATTAGAGGATCGGGCACCAGAGGTCGCGCGCTCTAAGCGGAGGGCGCAATCGGGTCAAGGCCCTTGCTTGTGGCGGGCGCGCGATTGCGCTAGTCTCGGCCCCAAGCAGCGGAGGGCTTTGGGCCGGACCGCAAGAACATAAAGAGCGACGGCATGGGGGATGTTCCCGCCAATATGCCGCACCGGCAGCGCGCCAGCCCGAACGGCCCGGCCACTGCCCGTCCGGCCCGCAGCGCAGGAAAGCGCTGGCCCGATGCGCCGCATTATGCCGCGCTGGACCTTGGCACCAACAATTGCCGACTGTTGATCGCGCGGCCGCAGGGCGAGGGTTTCGCCGTGGTCGATGCCTTTTCGCGGATCGTCCGGCTGGGCGAAGGGCTGGCGTCGAGCGGGCGGCTGTCCGACGCAGCGATCGATCGGACGATCTCGGCGCTCAAGGTCTGCGCCGACAAGCTCAAACGTCGCAACGTGCTGGTCGCGCGCAGCGTCGCGACAGAAGCGTGCCGTCAGGCCGAAAACGGCCCCGAATTCATCGAACGCGCCTATCAGGAAACCGGGATCCGGCTCGACATCATCTCCGCGGAAGAAGAGGCGCGGCTCGCTGTGCTGGGGTGTCACGCGCTGATGGAGGCGGGCGACGGGCCGGCATTGATCTTCGATATCGGCGGCGGGTCGACCGAATTGGTACTGATCGACGCTAGCGGCCCCGAACCGCGTGTGCTCGACTGGCATTCGGCGCCGTGGGGCGTGGTCTCGCTGACCGAGCATGCCGGGGGCGGCGCCGATGGCGACGCACGCCTCGCCTCCTATGCGCGGATGCGCGAACTGGCGGCGGAAGCCTTTGCCGGCTTTGCCGCGCGGCTGCCCCAATCGCCCAGGGCGCCGCGCTTGCTCGGCACCAGCGGCACGGTGACGACGCTCGCCAGCGTCTATCTCGAACTCGACCATTACGACCGCAATCAGGTTGACGGGCTGATCGTGCCGGCGAGCGCGATGCGCAAGATCAGCAGCGATCTGTCGGGCATGTCGGTCGCCGACCGCGCGCGCTTCCCGTGCATCGGCACCGAACGCGCCGATCTGGTCGTGGCGGGCTGTGCGATATTGGAGACGATCATGGATTTGTGGCCGGCCGAGCGGCTGGGTGTCGCCGACCGCGGCATTCGCGAAGGCATCTTGCGCCGCCTGATGGGCGCGAACCGGCCATGAGGGGCGGCGGCGGCGGCCATACCCGCGTCAAGACCTCGCGCAATCGCAGCCCGCAATCGACGCGCTGGCTCGAACGCCAGCTCAACGACCCGTACGTCAAGCGCGCCAAGGCGGAGGGCTATCGCAGTCGCGCCGCGTACAAATTGCTCGAACTCGACGAGAAGTTCGATTTCCTCAAGGGCGCCAGGCGCGTGGTCGATCTGGGCCTCGCGCCGGGCGGCTGGGCGCAAGTGGTGCGGCGCAAGGCGCCCAAGGCGGCGATCGTCGGGATCGATTTGCTGCCGGTCGATCCGATCGAAGGGGTGACGATCCTGCTGATGGATTTCATGAACGACGCCGCGCCTGCGCGGTTGCTCGAAGAACTGGGCGGCGCGCCCGATCTGGTGATGTCGGACATGGCGGCGAACACGGTGGGGCATCCGCAGACCGACGCGCTCAGGACCATGGCGCTGGTCGAAACCGCGCTGGCGTTCGCGGTCGACGTGCTCAAACCCGGCGGGACGTTCGTGTCGAAGGTGTTCGCGGGCGGCGCCGATTCGGCGATCGTGGCGGAGATGAAGCGCAACTTCACCAGCGTGAAGCACGCCAAGCCGCCAGCCAGCCGCAAGGGCTCGGTGGAGTGGTTCGTGGTCGCGCAGGGGTTCAAGGGTCGCGCAGCGGAATAGCCACGCTATTCCGCGCCTCGGCGCGACCCCGGCCGGCGGGACGCGCAGCGAACCCGTCCGACGACGCGGCTTTGCCGCGGCGGGGTCCTTAAAGGGTGCCGGATGTCTGCAATTGGTGGGACGCGGACGTTCCAATTTTCCGGTCATGCTGATCTTGT
Organism: Pseudomonadota bacterium; assembly: GCA_040390165.1. GTDB lineage: Bacteria > Pseudomonadota > Alphaproteobacteria > Sphingomonadales > Sphingomonadaceae > Sphingomonas. The sequence continues at coordinate 119,779 of JAZJYW010000017.1, read as the reverse complement.
TTCAGCATCTATGGCGCCGCATGCAATTGCCTCGCCCGTCGAGACATGGATCCTGAAACAAGTTCAGGATGACGGAGTGTGGCGTGGCTAGCGCCCGCAACTGGGTCGTTAGCGGTCGTTGCATCCCATATTCCCCATCGGCAGGCTCGCGCCACATTTCCCTTTAAATGTAGGATTTCGTCTGATCCACTCCATCCCATGAACCGCCCCTCCGACCCCGCGGTCGCCCCGCCGCCGAACCGCCAGACCCCGTGAACTTTCGTGAACTTTGGACCCTCGCGCTCCCCACGCCACCGCGACGAACGATTTAGAAGCGAGCCAAACGCCACTTTTGTGCTATGGGACCACGGATCACCCCTCCACCCCGCGCTCAGGGCCGCCCTCGCTTCATCGGCGGGGCGCTGCTAAGGGCCTCCCCGACCCAGCGCGCGGTTCACGTCCCTTCACACCTTACGAACGAGAAAATATGGCTGCCTTCAAAGTCCCTACCTTTCAGGATCGCGTCGCCAGCGCCGCCGAAGCCAAGCGCAAGGCGCTCGAGCAGCTCCGCGCCAAGCCCGCGATCGATCCGGCAATTGCGGCGCAGCGCCTGCAGGAGCGCGAGAAGCGCGAGGCCGAGCAGGCGGCGAAGCGCGAAGCCAAGAAGCTCGCCGCTGCCGCCGAGGCCGAGGCCCGCGCGATGGCGAAGGCAGAGGCTGCCGCGGCGGCCGCAGCTGCGGCGGTGCCGGCACACATCAAGGAAAAGCGTGTTTTCCAGATCGACCCCGAGGCGGCAAAAGCGGCCCGCGACGCGCGTTACGCCGCGCGCAAGAATCGCAAATAGCTGACCCAAACGAAAAGGGCCTCGCGATCGCTCGCGGGCCCTTTTCGTTGGGATAGCGCCGCGGCAAAGCCGCCCGTCGGTCGGCACTCGGCTGGATCCGGATTTAACGTCGTTAAATCCGGGCCTCGTGCTTACCCGTCGTAGTCACCACCAAGGTTCTGGTTACGCGGCGGCGCGGCGGCGGTGAGGCGGAGCGCCTCGGCCGATTGCGCCAGCGAGCCGACCTCGTCGGGCGTGTCGTCGTCGTCGACCTGAACCTTCTGCATGCCCGAAACGACGGCTTCCTGCAGGTGATCGGGGCGCACCGTCTCTTCGGCGATTTCGCGCAATGCGACGACCGGGTTCTTGTCGCGGTCGCGGTCGATGGTCAGCTCGGCGCCGCCCGAAATCTGGCGCGCCCGCTGGGCTGCGAACAGCACCAGGTCGAAACGGTTGGATACCTTGTCGACACAATCCTCGACAGTGACGCGCGCCATGAACGGCTTCCTTCGCAAACAACGATAGATGAAGAGCGGCGCACTTAGGCAGCAGGGCGCTCTGAGTCAAGGAAATCGGCTTGCCGCGCGGGGTCATCGCGGCCATCAGCACCGTCGACATGCCAAGTGAACCCAGCTTTACCGTCGACGGCGACACGCTTCGGCTAATCACCGAAGGGCCGGAACGGCTGACCGTGCTGCTCGACCTGATCGCGGGGGCGACATCGTCGCTGCGCATCATCTATTACATCTATGTCGACGACGATGCCGGCGCGAAGGTGCGCGCGGCGTTGATCGATGCCGCGGCGCGCGGCGTGACGGTCACGCTGCTGGTCGACGGGATGGGCAGCGAACAGGCGGCCGAACATAAATTCTTCGACCCACTGAAGGCCGCCGGGGTCGATGTCTGCCGCTTCGTGCCGCGCTGGGGGCGGCGCTATCTGCTGCGCAACCACCAGAAACTCGCGCTGGCCGACGAAGCGCGGGTGATGATCGGCGGATTCAACATCGAGGACAGCTATTTCGGTACTGCCGAGGATCAGGCGTGGCGCGATCTGGGGTTCCTGATCGAAGGACCCTCGGCGGCGCATCTGACCGGCTATTTCGACGCCCTGGCGGACTGGACCCGGCAGGAGCAGCCGCCGCTTCGCGCGCTGCGCGTGCTGCTGGCGAAATGGAGCGAGCCGCAGGGGCGGACACGCTGGCTGTTCGGCGGGCCGATGCGGCGCCGCTCGCCCTGGGCAAAGACGCTGCGCGCCGACCTCAAGCGCGCGATGAAAGTCGACATGATCAGCGCCTATTTCGCGCCCAGCCCGGGGATGCTGCGGCGGCTGGACAGCATCGGGCAGCGCGGCCGGGCTCGTGTCGTGCTGGCGTCGAAGAACGATCATGGCGCGGCGATCTCGGCGTCGCGCTTCACGTATGCGGGGCTGTTGCGCAAGGGGGTCGAGATATTCGAATATCTCCCGACCAAGCTCCATACGAAGCTCTATCTGATCGACGATGTGGTCCATATCGGATCGGCCAATTACGACATCCGCAGCACATTCCTGAACCTCGAACTGATGCTGCGCGTCGACGATCTTGCGTTTGCCGAGCACGTCCGTGCCTATATCGACGGCGAGATCGCGCAGTCCGAACGGATCACCCCCGCGCTCTACAAATCGCGCACCAATGCCTGGACCCGGATCAAACAGGCGGGCGCGTTCTTCGTAATGACGGTGCTGGATTATAACGTGACGCGGCGGCTCAATTTCGGGCCGGAGCGGTGGCAGAGGAAATAGAGACGGCTGGCTACGCCTCGTTCTTCCACGCGTAGAAGATGTGCGCGGGCGGAACGTTCCACCATTCCAGCGTATAGTCGATCTTGTCCCAATGCGGGGTCAGGAAGTCGCGCACCTTGGGGCGGAACTGATAGACCAGGAATGCGCCGCCCGGTTTGAGCATGCGGTGCGTCGCGGCGGCGATCGCGGGCGCGACGCCCTTGGGCAGCGTCGAAAAGGGCAGCCCCGACAGGCCGTAATCGGCATGATCGAAACCGTGATCCTTGATGATCTGTTCGACGTCCGCCGCCGACCCCAGCACCGGCACGAAGCGCGAATCGGTGAATTTCAGGCGCAGATAATCGATGAAATCGGGGTTGGTGTCGATCGCGATATAGGTGCCGTCGGCGGTCAGGCGGTCGAGGATCGTCTGGGTGAAGGTGCCCACGCCGGGACCATATTCGACGATCAATTTGGTGTTCGCCCAGTCGACCGGCGCCAGCGTCTTGTCGATCGTGCGCTGCGACGACGCGATGATCGACCCGACCATCACCGGATTCTTGAAGAACCCGGCAAGAAACATCGCCCACGGCGACGGGAGCTTGCGCGGGCGCGTCTCTTCATTGTCGAGCGCGATGCGGGGCTGAACCATGATCTTCCTTAGCATTGGTCGCGCGCGTCGGCGCAGTCACGAACGTCCCCTGTCGCAAAACTGACACCTCCGATCAAGCTTTTAGCGTGTTGGCATGGGTTGCGCCGGGCGGTTTGCGGGTTCATCCGCAGCCGATATGACGACCCACGCCGCCGGAACGATCGCCGTGATCTTTGTCAGCCAGGAGAGCGGTATGGACCTGACCGGCTACGCCGCCGCGGCTGCGGAAATGAACGCGTTGGCGGCAGGACAACCGGGCTATGTCGGGATCGACAGTATGCGCGGCACCGACGGGTTCGGCATCACCGTCAGCTATTGGGTCGACGACGCCAGCGCGGTGGCGTGGCGTGATAATGCGCGACATGCCGAGATTCGCGAAGCTGGGCGCGGCACATGGTACGACTGGTATTCGCTCCATGTCGCCACCGTGGCGCGCAGTTATGATTGGACAAAGCCGTGACCCGCGCGACCCGCTTCGATCGCGATTTCGCGTTGCTGTTCACGGTCATGCTGACGATCGCGGCAGGGAACACCGCGCTGCAATCGGTGCTGCCGGCGATCGGCCGGTCGCTGGGCGTCAGGGACAATGCGGTCGCGGCGGCGTTTTCGGTGTCGGCGCTGCTCTGGGTGATCGCCGCGCCGTTCTGGGCCAATCGATCGGACCGGCAGGGCCGTCGGGCGATGATCATGCTGGGGCTCGGCGGCTTTACGGTGTCGCTGACATTGTGCGGGCTCTTCCTGCTCGCCGGGATTAACGGATGGATCAGCGGAACCGCGGCGTTCCTGCTCTTCATCGTCGGGCGGTTGATCTACGGCACGCTGGGCGCCGCTGCGCCTCCCGCCATTCAGGCCATCATCGCCGGGCGGACGACGCGCGAGGAGCGGACCAAGGCGCTGACGCTGCTCGGGTCGGCGTTCGGGCTGGGCACAATTCTTGGACCGGCGATCGCACCGTATCTGCTGCTCGGGCATTTCGGCACGGTCAATGTCGGGCTGTCCGGGCCTGCCTTCATGTTCGCCTTGTTCGGCGCGGCGATGTTCGTGATCGTGCGCCGGATGCTGCCCAACGACCGGGTCGAGGCAACGCTGGAGGAACCCGGATCGCATGGCGCCGTCAGCGCCTACCCCTCGATCGGCGGGCAATCGTCGGGCGCCAGTATCACCGCGGCGACCGCATCCTACACCGAATCGGTCGGCTTCTTCGATCCGCGAATCCGCGGCTGGATGATCGCCGGCCTGGTGTTTGGCCATGCCCAGGCGATGACCGGGCAAGCGATCGGGTTCCTCGTGATCGACCGATTGAGGCTGGCCCCCGCCGAGGCGTTGCAACCCACCGGTATCGTACTGATGATGGGTGCGGGCGCATCGCTGCTGGTACAATGGGGACTGATCCCCTTGCTCAATCTGAGCCCGCGCTGGATGATGATCGTCGGGCTGACGATCGGCGCAGCGGGATGCGCGCTGACCGGCATCTCCACGTCGCTCTACAGCATCGCCACAGCCTATGCGCTGGCCAGCGTCGGGTTCGGCTTTGCGCGGCCCGCCTTCACCGCCGGATCGTCGCTGGCGGTCGGCGCCGAAGCGCAGGGGTCGGTCGCGGGCAAGGTAACCTCGATCAACGGCGCCAGCTTCGTGCTCGGGCCGTCGATCGGCGTCGGGCTGTACGAAGTGCAGCATTCGCTGCCTTACCTGACCGCCGGGGCGGCGTGCCTCGTGCTGGTCGGCTATTGCTGGCTGGCGCTCAACCCGAGTGCAGACGCTAGTCGGGCAGCGTGACCGAGTTGCGGCGCGAGGTCAGCGTCGCGCCCGCCGCATAGATCGCCAGCGCGACCCAGATCAGCCCGAACGCGATCCACTGCATCGGCGCGACGACTTCGCGATAGATCAGCACCGCCATCAGCAGCTGGATCGTCGGCGAGAAATACTGGATCAGCCCGAGATCGCTGTAGCGCACGCGCTTCGCGGCGGCGGCGAACATCAGCAGCGGGGTGGCGGTGAGCAGCCCCGCCATCGGCAGCATCCAAAGGGCCGGTCCCTTGTCGAGCGGACTCCCCGCCACGATCAACCAGCCGAGCGACAAGGGCGCAAGGATCGCGGTTTCGATCAGCAGCCCGTCGAGCGGATCGACCGGGGTGACCTTGCGCACCAGCCCGTAGAAACCGAACGAGAACGCCAGCGTCAGCGGGATGACCGGAATGCCGCCCTGTTCGTATGCCAGAAACGCCACCGCGCAGGCGGCGAGCACCACCGCCACGCCCTCGACGCGTCCGAGCCGCTCGCGCAGGATCAGCGTGCCGAGCAACACGTTGACCAGCGGATTGATAAAATAGCCCAGGCTCGCCTGCGCGACATGCCCGCTATTCACCGCGATGATATAGACCAGCCAGTTGATCCCGATCAGCACCGACGACGCAGTCAGCGCGAGCATCAGCCGCCGCGTCGCGACGATCTTTTTCAATGCCGGGCCGTGCCGCAACGCGACCGCCAACCCCGCGAGCAGCACCAGCGACCACAGGATACGATATGCGAGGATGTCGGGCGCCGGGAGCGGCTTGAGCAGCTTGATGAACGCCGGCAACAACCCCCAGACCGCATAGGCGCCGACGGCGAAGGCGATTCCGGGGTTGATCTTCGAGCGTCGCATACGGACGCTGTGCCGTAAGGCGGGCGGTATGGCGAGGGCAGCAGCGCTATGCGGCCTGCAACCCCTGCTTGCTTACCAAGGCACCTCTTTTCCGAAGCGGTCGAGATAATGGATGCCGGGCAGGCCACGTTTCGACACGAGCAGATCGGTCAGCACCGGCGCGCTCTGCTCGACCGTGTAAGGCGCCCTGTCGCCCCCCATGTCGGTACGAATCCAGCCCGGCGCCAGCAACAGGAAGCCGCGTTTGCGCTGTTCCGGCCGCGCGGAGAAGCTGCGCATCAACATGTTGAGTGCCGCCTTGCTGGCGCGATAGACGTCGTTGCCGCCCGTCACATTGTCATTCAGGCTACCTTGTCCGGACGACATCGCACCAATCAGGCCATCGGTCGCCACATGGTCCTGCAACGCAGCGATGACTCGCATCGGGCTATAGGCGTTGGTCAGCATGACGCGGGAAAACTCGTCGGCGTCTACTACTTCGATATTGGCGAACGGGGCGTGGGTCGCAATTCCCGCATTGACGAACAGCAGGTCAAGCGTGCGGCCCGACAGGTGGCTACGCAGCGTGGCGATCTGTTCTGCCTGGTTCATGTCGAGGGGCTCGATCTCGATCCGGTCGGCATGCTCGTCCGACAAATCGTTCAACCCGGTGCGTGCATCACCGCGCACCGTACCGATCACGTTCCAGCCGCGAACCGCAAGCTCCCCCGCAATGGCTAAGCCAAGACCGCGCGACGCGCCGATGATAAGGGCAGTTGGCATGATGGTTAAATGCTTTCCTTCGCCCCGCGCGGCCGCAACTGACCCGGCGAGATGAACCCGAGCGGCTGGATCGACGCCGCATCCTGCTTCAGCGTCGATGCCATCTGGGCATAGTCGTTTTCCATCTCCTCGGTGACCGACGCGCGCGAATCGTCGAGCGCATGCTCGAAATCGTCCATCGTCACCTGCTTCGCATCGATGTTGCGGCGAAGCGCGATCAACCCGGCGCGGCGCGTCAGGTCTTCGAGGTCGGCGCCGGTATAGCGCGGCGTGCGGTCGGCGAGCGCGTCGAGATCGACGTCATCGGCCAGCGGCATCTTGGCGGTCTGGATCGCAAGGATCCGGCGGCGCCCCTTTTCATCGGGGACGCCGACATAGATCAGTTCGTCGAACCGTCCCGGCCGGAGCAGCGCGGGGTCGATCAGATTGGGCCGGTTGGTCGCGCCGATCACCACCACCGACTGCATTTCCTCCAGCCCGTCCATCTCCGCGAGGATCGTGTTGACCACGCGTTCGGTCACTTGCGGCTCGCCCATCCCGCCGCCGCGCGCCGGGACGAGACTGTCGAGTTCGTCGATGAAGATGATGCACGGGCTGACTTGCCGCGCGCGGGCGAACAATTTGGCGATCTGCTGTTCGCTCTCGCCATACCATTTGCTGAGCAGGTCGGACGATTTGGTCGAGATGAAGTTCGCCTCCGCCTCGCGCGCCACCGCCTTGGCCAGCAGCGTCTTGCCGGTGCCGGGCGGTCCGTAAAGCAGGAAGCCCTTTGCCGGGCGGATGCCCATGCGGCGGAACGCGTCGGGGTCCTTCAAGGGCAGTTCGACGCCTTCCTTCAGCCGCATCTGCGCGTCGTCGAGTCCGCCGACATCGTCCCAGCGGACGCGCGGCGCTTCGACCATCACTTCGCGCATCGCGCTCGGCTGGACGCGCTTCAACGCGCCGAGGAAATCCTCGCGCGTCACCGCCAGCGTATCGAGCACCTCGGTCGGGATCGTGCGCTCTTCCAGGTTGAGCCGCGGCATGATCCGCCGCACCGCCTCGATCGCGGCTTCGCGCCCCAGCGCGGCCAGATCGGCGCCGACGAAGCCGTAGGTGGTGCGCGCCAGTTCATCCAGGTCGACCTTGTCGCCCAGCGGCATGCCGCGTGTATGGATCCCCAGAATCTCGCGCCGCCCGCGCTCGTCGGGCACGCCGACCACGATCTCGCGGTCGAACCGGCCGGGACGCCGCAGCGCTTCGTCGATCGCTTCGGGGCGGTTGGTCGCGGCGATCACCACCAGGTTGGCGCGCGCTTCCAGCCCGTCCATCAGCGTCAGCAATTGCGCGACGAGCCGCTTTTCCGCCTCGCCCGACACGTTGCCGCGTTTGGGCGCGATCGAATCGATTTCGTCGATGAACACGATCGACGGTGCGTTCTTGGCGGCTTCCTCGAAGATCTGGCGGAGCTTCTGTTCGGATTCGCCGTAGGCCGAGCCCATGATTTCGGGGCCGTTGATCAGGAAGAATTGCGCGTCGCTTTCGTTCGCGACGGCGCGCGCCAGCCGCGTCTTGCCGGTGCCCGGCGGGCCGTGGAGCAGCACGCCCTTGGGCGGCTCGACCCCCAGCCGCTGGAACAGTTCGGGGTAGCGTAAGGGGAGTTCGACCATCTCGCGCAGCTGGTCGATCGTGTCGCCCATCCCGCCGATATCGTCGTACGTCACATCGGCGCGGCGCGCGTCCTTGGGTTCCTCATATTCGGCGCGCAGCTCGATTTCGGTATTTTCATCGACCAGCACGAAGCCCTTGGGGCTCGTCGCGATCACCGCGAGCCGGATTTCCTGCAGCGCATAAGCCGGCGCGTTCATCATCTGGCGGATCTGCGGCGGGATATCGTCGGGCAGCACGCGTTGCTGGCCGGCGGTGGCGACGACGTCGCCCTGCGTCAGCGGGCGGCTGAAAAAGGTGCGCTTGAGCGCGTTGGTCGATCCTTCAAGCCGCAGATTCTGTTGCGCGGGCGCGAACACGACTCGAGTCGCCGGCTTCACTTCGGCTTTGCGGATATCGACGAAATCGCCCGACCCGACCCCGGCATTGGCCCGCTGCAGGCCGTCGATCCGGACCAGTTCGAGACCTTCGTCTTCGGGGTAGGGCGCGACCGCGCGCGCCGGCGTGCTAGTTTTGCCGGCAATCTCGATCACGTCGCCTTCGCCGATCCCCAGCGCCGCCATCAGCGTGCGCGGAATATGCGCCAGCCCGCGTCCGCTATCCTCGGGCCGGGCGCTGGCGACCTGGAGCTTGCGCGACGTCGCGTCTTCGCTGTCTGCCATGATCGTCACTGCTCCTTGGGGAATTCGAGAGCGCGTGAGATAGCGATGCGGTTCCGATTGTGCGAGGGGGCGGCCATAGGGCGGCCTGCGCCGGGCACAAAAAAAGGCCGGGCACTAAGGCCCGGCCGGGAAAGTTTTTAGGAGAGGATGCCTGAAAGGCCCGCTCTATGTGCAGCGCATCAGTTTATTGTGCAAGTGCGAAAAGAAACCGGTTGCGTGCGGTTTTTGCATTCGTCGCTGGATTTCTACGGAGAGCGGGTGATAGCGTTCCAACGAACGGTATGTGCGGCAGCGCACCATCATAGGGGATATTAAGTGCGTCGTTTGCCGCCATTGACCGCGATCGAAGCGTTTGTTCAGGTCGCCCGCACCGGATCGGTCAAGGCCGCGGCGCAGGAATTGGCGCTGTCGGCGCCCGCGCTCAGCCGGAGAATCCAGGCGCTCGAACGCTTTATCGGCAAGCCGTTGTTCGAACGGCGGCATCAGGCGGTGGCGCTCAACAGCGACGGCGAACGCTTGTTGCAACAGATCGCGCCGGTGCTCGACCGGCTGACCGACGCGGTCGAATCGATGACCAGCGGGACCGAGGTGATGCGGCTGCGGCTGGGGGTGCTGCCCCTGTTCGCGGCGCAACGGCTGTTTCCGCGGCTGGGCGAATTGCGCGCACAGCATCCGCAGCTTCACCTCGACATCGACACCGCCGGGCACAATATGGCGCGAGTCGGCGACGGGCTCGACGTGGCAATCGCGTTGGCGCGCGAGCCTGATCCCAGCCTCTATTCGAAGCGGCTCGACCGCAATCAGGTTTACGTGATCGGCGCGCGGACCCTGATCGAGGGCCCCGATCCGGTGCGGCACCCCGATCAGCTGGCCGGGCTGACCGCGCTGATCCACCGGGACATGCCCGACACGTTCGGTGCGTGGCGCCACGCCGCGGGGCTCGACGAGCTTGAACCGCTCGCCACCGACCATTTCGATTCGGGCGCGTTGATGCTGGAGGCCGCGGCGCAGGGGCTGGGGGTCGCGTTCATGCACGCCAGCCATTTCAACGAAGCGCACGACCCGCGGATCGTCAAGCTGTTCGATATCGAAGTCGCCAGCCCGTACAGCCACTGGTTCGTGTGCCGACCGCGCGCGATGCAGCAGCGCGCGGTTAAGCTTTTCCACGACTGGGTGGTCGATGTGATGGGCGTTGCTTGAACAGCTATCGTACTGATCGAGATCAATAAGGGCAAAAATCCTGCCCTATTTAATCCTATGATAAGTGTCTGCGGCTACGCCACGCTCTTCGGTTTTTGGTGAAGGGATCCACCTTGAGGAAGCTATTGGGGCGGCTGCGCGAAACGCGCGCGGCCACCGCGATCGAATACGGGCTGATTGCGGCGTTGATCGCGGTCGCTGCCATCGCTGCGATGCAGGGACTGGGCAACAAGCTGAAGACGACGTTCAGCAACGTCTCTTCGAACATGAAGGCGTCATAACCCTTTATCGTCGGAAACGAGCAATGCGATCGCTGCCGCCCGGAACGGACGGCAGCGATCCCGTGTGCGCGCGTTATTCGGCGCGGGCCTTGACGATCTTGCCCGGCTCGCGCGGCGGCTCGCCCTTGGGCAGCGCGTCGATATGCTCCATGCCTTCGGTCACTTCGCCCCACACGGTGTACTGACCGTCGAGGAAGCGCGCGTCATCGAACACGATGAAGAACTGGCTGTTGGCCGAATTCGGGTCCTGCGTCCGCGCCATCGACGCCACGCCGCGCACGTGCGGCTCCTTCGAGAATTCGGCCGGAATGTTCGGCTTGCTCGACCCGGACATGCCGGTGCCGGTGGGATCGCCGCCCTGCGCCATGAAGCCCGGTATCACGCGGTGGAACACGACACCGTCGTAAAAGCCTTCATTGGCCAGCTCGGCGATGCGCTCGACGTGGATCGGCGCGAGATCGGGGCGCAGCTTGATCACGACGTCGCCGTCATCGAGCGTGAGGGTCAGTTTTTCGGGGGCGTCGGCCATAGTTTTGCTCCATCAAAATAATCGGTTGAGCGCGCCCTAGACGCGCCGTTCGATGCTGGCAAACCCCGACGAATGGGGCTATCGGCCCCGATATGGATATCCAGGCGCCCGAACCAAGGTCAGACGATGAGCGAGACCGATCTGTCGCCTGTCGCGGGCGAAACCGAACTCGCTGACGTCGAGGACCAGCTCGACGAGGACGACCGGCTGAAACCGGCGTTCGTTCGCGCCGTGCTCGACGCGGTCGAGGCGGGCGACGACGACGCGGCGCGCGCGCTGGTCGAGCCGCTCCATCCCGCCGACATCGCCGATCTGTTCGAGCTGACCGCGCACGAAGATCGCGGCCCGCTGGCCAAGGCGCTGGCCGACCTGCTCGACGCCGACGTGTTCGCGGAAATGAACGATTATGTCCGCGAGGACCTGATCGACGCGCTGACAGCGACGCAGGTCGCCGACATCGCTTCCGAGCTCGATACCGATGACGCGGTCGCGATCATCGAGGACATGGAGCCCGCCGAGCAGCGCGAAGTGCTGCGCGCAATGGAGCCCGACGATCGTGCCGCGATCGAAGAGGCGCTCAGTTACCCGGAGGAGTCTGCCGGCCGCCTGATGCAGCGCGAGCTGATCGCGGTGCCCGAACATTGGACCGTCGGCGACACGCTCGATTACCTGCGCGGCCATGACGAACTGACCACCGATTTCTGGGAAATCTTCGTGGTCGATCCGGCGCACAAGCCGGTCGGGACGTGCGCGCTGTCGTGGATCCTGCGGACCCCGCGCAGCATCGCGATCGCCGACGTGATGCAGCGCGAACAAACGCTGATCCCGGTCGACATGGATCAGGAAGAGGTCGCGCTGCGCTTTCAGAAATATGCGCTGATCTCCGCCGCCGTGGTCGATGCCAGCGGGCGGCTGGTCGGGATGATCACGGTCGATGACATCGTCCACATCATTTCCGAAGAAGCCGGTGAGGACACGCTGCGGCTGGCGGGCGCCGGCGATGGCGACATTAACGAGCCGATCGCGCTGACCGTGCGCACCCGGCTGACCTGGCTGGTGGTCAATCTGGGCACCGCCATCCTCGCATCGTCGGTGGTCGGGCTGTTCCAGGGTCAGATCGCGGCGTTCGCGTTGCTCGCGGTGCTGATGCCGATCGTCTCGGGGATGGGCGGCAATGCCGGGACGCAGACGCTGGCGGTGGTAGTGCGCGCGCTGGCGACCAACCAGCTGACCGATTCGAACACGGTGCGCATGGTGTTGCGCGAATTCAGGATCGCCACGGCCAATGGGCTGGCGTTGGGGACATTGATCGGGCTGGGCACGTTGCTGATTTTTCACCGCCCCGATTTGTCGATCGTCATCGCCGCCGCAATGCTCACCAACAATCTGGTCGCCGGGCTGTCGGGGGTGGTCGTGCCGATTACGCTCGACCGCTTCCGGATCGACCCGGCGGTGTCGTCGGCGGTGTTCGTGACGATGATGACCGACTGTATGGGATTCTTCTCGTTCCTCGGCCTGTGGACCTTGCGCAGCGTGCTTTTCTAGCCACATCGCGCCGATGCCGCTTCATCTGACCAAGGTTGCCTTCGGGGTGACCAGCCTCGACGATTTTGCCGCGCGCTGGGCTGCGCGCGAAGGGCTGCCGCCGTACGAACTCGGCACGCGATATTTGCCCAAGAGGTTTGCCGAGATTGCCGGCCAGGGCTCGCTGTTCTGGATCCTCAAGCATCAGCTGGTCGCGCGCTCCCCGATCGTCGGCTTCGGCGAACTGGAGGGCGGGCGCGTGTCGATCCGACTCGATCCGCACCTGGTGCTGGTCGAAGCGCGCCCGAAGCGCGCGCATCAGGGTTGGCGTTATCTGGAGGGCGACGACGCGCCGCGCGATCTGGGCGCGGGGAGCGAAGGGGTCGGCAGCCTGCCGCCCGGGATGATCGGCAAACTCGCCGAACTCGGCCTGATCTAGCTAGGGGGCGCCGCAGCTGACCGGGCCGCCCGCCAGCGCCCGGACGGTGCATTTGGGGTTGCCCGCGACGACCACGCGACCCAGCCCGGTCGAGGTCACATCGGCGGTGAAGCGCGCGCTGGCCTGCGTCTCGCCCGGCCCGTCGAGCCGCACGAGCAGATCGCCGACATCCAGCCCGGTCGCGGCGATCGTGCCCGACCCGTTGGTTACCAGCCGCGCCCGACCGCTGCGCCCGGCCAGCGTGATATGACCGAAGCCGATCAGCGTCACCATGACATCCTCGGCGGCGATCCCCTGCGCGTCGATCGACCCCGTGCCGGTAATCTGAAAATCGATCCGGGGGCTGTTGATCTTGCCGCTGATCGCCAGCTTGCCGCCGCCGATCACCGTCGCGCCGCGCAACGCCGGCAGCATGATCGTCACGACCGGCGCCGGCCCGGTGACTTTGCCGCGCTCGCCCCAGCCGCCATTCCCCCGGCGCACCACCAAAGTGTTGTTCTGCACGCCGAGGTCGAGGTCGGCGAGCACGCGCGCGTCCCCGCTCGCCTTCCCGCTCGAGCTGGTGCCGCCGCCGACGATCACGCGCACCTCGAACGGCCCGTCGACGCGGACCCGATCGAAATTGCTGACGGTGAAGCTGCGCTCGGCCGCCCAGGCGGGCCCGGCGACAGCGATCAGGACGAATGCGAGCAGGAAACGATACATCCCCCGAACATCGACCGGCGCGCCGCCGGATGCAAGCGATCAGCTACAGCTGACGTCGCCCGACCCCATCTTGCTGGTCGTGCACTTCGCGCCGCCGGTCAGTGTGACGTCGCCCGAGCCCATGACATTGACCGACGCGGGGCCTGCGACCGCCGCCTTGATCCCGCCCGATCCCATTACGCTGACGCTGGCCTGCGACACGTTAAGCTTCGCCGCGTCGATATCGCCGGATCCCTTGACCGCGAAATCGCCGACTTTCGCAGTGCCGCCGGTCGAAATGCTACCCGATCCGGTGAGCGACAGCGATACCGTCTGGACGTTGATCGCGGCGATGTTCAGGTCGCCCGATCCGGTCGCATCGACCTTGAAGCTGTCGCCCTCGACATGGTCGATCGCCATGTCGCCGGATCCGGTGGTGCTGGCGGCGGTGATGCGCGGCATGGTGATATATACTTTAACGCCACGGTTGTTCATCCCGCCCCAGCTGAACCCCTGATGGGGTTTGCGCCGGACCTCGAGCGTATCGCCGTTCCTGACGATCTCGAGCTTGTCGAGCTCCTTGGGATCGCCTTCGGCGCGGATCGAAAAGCCCGACCCGACGCGGACATCGACATCGTCGGGCCCGGTCATCTTGACGGCGCTGAACCCGTCGACCGCATAGCTGCGTTTGGCGCTGGCATCGCTGGGGCCCGCAGCATTGCCGTTGGCCGAACAGCCGGCGAGCGGGAACAGGGCGATCAGAGCGTAACGGCGCATGGCATCCTCCATTGTGTGTTGGTTAAATAACACACGTGGCGGATGACGACAAGGGTTTTGCGCTATTTGCCGTCAGCGACGGCGTCGGCGAAACAGGCCGACAGGCGGGGTGACGGTCCCCCGCCGGGTCGCGTGCGCGCCCATTTGGCTGTATCGGTGCGTTCGTCGGGAGCGATAACCCCGCCCCAGGTGTCGATCAGGCGAAATGTCTTGCCCGTCTTGCGAAGGAAGAAGACGCCGCGCTCGGCGTTCTTCGGCGTGGCCCAGATCAGGCGCCAGCCGGGCTCGGCGAGCACGTAAGAGATGGTCGCGGCGGTGACGCGCTGGCCGCTCCCCGACACCAGCCGGGCATCGGCCGCGCGCGAAGCCGCTGTGAGTCCTGGCGTAAACCCGGCGCAGCTCGATTTCGCCGCTGCCGGCGTCGCGACCGCCAGTCCACAGGCCGCCAATAGAGTTGCAGTTGCACGCATCTGAATTCCCCTCCCGGAACACCTGTGTGTAGTGGTGGGAACATGCGCCACCAGGGGCGCCTTCGCAACGCAGGCGTAACGAAAAAGGGCGGCCCGCCAGGACCGCCCTCTTTGCTTGTTCAAGAACCCGGCGTTACGCGGGCACCTTGTCCTTGTTCCAGATCGCCGCAGCCTTGCGCAGGATGTCGAGGATCTTTTCCAGAGCGGCCTTTTCGTCGGTCTCTTCCATCGCGGCGAGTTCGCGCGCGAGGCGGCTGGCGGCCGCTTCGAAGATCTGGCGTTCGGAATAGCTCTGCTCGGGCTGGTCTTCGGCACGGAACAGATCGCGGACCACTTCGGCGATCGACACCAGGTCGCCCGAATTGATCTTGGCTTCATATTCCTGCGCCCGGCGCGACCACATGGTGCGCTTGACCTTGGGCTTGCCCTTGAGGGTATCGAGCGCCTCGCGCAGCGTCTTGTCCGACGACAGCTTGCGCATGCCGACGCTTTCGGCCTTGTTGGTGGGCACGCGGAGCGTCATGCGTTCTTTTTCGAACCGGAGCACGTAAAGCTCCAGTTGCATGCCGGCGATTTCCTGCTTCAGAAGCTCAACCACACGGCCAACGCCGTGCTTGGGGTAAACGACATAATCGCCGACGTCGAAGGACAGCGCCTTGGCAGCCATGTAACTTCAACCTTTCACTGGAATGATGCCCGAATAAACGCGCGACGCCCGGACTGGCGCCGGCATGGGCTTAATTGTTGCGTGTGTCTCCACACGAGGGACTCGAACAGGGCCCTCGTCTTGACCTATTTAACAGAGTCGTAATAAAATTACCAGCCCGACGTCGTTTCTGTCCCATGGGCGAATCCCATTTTGGGTATAGGGTATGCCCTGCCTACCAGACTCGCACGCGGTCGGCGGGCGCCAGATAGAGTTTATCGCCCGGTTTTACGCCGAACGCGGCGTACCACGCGTCCATGTTGCGGACGATTCCGTTGACGCGGTATTCCTCGGGACTGTGCGGGTTCGACAGCAATTGTGCGCGCAACGCGCCTTCGCGCGCCTTGCCCTGCCAGCTTTGCGCATACGCGATGAAGAAGCGCTGGTCGCCGGTATAGCCGTCGATCACCGGCGGCTCGCCATGCCGCGCGACATAGCGGCGATAGGCCGCATAGGCCGCCTCCAGCCCGCCGAGATCGCCGAGATTTTCGCCGAGCGTCAGCTGCCCCTTGATGTGGACGCCGGGGATCGGTTCGTACGCGTTGAACTGCTCGACCAGCTTTTGCGCGTGCGCGGTGTAGCGTTCCGCCGACTCTTTGGTCCACCAGTCGCGCAGCTTGCCCGTCGCATCGAACTGGCGCCCTTCGTCGTCGAAGCCGTGCCCCATTTCGTGGCCGATCGTCGCGCCGGTCTCGCCGTAATTGACCGCCGGATCGGCGTTGGGATCGAAGAACGGCGGCTGCAGGATCGCCGCGGGGAAGGTGACCTGATTGGTCAGCGGGTTGTAATAAGCGTTCACTTCCTGGACGTTCATGTCCCACAGGCTGCGGTCGACCGGTTTGCCGAGGCGCGACAATTGCAGCTTCCACTGAAAATCGCCGGCGTTCAGCGCATTGGCCAGCGGATCGGCGCGCGACACCTTCATCGCCGAATAGTCGGTATATTTGACCGGGTGCCCGATCCGCGGATCGAACGAGGCGAGCTTGGTCAGCGCCTCCTTGCGCGTGGGCGCGTCCATCCACGCCGCGCCCTCGATCTTTTCCTTATACGCCGCGCGCAGATCGCCGAGCATTTCAGTCATTTGTTTGTCGGTGTCGGCGGTCCAATGCTTCTTGGCGTAGAGTTCGCCGACCGCTTCGCCCAGATCGTCATTGAGCAGCCGCACGCCGCGCTTCCAGCGCTCGGGCTGCGACTCCACGCCCTGCAACGTGTGCGCGTAGAAATCGAAATGCGCGTCGTCGAACGCCTTGGGCAGATAATCGGCATTGGCGCTGATGAAGCGGAACGCCATCCAGTCCTTCCACGTCGCCAGCGGCGTCGCGGCGATCGCCTTGCCCGCCGCCGCCACCGCGCTCGGTTCGGCGACGATCACGATCGGCATCTTGCCGAGGCCGATCTTCGCCAGCACCGGCGTCCAGTCGAATTCGGGGGCGAGCTTGTTGAGTTGCGCGCGAGTCATCGGGTTGTGCGTCTTGACCGGATCGCGCCGCGCCTCGGGGGTCCATTGGTCCTTCGCCAGGCTGGTTTCGAGCGCGATGATCGCATCGGCTTTGGCCGCGGGATCGGGGATGCCCGCGAGCGTCTGAATCTTGATGATATAGTCGCGATACGCCTTGCGGAACGCGACGTATTTGGCGTCGGGCAGCAGGTAATAATCGCGCGACCCGAGGCCCAGCCGGGCTTGTCCGGCATCGACGGCATATTGCGTGGGGTTGGCGGCGTCGGCGCTGACTCCGATGTTGATCGGCGCAGGATAGCCCGGCTGTGCCATCAGCGTGACGAGGTCGTTGGTGTTCTTCACCGCGGCGATCCGCGCGAGAAAGGGTTTGAGCGGCGCGGTGCCGCGGGCTTCGATCCCGGCCTGATCCATCCATGCGGCGTAGAAGTCGGTGATCCGGCGCATCTTGGGATCGGCGGGCGCCGGACCGGCCTCCTCGACCAGCTTGCGCACTTCGGCCTCGGTCTCGTCGGGCATGTCGTAATTATAGCCGGCGCGGGCCTTGTCGGGGGCGATCGGCGCGGTCTTGAGCCATGTGCCCTCGGCATAGCCGAAGAAGTCGTCGCCGGGCTTCACGCTCTTGTCCATCGTGCCGTAATCGACACCCCACGTGCCGTATTTGGGCTTGGGCGCCGACGATTGCGCGAGCGCGATGCTCGAAATGCCCAGGAGGAAAAGGCCTGCTACCCGCTTGATCGCCATGCGCGACAACTCCCGCTCGAATTTGGTTCGGCGCGTGTGGTGTCAGACTGTAGCGGCGGGTGGAAGATAAAATCCGTCACCCCAGCGAAAGCTGGGGTCGCGCGCGAAGGCCCGAGACGCAGGCGATCCCAGCTTTCGCTGGGATGACGGTGAGTTAATCGCCTTGGCCGGGTTCAGCAGAGAAGTATTTGTCGTACTTGCCCTCTTCGCCCTTATGCTCGTCGGCATCGGCCGGGGTCTGGTCGTTCTTTCGCGTGACGTTGGGCCAGGTCGCGGAGAAGGTGTTGTTGAGTTCGAGCCACTTTTCGAGCCCGTTCTCGGTGTCGGGCAGGATCGCTTCGGCCGGGCATTCGGGTTCGCACACGCCGCAATCGATGCACTCGCTGGGGTTGATCACCAGCATGTTCTCGCCTTCGTAGAAGCAGTCGACCGGACAGACCTCGACGCAGTCCATATACTTGCACTTGATGCAGGCATCGGTGACGACGTAGGTCATTTCGGGCTCTCCAACGGACGATAATTCCGGGCCGTGCTATGCGCGGGGGACGGGCGCGTCAATCAGCCGCGACATTATCGCCGGTCAAATCGGTGTAACATCCGCTCGCTTCGGTGGGCGGTCCGCGCCGGTGCGGCAGCGTCTCGACCCGGATCGCGCGAACCTCGCCGCGATGATCGGCAAAGGTCAGCACGTTGCCGACCCGCACCGGTGCGGACGAGCGGTCGATGGCGCGCCCGTCGATCCGAAAATGACCCTGCGTTGCGAGCCCCTGCGCGTAACTCCGACTCTTCACGATCCGAGCGAACCACAGAAACCGGTCGAGGCGCATCGCGCGCTCAGCCATTAAGCAGGCCCGCGAGCGCAGCGAATGCATTGTCACGCGGCGGCGCGGTCGGTTTGGCGTTGGGGGTCAGGCCTTGCCACATCCAGCGCGGTTTGCCGTCCTCACCGGGCTTGGCGGTGCGAAAACCCAGTTGCGCCATCAGCCGCGCCAACGTGTCGGGCAGCAGCCCGATCGACGTCGCCAGTGCTGGGTCGGGGGCGAACGGGGCGCGCCCCTCACGGCTGTCGTGCGCGGCCCGCGCGATGCGTTCGACCAGATCGACGCGGACGGCCTGCTGTCCCAGCGGGCGAAAGCCGTGGGTCAAATCGGCGCCGGGCGCGTCGCGCGGCAGCACCGTTGCGCCCTCGCGCGGCGCGTCGGTCAACGCCATCAGCATGCGCCGCCACCCCGCCGGGCCCGGCTTGAGCAAAGCCGACGCGAACAGGTCGAGCGTCCCGATTGTCACCCCGACGGCGCTCAGCCGCTTGCGCGCGACCGGGTCGAGCGCTTCGATTTGCGCGCCGATCGCGCGGCGCGGCAGGATCCCGCCGGCGTCGAGCAGCGCGCCCGCCACGGCTCGCAATGGCGCGCCCGCACCGGCATCACGCAGGATCGCATCGAGCTTGCCGAACACGGGCAGATGGCGAGCGAGTTGCGCCGTCAGCCAAAGGTCGAGACGGACCTGCACCGCCTTGCGCGCCACCGGGTCGATCGCCTCAAGCGGGCGGTCAAGCACGACGCGCGGCCGTGCGAGGTTGTAGCCGGCAGTGATCGTCGCAACAGGAAAACCGCGCCACACGATCGCACCATCGTTCACGCTTCCGCGGCGAAGGCCGGGGCCCAGGTGCGACGATGTCCCGGCGGCGCGGGGCGCTTCGTCGGCGTGGTCGATGCTGGGCCCCGGCCTTCGCCGCGGAAGCGTATCGGGTTGGAATACGGAAAGGGCGGCATCCTCGCTCTCAGCCAATTCCCGACCGCGCCGCGCCAGTTCCTTGCCCAGCCTTTTCTCCGCCGCCGCCAACAGCATCCTCTTGTCGGTTGCGCGCGCATCCGGCGCGACCGTGAAGCGGAAGCCCTCAAGCGAGCCGATGGCGTGGTCCTCGACCATCACTTCGCCCTGCTCGCCGATCACGACGGGCAGCGCGCCGGCGTCCTTGCCCACCTGCCGCATCAGCACCGTAGTGCGCTTGTCGACGAAACGCTGCGTCAGCGACGCGTGGAGCGCGTCGGACAAGCGCTCCTCGACCGCCTGCGCACGCGCCTGCCAGTGCAGTGGATCGGCCAGCCAGTCCGCGCGGTGCGCGATATACGCCCAGGTGCGGATGCCCGAAATGCGCCCCGCAATCGTCTCGACATCGCCGGTCACGTCGTCGAGCCGCGCAATTTCCTGCCCGAACCAGCTGGTGGGGATATGCCCGTCGCCGCTGCTCAGATGCTCGAACACGCGCGACACGATGCGACCGTGCTGGTCGGCACCGAGCTTGCGGAAATCGGGAACGCCGCACGCCGCCCACAACCGCGCGACCATCGGCGGGCCACGCGTCCGGTCGCGTACCCACGCTTCCTCTGCCATGCGTTTGAGCACGCCGAGATCGACCGCGGGCGGCGCGGCGCGCAGACAGCGGTGTTCGGGGCGCATTTCCAGACTGGCGATGAGATCGTCGATCGACGTCAGATCGGGATCGCCCTCGCGCCAATAGAGGAAGTCGAGTTTGGGGAAGCGATGCTCTTCGATCGCGTGGACTTCTTCGGGCGTGAACGCCCCCGGCCCCTCCGCCACCAGCGCCCCGAACGTCCCGTCGCGCTGGTGGCGCCCGGCGCGGCCCGCAATCTGCGCCATTTCGCTGACCGTCAGCCGCCGCGTGCGATGCCCGTCGAACTTGTTGAGACTGGCGAACGCGACATGGCTGACGTCCATGTTGAGCCCCATCCCGATCGCGTCGGTCGCGACGAGGTAGTCGACCTCCCCCGCCTGAAACATCGCGACCTGCGCGTTGCGCGTGCGCGGGGACAGCGCGCCCATCACCACCGCCGCGCCGCCGCGCAGCCGCCGGATCATCTCGGCGACGGCATAGACTTCCTCCGCGCTGAACGCGACGATCGCCGAGCGTTTGGGCAGGCGCGAGAGCTTCTTCGCCCCGGCATAAGACAGGGTCGAGAAGCGCGGGCGATTGACGATCTCGGCCTCGGGGATCAGCGCCTTGATCATCGGGCGCAGCGTGTCGGAACCGAGGATCATCGTCTCATCGCGCCCGCGCGCGTTGAGCAGCCGGTCGGTAAAGACATGCCCGCGCTCGGGGTCGGCGCCCAGTTGCGCCTCGTCCAATGCCAGAAACGACACATCGTTGTCGGTCGGCATGCTCTCCGCGGTGCACAGGAACCAGCGCGCTTTGGGCGGAACGATCCGCTCCTCGCCGGTCATCAGCGCGACCTGGTCCTTGCCCTTGATCGCGACCACACGGTCGTAGACTTCGCGCGCCAGCAACCGCAGCGGAAACCCGATCATCCCGCTCGAATGCCCGCACATGCGTTCGATCGCGAGGTGCGTCTTGCCGGTGTTGGTGGGGCCGAGCACTGCGGTGACCGGCGCGTGGGACGCACTCATGACGCCGACCAACATCGTCGCGCCCGGTGATTTGCGCAAGCGCTGACGCTCAACAAAAACCGGCCGGATTCACCGATACTTAAGCAGTTCCCACGAATTGTGAATCTGTCCGTCGCGGTGCACGTTTCACCGCATAGTCGAGTTCGATTTGGCTCGGTTAAATTGACTTTAACACCTTGCCCACACAGTGATTCGGCCTGCGCCGGGGGTGGATCGGCGAGAGCGTTCGGGGACAGTTTTCGTCGTGTTTTTACGCAATGACCAGTTTGAGCAGCCGGGTGGAGCGTCGGCCCGTGCGTTCGGCCGCGCCATCGCGACACCCGCCGAACTGACACTGACCGAAAAATTGCGCGAGCACGCCGCACGGATCGACTGGACGCCCGATCTGGGCGCGCGGATCGGGTCGCGCGACTGGTTTCGCGGGCTAGCCACCTGCACCGCGCTGATCGCCACGAGCTGGGCATTGTCGCCCGGCCTGGCGCGCCCGATCACCGGCACGACGCCCGCCCGGCTGACCGGTACGGCATGGGACAATGCCAGGGCGCAGAGCATCGCGCCACTGGCGTGGGGTGCCGATAGCGGCCGCCGGATGGCCGCCAACGACCTCGTCCGCCCGCTGACGCAAAGCCCCGACCGTCCGATCCTGTTGGTCAACGCCGCTTTTGCCGAGGGCGATTCGCTGGGCAGCGTGCTGCTGCGCGCGGGGGCGTCGAAAAGCGACGTCGCATCGGTCGCGACCATGGTCTCCGGCGTGATCGCGCTCGACGAAATTCGCCCGGGCACGCGCTTCGACATGACGCTCGGTCGTCGCGCCAGGCGCAGCGACCCGCGCCCGCTCGACAAACTCAGCTTCCAGCCCGCCTTCGACTTCCGCATCAGCATCACGCGCACGCCCGATGGACTGAAAATGCAGCGTCAAGCGATCGCGATCGACGACACGCCGCTCAGGATTCAGGGGCTTGCCGGGTCCAGCCTCTATCGCGCGGCGCGCGCCGCCGGGGTGCCGGCCAAGGCGGCGGCCGATTTCGTCAAGGCGCTGGCGACGCGCATTTCGGTCGGCAGCGATGTCTCGCCCGACGACAAGTTCGACATCATAGTCGGCCAGCGGCGTGCCGCGACCGGCGAAACCGAACTGGGCGATCTGCTTTTTGCCGGGCTGCAATTGGGCGGTCGCAAGGTGCAACTGGTCAAGTGGAGCGGGCAGGACGACAGCGGCGACGCAGAATGGTACGATGCCAATGGCGGCGAGACGAGGCGTCAGGGGTTCATGGGACTGCCGGTCAACGGTCGCATCAGTTCGTCGTTCGGGATGCGGCTCCACCCGATTCTCGGTTATGTTCGCATGCACAAGGGCATGGACATTGCCTGCCCGTGGGGCACGCCGGTTTATGCGGTGATCGACGGCACGGTGAATTGGGCCGGTTACAAAGGCGGCTATGGCAATTTCATCGGCATTTCCGCGCCCGGCGGCAGGGTCGGCACCGGATACGGCCATTTGAGCCGTATCGCGGTGCGATCGGGCGAACGTGTCCAGCGCGGGGAATTGGTCGGCTATTCGGGCAGTTCGGGGCTGTCGACCGGCCCGCACCTCCATTTCGAAGTCTATCGCGGCGGCGAAGCGGTCAATCCGCGCGGTTTCTCCTTCTCGACCGCCGCCAGCCTGACCGGCAGCGCGCTGCGGGCGTTCAAGGCGAAGGTCGCGAATTTGCTGTCGGTGCGCCCGGGCAGTGCTGCGCGCAAGAGCTAGCCCACCGCCCGTTCTACGCCAAAGTCCCTATGCCGCGCGATCCCGCGTCGCTTGCGAATATTTGTCCTCACGCCTGAGGCCCACCATGATCTGACGTTCGAGCTTGGCGCACAACGCCGCGTAATAGTCCGACAGAAATCCGTAATCGTCGCCATCGTCGGGCAGATCGGCCTTGCGCCGGATGGCGGCGGCGACGGTGACGATCGCCTCGCTGTTCCCGCAGCGCAGCACTTCTTCGAGCGTCTGGAGTTCGTAGACGCCGTACAGGCTGAGCGCGACGTCGTTGAAGACGTGGCGCTGCTTTTCGCTGGCGGCGATCGACGCGACCAGATCGTGTCCCAACGTCGCCCTAGCGCGCTGCACCACCCATGTGCCGGCCAGGATATCGCCGACGCGCAACCGGTCGCGGTTGAACAGCGGGAAGAACAGAAAGATCATGCTCCACAGCAGCGTCATCAGCGACACGATCTTGTCGGAGCCGACGGTGAAAATCGTCGCGAGGAAATAGGTCAACGGCAGGAAGAATTCGATCTCCCGCATCGCGTTGCGCGCGATCACCGCGCCGCCAGTCAGCCGCGCGCCGTCGCGGGCGATGACGCGCAAGCCGACGACGCGCTTGCCCGGCGTGGCACCGCGCCCGCCCATCTCGAACAGGATGAACCAGCCGTTGCGCAGGATGAAGAAGCCGACCAGCCAGATCGCTCCGACCAGCGCCGATTGCGTGGTGATGAAGAATGCCAGCGCCACGACCATGCTGACGATCAGGATCACCAGCATCATGATACAGTCGAGCAGGAACGCGCCGGCGCGTGCGCCCGCCGAGCCCAGCTCGACCTTCAGATCGACGCCCTCGGGCGTGACGAAGCTGCGCCGCAGCGACGCACCGCCGCGCGGTTTGGGATCACGCGACTTTGCCACGACGCCCCCTGGGCCAGTAGAAATAGAACAACCAGCCGAACAGCATCGCGCCGCCGATCGCGTAGCGCGCGCTGTCCGAATTGACCGTCTGGCGCCCGATTCCTTCGAGCAGCGCCGCGACCACCAGCATCAGCACCGTGCCGCCCATCGCCACCGCCGCCGGACGCCCCGCCGCGACTGCAGCGTCGGTGCGCGACTGGCGCCCCGGAAAGGCGACCGCGAGCCCGATCTTGAACCCGGCCGCTCCCGACAGAATGATCGCGAACAATTCGGTGGTGCCGTGGATCGTCAGCCAGCCGATGAAATTATAGCCCAGCCCCTTCGACGCGAAGACCTGAATGATCGCGCCCATCGTCAGCCCGTTATAGAGGAGCAACCCTATGGTGGGCACGCAGAACGCAAAGCCCAATGCGAAGCAGAAGATCGAGATCTGCGCGTTGTTGCGGAACAGGAACGACGCGAAAAACGCCAGCGAACTTTGGTCCGCACCCCCGCCGTCGTACAGCGTCTTGCGCAGGAAATCGGCGCTGGCTGCCGGGTCGCGACCGGCCGACATTCCGCCGGGCATCAGCGTGTAGAACCAGCCCGGATTGCTGGCGACCAGCAGGTAACCGACGAGGATCCCGGCCGCCGTCAGCAGCAGACTGGCCAGCGTCTCCTTCCAGATCGATTTGACCGCGGCGGGCCAGCTATGCGCGAAGAAATGCCCGAGCTGGCGCATCGCCGACGTTGGCACGCCGTAAATCTGGTAATAGGCGCGCGTGCAGAGCTGTTCGAGATAGGCGAGCAGGCTGCGGTCGAGCGAGGTCTCGCGCGCGACCGAGAGCGACGACAAGGCCGAGCGATAGAGCAAGGGCAGCACCAGCAGCGCCTGTTCGGGCACACCGCGCACGCCGCGTTTCTCGATCGCGGTGACGATCTTGTCGAGCCGCTCCCAATCCTCCTCGTGCGCCGCGCGGAAACGCGTCGCGTTGACCATCGGCACGCCGCCGTTGACGAAGGCCGATCCGGGTGCCCTCACAGCAAATTCCTCCGCTTCAAATCGACATAGCCCTGCACCAGCCGGTCGCCGACGCGATCATATTCGCTTTCGATCACGTGCGCCCCCAGATGCCGGAGCCGGGTCAGCACGAGCAGCCGGTCCTTGAGCAACGCCGCTGCGGTGACGGCGCGTGTGATATCGTCGGGGGTGATGGGCGGTCGGTCGATGATCGATTCGAGTTCCTCGTCGCGCAGCACCACGACCATCAGCACGTGCGTCTGCGCCAGCCGCGCGGCGGCGCGGATCATGAAGTCGGCGCTGGTCAGGTCGGTGAATTCGGTGAACAAAACCACCATCGACCGCCGCGTCAGCCGCGAAGCGAGCGTGGTCAGCGCATAGGTGTAATTGGTTTCCTCGCCCGAATAATCGATCGCGGCGGTGAGCCGCTGAAGCTCCGGGAACGCGCCCACCCCCGAAATCAGCCCGCTGGCGATGCGCGGGCGCGAATCGAACGAATGCAGCGCGACGCGGTCGCCCAGCTTGAGCGCGACCCAACCCGTGAGCAACATCGCTGCCACCATGCGGTCGATGCGCGGGATGCCGCCGACGGGTTCGGACATTTGCCGCCCCGAATCGACCGCGAAGACGATCTGGTTGTTGCGTTCGGTGCGATATTCCTTGGCGTGCAATTTCTGGTGCCGTGCCGATTGCTTCCAGTCGATCGAGCGCCGGTCCATCCCGGCGCGAAACTCGACCAAGGTATCGAAATCGGTCCCGTCGCCGCGGTCGAGCTGGGTCATCAACCCTTGCAGCGCGTGTCGCTGGAACAGCTTGGCGCCGCGTTCGTGCACCGGGCGGATATCGGGCAGGATCGCCAGCGCGGCGTCGCACGGCACGCTCTTGCCCTTCCACACCAGCCCCAGCGGCCCGCGCCAGCGCACCCACAGCTGGTCAAACCGCGCCGTGCCGCGCCGTTTGGTATCGACCGGCACGCCGACCGCGCCGCGTCCGCTTGCGAGCAGCACCGGCGCGCGGCCGTCGTCGAGGATGTCGACCAGCGGATCGTTGGCGATGGCGATCTCCGCGCGGCCCGGCGCGCCGGTCGCGGGCATCGTCACCGTGACCACCGCCTCGACGCTTTCACCCACGCTGGCGGTTCGCGGCAACACCAGCGTCGCATCGACCCGGCTGGCATTCATTGCCAGCATCGCGTCGATCACCACCCCCGCGAGCACCGCGGCGGGCCACGCCAGTCCGGCATACCAGCGATCCGCCATCTGCACGGCAATCAGCAGCGCGACGGGAGCCCCCGCCGCCGCTGCCAGCACCGCCATGCGTGTCGGGTAGATCACTGCGACACCGTGAAGCGAGCAGTGCTCCTGCGAAAGCAGGAGCCCAGAGTCTCAAACGACTCGCCCGCTGCCCTGGGCTCCTGCTTTCGCAGGAGCACAAGCTGGCAGGAGGTCGCCGCGCAATTCACTTCGGCGCTTCGATCGTCTCGATGATGCCCGTCACGACATCCTCGACCACGCGCCCGTCGATCTCGGCCGAGGGCGAGAGGATCAGGCGGTGGCGCAGCAAGGCGGGGGCGAGATGCTTGACGTCGTCGGGGATGACGAAGTCGCGCCCGTCGATCGCGGCACGTGCCCGGGCCGCCCCGGCAAGCATCGCGCCGGCGCGGGGGGACGCACCGCTTTCGAGGTCGGCGACATCGCGCGTCCCACGGATCAGCGCCGCGATATAGTCGATCACTTCGTCGACCAGCCGCACATTGGTCACCGCGTCGATCGCCTCGCCGATCTGTTTGGCGCTGGTGCGCGCTTCGATGCCCCAGCCTGCGGGTTCCATCGAGCTCTTGCGCGCGCCATGCGTGGCGATGATCTTGCGCTCTTCGGCGGCCGAGGGATAATCGACATTCTGCTTGAACAGAAAGCGGTCAAGTTGCGCCTCGGGCAGCGGATAGACGCCCTGTTGCTCGATCGGGTTCTGCGTCGCCACCACCATGAAGCGATCGCCGAGCGGCAGGCTCTCGCCATCGATCGTCACGGTGCGCTCCTGCATCGCTTCGAGCAATGCCGCCTGCGTCTTGGGCGGAGTACGGTTGATTTCGTCGGCGAGCAGCAGATCGGTGAAGATCGGCCCGCGCGTCAGCGTGAACTCGCTGGTCTGAAAGTTGAACAGGTTGGCGCCGATGATGTCGCCCGGCATCAAATCGGGGGTAAACTGGATTCGCCCGAACTTGACCCCGACCGCGGCCGCGAAGCTGTGCGCGAGTAACGTTTTGGCGGTGCCGGGCGGGCCTTCGAGCAGGATGTGCCCCCCAGCGAACAGGGCGACGAGCATCAGATCGACGGTCGCCTCCTGGCCGACCACCGCCTTGCCGACTTCCTGCCGGATGGCCAGTGCCAGATTGCGGACCTCTTCGACCGTCACGTGTCTCTCTCCTTCTGCCAATCGTGAAGCGCCTGCGCCGCGGCGACCAGGCTGGTTTTGTCGTGCGCGTCCTCGACCGCCTGCGCGAGCTCGGTGAAGCGCCGCTGTCCGTTCAGTTTGTCGAGATACGAATCGATCGCGTCGCCTTTCAGTCGCGACGGCACGCCGAACGCGGTGATCGCGCGGTCGCGGATCACCTCGACATAGCGCCCGCCCAGCCGCACCTGCCGCCGCGCCTTGCTGATCAGCGCCGCCGAATTATCCACCAACGCGGTCTTGCCGAACGCGATCGCGCGGTCGCGGCGCGCGGCGGGCCCGAAGCGCGCAAAGGCTTGCCATCCGGCGAGCAGCATCGCGACGAACAGGGTCAGCGTCATCGCGAGGAACGGCGGGTCGAGCGCGAGGCGCAAGGGGCTGGGCGGGCGACCGAGCCCGTCGAGCGTCACGTCGAAGGAGAGCGGATCGCCCGATTCCTTCAACTGATCGAGCAACGCCACAGCGCTCTGCGCATTGGCCGCGTCGCTCAGCCCCATGTTCGCCAGCAGGTCGGGATCGGCCAGCACGTAAAAAGGCTCGTCGCCGATCTGCCCCAGCACGATCTTGCCGCTGCCATCGACGATCAGCGGCTTCAATTTGTCCCCGGACATCGTTTGCAGCGATTTGGGCGCGGCGAAGCGGATGTCGCTGGTCAGGAACCCCGCAGCGACCAACGCGCGCCCGCCCTTGTCGTCGTTCGCGCGTGCGATCGCCAGCTTGTTGCCCGGGGCGAGCACACCGTACGGCTCCTGCGGCGGCAATAAACCTGTCGCTCCGACCCAGCCCGGATGCGCGCGGTCGCGCACCGTGTTCCATTTGGGCAGTACGACCAGAGTCGGCGCGCCGCGGCGGCGCGCCAGCGGGTCGGTCATCGGCGTGTCGGCGGTCAGCGGGGTCAACACCATCAGCCCGGGTTTGCCGAGGTCGTTATCGTCGCGGATCACGCTGACATCCGCCCCCATCGCGCGTTCCAGCCGGACGATCCCGCTGAACCCGGTCGCGGCATTCGACAGCGCATGCCCGCCACCGCTGCCGCCGGTCTGCCCGTTGGGCATATAGGTGCTGGTCAGCGCGATCGCGACGAATCCGATCAGCCCGATCGCGACCAGCACGATCACGGTAACCAGCTTGAACGCGCTGTCGCCGCTCGGTGCCGCAGGGTTGATGGCGACGTCGCTCATCCGCGCCACTGCCCGGGCAGCGCGAAATCGGCATAGGCGGCGCGCGCATTGTGCCACTCGTCGGCGCTCACCGCACCGCCGCCGAACAGGCTGCGTTCGACCAGCTTTGCGATCCGCGCGAACAAATCGCGCGCGACCACGGGGATGCCCGCCAGGCCGGTCAGTTCGCGGCTGGTGAGCGAGGGGCGAAACACGCGCGGTCGCCGCAACTGGATGTCATCGACCGAGCGCAGCAGCAAATGATGCACCGCTTCGGCATACAACCCGCGCGCCGCCAGCGCATCGGCCTCGTCGAGCCAGGCTCGCGCCGGGGCAGCATCGGGCGTCCAATCTTCTTCGGCGGCCACCGCAATCGCCCGCGCCTTGCGCCGCTTCGGCGATACCGTCCACGACCCGTAACGCACGCGCTCGACCACCAGCCAGATCAGCGCCAGCGCGGCGCACCCGATAACCGCCCATAACAGGATGCGCGCATAGGGCGCCGCCGGCATCTGCGCGGTGATCCAGCGAAACAGGCGCCCGACCGGCGCCAGCACGTCGCCCAGCCAGTTGAGGAAAGACTTGAGCCAGGCCGGCGTCTCGGGCGGATGGGGCGGTGTTGCCGGTTTCAGCGCGAACTGCACCGACGGATCGTCACGCAACGCGCGGTGCGCGTCGGCAAAGCGCTGGGACACGGCCATTGCAGTCTGCGAACTACCCCCGGCCACGCAACCCCCGATACCGACGCCCCTCGCCGTTGATTAGCCCAAGGCGACCTTCGCGCAACCGCTAAGTTGTTCGGATTGGTTCATTCTGGAAGGGGTTGGTCCGGACGTCGAACCCGGGTCAAATTCCGTGCAGCCAGGCTTCTCTGCGATATTCGTCGTTAAGCAACCCGGCCCGAAGCTGATCGACGTCCAAATGGTGCCTCGATCGCGCCAACAGGACGTCCTCGGCGCCGCGTTGCAAGAGCACGACAGGGCAGAATAACTGACCGATCGTGGCATAAATATTACGGTTGTGCGCGTTTGGCCCCTTTTAAGCCCCCATTCGGGGCAGCCGAGCATTTCGCGCTTGCGGCATGCGTCCGCACTGGGCAGATTTCTGCGATGGCGTGGTGGGGACTGCGCGCAAAGGGGAATGATATGAACATTTCGCATTTGCTGAGCGCGAGCGCGCTCGTCAGCATGCTTGAATCGGTCCCGATCATGGCTGCGGCTCATATTCGAAATTAGCCAATTATCCGGATGGACCGAAACGTAGATTGAAACGACACTTTACACCGAGTGAAGCCGCGCCGGGAAAGCGCGGCCCACCAACAAGGGGGCTATTACTGTGAGCAAGAACACGCTTCTTGGGTCGACCATTATGGGTTCGGCCGGATTCCTATCTCTGGTGCTGGCGGCAACGCCTGCCATGGCGCAGACCACGCCGCCCGCGACCGATACGGCCGCCGCGGACAAGGACGATACCATCGTCATCACCGGATCGCGCATTCGTCGTCCGAACGACACCTCTGCCGTCCCTGTCACGTCGCTGACCGCGGCCGACCTGCAGAATACCGGCGATATCAGCATCGGCGACGCGCTCAACGACCTTCCGTCGATTCGCTCGACCTATAGCCAGGCGAACTCGACGCGCTTCATCGGCACGTCGGGCATCAACCTGCTCGATCTTCGCGGGCTGGGCGTTACGCGCACGCTGGTGCTGGTCAACGGCCGCCGCCACGTCACTTCGAGCGTCGGCGACTTTCTGGTCGATGTTAACACCATCCCAAGCGATCTGATCGAACGCGTCGACGTCATCACGGGCGGCAGCTCGGCCGTGTACGGGTCCGACGCCATCGCCGGCGTCGTCAACTTCGTGCTGAAAGACAAGTTCACCGGCCTTGCGGTGCGCGCCCAGAGCGGCGTTTCCGACAAGGGCGATCGGGGCATCCGCTTCATCTCGGGCACCGCGGGCACGAACTTCGCGGATGGCCGCGGCAACATTGCGGTCAATATCGAATATGCCAGCGCCGATCCGCTCTATTTCCGCGACCGCGACTATCTCGGGACCTACTCCGGCCGCTGCCAGCTTCAGGCGTCGTCCTTCTCCACGGGTGAGCCGCAGTCGGGCAACGGCGTTCCCGATCAGACGTATCTTTGCGGCGTGCGCAACGCCAATATTTCGCCAGGCGGTACGCTTGCCGCGAGCCTTTCGCTAGCATCGATCCCCGGGCTGACCGGCGTTGCGAACTGCAGCAATCCGCTGCTCGCTGCGGGCCAGGCGTTCGCCGCTGTTGGCGCTGCGCGCTGCCTCAATCCGGGCAGCCCCACGATCGCTCAGCCCCGCTTGTTCCGTTTCGACGGAAACGGCACCCTGCTTCAGGACACCGTTGCGCTGGATTTCCGCCCCTTCGGGTCGGGCAACATCATCAGCGACCCCGCTTCGGCGGTTCCCGGCGACACGCTGCGCGAAACCGGCCAGCTTGCGCCGGGTCTGAAGCGCTTCACCGCGAACATCCTGGGTCATTTCGACATCAGCGACGCGTTCAAGCCGTTCTTCGAAGCGAAATATGTTCGCCTTCGCGCCTTGCAGGAGGGGCAGCCCAGCTTCTTCCAGCCACTGTCCAGCACGATCGGCCTTTCCAACACGCGGTGCGATAACGCCTTCCTGACCCCCGCCAATATCACGGCGCTGCAGGGCATCGGATATTGCGCCACCCCGGCCAGCACCATCCCTGTCGGCCGCTTCAATGTCGATTTCGGCGGTCGTTCGGAGCGGATCAAGCGTGACACGTGGCGCGTCGTCGGCGGCGTTCGCGGGACGTTCAACGGTGACTGGAACTACGAAGTTTCTGGCACCTACGGGGAGGTAAAACTCCACCAGGACGAACTAAATGATCTCAAGATCACCGATCTTGCGGGCAACCTCGACGGCTTCTCGCTGGCATATCAGTCGACCCTGGTCGGCGGCGTGCCGGTCTGCAACATCAACCTGGTAACCGTTACGCGTCCCGACTGCGTGCCGATCAACATCTTTGGCAATGGCAAGCCCAGCGCTGCGGCATTGAAGTTCGTCAATACCACGTCGTACGTCGACAGCCGGGCAAGCGAGCTCGACGTTGTTGCGTATATCAACGGCGATCTGTCGCAGTTGTTCTCGTTCCCCGGTGGACCGCTGCGGTTCGTCGTCGGCGGCGAATATCGTCGTGAAACCGCCTATCAGAAGGCCGATCCATTGTCGGCAGCTGGTGGTACGTTCTTCAACGCATTCTCCACCTTCACACCGCCGGCTTTCACCGTGAAGGAAGCGTTTGGCGAACTCGAAATTCCGCTACTGAAAGACGTACCGTTCTTCAAGGAACTGAGCCTCAGCGGTGCGGCGCGCTACTCTGACTATAATACGAGTGCGGGCAACACCTTCGCATGGAATTTCGGGGGCACGTGGGCGCCGGTCAGCGATATCCGGTTCCGGGCAAACTACTCGAAATCGGTGCGTGTTCCGACACTTGGCGACTTGTTCGCCGCCGGTTCACAGAACTTCGCGTTCATCGCCGATCCCTGCGACGTGCTGAACATCGGCAACGGCACGACCAGCCGGGCAGCGAACTGCGCCGCCGCTGGCGTCCCGGTTGGCTTCATCAACGCGCCGGCCCGCGCCGCAAGCACGGGCTACACGTCTTCGGGTAACAGGTTCCTGACGCCGGAAACGTCGAAGAGCTTGACGGTCGGCTTTGTGGCCAACCCGCGGTTCGTTCCGGGCCTGAACATCTCGGTCGATTATTACCGTATCCGGGTGAACAACCTGATCGCGACGCTGGGCGCCCAGACGATCCTCAACCAGTGCTACGATCTGCCCTCGCTGGCCAATCAGTATTGCGCGCTGCTCAGCCCACGTAATGCCGATTCGACCTTCAAGAATCCGGCGCTGATCTCGTCGGGTGTCAACTTCGCCAAGTTTGCGGCGGACGGCATCGATTTCGAAATCAACTACAACCGCAAATGGGGCGACTTCCGCTTCGATTTCCGGGCGATCACCACCTACGTCATTCGTCGCGACAACTATACCAGCCCGACGAACCCGGCGTTCCGTGACCGGATCCTGTCGGAGCTGGGCGATCCGCAATTGTCGGCCAATCTGGGCTTGGGCCTGGGCTATGGCCCGGTGACTGCGCACTGGACGGTGAATTACATCGGCAAGCAGACGATCGGTGCGTACGAAAACTATTATGGCATCGACGGCCGCCCGCCGCAGAATGCCGATCTCACGGCACAGATCTGGTATCCGTCGATGTTCTTCCACAACGTCAAGTTCGACGTCGATGTGAACAAGCGCTTCACCTTCTACGTGGGCATGGACAATGTGATGGACACCAAGCCGCCGCTCGGCCTGGTCGGCAACGAAGGCGGCGTGCCGTACGACAATATCGGTCGGTATATGTACGCTGGCGTCAAAGCCAACTTCTGATCTCTCAACGGATCGAAATCCGGGGGGGGGGGGGTCGCAAGAAATTGCGGCCCCCTTTTCTTGGTCCTGCAGAGGCTAACTCTCAGGTATCGATCGCTTCGAACATCGCCGTGACGGCGGCGCGTTCGTCCATCGTCAGTTCGGGGCGCCAGACGTCAAAGATCAGGATGATGCGGTCGCGATCGCTGTCGTTCCACGCTTCGTGCTCGATCGTGTCGTCGAAGATCATCAACTTTCCGACTTCCCATTCGCGGACCTCATTCCCTACGCGGAATCCGCATCCGGGCGGGACGATAAGCGGGAGGTGGCAGATCAGTCGGGTGTTGATCATGCCGTGATGCGGAGCGATCCGAGCCCCTCCCTTCAGCAGTGAATACAGGATCGACGGCGCGCGCACGGTAATGTGCGGCAGCGGTACGTGCTGCATCGCGGCCAGCGTTTTGGGAAAATGACCCGCATGACGTTCGACCGGTCCACCATTTTCCGTCAAATACAGCGTGCTCCACGCGGGATTGTCCAGCAGTCCGTGGAAATCGTAGCTCGGCCGGTCTTGGCGCGATTCCAGATACGGGCGGAACAGATCGCCACCGGTCATTGCAGTCTGGAGTTCGGCGAGGATATCGTCGGCCGCCTCCTCCACGGCCTGCACCCAGCCGAACTCATCTCGCTCGAAAAACTGGCGCTGGGGGAGCTGCGGGAAAAAATACGCGGTCGGCTCCTGTCGATAGACCCGTTTCTTCTCGAACAAGATATCGACCGATTCGTCGAACCTGGATGATTGCGCCGCTACGCCGGCAGCCGCCAGTCGCTGCTTCAGGGCGTCGGCAAACCCGTCGCGCATGTCCTGCGACACGCGTGCGACACGCTCGAGCTCTGCTGTCAGATCGGGAGGCGGCGCCGTCGCCTGCACGGCAAGACGGTTAACCGTTTCATAAAAACTGGCTGCACTTCGCCGGTCCCCTGTGGCATCGCGGGCGTCGCCTTTGATGATCAGCGCGCGAAGGTTGTGATTGTCCTTGGCGAGTATGGCATCCGCCGCCCGTTCCGCCGTCGCCCAATCGCCAACAGCGCGCGAACAATGCGCAAGCATCAACCAGATCTGCGCATTGGTGCGCCCGCTCACCGTCAAGCGCTCGAACTGGTTCTTTGCGCCAAGCATATCGCCGGCCTGCATCGCGGCGGCGCCGGCACGCGCGATCTGCTCGGCCTCGGCAAGGGTCATTTCCATTGACGCTACGTGGCACAAAATGGGGCCGGTGGACAAATTCTCCGATCCTGCATCTGCCATTGCCGCCGAACGTCGGGGCAGACTTCGGTAGCTTCCCGTCAAACACATCGTGGACGTCAAAATTTGCGGCGCCTGAAGAAGATCAACCTAAATTCGTTCGAACCGCCGTCCCAACCCGGTCAGCAATTCATATTGCGACATGCCCGATTGCGCCGCGGCGCGCGGCAGGGCGAAATCCACCTCCAGCCAGTCGCCCTCGGCAACGGCGCAGCCGGTCACGTCGACCGCGATCAGGTCCATCGACACGCGGCCGAGCAGCGGCAGCGATCGGCCGTCGACCAGCACCTGCCCGCGCCCGGAGAAGCCGCGGAAATAGCCGTCGGCATAGCCATAGTTGAGGATCGCCACGTCGGTATCGGCGGGCGCGGTCCAGGTCGCGTTATAGCCGACCGTCTCGCCGGCGGGGACGCGGCGGCGCTGGAGCACTTGCGCCTCGGGCCTGGCCACCTGCCGGATGACATGCGCGAGTTCGGCTCGCGGCACGCCACCGTACAGCGCGAGCCCCGGCCGCGTCAGGTCGAACGCATAGTCCCGCCCCAGCGCGATCCCCGCCGAATTGGCAAGGCTCAGCCGCCGGGCATCGACGCGCCCCGCGAGGTCGATGAACCGCCGCCGCTGATCACCGTTCTTGGCGACATCCTCGTCCGCCGAAGCGAGATGACTCATCAGCGTATCGATCGCGAGCCCGTCGAGTCCGGCCAGATCGCCCTCGCCCAGCCCCAGCCGGTTCATGCCGGTATCGAGCATGACATGGCACGCCCCGCCGCCCGCGCGGCGCCAGCGCTGGACTTGGGTGGCGGTGTTGAGCACCGGCGTGGCGATCCCCGACACGGCGAGCGGCAAATCCTCTTCGCGCACCCCGTGAAGCACCGACAGCCCCGGCAGCCCGAGCGGCGCCAGCGCTTCCGCTTCGGCCCAGGTCGCGACGAAGAAATCGCGGCACCCCGCGCCGGCCAGCAACGGCGCAACCCATGACGCGCCGAGCCCGTAGCCGTCGGCCTTGATCGCCGCCCCGCACGCCGCGCCGCCGCTCATCCGCGCGAGCGCGCGCCAGTTGGCGACCAGCGCATCGCCGTCGCGGCGCAACCTGAGAGGGGCGGAGGTCATCGTAGCGCCGATAGCGGGCGGCGCACCCCGGCGCTAGGGTTTGACCTCTTGCGCGTCGGGCACGTGCTTGCCCTGATCCCAGCTGAGCCCCCACAGCGACACCAACAGCGCGATCAGCACGATGATCCACGTATACCACAACCCAGCATAGGGATTGCCCGTCTTCACCACGATGAACTGGCTGATCAGTGGCAGGAACCCGCCGAAATAGCCCGCGCCCAGATGATAGGGGATCGACATCGACGAATAGCGGATCCGCGCCGGAAACATCTCCGCCAACAGCGCCGCGACCGGGCCATAGGTCGCGCCCGACAGCCCGCTCATCACCAAAATCGCGATCAGGATCATCACGATACTGCCCGGACCCGGTTTGACCTTGTCGAGATTATACCCCGCTTCCTTCAGCGCCGCGTCGAGCCCGGCCGGACTGGTATCCTCGACGCCTTCGCCGCCGATCGACACCACCACCGCGGGGGTCACGTCCTTGGTATAGGCGATGCCCTTCTTCGAGAAATAGTCGAGCAGCCTGGCGCAATCGTCGGTCTGTTTCGGGGCGAACACGTTGTACGCGCAATGCGGGCCGCTGACGATCACCGGCGCGCGCTTGGCGGCGTTGACCAGCGCGGGGTTGGCCGCGCTGCCGATCGTCCAGAAAATCGGGAAGAGCAGCAACAACGTCAGCCCGTACCCGATCACGATCGGCGCCTTGCGCCCCACGCGGTCGGACAACTTGCCGAAGACGATGAACCACACCAGCCCGCACCCGCCGCCGAACAGCATGATCAGCTGCGCGGTGGTCTCATCCACGCGCATCGTCGTGGTCATGAATGCGAGGGTGGAGAAGAGCGAGGTGTACCAGATCACCGTCAGCCCCGCCGCGACGCCGAACAAAGCGACGAACAGGCGCTTGAGGTTGCCGGGATAGGTGAAGCTTTCGACGAACGGGTTCTTCACCGTCTCACCGGCTTCCTTCATCGCCCTGAACACCGGGCTTTCGTTGAGCTTGAGCCGCATCCACAGCGACGCGCCGAGCAGCGCCAGCGAGAAGATGAAGGGGAAGCGCCAGCCCCATACGGCCCACGCGTCGGCGCCGACCGCCAGCTTGGTCAGCAGCACGACCGCGATGCTCAGGATAAAGCCGCCCGCGACGCACGCCTGGATGAAGCTGGTGTAGTAACCGCTCTTCCCCGGCGGCGAATGTTCGGCGACATAGATCGCCGCCCCACCATATTCGCCGCCCAGCGCCAGCCCCTGAACGACGCGCAGCAGGACGATGATCGCCGGCGCCCACAGCCCGATCTGCGACGCCGGCGGCACGAAGCCGACCCCGGCAGTGGCGATCCCCATCAGCGTGATGGTGACGAGAAAAGTGTATTTGCGCCCCAGTTTGTCGCCCAGAAATCCGAAGATCACCGCGCCGACCGGGCGAAAGCCGAACCCGATCGCGAAGGTCAGCCAGACGAGCAAGGTCTGCAGCACGGCATTGTCGCCGGGGAAGAACGCCTTGCCGATGATCGAAAACAGCGTGCCGTAAATGAAGAAATCGTACCATTCGAACGCCGTGCCCAGCGACGAGGCGGTGATGACCAGCCGGATGTCGGAGGGACTGGGGTCGGGCCGCACTTCTTCCGCTGCTATCGTCGCCATGCCCTGTTCCCCCCGGTCGTTCGTTGGAGGGTCCTACCGCGTCCTGCGGGGGAGGGGAATATGCGGGTGGTGGATGGTGGTGCGATCCCAACTGCCGCCAGCGGTCGAAAAGGACTGCTTGACGCCCGTTCAAGACTAGACGATTCTTAGGCGAAAGCGGCGAAAGGATGCCGATTGGAGCTTCAACCTGTCAAAGCGGACCCTCTTCTGGCGGGCTTTTATAGCCCGACTGACGCCGCGCGCCTGCTTCAGGTCGCGAGCCCCAAACTCCGAGGTTGGCTAAACGGCTGGGCAAATAGTGCTTCGGGACCAATCGTAGAGCGCGATTTCAAAAACTCCCGCACGGTCAGTTTCCTCGACCTGATGGAGATGCGATTTATCGAGGCCTTTCGTCGCCAAGGCGTCCCTATGCAGACGCTTCGTAAGGCGGCAATGCGAGCCCGTAAGGAGTGGGATACCGAACACCCATTCGCCCTTTCTAAAGCAAAATACCTGACGGACCGACGTCACGTATTCGCCCAGATCGCTCAACAGGAGGGCGACCAACTCACTTGGGATATGGTTTCCGGCCAGCACGAAATGTGGGACGTGATCGAATCTACCATCGCTAAAGGTGTGGAATTTGACCCATCGTCCGATTTAGCCCGCCGCTGGTTCCCTCTCCCGATGGAATTTCCGAACGTAGGCATTGATCCAGCGGTGGCATTCGGCCGTCCCGCTCTTGCTAGAGAGAGAGTGCCGACCGCTGCAATCCTGCGCATGTGGAAAGCCGAAGGAGGCAATTTTAGGCGAGTAGCCTCCGCATTTGAGATTGAGATTGATGCCGTCCGAAGTGCGGTCGAATACGAGATCAAGACGGCAACTTGAGAATTCGCGCGGATGAGCACGTCGCTCCGGCGATTGTTCAGGCGATCAACGATCTCGCCATCGCTGAAGGATTCGAACTCACCTCGGTATTGCGTACGGGATTTGGGGGAACTACCGATGTGCACTGGATCACGGCTTTCGCCGCGGATGGCGGGGATGCGATCCTGACCGCCGACACGGACTTTCTAAAGCAGCCACCCCAAGTTTTAGCGATCGAGCGCACGGGCCTAAAAGTGATCCACTTGCCAGCCGGGTGGGCTAATGCCACCCGCGCAGTTCAAGCGGGGCATCTGTTAATTTGGTGGAGGCGAATAGAAACTCAGCTGCAGGCTATGAAAAAACGCGAGTGCTTTACGACACACTTTGCTCCTCCGGAAAATGCCGCTCTGAAGAAAGTGACGCTCGACTTTCAGGGTATGGGAAAGAAAGCAAAGAAAGCCGCTAAGCGCGACACCCGCTAACGACCCGCCGCCCCCCTCACCCATCCCCCTTCCGCTTCCCCTCCGGAATATCCTCCATCCGCCATCCCCCGAACAGCGCCCGGCTCGCATCCGTCGCCGGCTTGTCCTTCGCGTTCGACCACCCCGTCACCTGACTCAGATCGGGCAGGTCGCCCGGTTCCCAGCGCTGGTGCGCCGGTTCGCCGCGCGCCAGCCGGCCGGCCTCCGCGATGCGGAATTTCAACGCCTCGCGCTCCTGCTTCGCTTCGTAGATCGCCGCCAGCAACGCCGACCGCGCCTGAGGCGTTTCGCCGGGGCGTAGCCGGCCGGTCACCGGCGTCGACCACAACCGCGCTTCCTTCTGGTGCAAATTCATCAGGTGCAGCGCCTGGCTCGCGGTCATCGGCGGGATCGCGGGCGGGGCGTTGTGGCGCCAATCGTCGTCGGCGAACGATTCCACGAGCCCGCCTTCGAGCAGCGCCATTTCCAGCCGTTCGTACCCCATCTCCAGCGCCAGCAACCATTCGCGGGCGAAGGCGGCATCGCGATGGCGGTGTCGATAGAATGACGTCATCGAGCGACCGGCCGCAGCGGCCGACAGCGAGATATTCGCCGACGCGCTGAGCGCCGCGAGGAAACGCTGCCGGCTGGCATGGTCGACCATGCCTACCTGCGCACGGCGCAATTGCCGCCTGCCGCCGCGCGTGAGGCGAAGGTGTGGCTCGCCCACCGACGGAACCGGTGCGTCTGTCCGCTTGCCCGCCAGCGCGGCATGCGCCAGCACCAATGCGGCGTCCCAGTGCAGCGCGAACGCCGGATACTGCGCGCGACGCCACGTGAACCGCCCGCACGTGAAACCGAGCGCGCGCGCCGCCGTGCTGGCGTTGCCGGTCTGGCGCAAGTGCCGCAGGAAGGCATGGTTTTCGAGGTGCTGGGCGCGGGTGAGAGGCATTGGCAGCGGTCCGTCGTGGTGGGACGAGGACATCCCAATTCTGCCCGAAATTCCAACATTGCAAGCCGGTTCGCGCGCACGGTTCGCTTCCGGATTGGAGGCTTCGACGCGACGCTGCCGCCCGAGCGTTGCTTGACAGGCGATGGTGCGCGGACCACGCCCTTGCCGGGCCTCCCCTCTTCGCAGGGGCGAATGGCACCCCGAAAGGCAATCACCATGACCCGGCCCGGGCCCACGCCCATCGTCCTGATCGTCGAGGACGAGATGGTGCTGCGAATGCGCGCCGTCGATATCGTCGAAGACGCCGGCTTCACCCCGATCCAGGCGGTGAGCGCCGACGAGGCGATGCGCGTGCTCGAATCGCGCGACGACATCTCGCTGCTGTTCACCGACATCCAGATGCCGGGCAGCATGGACGGGCTGACGCTGGCGCATGCGGTTCACGCACGCTGGCCGCATATCAGGATCGTGCTGGTGTCCGGGCAAATCGCGGTAACCGATGCGGACAAGCCGATCGACAGTCGGTTCTTTCCCAAGCCGCTCGAAATCCACCAGATGGTGCTGGAGCTCCAGAAGATGATCGGCACGGGCGTGTTGAAGGTCATGCCCTCGCTGGTCGCGTCGGAAGACCCGCTGACCGCCGAAAACAAGGAGCTGCGTCACCAGCTTCAGCAGGCCGGCGTCAATGCCAAGGCGCTGCTGCTCAAGACCGTGCTCGATACCGAGAAGCAGCAACTGATCATCGACGAGAATCAGCCGCTGACGGACGCGCTGACCACCGAGAATGACAGCCTCAAGCTGGCGCTAGAGCAAGCCGGGATCGACGCGCGCGCGCTGCTGGTTCAGGCAGGGATCGAGGCGGACAAGCGTGAAGCCGCGGACAAATTGCAGCATCTGATCCATGCCGAGCTGCACCACCGGATCAAGAACCTGCTCGCCACCGTGGGGGCGATCACGCATCAGAGCCTGCGCACCGCGACCAACATGACGCATGCCGGCGCGGCGATCGACGGCCGCTTCGCGGCGCTGGCCCGGGCGCACGATCTGCTGACCCGGGTGAGCTGGGAAAATGCCACGATCGACAGCACCGTGCGCAGCGCGATCGAGCCGTTCGACCAGGGCAGCGGCCGGTTCGTCATCGTCGGTGAGGACACGCGGATTTCGTCGAGTTCGGTGATCGCGTTCGCGATGACGCTCAACGAGCTGTGCACCAACACCACCAAGTTCGGCGCCTTGTCGGTCCCCGACGGGCAGGTGCGCATCGCCTGGCGCGTCGAGAACGGCCGGCTGCATTTCGAATGGGTCGAAACCGGCGGGCCGCTGGTCGGCGAACCGACGCGAAAGAGTTTCGGGACGCGAATGATGGTGTCGCTGGGTCAGCAATTGCAGGGCGAGGTGTCGCTGCAATATCTGCCGAGCGGGTTTGCTTATACGATGGACGTCCCGTTCGCGGCGGTGACGATCAAGGCCCAGGATTTTTCCGGGGGTTAATCGCTCGGGGAGCGGGCCTTTACAATCCTCCCCGTCCACGGGGAGGTGGCAGCGCGTAGCGCTGACGGAGGGGGCGGGCCGCAAACGCTGTGCGAAGAGGCCAACCCCCTCCGGCGCTTCGCGCCACTTCCCCGTGCCGGGAGGATTTACAGTATCGCCATCACTTCGATCGGGCCGGCGCGGCCGGGGAGCGTGACCGCCTCCCCCTCCATCGCCCCGGTAAGCGCACGCGCCAGAGGCGCGGAAAACGCGATCAGCCCCGCCGCGGGGTCGGCTTCGTCGTCGCCGACGATCTGCAGCGTGCGCTCCGCCCCGTCGATCGCCACGCGGACCCGCGATCCGAACGCGACCATGTCGGCGGGGGGTGTCGGCGCGACGATCGCGGTCACCCGGCGCGTGTGCCAGTAGCGCAGGTCGCGCGCGATTTCCTCGCGGCGCGCGTCGTCGGCCGAGGCTGTGTGTTCGGCATCGAGCTCGGCGATGCGCGCCTCGATCAGCGCCAGCCCGCGCGCGGTCACCAGATTCTGCCCCGCCGGGATCGGAAGCTCGAAGCGCGGCTCCTTGACCTCCTCGTCGCTGTCGCGGCGGAACGCGACGCTCATGCCGGTTTGCCGAGCGCGCGGATGATTGCCGAGAAATCGAGCCCGCCATTGCCCGCCGCGTCGAATGCTTCGAACAGTTCGGCGGCTTTGGCGCCCATCGGCGTGTCGGCATCGACCGACTTGGCCGCCTCCATCGCGAGGCGCAGGTCCTTGAGCATCAGCGCGGTCGCAAAGCCGCCCTGATAGTCGCGGTCGGCGGGGGTTTCGGGGCCGACGCCGGGCCATGGCGCGTAGCTGGTCAGCGACCAGCTCTGCCCCGAACTGACGCTGGCGATGTCGAAGAATTTCTGCGGATCGAGCCCCAGCTTGTCGGCGAGCACGAACGCTTCGCAGGTCGCGATCATCTCGGCGCCGAGCACCATATTGTTGCAGATCTTGGCCGCTTGCCCCGACCCGCTCGCGCCGGCGTGGATCACGGCCTTGCCCATCACCGACAGGAACGGTTCGGCGCGGTCGAAGGCTTCCGCGCTGCCGCCGACCATGAAGGTCAGCGTGCCCGCGTTGGCGGCGGCGATTCCGCCCGAGACCGGTGCATCGACCGCGGCATAGCCCTTGGCCAATGCCGCTTCGCCGACGCGCTTGGCGGTGGCGACGTCGATCGTCGAGCAATCGATCAGGATCGCCGAGACCGGCGCGTGGCCGAAGATCGACTCGGCATAGACACTTTCGACGTGCTTGCCCGCGGGGAGCATCGTGACGACGGCTTCGGCCTCTTCGCACGCTTCCGCGGCGCTGGCGGCGGGCAGACACCCGGCTGCTTTCGCCTTGTCGAGCGCCTCCGCCGACAGATCGAACGCGCGCACGTCATGCCCGTTCTTCGCCAGATTCGCGGCCATCCCGCCGCCCATATTGCCCAGACCGATAAATGCGACGCGTGCCATTATTCTCTCCAGATGTCGTCACCCCAGCGCAAGCTGGGGTCGTTGGCCGCACGCGATCCCAGCTTGCGCTGGGATGACGGCTGCTACTACTTCCCCGTCCACTTCCCCGGCCGCTTCTCGACGAACGCGGCCATGCCTTCCTTCTGATCCTCGGTCCCGAACAGCCCGTGGAACAAGCGCCTCTCGAACTGAACGCCCATCGCCAGCCCCGTCTCGAACGCGGCGTTGACCATTTCCTTGTTCGCCTTGACCGCCAGCGGCGCCATCGCGGCGATCGTCGCGGCGGTCTTGACCGCTTCGTCGATCAGCTCGGCGGCGGGGACAATACGACTGACCATCCCCGCGCGTTCCGCCTCTTCGGCCTTCATCATGCGGCCGGTCAGGCACATTTCCATCGCCTTGGCCTTGCCCACCGCGCGCGTCAGGCGCTGCGACCCGCCCATGCCGGGCGAGACGCCGAGCTTGATTTCGGGCTGGCCGAATTGCGCGGTGTCGGCGGCGAGGATGAAGTCGCACATCATCGCCAGCTCG
Organism: Pseudomonadota bacterium; assembly: GCA_040390165.1. Lineage (GTDB taxonomy): Bacteria > Pseudomonadota > Alphaproteobacteria > Sphingomonadales > Sphingomonadaceae > Sphingomonas. Next base: position 77,081 of record JAZJYW010000017.1, on the reverse strand, counting down.
CACCCGCCGCCCAATGCATAGCCCGCCACCGCGGCGATGATCGGCTTGCGCGTCGCGGTGATCCGCTCGTATCCGCCAAAGAAGTTCGACCCGAACATTTCGGCGAACCCCTGCCCCGACATCTCCTTGATATCGGCGCCCGCAGCGAACGCTTTTTCGCTGCCGGTCAGCACCGCGCAGCCCTGCGCCGGATCGGCGTCGAACGCTTCGAACGCGGCGATCAGATCGGCCAGCACCTGAGAGTTGAGCGCGTTGAGCGCCTGTGGGCGGTTGAGCGTGACTAGGGTCACGGCATCGCGCTGTTCGACGAGGATCGTTTCGTAGGTCATATTTCTTCCTGTTCGTCACCCCAGCGCAAGCTGGGGTCGTAAGCCTCAAGCGACCCCAGCTTGCGCTGGGGTGACGGTGGATTCAGCCCGGTGTCCACGCCTCGCCCGGGGGCAACGGCGCGAAAATCCCGTCGATCAACGCATCGCTCACCCCCTCAGGCGTCGCAGGGTTCCACACCGGCGCATTGTCCTTGTCGACGATCACCGCACGGACGCCTTCGAGGAAATCGTGGCGCACGACCACGCGGTGGCCGACGGCATATTCCTGCGTCATTTCCGCCGCGAAATCGCGCATCTGGCGGCCTTCGGCGAGCAAGCGGAGCGAGACCTTCATGGTCTGCGGCGACTTGGTTTTCAGCGTGGCCAGCGTCGCGGTCGCCCACGCGCCGCCATCGGCTTCGAGCGCGGCATAGATATCTTCGAGGCGGTCGGATGCGAACAGCCGGTCGATTGTTTCGAGATGTTCGTTGATGGGAGGCTTCTCGGGCAGTTGGCCTTTGCTCGAGAGAATATCTTCGACGTCGCGCGGCCAGCGCGCAATTATCGCCTTGATGTCTTCCAGTTCGTCGGCAGCAACCAAGTCGGTAGCCAAGCCCAGCTCGCGACATTCTCCACCGTTCGCGCGATAGCCCGTCAGCGCCAAATACTGCCCGACGCGCCCCGGCAAGCGCGACAGATACCAGCCGCCGCCGACATCGGGAAACAGCCCGATCCCGGTCTCGGGCATCGCCAGCTTCGTATTTTCGGTCGCGACGCGGTAGCGCGCGGGCTGCGAAATCCCGACCCCGCCGCCCATCGTAATCCCGTCCATGAACGCGATCACGGGCTTCTCATAGGTGAACAGCCGGTGGTTCATGCGGTATTCGATGAAGAAGAATTGCCGCGCCTCGACGCCGTCCTTCGCCCCGCTGTCCGCCAGCATGCGAATGTCCCCGCCGGCGCAGAAGCCGCGCCCCCCGGCATGGTCGATCATCACCGCCTCGACCGCGTCATCGCCGCGCCACGCCGCAAGCGCATCGAGGATCGCGGCGCACATCGGCGTGGTCAGCGAATGGATCGCCTTCGGGCGGTTCAGGCGAATCCGCCCGACCCGGCCGTCGACGAAGGTGAGGACGTCGTCGGTCATTGCCGGGTCAGCTCGCGCCCGACGATCATCCGCATCACCTGATTGGTGCCCTCGAGGATCGAATGGACGCGCAAGTCGCGCCAGAAACGTTCGATCGGATAGTCCATCAGGTACCCGTACCCCCCATGCAGCTGAAGCGCGCGGTCGACCACCGAGCTGCCGGTGTCGGTCGCGAGCCGCTTGGCCATCGCCGCAAAGCGCGTCTTGTCGGGCGCGTTGGCGGTGACCTTGGCGGCGGCGACGTAAAGCAGCGCGCGCGCCGCCTCCAATTCGGTCGCCATGTCGGCGAGGGTGAATTGCGTGTTCTGAAAGTCGCTGATCGCGGTCCCGAACTGTTTGCGGTCTTTCGTATACTTCACCGCTTCGTCGAGACAGCGCTGCGCCCCGCCCAGCGAACAGGCGCCGATATTGAGCCGCCCGCCGTCCAGCCCCATCATCGCGATGCGAAAGCCCTCGCCCTCGGCGCCGACCAGATTGTTCGCGGGCACGCGTACGCCATCGAAAATCACCTGCCGCGTCGGCTGGGCGTGCCAGCCGAGCTTGCGCTCGTTCGCGCCGAAACTGACGCCCGGCATGTCCTTTTCGATCACCAGACAGGAAATGCCCTTTGGCCCGTCCTCGCCGGTGCGCACCATCGTCACATAGATTTCGTTCTCGCCCGCACCGGAGATGAACTGCTTCGATCCGGTCACGACAAAATGGTCGCCGTCGCGCACCGCTTTGGTCTTGAGCGCAGCGGCGTCCGACCCCGACGACGGCTCGGTCAGGCAATAGCTCGCCATCCGGTCCATCGTGACCAGATCGGGCAGGTATTTGTCGCGCACCCAGTCGGCGCCGAACCGGTCGATCATCCACGACGCCATGTTGTGGATCGAAATGAACGCGGAGGTCGCGGGACAGCCATAGGCCATCGCTTCCATGATCAGCGCCGCTTCGAGCCGTCCGAGATTGATCCCGCCCGACGCTTCCGAAACATAGATCGACGCGAAGCCGAGTTCGGCGGCTTCCTTGATCGTGGCCTTGGGGAATATGTGGTTCTCATCCCACTCGGCCGCGAACGGCGTGATCCGGTCGGCGGTGAACTTGCGCGCAAGATCCTGGATCTCGCGCTGGTCGTCGGTCAGGTCGAACTGGTTGGTCATTGTCCGTCGGTCTCTATCGGCAGGAGCGCATTGGCGTGGGTGGGCAATAGACGCGTGGCGGGGTCAAGGCCATAACGCCCGAACATATGGACCGGACGCTTCTCCTCGACACGGTGCTGCGGATGCTGGCGATCGGCCAGCTGTTGCTGATCGCGTTCGTCATCGGTCGCGGCGCGGCACCCCGCGCGCTGCGACTGACGACGATGGCGCTGTTGCTCGGTGTTTCGGCGTATCTGACGATCACGACGCCCGTGTTCGGGTCGCTCCACGGGCCATTCTGGGCGACGATTCAGCTCTTCGCCCAATCGGTCCCGCTGTTCCTGTGGATATTCACGCACCAATTGTTCGAACGCCGAATCGACCGGCGCGTGGTGATTGCGGCGGTGGTGGTCCTGATCGGCTGCTGGAGCTGCTCCTATTTCATGCGGCTGTGGTGGCCCGGCGCGCTCGTCTGGGATGCGGTCGTGCAGCGCGGCACGTCGCTCTTGCTGGCGGGCCATGCCATCCTGATCGCGCTCAGCGAACGCGGTGACGATCTGATCGAGAAGCGCCGCCGGCTGCGCGTCGGGTTCGTCGTGGTGATCGGGGTGCTGGCGTTCGTGGTCATCGCACTCGAACAAATTCTTGGCTTTCACCGCGGTTCCGAGGTGGCGCTGGGGCAGGCGTGCGCGATCCTGATCGCGACAACCGCGATGGGAATCGCGCTGTTGCAGAGCGATCCCGATTTGCTGTTCGACCCCGCAAAGACCGCGCCGCCGCCCAGCCTCAGCCCGTCGGAGCATGTCCTCAACGGCAAACTGGACGCAGCACTCGCGGCCATGGCCTATCGCGAACCCGGCCTGACGATCGGCGTTCTCGCCGACCGACTGGGCACGCCCGAACACCGATTGCGCAGCCTGATCAACCGGCGGCTCGGCTATCGCAATTTCTCGGCCTTCCTGAACCATTATCGTATCGCCGACGCGCGCGAGTGGCTCGCCGATCCGGCACGTGTGGACGTGCCGATCCTGACCATGGCGATGGATCTGGGATACGGCTCGCTCGCCCCGTTCAACCGCGCGTTCCGTGAGGAAACCGGGCAGGCGCCCAGCGAATTCCGCCGCGCCGCAATCATCCCGTTGTGAAAAAATACGCTCGATTCCGGAATCGATCGATCATTTTCAGCGGTGCGCAGCCAGGGGCCGGCTGATCTGCCAGCACCAGTCGGCATCAAGCACGCAGACGGAGCCGAACCATGATCGACACCTTGCAAAGTTTCGGCTGGCACTGGCTGCACAGCTTCCGGATCGAGATGATCCGCTATCTGCTCGGCGCTGCCGGTGTAGCGATCGTCTATTGGCTGCTGCGCCGCTGGACTGCGTCGCGGCGAATCCAGACCCGCGCTGCGACATTCGCCGACCGGCGTCGCGAATTCCTGCTGTCGGTACAGACGATCGCGGTATTCGGCGTGGTCGACCTGATCGCCTTTGCCGCGATTGCCGCAGGGATCATCCGGATCGACACCGGCACGCCCAATCTCGCGATCTTCGCCGGCCAGATCGCGGTGATGATCGTCGCGCACGATGCCTGGTTCTACTGGATGCATCGCGGGCTGCACCTGCGCCAGCTGTTCCGCCGCGCGCATGCCGCGCACCACCTGTCGCGCACTCCGACCAGCTGGGCGGCCTATTCCTTCGCGCCGATCGAAGCGGTGTTCGAAGCGCTTTATGTGCCGATCATGCTGTTTGGCGTTTCGCTGGTCAGCCCGGTCTATCCGCTGGCGATCTTCGTGTTCCTCGGCCACCAGATCGCGCGCAATGCGATCGGCCATTCGGGGCACGAACTGGCGTGGAGCGGCTTCACCCGCAGCCCGTGGACCGGCTGGCTCACCACGACCACGCATCACGACCTGCATCACAGCGAAGGCCGATATAATTTCGGGCTGTATTTCACGTGGTGGGACCGGATGATGGGCACCGAGCATCCGCGCTATCACGAGAAATTCGAACGCGTGGCAGCGCGCGGCAAGGTGATTGCGACCACAACAGCGGAGGCGGTCTGAGCGCGGCCGGTCATCGACCGATCACTGCTTCGATTTCGACCAGCCATTCGGGGCGGATGAAGCCCGCGACGACCAGCGTCGTGGTCGCCGGCCGGGCAGTGCCGAACCATTTGCCGTGAATCGCCGCGACCAGAGCAAAGTCGGCACGGTCGGTCAGATAGATGCGCGTGCGCACCGTGTCGTCGATGTGCCCACCGAGATCGCCGATCACTTTGGCAACGATCGCACAGCACCGTTCCATCTGCGCTGCGGCGCCTCCCGCCGTGCTGCTGCCGTCGGGTTCGATCGCCGCGGTCCCCGCGATGAGAATGCGATCCCCGAAACGCAGCGCGCGGCAGAAGCCGATAACCGGCTCGAGCGCCGACCCGCTGCTGACGCGCTGCTTCACGGTGTTACCCCATCGTCGGGATGACGAACGCATTGGCGCCGTCGCCCACCCCGCCGTCGGGCCAGCGCTGAGTCACCGTCTTGACCTTGGTCCAGAACTTGACGCCTTCCATGCCGTGCTGATTGGTGTCGCCGAAGGCCGAGCGCTTCCACCCGCCGAAGGTGTGATACGCGACCGGCACCGGGATCGGCACGTTGATCCCGACCATCCCGACATTGACGCGCGCGGCGAATTCGCGCGCGGCGTGGCCGTTGCGGGTGAAGATCGCGACGCCGTTGCCGTATTGATGTTCGCTCGGCAGCCGCACCGCTTCCTCGAAATCCGCCGCGCGGACGATCTGCAGCACGGGGCCGAAAATCTCTTCCTTATAGCTCGCCATGTCGGTGGTGACGTGGTCGAACAGCGACGGGCCGATGAAGAAGCCCTCTTCATGCCCCTGAAGCTTGAACCCGCGCCCGTCGACGACCAGTTCGGCGCCTTCGTCGACGCCGGTCTGGATCCAGTTTTCGACTCGCTGTTTGTGCGCGGCATTCACCACCGGGCCGTAATGCGCATCGTTATCGGTCGAGACGCCGACACGCAGCGCGGCAATCGCCGGCAGCAGTTTCTCGCGCAACGCGATCGCGGTCTTTTCGCCCACCGGCACGACCACGGGGAGCGCCATGCAGCGTTCGCCGGCCGACCCGAATGCCGCGCCCGACAGATCGGCGACGACCTGATCGAGATCGGCGTCGGGCATGACGATGCCATGGTTCTTGGCCCCGCCCATCGCCTGAACGCGCTTTCCGGCAGCCACGCCGCGATTATAGACATAATGCGCAATGTCGGACGATCCGACGAAGCTGACCGCCGAAATAGCCGGGTGGTCGAGGATCGCGTCGACCATTTCCTTGTCGCCGTGCACGACCTGCAAAATGCCCTCGGGCAGCCCTGCCTCGAGGAACAGTTCGGCAAGCCGCACCGGGACCGAGGGGTCGCGCTCGCTGGGCTTGAGGATGAACGCGTTACCGGTGGCGATCGCCACGCCCGACATCCACAAGGGGATCATCCCCGGAAAATTGAACGGCGTGATGCCCGCGCCGATACCGAGCGGCTGGCGCATCGAATAGACGTCGATGCCGGGGCCGGCGCCTTGGGTATATTCGCCCTTCAGGATGTGCGGGATGCCGCAGCAGAACTCGATCACTTCGAGCCCGCGCTGAATGTCGCCCTTCGAATCGGCGATGACCTTGCCGTGTTCGGAGCTGAGCGTGTGCGCCAGCTCGTCCATGTTCTTCTCGACCAGCGCCTTGAAGTTGAACATCACGCGCGCGCGGCGCTGCGGGTTGGTCGCGGCCCAGCCGGGCTGCGCAGCCTGCGCCGCGGCAATCGCGCGGTCGAGATCGGCTCGCGTGCCGAGCGTCACGGTGGCCTGCACCTGACCCGTGTTCGGATCGAACACGTCGCCCGTGCGCCCGCCCGCCCCGCCCGAATGGCCGACGATATGATGGTCGATGATGCGCATAAATCTCTCCAGCGGGGGCACGGTCCGAGTCGGGCTCTGTAATTAAATTACTTTTGCCACAAGCGGCTTCGGCTGTCAGCGACGCTCAACGGGTATGCAGATCGGATAGCCCGGCACGCCGACCATGTGCACGCCGAACAAATCGCCCAGCCGCTCGGGCGTGAGGACGTCGGCCGCGACGCCCGCCGCGACGATCCGTCCGCCCGCCATCAGGATCGCGTCGTCCGCGACTCGCGCGGCCTGCATCAGATCGTGCAGCACGACGATCACGCCCTTGCCCAACGCGGCCTGCTCGCGCAGCCGGTCGAGCAGATCCAGCTGGTGCGCCGGATCGAGGCTGGCGAGCGGTTCGTCGGCGAGCAGCCAGTCGGGTTCGCCCGCCAGCACCCGCGCCAGGAGCATGCGCGCGCGCTCGCCGCCCGACACTTCACCGATCCGGCGGTCGGCCAGTCTTTCGGTATCTGTCGCCGCCATCGCGGCGCGCACCGCCGCATCGTCGACGGCGGGACCGGTGCGGTGCGGCAAGCGCCCCAGTGCGACGATATCGCGCGCCAGCATGTTCCACGCGACTTCGCCTTGCTGCGGCAGATAACCGATCATCCGCGCGCGCCGCACGGCGGGCATCGCGTCGAGATCGATATCGTCTAGCGCCACGCCGCCGGTCACGACCAGCAAGCCGGCGGCGGCGCGGAGCAGGCTGGTCTTGCCCGCGCCGTTGGGCCCAAGGATCACGGTCACGCGACCCGGCGCGAACAGCGCGTCGACCCCCTCCAGCACGCGCCGCCCGCCCAGATCGAGCGCGACATTTTCGAAGGTCAGCGCCACTGCCGCGTCCCTTCCCTGAGCAGCAAAGCGAAGAAGAACGGCGCGCCGATCAGCGCCATCGCGACCCCCAGCCGAACTTCGCCAGCGCCCGGCGCGAGCCGGCACAGGCTATCGGCGGCGAGCGTCAACGCCGCCCCGCCGATCGCGCTGGGGAGGAGCAACGCCGATGGTTTCGCGCCGAAAATGGGTCGGAGCAAATGCGGCACGACCAGCCCGACGAACCCGACCACGCCGGTCACCGCAACGCCGGCACCGACCGCGAGGCCCGTGCCGAGCACCACGACCAGCCTGAGCCGCCCGAGGTTCGCGCCCAGCGACCGCGCCGCGTCCTCACCCAGCGCCAGGGCGTCGAGCGCCGGACCGGTGGTCAGCAGCAGCAGGATCCCGACCCCGATGAACGGCGCGGCGAGCATCACATCATTGGTCCCGCGATCGGTCAGCGCCCCCATCAGCCAGTCGATCGCCTCCGCCACGGCATAGGGATTGGGGGCGATCGAAATCAGGAACGCGGTCAGCGCGCCCGCCAGGCTGGCCAGCACGGTCCCGGCGAGCACGAACACCACCGGGCTTTGCGCCCGCGCCGTGAGCATCGCGAGCAGCGCCATCGCGCCCCCCGCTCCTGCCATTGCCCAGACGAACTGCTCCACACCGCCGGTGCTGAAGCCCAGCACGATCGAGGCGACCGCGCCGAGTGCCGCGCAGGACGACACGCCGATCACGGTCGGATCGGCCAACGGGTTGCGCAGATAGCCCTGCAACACCGCCCCCGACAAACCCAACGCTGCTCCCAGCATCATTCCGAGCACCGCGCGCGGGATACGCAATTCCGCAATGATCGCCCAGCGCGGATCGTTCCCCAGCCACGCATCGAGCGGGATCCATTGCTTGCCCGCAATGAGCGACAGCGCGAACATCGCGCCCGCAACGGCGACCAACAGCGACAGGCGAACGGCACGGCTCATGACGGGAGTGTGCCACGAATCGCGGCGAGTCGCTGCATCGCTTCGATGATCGTCGGGCCGCCGCAATTCATCAGCGTCGGGGCGAAGCGCGCTTCGGTCACGCGCGCGCTGATCCGGCCCAGCACCCGACGCCGCAGCGTCGCGATCCGTGTTTGCGGGTTGGGGACGAGCAGCACGCGCGGCGGATGTGCGGCGAGCCGTTCGATCGGGATCGACGTGGAGAAATCCATACGAAACGCCGGATCCGGCGGGCCGAACCCCGCGGTGGCGAGCATTTCGGTCAACAGACTGGGCCCGCCATTGGCGAAATTGTCGGCGATATAGAGCAGGGCAGAAGGGCGGGCGGCATCGCGTGGCGCGGCGTCCGCCACTGCGGCGTCGATCCGCGCAACCAGCCGCTCGCCCGCTTGCCGGTCGCCGATCGCGGCGGCAACGCTGCGCACCTGATCGCGGCTGGCGGCGATCGTCGTGGGCGAATCGAGCAACAGCACGTTCAGCCCGAGCCGCTTATACGCCGCCAGCGTCGGCGCGGGGGTAAAGCTCGACGCCAGCACCAGATCGGGTTTGAGCGCGATCACTTCCTCCGCCGTCCCCGCGGTCGCCGCGAAGCTGCGCGAGAGGTCGAGCGGGATCGAGGTCGCGCCCGCTTCCTGCGAATAATGGCTGATCGCCGCGATCCGCCCGCGCGGCGCGAGCGCGATCAGCAATTGATCGGCGCACGGATTGGTCGAGACGATCCCGCCGGTCCTGACGGGCTGCGCGTTCGCGCACCCCGCCAGCGCCAGCGCGATCAGGACGACCGCGCGGCTCAATTGAACCGGAGCCGGATGCCACCATATGCCGCACGGCCCGGCGTCCCGTAGCCGCGCACGACGGTGTATTTTTCGTCGAACAGATTATCCACGCGGCCATAGATCGAGAATTTATCGCCGATTGGGAAGTCCGCGCGGATCCCGGTGATGGTATAGCCGTCGAGCCGGTTGAAATTGCCGGCATCGTCATAGCTGTCGCCCACCGCCAGCACCGTCGCCCCGACCGACAGGCCGACCGGGGTCTTCCAGTCGATCGACGCACTGACCGACTGGCGCGGGCGCCGCGCGAGGTTCTTGCCGTAATTGGCCCCCGGCGACAGGTTGGTCGAATCGATGAAGCTATACGATCCCGACAGCGTCAAGCGGTCGGTCGGGCGAACGTCGAGCCCGACTTCGAGCCCCTGCCCACGCGTCCGCGCGATATTGCCATAGCTGAACGTGCTGGGATTATAGTCGATCTGGTTGGTGGTATCGCGATGGAACCAGGTCAGGCTGACCCTGATCTTGCCGTCGACCAGCCGCTGCTCGATCCCGACGTCATAGCTTTGCGCAGTTTCCGGCTGGAGCGCGGTATTGCCCAGCCCGAACGGCCCGTAGAGCTGATACAGGGTCGGCGCCTTGAAGCCCTCGGCATAGCTGCCGCGGATCGTGGTATTGGTCAGCAGCGAATAGACCGCATTGGCGCCCCAGGTCACGTGGTCGCCATAGGCCGAATCGTCATCGTAGCGCACGCCACCGCTCAGCGTCAGGCGGCTGACGGGCGACAGGATGACCTGGCCGTACAGGCTGTTGACGTTGCGCCTGGGCTTCACCGTGCCGTCGTAGAAGCGCGTATCCTCATGCTCGGCGCCCGCAACCAGCCGCACCGCATCGCTGAGCGCGAAATCGCCCTGATAGGTGTAGCGCTCGCTGCGCCCGCGCGCGAAGAAGCTCGGCACGGTCGAGCTGTAGGTCGGATCGAAATTGTCGCGGTTGATGTCGGCGATGCTGAACGCGACGCGGTTGTGGAAGCGCCCGCCCGCCAGATCGACCTGCAGTCCGGCATAGCCATACAATTCCTGCGTCCTGGCATATTCGGGATCGTCAGCCAGCGCGTAGAAGGGCGGCGGGAAGCCGTCGATATTGACCTTGCTGTCGGCATAGTAGCCCCGCAGGTCGAGCTTGATATTGTCGGCCAGCGCGATCTCGATCCGCCCGGTCGCGCCATACTGGCGATAGCCGTCGGGCTCGGTCCCGCCCGAATAGGCCGAGATGCCGTCGCTCCTGAGATAGCCCGCGCTGAACGAGCCCGAGAAGATTCCGCTCTTGCCCGAGACGCCGGCATTGGCGTTGATCGTGTCGAAGCTGCCATATTCGACATTACCGCGCGCCTGCAGCCCGTCGCTCGCCGCGACGGTGACGACGTTGATCACCCCGCCGATGGCTTGGCTGCCCCACGGTACCGAATTGGGCCCGCGCAGCACTTCGACCCGGTCGATCGAGCCCGCGAGCAGGTTGGCGAAGTCGAACCCGCCGCCCGGCGACGAGGGATCGTTGACGCGCACGCCGTCGATCAGCGTCAGCGTCTGGTCTCCCTCGGCACCGCGGATGCGAACCGCCGTCAGCGTGCCCAGCCCGCCGCTGCGCGTGACGGTGACGCCCGGCGTGGTCGCCAGCAAATCAGACAGTGCCACGGTCTGGCGCTGCTCGATCGTCTTGCGGTCGATGATCGTGATCGCCTGACCGACATCCTCGGCCTTTTCGGCGACCCCGCTGGCGGTGATAACGATGTCGGTCGGATCCGCCGCTTTGTCGGGATCGGTGGTCGACTGCGCCGCGGCCGGCGCGGCCCACAGCAGCAGGGTCGCGGCGGCAGCCGACGACAACAGGATGGATTTATTCAACATTAGACATGACCCTTAAAAAGGGCCGCCGATCCGGATGCCAACACGACATTCGGACCATCGGCCCGGTTCATGTCGCTCACGCGAGGGTGCTCCCTCGTTCGCCCGGCACACCCCGTCCGCGCAAAGGATCGACCGTGGCGGGCAGGTCTCCTGGCTCCCGGGTCAGGGCTGCCGCTCCACCTTCCCAGCCGAAGCCAGTGGTATGTTGGAGCAACCGCTATCCGGTTACAGTTGCGGGGGCAGCACCGGCATCGCACCGGACTTCCCTTTTGCTCCTCGCCTTGCGGCGAGAACCCGTCACGGGGCTGCGTCTATGCCGCGATGCAGCGCAGCGCAAGCGCGGGCTCAGAAGTCGAACGCGACCTGCGCCGATGGCGGCGGCTCGGTGCCGACGCCTTCGAGCTTGAGCATCCGCGCCTTGGAAAAAGCGCCGCCGGGCGCGGAAAAGCCGTGCAGCCGCCCGCCCGCGGCGAGCACGCGGTGGCAGGGCACGATCAGCGGCACCGGGTTCTTCGCCATCGCCTGCCCCACCGCGCGCGCCGCTTCGGGCGCGGCATCGATCGATTTGGCGACCGCGCCGTAGGTGGTGATCTCACCCCAACCGAGCTTTCGCACCGCCGCATAGACTCGTTCGAAGAATGGCTCCTGTGCGCCGAGATCGACTGGCACATCGATGAAATCGACCCGCTCGCCGGCGAAATAGGCTGTGGCTCGGGCGATCACGTCGGCGATGCCCGGCGGCGGATCGCCGCGTCGCGCATCAGGCAAGCGCCGCAACAGTGACCATTCGGCGTCGCGCCCGGTGTCCCCCGGCAAGCGGAAGGCCGTTATCGCACCATCCCGCCACGCAATCGCCGCCACGCCGTGGTGGTGTCGAAGGCGGCGTAATGGTGAAGCGTCATCACCGAACAAGGATCGGACATCGGGCGCGATCTTTCAACGATTGTCCGCAGCCGCATGCGGGAACGCCGAAGGGCACGAAGGGTTGAGATGGTCGGGAGAAGCAGCATGAATAACGATCAACGCATTGTGAACGTCAACCACGCTTCATCCGAAGAACTCGAAGAAACAGGCAGCTTGCGCGGGCATGGCTATGAAATCGTGCGCTACCGCGATGAGCGGGGCAAATTCGACAGCCTCCGTCAACTCGACGAAGTACCCGGATTGTCGGGCAAAGTGGATGAAGCGACGCTCAGTCTGCTAAGCGTGTAAGCAGAACACGAAAAAGCCCGCCAGGTCTTTGACCAGGCGGGCTTTTAATGGTGGGCGTGGCAAGGATTGAACTTGCGACCCCTGCGATGTCAACACAGTGCTCTACCACTGAGCTACACGCCCACGAGGGAGCGGCCTCTAACCGGGGAAGTCCCCCGGTGCAAGCGCCTTAGCTACAAACCGCCATTGGCGCTTTCGACTTCGAACATGCGGCCGACCTCCAGCACCAGGTCGCGCAGATGGAACGGCTTCGACAAGACGCGCGCCTGCGGCATTTGCTTGCCGGCGCGCAGCGTCACGGCGGCGAATCCGGTGATGAACATGACGCGCATGTCGGGGGCGATCTCCGCGGCTTTTTGCGCCAGCTCGATCCCGTCCATCTCCGGCATCACGATATCGGTCAGCAACAGGTCGAAATGTTCGCTTTCGAGCAACGGCAGCGCCGCCGTGCCGCGGTCGACCGCGCTGACGGCATAGCCCGACTTTTCCAGCGCACGCGTCAGATATTCGCGCATCACCGTATCGTCTTCGGCCAAAAGAATCCTGATCATCGCATCCCGCCGCGTGTGTCCCGAGGGTCGTTTTATGCGCCAAGGACTTAACATTTTCCAGCCGATGCGGAGAAGATTGCCCGATTGGCGCGCGGGGGCTAGTTTCGGGCAATGTCAGCGCCATCCTTCGACCGTATCGGGCCGATTCCGCCGGACAGTCCGGTGATCGTGTCGGTGCCGCATGCCGGGCGCGATTACCCGCTGCCGTTGCGCGCCGCAGCCGCCGTGCCGATCGCCTCGATGCTCGCGCTGGAGGACCGTCACGCCGACGCCGTCGCATTGGCCGCGCGCGCCGACGAAACGATGATCATCCAGCGCCGCGCGCGCGCCTGGATCGACCTCAACCGCGACGAAGACGAGCGCGATCCGCTGATCGACGATGGCGCGCGCCCGATTCCGCACGGCGCCTCGGCGATCAAGTTGCGCAGCGGCCTGGGGCTGGTCCCGCGCCGCGCCGCCCCCGGTGTGCTGCTGTGGCAGCGGCGTCTGGCCGATCATGAAGTACGCCAGCGGATCGCCGAGGACCACCGCCCCTATCATGCGGCGCTCGCCGAGGCGTTGAAAGCGGCGCGCGACCGGTTCGGTGCGGCGTTACTGATCGATCTCCATTCGATGCCCCCCTTGCCCGGCCCGGCGGCGGCGCAGTGGGTGCTGGGCGACCGCTTCGGGCATAGTGCGGGCGCGCAGCTGGTCCATCGGATGGAGAGCGAAATCAGCGCCTCAGGCCAGCATGTCGCGCTCAACACGCCCTATCCCGGCGGGCATATCCTGCTGCGCCACGGAAGACCGCATGACAGCATCCACGCGATCCAGGTCGAGATCGACCGCAGCCTCTATCTCGATGCCGGTCTCGACGCGCCGGGGGCGGGGCTTGCGGCCACCGCGCGCCTGCTCCGGCGGATGATCGACGCCGCCACCGACGAATTGCTCGGCGGCGGGCTGGCGCTGGCGGCCGAATGACCGTCCGCCAATAAAAAACCAGCCCGGGCATGATGCCCGAGCTGGCCTAGGTTCAGGGAGGAGACACATCCGAAAATGTGTCCGCACGACCCCGCGAAAGGGGGGAACACGAAGCCGCGCGACAGCAACATAGGTTGCGGTCATTGCCGTTTCAAGGGATGCTTTGCGCAATCGCAGCGCACCGCCTCATCGCCGTCGCATCGCCACTGGCAGCATCCGCGCGAGCACCGAGTCTTTCAGCAGGAAATGGTGCCGGAGCGCCGCCGCAACGTGCGCGACGACCAGCGCCGCCATCAGATAACCGGCGATGAGATGGCCCTGATCCGCTGCCTCGCCAACGGCATCCGACACTGGCAGCCACGGCAGGCGGAACAGCCCGAACCAAAATAGGGGGCGCCGTTCGTCGCCGGCCGACACCATCGCCCAGCCGCTGAGCGGCACGATGAGCAGCAGCGCGTAGAAGGCGGCGTGGATGACGCGCGCGGCAACCCGCTCCCATCCCGCCACGTCGGGCGACAATGCGGGCGGGCGGTGCGCGAGCCGCCAGCCGATCCGCACCACTGTCAGCGCCAGAATGCCGATCCCGATCGACTTGTGTACCGGAATCAGCCCCGCCACGCCGTCGAACAGCGTGTCGTGGAACAGCCCGGTCACCAGGTTGACCACGACCAGCAGCGCGATCAGCCAGTGCAGCCCGATCGCGACCCACGAATAGCGGTCGGTGCGGACGAGCGCGGTACGCATCGTCCGCTTGCCCGCTCTGCTACTCGACCAGCTGCGGCGCGGGCATCAGGTTCAACTGCATCTGACGCGCGAAGATTTCGCGCATCACCGACAGCGAGAACATGTGCGCATAGATCAGCGGCAACAGGCCCGATTGCGTCATCTTGCGGAGCTGATCGCCGCGCAGCTCGTTCAGTTTCTCTTCGTTGACCATGCGGAAACCGCTGTAGAGGAACGGCTTTTCCGCACCCTCTGGCTGGATCGACACTTCGCCGTCCATCAGCAGGTCGAGTTCCTTCAGTTCGGCCATAAACGCCGCGGTGCGCGCGCCGGCCTGTTCGAACTGTTCGTTGAATTCGAGGATGTTCTTGGTGAGCTCGGTGGGCTGACCAGCGTCGAACAGCGGATCGCCTTCGTCGAAATCGCCGATATTGGGCGACGTCGGGTCGAAGCAAAGCGTCAGCTCTTCCGCCTCGGGCGTCAGGCGCGCGAGCAGATACGGGTAGCGACGGATATAGGCCGGGACGTAGGTATAGGGATCGCGCAGCAAGCCTTTTTCATCGATGAAGACATTGACGCCTTCGTTCAGCCCCATCAGCGCCAGCGGCACGGGATCGTCCCCCTGCGAAAAGATGATCGGGTAATCGCGCTGCGCCAGCGGGAATTCGTCGACCGTCAGCGGGATCGCATGCTGATTGAGCAGGAACGCGGCGCCATCGGTGATCCGGACACGGAACTTGGCGTGCGCCTCGCTCGAAAGCGGCTCGAGCGTATTGTAGAACAGGGGCAGGGACTGCTGCGGCGCGCTGGCCATAAGGTGACTCCGAATCTTTTGATACGGCCGGGTGGCCGCTAATCGCCGAGCGCCTTATGGTGTGGGGAGCCTGCGCGCAAGCGTGACCAGCTTTCCCGGGTTCATCAGTTCGTCCGGATCGAACGCACTTTTGATCGCGCGCAGCGCCGTCATCCGTGCCGGCGACGACAATCGTTCGAGTTCTTCGCGCTTCATCTGGCCGATGCCATGTTCGGCCGATATCGACCCGCCCGCCTCGGTCACCAGATCATAGACCATGTGGCTGGCCGGCTCGCCAATCTCCTGCCGCCACTTGTCGGCATCGACGCCGGGCGGCGCATTGACATGGAAATGGACGTTGCCGTCGCCCAGATGCCCGAACCCGGTCGCCTTGACGCCGGGGAACGCCGCTTCGACCAGTTGCGCGGCGCGAATCATGAAGCTGGGCATTTGGTCGACCGCGACCGAAATGTCGTGCGCCATGGTCGGCCCTTCGGCGCGTTCGGCCTCCGAAATCGAATCGCGCAGCCGCCAGAACGCTTCGGCCTGCGCTTCGTTGACCGCGACGACGGCATCTTGCGCCAGCCCCATCGTCAGCACGCCCTGCAACAGTTCCTCGAGCGAGTCGCGCGCGGCGATCGTTCGATCCGCAGCCGCATAATCGACCAGCACCAGCCACGGATGCGATCCTTCGAGCGGCGCGCGGGTGCCGGGAATGTGTTTGAGCACCATGTCGAGCGCGAGCTTGGGCACCAGCTCGAAACTTTCGATGGCGCTCCCCGATCGCGTTTCCATCACGCGCAGGATGTCGAGCGCCACCATCGGCGATTCGACCCCCAGCCACGCGGTGGCGCGGTCCTTCGCGACTGGCACCAACCGAAGCGTCGCCGCGGTGATCACGCCGAGCGTCCCCTCGGCGCCGATCAGCAATTCCTTCAAATCGTAGCCGCGATTGTCCTTCTTGAGCGCGGCGAGGCCGTCATGGACCTGCCCATCGGGCAACACCGCTTCGATCCCCGCGATCAGCCCGCGCATCGTACCAAAGCGCAGCACCTGCGTCCCCCCGGCGTTGGTCGATGCGAGCCCGCCGATCGTCGCGCTCCCGCGCGCGCCGAGCGTCAGCGGGAAACGCATGCCCCTCGCTTCGGCGGCGTCGTGCAACGTGGAAAGGATAACCCCGGCCTCCGCCACGGCCAGCCCCGCCGCCGGGTCGAGCGAGCGAATCCGGTTCATGCGGCGCAGCGACAGGATCAGCGCCGACCCATCCTCCGGCGGGGTGGCGCCGCCGACCATCGACGTGTTGCCGCCCTGCGGCACCAGCGCCACGCCGAATTCGCGCGCCTTCGCCACGACGACTTGCACGCCGGCCGTGCTGTCGGGCGCCAGGATCGCGGGCGCCGCACCGTGATAACGGCCGCGCCAGTCGTTCAGCCACGGGGCGATGTCGTTGGCGTCGGTCACTATCGCCTTGTCGCCCTGGGCGGCACGAACGGCGTCGATCAGCGCGGATTGAGCGGGGGTCATGGCCTTGCCGCTAGCATGGCACGCCCGACCGGCCAATTCATTCAACGTTCAATATCTGGCGTTACCACGGTGCGTTCCATGCCTCATCACGCTCCCATCGCTTTGCTGCTGCTCGCGTCCGCCACAACGGTCGGGGCTCCCGTGCCCGTGCCCGTGCCGCAAACAGCGGGCGCCGATCTGGCGCAAGTGACGCTGCGCGAACGGATCATCATCCGCATTCCCTCCGCGCCCTCGCCGGTTGCGGCGCCGTTGCCCAAGGTTGTGGCCGCGCCGCCGGTCCGCTGGAAAGAGAAAAAGGGCCCCAAATGCATCGCCGCCAACCAATTGGGCGGCGCGGTCGTCGGGGCAGCCGACAGTATCGATCTGGTGCTGAAGGGCGGCGCGCGATTGCGCACGCAAATCGACGGGGATTGCGCCGGGCTTGGCTATTATGGCGGCTTTTACCTGAGGCCATCGTCCGACGGTCAGGTCTGCGCGGGCCGCGATTCGATTCGAACGCGATCGGGCGACACGTGCACGATCAAGCGATTCCGGACTTTGGTGCCCAAACGATAAGCGAAATACGCACCGCCGCGTGTTCCAAAACCCCGCTAAAACTTGACTTTCACGGCCTTATCGGCGAGCGCGCGGGGCAGCGAGCGGCGCATCTGCGTGCCGCCGGTATTTTCCGGATTTTTGGATGATCTTTGCCGACCTCGGCCTGTCTGACGAATTGCTCCGCGCGATCGACGAATCGGGCTATACCGAACCGACTCCGATCCAGGCGGCAACGATCCCCTCGGTCCTGATGATGAAGGACATTATCGGCATCGCGCAGACGGGGACGGGCAAGACCGCCGCGTTCGTGCTGCCGATGATCGACATCCTGGGCGAAGGCCGCAGCCGCGCGCGCATGCCGCGATCGCTGATCCTCGAGCCGACCCGCGAACTCGCGATGCAGGTCGCCGAGAATTTCGAGAAATACGGCAAATATCACAAGCTCTCGATGGCGCTGCTGATCGGTGGCGTGTCGATGGGCGATCAGTTGAAGTCGCTCGAAAAGGGCGTCGACGTGCTGATCGCGACTCCGGGCCGGCTGATGGACCTGTTCGGGCGTGGCAAGATTCTGCTCACCGGGTGCAGCATGCTGGTGATCGACGAAGCCGACCGGATGCTCGACATGGGGTTCATCCCCGACATCGAGGAAATCTGCACCAAGCTGCCCAAGACGCGCCAGACCCTGCTGTTCTCGGCGACGATGCCGCCCGTGATCAAGAAGCTGGCCGACAAGTTCCTCGACAATCCCAAGCAAGTCGAAGTCGCGCGCCCCGCCACCGCCAACATCAACATCAAGCAATGGCTGGTGCCGGTGTCGGCGGCGAAGAAGCGCGAGAAGCTGATCGAACTGTTGCGCGCCGAAAATGTCCAAACCGGGATCATCTTTTCGAACCGCAAGACCACGGTGCGCGACCTCAACAAGGCGCTGCAGCGCGCGGGGTTCCGATCGAGCGAGATCCATGGCGACATGGAGCAATCGCAGCGCATCGCCGAGCTCGACCGCTTCAAGAAGGGTGACGTCAACCTGCTCGTCGCGTCCGACGTCGCGGCGCGCGGGATCGACATCAAGGGCGTCAGCCACGTCTTCAACTATGACGCGCCGTGGCACCCCGACGATTACGTCCACCGCATCGGCCGCACCGGCCGCGCCGGCGCGACCGGGATCGCGTTTACTTTGGTCACCGCCGAGGATGCCGAGAATATCGTCAACATCGAGAAGCTGACCGGCCTCAAGATCGACCGCTACGAAGGCGCCGCCGACGAGCAGCCCGCCGAACGCGCGCCGCGCGGTCGCGGTCGGGCCGCACCTAAGCCAAAGGTGGAGGCCGAGCCTACCGGGGAAGCACCGGTCGAGCCCGAAAAGCCCGCCCGCGAGCCGCGTCCTCCGCGCGAACCCCGCGCCGAACGCCCCGCGCGTGACGCTCGCCCGCCGCGTGAAGAGCGTCCCGCCCGTGCCGAACGTCCAGCACGCGAGGAGCGCCCTGCGCGCGATGAGCGCCCGGCGCGTGGTCGCCAGGAGCCCGATGACGGTCCCGATGACGGCTGGAACGGCCCGATGCCCGACTTCCTGAGCGCAAAGCTGACCTCCGACTGAGCCGACCGCGTGAGCCTGCCCGACTTCATCTCGATCGTTCCGGTCGAAAAGATCGACAGCCCGTGCGTCAATGTCTGCACCATCGGGCGCGACCGGCAGTGCCAGGGTTGCCGCCGCACAATCGGCGAAATCGCCCGCTGGACGAGCATGACGCCGGCCGAGCGCGATGCCGTGATGGCGGCGTTGCCGCGGCGTTGAATTAGACTCGTTTCAGCGTCGCTGTACCGGCACCGCCGCCGTTTCAGCCATGCTGAAACGGACTCAGAAGGACCAGACCGGAACCGTTCCCGGCCCCGGTCTGACCCACCACCTTAAGAGCATGCCCTTCGGTTGGCTGGGTCCGCCCTATCGCGCTTGTCAGCACAACTCATCCGGAAAAACGCGTACCGTGCCCCGGAACGTAGTTAAAAGCGTTCGATCAGCGCGGCAGCGCGTCGAACGCCTTCCTCAGGTCGTAAATCGCCTTCAGTTGCGGCCCGTACGCCGCGCCACCGCCCGCGCCGTTATAGCCGTTGCCGAACGCGACCCAGTCATGCGCCTTGATGTCGTCGACCAGCGCAGAGGATTGGCAGAAGTCGAAGAATCCCAGCACTTGCCAGCGCAGATCGCGAGCGAAGGCGTTGACCATGTCGAACGCGCTCGCATAACCGATCAAGGCGTGGTTGAACCCCATCACCTGCGTCCCGCCCCAGCTCGCCGATTGCGCGGCCAGTTCGACCCCCGACAGCGTCCGCGCGAAATGATAGGCGTCGTATTCCTTCGCCTGATCGCCGTGAAAGCTCGCCCAGGGGTCGGGGACCTTCTCGCGCCATTGATGGCCTTCCCAGCGCTTTCCCTCCGCGCCGTGCCCGCCGAACACGAAATGCGCGTCAAAGTTGACACTATGGTCACACCCCCAGCGATCCCAGAAGACGTGGTTCTCGAAGCGCAGGACCGGCTTGCCCGGCGTGAACGGGCGGCCGCCGCTTTCGACCATCCACACGCTCAGCGCGGCGAGCGTTTCGATTCCCGTCACCGCGCTCAGCCGGTCGACCAGCCCGCCGATCGCATTGTAGCTGCGCGCGACCTTGCCCAGCGCCGTCGACGACGCGGGCAAGGTCTTGATCGGCTTTCTGGGGGCCAGCGCCGCCGCCTTCAGCGTCGGATCGTCCTTGTAGAAGCTCATCGGCGTCTCCCGCTTCTCTATTCCCCTCCCCGGAAGGGAGGGGTTAGGGGTGGGTTGGCCCGCGAGGGAAGGTCACGCCAGCCCACAGGCCACCCCCCCCCCCCGGCCCCTCCCTTCCAGGGAGGGGAGACGATTCTCAGGCCAGCTGGTTGGTCTCGATCAGCGCATCGTCGGCCGATGCCGCGCGTTTGTACGCGTCGCGCGAGGTCAGTCGCTCGGCATAGGCCGCAAACGCGTCGCGCTTCGGAATCGACCCGAATTGCTGGCCCCAGATCACTTGCGACCCGACATAGACATCGGCCATCGTGAAGCTGTCGCCGGCGATATAGTCCGATTTGGACACCGCCTTTTCGAGCGTATCCATCGCCAGATCGTAGCTGCCATAGCCGAACATCCGCGACCGCCCCTCGCCCGGCACGAACCCGGCACTATTGTTGGTCACGGCCTGCTCGACCGGGCCGGCAGCGAAGAACAGCCAGCGGTAATAATCCGCACGGTCATCGAGCGGGGGCGCAAGTTTTGCATCGGGGAAAGCATCGGCGAGATACGCGCAGATCGCCGCACATTCGGTCACGACCTTGCCCTTATGCGCGATCGCCGGGACCTTCCCCATCGGGTTGATCGACAGATACTCGCTGCCCTTCATCGAATCGGCATAATCGAGCACGCGCACTTCGTAATGCACGCCGGCTTCTTCCAGCGCCCAGCGCACGATCCGCCCGCGCGACATCGGATTGGTGTAGAAAATCAGGTCGCTCATCGCTTCCTCCGTTAGAACAAATAGAGAACTTCCGTTTCCAACAAGTCAAGCCATTACGCAAGCGGCATCACAGCGCCTTGGCGAACAATGCCAGCAACCGGCCCCACGCTTTCTCGGCCTGCGCCGCGTTGTAGACCTTGCTGTCGGGCGGGCACCAGCCGTGCAGCGTGCCGTCATAGACTTCGATCTCGGCGGGTCCCGCGGCGGCGAAACCAGCCTTGAGCACGTCCTTGTCGCCCGGCGCCTTGGCGTCGTCGTTCGCGGCGATCGCGATCAGGAAGCTCGCGCGAGTCTGCGGGATCAGCTTGTTCGGGCTGTCGGGCTTGTCGCCGACCAGCCCGCCGCCGTGGAAAGTGGCCCCGGCGCGGACGCGTTCGGGGATCGCGGCGGCGGTGCGGAACACCATCGGGCCGCCCATGCAATAGCCCGTCGTTCCGATTCCGCGCGCGGTGTCGACCTGCTTCTGCGCGTCGAGGAACGCGACGAACGCCTTGGCGTCGCTGACCGTCCCCGTCGCACTCAGTTTCTGCGTATAGGGCATGATCCGCGCCCGCACGTCGGGGTTATCGAAGCCCTCGCCCGGCGCGATGATCGGCGATTTCACCGAGCGGTAGAATTGATTGACCACCAGCACGGCGTAGCCCGACTGCGCCAGCCGCTCGGCCATCTGGCGGAAGGCGGGGCGCAGACCCATGATGTCGGGCCAGATCAGCACGCCGGGATGCTTGCCCGTGGCGGGCGCGACGAAATAGGCGTCGGCCTTGCCCTCGGGCGTATCGATCAGCACGTCCCTGCCCTTGATCGCGGCCGCATTGGCAGGGACCGGCAGCATCGCGACCAAACCCGCCATCCCGGCGATCATCCCGAAGGTGCGGCGTGACGGATGCACGCTGGCGAGGAACTGCTCGTTATCGGCTTCGGTAAGCTCGTCGCACATTGGCCTCTCCTGCTTGAATCGCCCCCCGGCGTTGTTGCGAGCCTAGTTTGAATTTCTTGCATGGGGAAGGCAGCGAACCCCCACCCTTTGGTTCCCCCGCGAAAGCGGGGGCCCAGAGTCACGAGCAATACCCTGCGTGGCTCTGGACCCCCGCCTTCGCGGGGGAACAGGTTACAGCCCGCGCCAGCGCCAAACGCCGTCGTCGCCGGTCTCGCGCACCGCGCGGCCTTCGACTTCCAGCCGCCGCAGATGCGCCATCGCTTCGCCGCTCGCCATGCCGAGCATCTCCTGCCCGATCGCGCGGCGGAACAGCCGGCCGAAGCAGTCGACCACGCGGCGCGGTTCCGCGCCGATAAAGACATGCAGTTCGTCGAGCCGGTCGCGATGTTCGCGGTCCATCGCGTCGAGCCGCGTATGCAGCCCGGTAAACGGATCGCCATGCCCCGGCAGCGTCAGCACATCGGCGGGGACTTCGCGCTTCAGCTTGGCGATCGAGTCGAGCCATTCGCCCAACATGTCGCCGTCGGGTTCGGTGATCCCGATCGAGACGTTGGGGCTGATCCGCGGCAGCACCTGATCGCCCGCGATGAACACCCCGTTCTTCTCGTCGAGCAGACAGGCATGTTCGGGGCTGTGCCCCGACCCGACGATCACGCGCCATGCCGCGCCACCGATGTCGACCGTGTCGCCGTCCTTCATGCGGTGATAGCTGAGCGGCATCGGCCGCACGATCCGCCCGAAATTGGACCAGCCGTGCTGCGCGGCGAGTTCGATCTGTTCGGCGCTCCAGCCCAAGCCGACGCGGAAGAGGTTGACCTCGGCCGGCGTCTCGGGCCGGGCATCGGCGACCAGCATCTGCGCGGTCAGCCATTCACCGCGGGTCATCCACAGCGGCGCATCGTGATGCGCGCACATCCAGCCGGCGAGCCCGATATGGTCGGGGTGGAAATGCGTCCCGATCATCCGCGTGACGCGCACGCCCGACAATGGACCGGCGAATACCGATTTCCACGCCTCGCGAGTCTCGGTGCGGTTCATCCCCGCATCGACCAGCGCCGCGCCGCCGTCATCGTCGATCAGCCAGCAATTGATGTGCTTGAGCGGCCCCGGCACGGTCAGCCGCACCCAGCGCACGCCTGGGGCGACCGGCATCACCCCGCCCTCGCCCGGCTCTTTGCCCCCGAACGGATAGGTCAGCCCCTTGTGGCTGGTGGGCACGAAGCTTTCGTCGGCAACGAAGGCGGCATCGGCGGAGCGGGATGTGGACATCATCTGCGGGTAGCAACGCGGGGCGCAGGATACCAGTGCCCCGAATGTGCAGACAGCCTATGGGTAGCGACCGATACCCAATCCTCGAACGCGCCGGGTCGGCAGGGCCGGCCCGATCAGCTCTTGAACAATGTATCCGCGGTATGCACGACCGGTGCGGCCTCGCCGCCTTCGGCCGCGATTTCGGCGTCGCGCGCGGCTTGCGTGCGTTCGTCGCGCAGCTGCTGGATCAGCGCCTCGCGGTCGCCCTCCAACCGCGTGTCGACCGGGGCTTCGAGGCCGGCGGCCTTGGCCGCCTTCGCCACCGCCGCGTCGAGTTCGCGCTGCGTGGTCAGGCCCAACGTCACCGGATCCTTCGGGGTGATGTTGGCGATGTTCCAGTGGCTGCGGTCGCGGATCGCCGCGATCGTCGTGCGCGTGGTGCCAATCAGCAGCGAAATCTGCCCGTCGGTGATTTCGGGGTGGTTGCGGATGATCCACGAAATGCCGTCGGGCTTGTCCTGGCGCTTCGACACCGGCGTGTAGCGCGGGCCCTTGGTGCGGCGGACTTGCTCGGGACCCTTGAGCATCTGGAGCGTGTAGCTGGGATCGGCCTGACCCTTGTCGATCTCTTCCTGCGTCAGTTCGTGCGCGCGCACCGGATCGCGCCCGGTCAGCTTGGTCGCGGCCATATCATCCGCGATCGCATTGATCTCGAGGATGTGCAGCCCGCAGAATTCGGCGATCTGCTCGAACGAGAGCGAGGTGTTGTCGACCATCCAGGATGCGGTCGCGTGCGGCATGAGCGGCTGAGCCACGGGAAATCTCCGTCAGAAATAAATAGGGCCGCCCCTTTCGGAGCGGCCGTGTCTGGGAAGCGACTTACTGCGTATGGGCATCCGGGGCAAGCAGACTCACGCGGCGATCGCATCGTCGCTTGGGATCGGCACCAGCGCTTGCAAAAATTGCCGCGCGCTGGCCGCCCAGGTGAAGCTCTGGCCGTACGCCGCGCACGCCGAACGGTCGAGCGTGAGCGCTTTGGCGATTGCCTCGTCGAGCGTGTCGGCCATGGCGCCGGTTTCGGGGGTCAGGATGTCGATCGGGCCGGTCACCGGATAGCCCGCGACCGGCACGCCGCTGGCCAAAGCCTCGATCATCACCAGCCCGAACGTGTCGGTCTTGCTGGGAAAGACGAAGACATCGGCGGCGGCATAGGCTGCCGCGAGGTCGGCGCCGAATTTGGGGCCGAGGAAGTGTGCGTTCGGGTATTTGGCCTTGAGCGATGCCAGCGCGGGGCCGTCGCCGACGATGACCTTGCTGCCGGGATGCCTCGCGCTCAGGAATGCTTCGATATTCTTCTCGACCGCGACACGGCCGACATAGAGCTGGATCGGCCCGGGCAATGCCTTGATCGCCGCATCGGGCACGGCGTTACCGAAGGTCTTGAGATCGACCCCGCGGCCCCAGTGACGGATTTTGGTCAGGCCGTGGTTTTTCAGCGTCTCGGCGATCGACAGGGTCGACGCGAAGATCGACTGCGCGGGGGCATGGAACCAACGGATATAGCGCCACACCCATTCGGGGTTCACGCCGGTGCGCGCCGCGACATAATCGGGGAATTGCGTGTGATAGGCGGTGGTGAAGGGGAAATCGCGCGACAGGCACCAACGCCGCGCGGCGAGGCACACCGGCCCTTCGGTCGCGAGGTGAACCGCCTGCGGCGAAAACTCCTCAAGCATCCGCCCCACCGCACCGGTCGAGGCGAACGCCAGCCTGATCTCGGGATAGGTCGGGCACGGCACCGAATAGAATAGATCGGGCGAGACGATCAGAACGTGGTGGCCCTGCGCCTCCAGCTCGGCCGTCACCGACTGGAGCGTCCTGACCACCCCGTTGACCTGGGGGCTCCAGGCATCGGTGACGATCGCGATCCGCACGTTGTTCAGGCCGCTATTTGCGTCAAGCGGGGCGCTTGCGCTTCCCTTGCCTTTATTTCGTCGGCCCAGTGCAACACCTCCATGCGCCCGTCGAAATGTTCCACCAGCGCGGTGCAGCCTTCGACCCAGTCGCCGTCGTTGTAATACTGGATGCCGTGGATATCACGAAATTCCGCGGTGTGGATGTGCCCGCACACCACGCCATCGACCCCGCGATGCGCCGCGGCGTGCGCGACCACCTCTTCGTATTTCGAGATGAACTCGACCGCATTCTTGACCTTGGCCTTGGCGTGTTTGCTGAGCGACCAATAGGGCATGTTGAACAGCCGCCGCCACCCGTTGACCACGCGGTTGAGCCCCATCATCGCTTCGTAGGCATAGTCCCCGACATAAGCGAGCCAGCGGTGCGACAGCATGATCGTGTCGAACTCGTCGCCGTGAATGACCAGCAGGCGGCGCCCGTCGGCGGTTTCGTGGATCGCATCGCGGCGGATCGCCACCCCGCCGAAATCGAGCCCGCAGAACTGGCGGACGACTTCGTCGTGATTGCCGGGGATATAGATCACGTCGGCGCCGCGCTTGGCGCGCTTGAGCAAGCGCCACACCACGTCGTTATGCGCCGCGGGCCAGTAGAATTTCTTGCGCAGCCGCCAGCCGTCGATGATGTCGCCGACCAGATACATTTTCTCGCTGTCGACATGGTCGAGGAAATCGATCAGCATTTCGGCGTTGCACCCGCGCGTGCCCAGGTGAATGTCGCTGATCCAGATCGTCCGATACTGCCGCCGGCTATGCGGGGCGCGCTCCGGGATCGAGGGCCGCGAATTGGCAAAGTCGGACAGGTCGGCAATACTGCCGCCCTGTAGCATTTTCGTCATTTCATTCATTCGTCGCACCCCGCGCTGCTGACGTTGGTCGGCCTATGGCGGGGTTTTGTTACAATCAGAATCGTCGCAGATTCATAGGGTTGTAACATTGGTGGTAGGGCATCATCCCCCCACCTCGTCACCCCGGCCGAAGTGCCGGGGTCCGCGTCGCGGCGAAGACCATGCTCGAATTTCCTGTCCGGCGCTCGAGGACAGGCAGACCCCGGCACTTCGGCCGGGGTGACGGAAATCAGGCATCTATCGTGACATGCCCCGGCAGCGCGGCAACGCGCGCGATCCAGTCCTGCACCGCCGGATAGCGGTTCAGCTGGTACCCGCCCTCTTCGCAGACATGCGTGTAGGCATAGAGCGCGATATCGGCGAGGCTGAAGCGCGCGCCGGCAAAGAACGGCGTCTGCGCCAGATGCTCGTCCATCAGCGTCAGCGCGGCCTCCCCCGCCTCGCGCTTGAGCGGCAGCAGGATGCGCTGAAGCTCGGTGAAATTCTCCTCGCCGATCCAGCCGAACCAGAAACGCGGCGTCGCGACGTTGGGCTCGTGATTATATTGTTCCCAGAACATCCAGCGCAGCATGTCGGCGCGGTCGAAGCGGTCGGTCGGGATCAGCGGCGATCCGTCGGCAAGGTAAAAGCATGCCGCGTTGCTTTCGGGCAGATAATCGTCGCCGACCTGAAGCACCGGGATTCGCCCGTTCGCATTGACGCCTTCGAGGAAGTCGGCGGTGCGCGTCGCTCCCGCCACAATGTCATATTCGCGCCGTTCGAGCGCGATCCCCAGATGCGCCGCGGTCAGCCGGATCTTGTAGCAATTTCCCGAGCGGGCATATTCGTGCAGGATCAGATTGGCCACGCCGATCTCCTATTCCGTCATCCCAGCGAACGCTGGGATCGCATGCGGCTCATGTCCCGCGCCATCGCCTAAGAGCCCAGCTTTCGCTGGGATGATGGACCCGGTCCAACCAAAATCGCCGACGCGATGATCAGCCGGGCTTATATAAGCCCCGCCTCTGCGCGCTCCTTGACCCTGCTGCGCCACCACAGCCAGCCCCAAGCGGCGATCAGCCCGAATAGCGTCCAGCCCCACACATATTCCCACCATGGAAAGCTGTAATCGCGCCCGATCGCTTGCCCGACGGTGTCGTCGAGCAGTTTGCGCCCGTATTCGTCGAGGGGAGTCATCGCGAAATTCTGCGGCCGTTCGACGTACAGCACGAAGCCGGCATCCTTGTACGCGAACAGCGGCATGCCCAGCACCGACACCTCGCGGATCGAATAGCCCAGCATCGGCGGAGTTTGCGGCGCGTAGAAATCGGGCGCCACTTTCAAGCCGATCGGCGGCGCGTAGCGCGTATTGGGCACGGCATAGGCGTTGGCGTCGATGAACACGTTCAGATCGTCGCGTTTGCCTTCGGGCAGATCGGAGACGTGCACGACCCACGGGCGGCTGGTCAGGAAGCGTGGCCGGTACGAGAACAGCTGAGTCCCCACGACCAGCACGATCATCGCCGCGACCAGCAGCCATTGCAGCCTGTTGCCGCGCTTCGCCGGCGGCGGCGGCGCCACGTCGTCGGTCATCGTTCCCCCTTGGTCTCGTTTCAGTCGATCGTCAGCACGATCTTGCCGACATGGTCGCCCGATTCCATCCGGCGATGCGCATCGGGTGCCTCGGCAAACGGAAAGACCTTGTCGATCACCGGTTTGAGCTTGCCCTCCGCGACGTGCGGCCAGACGTTGTGCGCCAGTTCGTCGGCGACCGCGGTCTTGAACGCGACGCTGCGCGGGCGCAGCGTCGATCCGGTCAGCGTCAGCCGGCGGCGCATGATTTCGAACACCGGAACCGTCGCCATCAGGCCACCCTGCACTGCGATCGAGACGTGCCGGCCTTCGTCGGCAAGGCATTGCATGTTGCGCGGCACATAGTCGCCGCCGACCATATCGAGCACCACCGCGACGCCCTTGCCGCCGGTGATCGCCTTCACTTCGGCGACGAAATCCTGCGTCTTGTAATTGATCGCATGATCCGCGCCGACCGCCTTCGCGCCGGCGCATTTCTCGTCCGATCCGGCGGTGACGATGATCGTGATGCCGTAGAGGTTGCACAAAGCGATGGCCATCGTGCCGATCCCGCTGGTCCCGCCATGCACCAGGACGGTGTCGCCCTCCGCCGCATAGCCGCGCTCGAACAAATTGGTCCAGACGGTGAACAGCGTCTCGGGCATCGCCGCCGCCTCGACCATGCTCAGCGCCTCCGGCACCGGGAGGCACTGGCCGTAGGGTGCTAGCGCGTATTCGGCATAACCACCGCCCGCGATCAGCGCGCACACCGGCTGGCCGACCATCTCGCGTTCGACCCCGTCGCCGACCGCGACGATCGTCCCTGCAACCTCCAGCCCGAGGATCGTCGGCGCGCCCGGCGGTGGCGGATAGCCGCCCATACGCTGCAGGATTTCGGGGCGGTTGATCCCGGCGGCGACGACCCTGATCAGCACCTCGCCCTCGCCAGGGCGCGGCACCGGGCGTTCCACCACGACCAGCACCTCGGGCCCGCCCGGCGCCTCCGGGTCGATCGCCCGCATCATTGTCGGTATCGCGCTCATCCCAGTCATCCCGTCGGGAAACCCCGTTGGGGCTTATTGACATCGCCCTCGCCCCGGTCAACGTTTAGCCCATGGATTCCGACGAGAATCTCCCGCGGCCCAACGAGCCCCTCGCGCTCCTGATCAAACAGGACCTCGATCCGCTGTCGGTCGCCGAGCTGGAGGCGCGGATTGCGGCGCTCGAGGGCGAAATCGAGCGCGTCCGAAAACATCAACAACGCGCCGTTAACCATCGCGCAATCGCTGACGAGTTATTCAAGAGATGAGCGCGAACCGTATCTTCGCGCCGGCCCCTGAAAGCCGACCCGACGATACGGATTTAGGCCAGCGCTTGATGCGGGGCCCTCCCGTCCCGATATCTGGGAAAAGGGCCGTGCGTTCTTGCGGCCCCACAGGAGTAAACATCTAATGCCGAGTTTCGCCTCCGCGCTCGAAACCACGCTTCACAAAGCGCTCGAAGCCGCGTCGTCGCGCCGCCACGAATATGCCACGCTCGAACATCTGCTGCTGGCGCTGATCGATGACGAACATGCGTCGAAGGTGATGGCCGCCTGCGGCGTCGATACCGACGATCTGCGCACGACGGTCGCGCATTACCTCGACAGCGAGCTCGATGCCTTGAAGGTCGACAAGGCGACCGACCCGTCGCCGACCAGCGGGTTCCAGCGCGTCGTCCAGCGCGCGATCCTGCACGTCCAATCGTCGGGCCGCGACGAAGTGACCGGCGCCAACGTGCTGGTTGCGCTGTTCAGCGAGCGCGAAAGCTATGCCGTCTATTTCCTGCAACAGCAGGATATGAGCCGCCTGGACGCGGTCAGCTTCATCAGCCACGGCGTGGGCAAGGGTGGCACCAACCCCGAAGCATCGACCCCGAAGGGCGCGAGCGACGAGGACAAGCCCGCCAAGTCGGACAAGGGCAAGTCCGAATCCGCGCTCAAGCAATTCACCGTCGATCTCAATGAGAAGGCGAGGAACGGCAAGGTCGATCCGCTGATCGGGCGCATGGCCGAAGTCGATCGCACGATCCAGATCCTGTGCCGCCGCAGCAAGAACAATCCGCTCTATGTCGGCGATCCCGGCGTCGGGAAGACCGCAATCGCGGAGGGCCTCGCGCGCAAGATCATCGAAGGCGACGTCCCCGACGTGCTCAAGCCCGCGGTGATCTATTCGCTCGACATGGGCGCGTTGCTCGCCGGCACGCGCTATCGCGGCGATTTCGAGGAGCGGCTGAAGGCGGTCGTCAACGAGCTCGAAAAGCTGCCCGATGCGATCCTGTTCATCGACGAGATCCACACCGTGATCGGTGCCGGCGCGACCAGCGGCGGCGCGATGGACGCGTCGAACCTGCTGAAACCCGCTTTGTCGGGCGGCACGATCCGCTGCATCGGCTCGACGACGTACAAGGAATTCCGCAACCACTTCGAAAAGGACCGCGCATTGCTGCGGCGCTTCCAGAAGATCGACGTCAACGAGCCGACGATCGAGGATACGATCAAGATCATCGCGGGGCTGCGCTCGGCGTTCGAGGACCATCACAAGGTCAAATATACCCCCGACGCGATCAAGGCGGCGGTCGAACTGAGCGCGCGCTACATCAACGACCGCAAATTGCCCGACAAGGCGATCGACGTGATCGACGAGGTCGGCGCGATGCAGATGCTGGTGCCGCCGTCCCGCCGCAAGAAGACGATCACCACGCGCGAGATCGAACAGGTCATCGCGACGATGGCGCGGATCCCGCCGAAATCGGTGTCGAAGGACGATACGCTCGCGCTGTCGACGCTCGACACCGACCTGAAGCGCGTCGTGTTCGGGCAGAATGCGGCGATCGAGAAGCTCAGTTCGGCGATCAAGCTCAGCCGTGCCGGCCTGCGCGATCCCGAAAAGCCGATCGGCAATTATCTGTTCACCGGGCCGACCGGCGTCGGCAAGACCGAGGTCGCGCGTCAGCTCGCCTCGATCATGGGCATCCCGCTCCAGCGCTTCGACATGTCCGAGTACATGGAGCGTCACAGCGTCAGCCGGCTGATCGGTGCGCCCCCGGGCTATGTCGGGTTCGATCAGGGCGGTCTGCTGACCGACGCGGTCGACCAGCAGCCGCATTGCGTGCTGTTGCTCGACGAAATCGAGAAAGCGCATCCCGATCTGTTCAACATATTGTTGCAGGTGATGGATAACGGGCGCCTGACCGATCAGCACGGCAAGTCGGTCGACTTCCGCAACGTCATCCTGATCATGACGACCAACGCCGGCGCCAGCGACATGGCGCGCGAGACATTGGGCTTCGGCAATCTGTCGCGCGAGGGCGAGGACGAGCAGGCGGTGCAGAAGATGTTCACGCCGGAATTCCGCAACCGGCTCGATGCGATCGTGCCGTTCGGTTACCTGCCGCCGGAAGTCGTCGCGCGGGTGGTGGACAAATTCATCCTCCAACTCGAACTGCAACTCGCCGACCGCAACGTGCACATCAGCCTCGACGACGAATCGAAGGCGTGGCTGACCACCAAGGGCTATGACAAGCTCTACGGCGCACGCCCGATGGGCCGGTTGATCCAGGAAAAGATCAAGCAGCCGCTCGCCGAGGAATTGCTGTTCGGGAAGCTTGTCCATGGCGGCGAAGTGACGGTCAGGATGAAGGACGGCGCGCTGTCCTTCGCGATCGAGCCGGCCGCGCCGAAGAAGTCGGGCAAGAAGGGCAAGCCGGCCCCAGCGGACGCGAAGTAGCGTCGCACGCGGTGGATCGAACAGAACGGGCCGGGGAGCGATCCCCGGCCCGTTTCGTTTGGTCAGAATAATAGGACTTCCGCCCGATCGTCGGGCCCGATCAATAGGCCCCCGACAGCGTCAGGAACCACTGACGCGGCGCGATCGGGTAGGCCGAATAGCTGTTGGTCGCCGATCCGATCGACAGGGTCGATACGCCCTTCTTGTCGGTCAGGTTGGTGACGTTGAGCGACAATTCCAACTTGCGCACCGGCAGGATGTTGCTGGGGAGCCTGAAGGCGACGCGCAGCGACGTCAGGAAGTATGACGGGACGCTGGCATCGTTGGTGAAGGTCGAGAACCGGCGGCCGACATAGTCGCCGATCATCTGCACTTCGAACGGCCCGGCCGCCAGCGTCGCGACCGTCTTGTTCATCCATTTGGCCGTGCCGGGCAATTGCTTGCCGCACGTCGGAACGACACCCGCGGTGACCAGGAAGCCGCCGATACAGGTGCCGGTGGCGGCACCGATACCGATCGCGGTCGACGTATAGTCGCTCTGATATTTCGACAGATTGTACGACGTCGCGTTGTAGAGCGTGAAGGTGCGGCCGACGCGGAAGGTGAAGGCGGCATCGACCCCGTCGGTATGGACGTCGCCAACGTTGACGAGGATCGACGTGCCGCCGGTGATGCCGCCGCCTGCGATGCCGCCCGGGTTGGTCGAGATCGCCAACAGGCGGTTGTTGAACACGACGTGATAGTAATTGATCTGCGCGTCGAAGCCGATCCCGTCGGCAAAGCGGCGGTTGGTCCGCAAGCCGCCTTCATAGGTCCAGCTGCTCTCTGGCTTGCCGAGGTCGGCAAAGAGGTCGAACGCCGCCTGACTGCCGGTGAACCACGGGCCGCCGCCGCCCGCCAGATACGCCTGATACTGACGCAGGTTTTTCTGGACGTTGAAATAGATTTGTTCGTGACCGTTAAAGTCATAGGTCGCACCGGCTGCGGGCAGGAACCAGCGCAGCGTGTTGATCTTACCCTGCGGCAACCCACCGGTCAGGCCCGACAAGGACCCGGCGACGGGCTGGACGGGGAAGCGGCCGTCGGCCCATTGCGCGCTGGTCTTGAACCCGGCCTGGACGAGCAGCTTGTCGACCACTTGCCACGTGTCCTGAAGGTGAAGCTGGAGCTCGTTGATCCGCGCTTCGCCCTGATATTGCGTAAACAATGGGGCAGCGGCGCTCAGCGGTCGGATGTACGGCGTGCTCGACCCCGGATTGTTCACGTTGACCGCGTACCAGCGGCGCCATTGCGTCGTGCTGTTGCGTTCGAACCAGCCGCC
Source organism: Pseudomonadota bacterium (assembly GCA_040390165.1). Classification (GTDB taxonomy): domain Bacteria; phylum Pseudomonadota; class Alphaproteobacteria; order Sphingomonadales; family Sphingomonadaceae; genus Sphingomonas. The sequence goes on along the minus strand of JAZJYW010000017.1, from coordinate 44,599 downwards.
GAATTCGATCTTGTGATCGCCGAGCTCAGCGGTAAGCGCCGAGACCACACCGCCGCGGTCGATCCGATATTCGGTGGTACGCGTAATCAGGCCGGATCCGCCGGTCGCCGCCAGCAGGGCCGCGCCCGAGGCCGCCGCCTGCGCGTCCGTCAATGCGGTACAGGCGGCGGGACGGACGCCGTTGGCGTTGGCGCCGAAGCGGCAATTGGTCGGCAAGCTGGCATAATTGGGATCGAGGTACGGCTGCGCCGTCGTGATCGACTGGCCCAGCGGCCCCGCGACGACCCCGACGCCGTCATTGTGATGGTAGTAGAAGGTCGTCGACCAGTTGACGCTGTTCGACAGCCGCGCGTCGTAGCGGATATAGCCGAGATAGTCGGTCCGCTGCGCATCCGAATAATAGTTGCGATAATTGCTGCCCACGGCCGATGGCGAATTGCCGAGCGCGCTCAGATAGGACGTCCGGTACCCGCCGAAATCGGGATAGAAAAACGGCTTGGTATAGGGGGTATAGAGCTGGACCGGGGTGGCCGTGCCGCCGGCCGACGGCTTGAAGAAGACCGTCGCGTCTTCGTTCGGTTGTTTGAAGTCGTTATAGTCGAAATAGAGCGTGAGCTTGCCGCTCTTATCGTCGTGCACGAACTTGGCGTTGGCCTGGTACCCCCCCTGAATGCCGTCGAAGTCCCAGGCGCGGGCGCGCTGGCGCGATCCCGAAATATAGCCCGAATTCGCGCCGCCCGGACCGAAGGTGCCGCTGTCGATCCGCACGAAACTCCGCGACGTGTCGTAACTGCCGACGGTCTGCCCGAACTGGAACCCGAACGCGCCCAGCGGATTGGAGGAGTAGGTTTCGACGGTGCCGCCCAAATTGCTGTTCGACGCCGTGGCGAGATCGCCGGCGCCGGTCGACACGACGACGCGGCCGACATTTTCCGAAATGATCGCGCGTTGCGGGGAGAGGCCGTTATAATTGCCGTAGCTCTGATCGCCGAGCGGAAGGCCGTCCATCGTATAGCCCAGCTGATTGCCGGCAAAACCGTGGATGAAGATCTGGGCGTTCTGCTCGTTATACCCCCAGGGGTCGGCGGTGATGTAGAGCACGCCCGGCAAGGTCTCGATCGCCTTCAGCGGCGACACGCCGGGGAGGATCTTTTGCATTTCGGTGCCCGGCAATGCCGTCGATGAGCGCGTGCCGGTGGCGGTGATCACGATATCGCCGTCCAGCGGCGCGTCGCTCGTCGTCGCGGCCTGCGGGTCGCTGGCGGGTGTCGCGGGCGGCGGCGTGTCCTTTGCCATGACCGGCGTTGCGAGCGCGAAAACGGCGATTGCGCCCACCGATACGGTGGTGCGGGCAATGGTACGAACGAGCATGGAAATCCCCCTGAAATTGCGTTTCCGCAAGTGCGAAGGAGCTAGCCGGTCGATATTTCAGGCGCGTGATCGATTGAAGAAGGTTTGATGAATGGCGCCCTTGCGGTGCACATGGCGGGCGCCGTCATTTTATTGTAACGTAGCTCCATGGCAGGAGACCCCCAGATCGTCGCCAAACGCCGCGAAGAGCCCGACCTCGAGGGGAAGTGGGGGCTCTATGCCCCCGGCGCCGATCGTTGGATGCCCGTCGTCTATCCGACGAAAGCCGAAGCACAGGACGCGCTTTACGGTCTTCAGCGGGCGGGCGTCATCACGCTCGGATAGCCGCGCACCCCTTCCGCAATCGCTCGCGGCGACATTCGCTTGGAGTTTAGGATTTCCCTTCCCCGCTCAGCGTGGGGTCCAGGTCGCGCGATAGTCGGGCGGCGGGGTGCGGTAGACCAAGGTCACCGTTGTGGTCACGGTCACCCTCGTGCCGCCGGTCTTCGACGCCAGTTCATCCGGTACCGGTGCGTAGGCCAGTCGCGGTGGCGGCGGCAGGGGCGGCGGAGGCGGCGGTGCCGCGGGGCGCGTATCGCCCGCCCCGATCCGATTGCCGCCCCGGCGATAGTCGCGCCAGTCGTTCGCGCGCTCCTCGGCGATCCGCCGTCGCCATGTGGCGCGCGACGTTTCGCGCGCGACCTGCCAGTCGGCGCTGAGCCACGCCTGGTCGCGGCACGCCTCATCGCCGCCGCACATCCCGTCGATCGTCCCGCGCAGCTTGCGGATCAGCCGGTCCATCCCCGCGCCGCTCGACAGATCGAGATCGGCGATGCTGATCACCCGCACCTGTACGTCGCGGTTATAATCGTCGTCCGTCGCAAAGGCAGCCGACGGCACCAGCAAAGCGGCTATCAGGACGGTACGGATCATCACGCATTGCTCCCGCGCGTTAACCATTTCAGTATCGCATATCGACGCCGTTGTCGGCTGTGAGTCAAGGCTTGCGGCGACGTCGCCTCCGTCCAATCGGGGGACACGAACATCGTGCTATCGAGCGCAAAACTATGGGGAGTTCGCAATGCGGCATCATCTTTTTCTGCTGACGGTCAGTGCCCTCGCGGTGGGCGGAATCGGCTATGCGGCGCAAGTCGCGGCACCGCCCAAGGCGCGCTATCAGATGGACGTTGCAACCACCTCGGGCTTCATGGCCGGCGGCGTGAACCCGATGAAGATGATGTTCGGCGGGCGGGGCGGCAATTCGGTTGCGCACACGTTGGTGCTGCGGCTCGGGTCGGCACTGCCCCCGTCGGGTCCGCCCAGCGCCGATCATTTCATGCCGGCCGGCATGGGACTCGGCCCTTCGGTCCCGCTGGTCACGCCCACGCCCAGCGCGTCGACCCCGGGCAAGGCTCAGCCGGATACGCCGGGCGACATGCGGCGGCCAAAGGGTCGGCTGCTGCTGTTCTGGGGCTGCGGCGCGCATGCCGGACCCGGACAACCGGTGATCATCGATTTCAGCAAACTGGGCCAACAGCAATTCCCGCCCGGCCTGTTCTCGACCTCGGTACCGGTCGATCCCGGCCCGACCTTTGCCAGTTCGAAGACCTATGGCGACTGGCCCAACAGCAAATCGGGCAAGGGGCTGAAGGCCAATTCCTCGCTGCTCGGCGATCACCGTGTGGCGGGCAATTACAGCCCGGAGATCAAGTTCGCGCTCGATCAGGATTTCATGGCGCCGCTCAATGCCGCGTCGCGCGATCAAAGCGACGGGTCGCAATTGCTCAGCTGGAATGCGATCGATGTCGCCACCGGTTATTACGCTTGGCTGATCGGCGCGAAGAGCGCAGGCGAGGATAGCGGCGATATGGTGTGGTGGACATCGGCCAGCGGCAAGCAGTTCGGCGCCGGGCTGACCGACTGGATCCCGCCCGCCATCGTCGCGCGGCTGGTCGGCGAGAAGGTCGTGATGCCGCCCAGCCAGACGAGCTGTCAGGTGCCGGCCGAGGTCAAGGCGGCCGCGGGCGGCTTCATGATGACCCAGCTGTTCGCCTATGGCCCCGAACGCAACTTCGCCTACCCGCCGCGCCCGGCCAGTCCCAAGGTCGCATGGAAGCCCGACTGGACCGCGCGGGTGCGCTATCGTTCCTCCACGTCGCTGATGCTCGGCATGCCCGGGATGGGGGATAGCGGCAGCAGCAGCGGCGGCGATGAAGCGGCCAAGCCGAAAAAGTGCAAACCGCGCATCACGCTGGGCGGGATCAAGCCCTGCTGATCGGGTTCGCGGCGGCGACCCCGCCGCCGCAACACGGCAACCGGAACATTTACCAATAATTTGCGGATGATGGCTAGGCAGTCCGGATGCGGCGCGCCACCATCCCTGTCCTCCTGCTGGTCGCGATCGTCGCGCTCATCGCAGCCGCCATGCTGGTCCGCCCGGCCCCGCAGGCCGCTGGCGCGGTCGCGGGCGCGACGCTGTCGGTGTGCGTCAGCCCGGTCCGGCCGGGCGACGCCGCGCCCGCGTTGTTCGGCACCGATGCCCGATTCGATTGCACCTCACCGCAAACCCGCTTCGGACAGGGCGATTTCTGGGTCATCGCTCAGCCCCTCGCCGGCATGTCCCGACTCGACGAACGCGTCCGGGTCAGGATCGCCAGTCTGTGGCAAGAACGCGTGACGCTCTACGCGCTCTATCCCGGCGGCGTCGTTCGCCGCTGGAGCTATGATGGCCACGCGGCGACCCGGCACCTGCAACTGGGCGGGATGATCGAGTGGCCGCTGCCGCAGGGCTTCGGACGCCCCGAGCGGCTGATGTGGCGAGTCGATGGGAGCGCCAATCTGCGCGGCATCCTCCTCGCGCCGCGCCTCGCCACGCCGCACGAATCGGGCCATGCCAATATGGTGATGGCCGCGACGTATGCCGGGTTTGCCGGACTGTGCATTGCCCTGCTGATCTACAACCTCGCCATGTGGGGGGCGCTGCGACATCGCTTCCAGTTGCTCTATTGCGCGATGGTCCTGGCCTTGTTGCTCTATGCCTTCAGTTCGTCGGGGGCGCTGGCCTGGGCCAATCCGGCGATGCTCAACAATGACCGCTTGCGGATCAACTATGTGCTGCTGGCGACCGCTGCCGCGACGGCATTGATGTTCGCGCGCAGCTTCTTTCCGCCGTCGATCTCGGCCGGTTGGGTCGGGCGGTTGATCGATGCCGCCACCGCGATCGTGTTCGTCGCGACGATGATGCTCGCCTTGTTTGCGCCGTGGCAGATCCGCGCACTCGACATCGCGTTCACGCTCAGCTTTGCCGCGATCATGGCCGCGACCGCACCGATCCTGTGGCGCGCCTGGCTCGAGCGCAGCCCGCACCTTTGGCTGTTCACCGCCGCCTGGGCAGCGCCGATCGTGTTCGCGGGGATGCGGCTGCTCGGCAATCTGGCGCTGGTGCCGTGGAGCTTTTGGCTCGACAATTCGACGATTCTGTCGATGGCGAGCGAAGCCGTCATCTCGACGCTGGCGATCGCCTATCGCATCCGCATGCTGGCGCTGGAGCGCGATGAGGCGATCGAGCGCGAGATTATCGCCGCGCGGCTGGCCGATATCGATCCGCTGACCGGTCTGCTCAATCGCCGCGCGTTTCTGCGCCAGGCGATCGGGCGCGACGGCGACCAGATGCTGCTGATCGCCGATCTCGACCTGTTCAAGCAGGTCAACGAGACGCTGGGGCATGACGGCGGCGATGAGGTGCTGCGCGTCTTTGCCCGCACGCTCCGCCAGGCCGCGCCGGCCGGCGCGCTGATCGCCCGGATGGGGGGTGAGGAGTTCGCCATCCTGTGCCCCGTCGACCGCGCCGTTGCGCCCGATGTCGTGCTGAACCGGGTGCGCGCGGCGCGGATGCCGTTCGATGTCCATGTCACCGCCAGCATCGGCGCGTGCAGCGGGCCGATGACCGGCGAACGCGAATGGAAGGCGATGTACCGCCGCGCCGACAGCGCGCTGTTCGAGGCCAAACAGGCGGGCCGCGACCGCGCCCGGCTGGCCCCGCCGAACGTCGCGCGCGCCGCCTGATCGGCTTGTGGCGCCGCCTGTAAGCGGGTATGGTTACCGCTGGAGATGGCGGGAATGCGCAAGCGCAGATCGATTATTGTGGCACTGGCGGCGCTGTTTGCGGTGGTCGCTGTCGCGCGCCATCCGACTGCCGATATCGAGATACTGACGCACGAGTCGACCGATCCCGCGCCGCACCGCGTGCAAGCGGCAGTCGATCTGGGCATTGTCGCGGTCAAGTTTCTGCTGACCTGGACGACGCACGGCATCGCCGGCTGATAGCACCGCTTGCCGCGTGCCCCGCGGCTAGCTTACATCGCTGTCAATGACCGATCCGGAGAGCATCTGGCGCAGCGCCGCCTATCGTCACCCGACCCCCTGGGCGACCGATTACCCCCCCTTGTCGCTGGTCGCGATGTTCGCGGCCTCCGCCGCACGGCATCCCGAACGGCCCCTGATCGACTTTCTCGGTCGGCGCTATTCCTATGCCGAGACGATCGACGGCGCGACCCGAGTCGCCGCTGGGCTGGCCAGGCTGGGGTTCGGCGCGGGCGACCGGATCGGATTGTTCCTGCCCAACGTACCGCACTACCTCGCGGCCTATTTCGGGATCCTCAAGCTCGGCGCGACGGTGGTCAATTACTCGCCGCTCTACACCGTCGACGAGTTGGCGCATCAAGTGCAGGATTCGGGCACGCGCGCGCTGTTCACCTTGTCGGCCTCCGCGCTGCTGCCGACCGCGCTCAAGGTGCTCGAGCAGAGCAACCTCGAACGGCTGATCGTCGGGTCGGTGGCGGGCGCGCTGCCGCCGGCCAAGTCGGTGCTGTACCGCCTGTTCAAGCGCAGCGAAGTGACCGCCCGCCCCGACGATCCGCGCATCACCGCTTTCTCCGCGCTGATCGCCAATGACGGCGCGGGGTCCTTCCCCGCGATCGATCCGGCCGAACAGGTCGCGGTGATCCAATATACCGGCGGCACCACGGGCACGCCCAAGGGCGCGATGCTGACTCACCAGAATCTGTCGGCCAATGCGCGGCAAGTCGAGGGGATGGACCCCGAGCCCGGCGGCGAGGACCGGATCGTCGGCGTACTCCCGCTGTTCCACGTCTTCGCCAATACCTGCGTGATGAACCGCACGATCCATAACGGCGGGATGATCGTGCTGTTGCCGCGCTTCGATGGCGGGCAGGTGCTGGCGGCGATCGGCCGGACCAAAGCGACGGCGCTGCCGGGCGTGCCGACCATGTATCAGGCACTGCTGGGCCACCCCAAGCTGGCGGGCGCCGACCTGTCGAGCCTCAAATATTGCATCTCCGGCGGCGCGCCGCTGCCCGCCGAGGTCAAGGCGAAGTTCGAAGCCGCGACCGGCGCGCGGGTGATCGAGGGGTACGGCCTGTCGGAGAGTTCCGGCGTCGTCTCGTGCAACCCCTATGCCGGCGAGGGCAAGCTCGGGACGATCGGTCAGCCGGTCCCGGGGACGCGCGTCCGGCTGGTCGATAAGGAAGACCCGACGCGCCCGCCACCGACCGGCGAACCCGGCGAAATCCTGGTCAGCGGGCCGCAGATCATGAAGGGCTATTGGAACCGCCCCGACGCCGATGCCGACGTGTTCGTCGATGGGTGGCTGCGCACCGGCGACGTCGGGCAGATCGACGAAGACGGCTTCATCCATATCGTCGACCGGCTGAAAGACATGATCGCGGTCAGCGGGTTCAAGGTCTTCCCGAGCCAGGTCGAAGCGGTGCTCTACAAGCATCCCGCGGTGAAGGAGGCGCTGGTGATCGGCGTGCCGGATGCCTATCGCGGCGAACAGCCGCGCGCTTACGTGACGCTCAACGACGATGTCACCGCCACGCCCGAGGAACTCAAGGCGTGGCTCAACGCCCAGCTCGGGCGTCACGAGCGCGTCGATCAGGTGGTTGTCCGGCTGAGCCTGCCCAAGACGCTGGTGGGCAAGCTGAGCCGCAAGGAACTGGTCGAGGAAGTGAAGGCGGAGAGCGCCGAAGGTCACACCTGAACGCTGACCTTTCAAGCGCCAAAGTTCAATCGTTGGAAGACGAAAGCATGCCGATGCCGCAGCAAGGATCGCCGTGACGGGCGATCGGTATCCCGAAGCGCTGGAAAAGATGACGGGCCGATGAGCATTGTCGGGCGGGGGCGACCCCCGCCCGCTTTCAGTGCGACAGCAGCAAGGGCAGCCGCGTCTCGGCGATGAGTTTCTCGGTCACGCTGCCGAAGATCACTTCGCGGACGCGCGAATGCCCGAACGCACCGCAGGCGAGCACGTCGGCGCCCTGTTCGAGCGCGTGAACCTGAAGCTGAGTCGCGGCGTCGGCGCCGTCGTCGATCCAGAAGGATTTCGGCTGGAACCCCTGCAAGGCCAGATAATGGGTCAGGCGGGCATGCGGTCCGGGATGGTGATCGTCGGCGGGCCGGGCGCCGATCGATACGATATCGATCCGCGCGCCCGGTTCGGCGAGCGCCACCAGATCGTGCACCGCACGCACCGTCACGGCGGTGGATTTCCATCCGATCACGGCGTGATTGACCCGCGCGATCGAGCGCCCCGGGGGCAGGATCATCAGCGGCGTGCCCGATGCCAGCGCGAGCGTTTCGGCTACGCGCCGGTGCAGCCACGGCACGCTCCAGCCTTCGACACTGCCCAGCACCGTCAGGTCAGCGATCAGCCGCGCCTTACGCACATCGCCGGTCAACCACGCGACATCGTCGTGCAGCCCCAGCACGTCGACCGCGGCGGTGGATTTGCTGACCAGCTGGCGCAGCTTCTCAACCTGCGCGGACGACAAGGCTTCCAGTTCGACGTCGGGCACGTAGAGCGCGCCGAACGGGGCCATCTCCGGCATGGCCACCGGCGCGGGCGTCAGAATCTGCACGGTCAGGTGTGCGCCCAGATATTCGGCGTGCGCGAGCACCGCTTTGATCAGGCCGGACGCCTTGTCGACGTCCTCCACAACCGCAAGCATCGTCTTGATCATGCGAACGTCTCCACCGTTCGGAGGGGTTGTCGACTCATGTCCCGGCGAGTTCCTGACACGATGCGACGACGAAACATTGCGCGGTGCCGTCGGGTTCGGTGACGGTGACATAGTCGCCCGTCACCAGCCGGTGCGTTTCCAGATGGAACAACGCTTCGTCATCTTCCTCGCCGGGCGCGTAGGAAAAGAGCCAGCGTTTTCCCCTGTGCAACACATAGCCCGCCTGTTCGGGCGCGTCCGGCAACGACCTGAGCACCGTCGCCTGCGCGGGCGCGTGCCGGACCGCGTCGGCATCGACATGGCCGTCGCCATCGAGCGGCAACCTGAGCAGGTAGGAATGCGCGGCCGAACCGGTCGGGAAGGTTTCGCTGCGCGCGAGGTCGAGGCGGATCATGTACCAGGTCATGCCGATAATCTGACGCGTCGGGCGGGCGGGTTCGATCCGTAGATTCCCGCATGCAATCGAATGAGGCCGGCTCAGCCGACGGTATGGACGATCATCGCCACCAGTTCGGCCATCGCGATGCCGCACAGCATCGAACCGCCCACCGCCACCCGGCCATGCCGCCGAACCACCGACACCAAGCGTTCATTTGCGCTGATCAGGGCTGCCATTGCCTTACCTCTCCGAGTCGCCGTTGCCGAAACGATCCTGCGCAATCGCGTTCGCTCGCCCTATCCGGTGTTTTACGGATGGGGGCGAACGCGGCGTTGCGGCAGGGAACGCGGCGCGGGGCAGATCGGCGCCGCCAATCAGGGAGTCAGCCGTGGCTGCTCGTATCGCATTGATCGACGCTCACCCCGACCCCGATCCCGCACGGTTCATCCACGCGCTGGCCGCACGCTATCAGGCGGGGGCCGAAGCCGCTGGACATGAGCTGCGGCGGATCGACCTAGCGGGCATGGATTTTCCGCTGCTGCGGTCGCGTCACGACTGGGATGCGCGCCCACCGGCAGCGATCGCCGCGGCGCAGGACACATTGGCCTGGGCCGACCATATCGTCATTCTGTATCCGCTCTGGCTGGGCGACCTGCCGGCGTTGCTCAAGGGTTTCTTGGAACAGGCGCTCCGCCCCGGCTTTGCGTTCAAGCCCGACGCGGGGCTGAACGGCGGACTGCTCACCGGCAAATCGGCGCGCGTGGTCGTGACGATGGGGATGCCCGGATTCTTTTACGAAATCTATTTCCGCGCGCACAGCGTCAAAAGCCTTGAGCGCAACGTCCTCAAATTCGTCGGGATCGGACCGGTCAGCCGGTCGGTGATCGGGGCGGTCGACGCCAGCGCCGACGACCGCGCCCGCTGGCTGGATAAAATGGAAAATTTCGGGCGGGCGGGCTGCTGACCCGCGCCGCTCAATGCGCGAGAAACAAGGGCCGCGACGAACTGGACATCATCTCGCGCGTCACGCCGCCGAACAAGGCCTCGCGCAACCGGCTATGCCCGAACCCGCCCATCACGATATAGCCCGCGTGATGCCGTGCGGCGGCGTCGAGGATCGTCCGGGCGACGCCCGCGTCGAGCGCCTGGACCCATTCGACCCGGGCATGAATGCCGTGACGCGAGAGATAGATGGCGACATCCTCGCCCGGCGTGTCGTGCGATTTGCCATCGACTTCGACGACGATCACGCGTTCCGCCAGCCGAAGGAGCGGAATCGCCGCGCGCAGCGCCCCGGCCGCCGCCGACGAACCATCCCATGCCACCAGCGCGACCGACAAATCGAGCCGCTCATGATGTTCGGGCACCGCCAGCACGGGCTTCCCCGATCGGACGATCACGTCGGCCGCAACCGCTTCCATATCGGGCAAGGGGAAATCGTCGAGTTCACGGCTGACCACGATCACATCGGCCAGCGTGGCATGCCGACGCAGGGTCGGCGCGAGCTGCCCGGTCGAGTCGATCCAGGTCCACGACACGTCTTCGTGGTTCAGCCGCGCTTCCATTTTGGCGCGGTTGAGCTGCTCCCGCTTCACTTCGTCGCTGAGCAACGCCGCAGTCGCCACGCTGCCGAACGAATCGTCGGCAATCAGCATCGGCACGGCGACGTCGAGGCAGGTGAGATGGCCGTCCACCGCGCGGCACACATCCAGCGCCGCCTGAAACCGAGCTTCCTGACCAAGATCGTCATGTGCGAGCAACAGAATATTCTTCACAGCCGCCTCCGCCTTGTAAGAGCAATTGCACTGTAACGGCGCGCGCCACGGGATATATTGGTAGTGTTACGGACGACCCGTTGCCGATTTGGGTGTTCCGCTGCGAGCCGCACGCAGCGCGATACGGGCGATAGAATTCCTGTGTTGGACACAAAACCAAGGCCTGCTGGAAGGGGCCGAGCGACGGGGGATACATCGATGCGGAAATTGCCGTGACCGGAACCGTCGAAGCCGGCCCGCCCCGGCTCAGCCTGACCGCGCTGTTCCTGAAATTCCTGCGCTTCGGCGCGCTCGCTTTCGGCGGGCCGGTCGCGCAAATCGCGATGCTGCGCGCGAGTCTGGTCGAGCAGGAACGCTGGATCGATTCGGCGCGGTTCAACCGGTTGCTGGCGGTGCTGCAAGTCCTGCCCGGCCCCGAGGCGCACGAACTGTGCGTGCACCTGGGGATGGTCGCGCGCGGGCGGTTGGGCGGGGTGCTCGCCGGGCTCGGCTTCATGTTGCCGGGATTGCTGCTGATGCTCGCGACGGGGTGGGTCTATGTCAATTGGGTAGCGGGCGATACCGGCCTGTCGGGTGCGTTGCTGGGCGTGCAGATCGTCGTGCTGGCGGTGATCCTCCGCGCGGTGGTGCGGATCGGGCGGCATATCGTAGAGGATTGGTTGCTTGGGGCGATTGCCGCGGGGGGGCTGATCGCCACGCTGGCGGGCGTTCCTTTCTGGCTTCCGCTGGCGGCGGGCGGGCTCGTCTGTGCCCTGGCACACCGTCCGGTCTTCGCGCTCCTGACCGTCGCGCTGGCGGCGCTGGTGGCGGTTGTGGCGTATTTCGTCGCGCTGCCCGACCCCGGCGTCGTGGTCACCCGCGGCGCAACGGTCACGGCGGCGGGGTTGTTCGTGGCGGGGCTGAAAGGCGGGCTGCTGACCTTTGGCGGGGCGTATACCGCAATCCCCTATGTCCGCGCCGATACCGTCGGGCGCGGCTGGATCGGCGATTCGACCTTTCTCGACGGGATCGCACTGGCGGGCGTGCTCCCCGCGCCGCTGGTGATCTTCGCGACCTTTGTCGGCTATGTCGCGGGCGGGTTGGGCGGCGCGCTGGCGATCACCGCAGGGATGTTCCTGCCCGCCTTCGCCTTTTCGCTGATACTGTTCGAGCGGTTGGAGGCGCTGGTCGAAAACCCCGCAATGCATCGCGCGCTGGCCGGTATTGCGGCGTCGGTGGTCGGGATCATCGCCGCGACCTTCGCGCAGCTGGGCTACGCGACCGGGGCGCGGGTTGCGAACCCGTTATTGGCGGCAGCGCTTTTCGGTGTGGCGCTGGCACTGGTGTGGCGCGTGAAGGGCGCGTGGGTCACCCCCGCCGTCGTCGCCGGCGGCGCGATCGCCGGATTGCTGGTCCCACTCTAGAAGCGCTGGGGGCGCGCTATTTCGCGTCGCCGAAGATCGTGATCGCGGGTCGCCCGACCAGCGGCGTCGCGGTCTTCGGCATTTTCGCCTCCAGCGGGGTGAGCCAGGTATCGACCTTGCTGCCGATCGCGATTTGCGGTTGCGACGGGTAAACACTGCCCATCGCTTCCCACTGGCTGACCAGCGCCTGCGCGTCCTCGCCCGCCTTCGCCAGCGGCACCGGCTGGCGCAGCGCGTTGTTGATCATCGCGTCGCCGAAAAAGGTCCAGTCCTTGTCCGCCTGACACCCGAACGACGTGCGGTCGGCGGAGGCGGCGGTGAACAAGGCGGTGGTGTCGCTCGACAAGGCCGGCACGAAAATCCCCGAATAACAGGCCGAAAGGATCAACAACCGGTTCCTGATGCCGAGTTCGTCGAAGATGCGCGCCAGCCGCGCGGGCGGGATGATCCCGAACCCTTCGTCGCCGTCGTGATAAGCCAGCCCGACCTTGGCGCCGTGCCCGGCGGTATAGAGGATCAGCACGTCCTCCTTTTTGTCCATCAACTCGGCGATGCGGGCGAGCGCGACGGTCAGGTTACGCGGGGATCCGTTGGGCAGCGCCGAAGGCGCGCTGCCATCGGTCCCGGCGAGCACGATCGTGTGCCCATTGGCGTTGTAGCGGCGGCTGAGCACCCTGCCCGCCTCGCGCGCTTCGCGCCCGAAGATCGGGTCGCTGTCGAGCCCGACCGCGACGACATAGGCATCGACCGTGCCTTTGCGTTGCGGGGCGAGTCCGGCCAGCGCCTTGTCGAGCTTGCGCTGATCGGCGAGCAGCCAGGTCGGCGAGCGATCACGTTCGAGTTCGGGACCCAGATCGATCGATAAGGCCGCGTCGGTCGGGTTGTCGCCCGACGCGAGCCCGGGCCAGCCGCCGACATGCTGCGGCGCGCTGTACGCGCCCGACTGTCCGGTCGCCGATCCGGCGAGCGACAGGCCGGTGGCGAGCACGAGCGCCGCGAGCGAAAGGCGGCGAAAAAGCTGGTTACGCATGGATGGATCGACCCCCGAACTGTGTCGCCATCAGGTGGCAAATCGCGCCGCCGTGTCAAGCGATCAGCCGACCGCGGCGCAACTCTTTCCCGACAGGCCAATCGGGGGCAGCGTCTTGGGTGGTTTGCGATAGCGTTCGGCGACCACCGAGCGGGCGAGCGAGGCCCGGGAGAAGATCTCGCCGGGGGGAAGCGCGTTCAGCCGCGCGATCGGTTCGCCTTGCAGGCACGGCGCGGGCGATCCGTTGGCGGCGGTCCAGTTCGAGCGCAAAATCACGCCGCGCGCATCGACCTGATAATAGCGCACGCGCTGGCGGTCGGTGATCCGGATCACGTCGACCATGCCCGTCTTGGTCGTCACGCCGGGAAGGCGATCGACCGACAGGATTTGCGTGCCGGTATAGATCCCGCACGCGCCGACCCAGACGGTATCGTCGCTCGCTGTCTCGCCGCTCGCGACGTCATAGATATAGCCGATATGCGAACGGCAATTGGCCAGTACGCGGCGGCTGGCGTTTTCGACGCGGTGCCAGTCGCCCGCATTGAACTCCGCCGCCCAGCCGTCATTCGCCGCGCCTTCCTCGTCGCGCTCGATCATCCAGTCGTAGGAAGCATAGGTCGCGGTGGTGGTCTTGGTGCGGGTGATCACGGATTCGGGATCGTCGTCGCCGGTTGCGCCGACTATGAAGGTTGCGGCGAGGGAGGCAAGCGGGAGGCGGAGGCGGCGAGTCATCACCGTCACGTGGTGGCAAGCTGGCGTCCGGTGTCAAGCACGCGATACGTTGGATGTTATAACCTTGTGCTTACACCGCCGAAACATTATATGCGACCAAGAAGGAGACCGCCATGCAATCCGCGCTGCGCAAGATGGGTAATTCGACCGGGCTGATCGTACCGCGCGCGCTGCTGGGAGAGATCGGCGTGACCACTGGTGCGACGATGGATTTGACAGTTGAGGACGGCAAGCTGATCGCGACGCCCGTGCGCAAGAATGTGCGGGAGGGCTGGGCAGAGGACGCGCAGCGCATTGCGGCGTTTGACCCGACCGCAGAAGAGAAGGCGTGGAGCAGCTTCGGCAACGACGGTGACGCCGACCTGACATGGTGAAGCGCGGCGAAGTCTGGCTGGCCGCGCTCGATCCGGCCGTCGGCAGCGAAATCCAGAAGACCCGCCCCTGCCTGATCGTCTCCCCCGACGAAATGAACGCGCATTTGCGCACCGCCATCGTCGCCCCGATGACCACCGGCAGCCGCCCCGCGCCGTTCCGCGTCGCGGTGACGTTTCAGCGCAAAGCCGGGCTGATCCTGCCCGATCAGATGCGCACGATCGACCGCAACCGGCTGGTCAAAAGGATGGGACGCGTGGATGCGGCGACGTTGCGTGCTGTGCTTGAGGTGCTGGGGGAGATGTTTGGAGAGTGAAAGTCGCTAGCTAGAGATCTGTGATACTCGTCACCGGCAGCGTAACCGGCACCGCAAACCTAATCCGAGACTCTCCGGTAGTTTTTTCGGCCTTATCCTTGGATAGTTTGGCCTCAATCACCTTGATGTTGATACCGGCTCCCTTGGAACCAGCGTTGCTACTCTCTACGGTCACAGCAACGTCGAAATCTACCGGAGACATTGGCAACCCCATGGGATCGCTAGCTTTCGACGCTGGTCGAGGATTAATAACCCCGCCCAAGCTTCCGGCGCCATGCTCCTTAATCGCGTCAGAGACACCCTTCATGATCTGGCCGAGGGTTTCGGTGATGAACTCGGCCAACTCCATCAATAAACCCGCTTCTTCGGCTTGATATACTCGATCTCGTCGGTCAGCGTGTAGTCGTGCACCGGGCGCGAGCCCAGTTCGACCGTACCGCCCTTGCCGCCCCAGCCGTCGAACGTCGCGGTGGTGTGCTTCATCCAGTTGGCATCGTCGCGTTCGGGATAATCCTCGTGCATGTGCGCACCGCGGCTTTCGTGGCGGGCGGAGGCGCCGCGGATCGTGACCACGGCCTGACCCAGCAGATTGTCGAGTTCGAGCGTCTCGACCAGATCGGTGTTCCAGATCAGCGAGCGGTCGGTGATCCCGACATCGCCGAGCGAGGCATAGATTTTGTCCATATGCCCGACGCCTTCGTCGAGCAATTCGGTGTCGCGGAACACCGCACAATGTTTCTGCATCGTGCGCTGCATGTCGGCGCGGATGCTCGCGGTGGGCGAACCGCCCTTGGCGTTGCGGAAATGGTCGAGCCGCGCAATCGCCGCATCGTCG
Organism: Pseudomonadota bacterium; assembly: GCA_040390165.1. Lineage (GTDB taxonomy): Bacteria > Pseudomonadota > Alphaproteobacteria > Sphingomonadales > Sphingomonadaceae > Sphingomonas. The sequence goes on along the minus strand of JAZJYW010000017.1, from coordinate 29,367 downwards.
GCGGCGGTCGAGACCGCACCGTGCTTGCCGTTGGGCTTGAGGATCTCGGCGATGCGCTTGCCGGTGGCGCGACCGAACACGACCAGATCGATCAGCGAGTTCGAGCCCAGCCGGTTGGCGCCGTGGACCGACACGCAGGCGGCTTCGCCGATCGCGAACAGACCGGGGACGACCGCGTCGGGATCGCCATCCTTCAGATGGACGACTTCGCCGTGATAATTGGTCGGAATCCCGCCCATATTGTAATGCACCGTCGGCGTGACCGGCAGCGGCTGGCGCGTCAGGTCGACCCCGGCGAAGATCTTGCCGGTTTCGGTAATGCCCGGGAGCCGTTCGTGCAGCACCTTCGGATCGATATGGTCGAGGTGCAGGTAGATATGGTCCTTGTTCGGGCCGACGCCGCGGCCTTCGCGCATTTCCATCGCCATCGAGCGCGAGACCACGTCGCGCGACGCCAGATCCTTGGCCGACGGGGCATAGCGCTCCATGAAGCGCTCGCCTTCGGAATTGGTCAGGTACCCGCCTTCGCCGCGCGCGCCTTCGGTGATCAGCACGCCCGCGCCGTAAATCCCGGTCGGGTGGAACTGAACGAATTCCATGTCCTGCAGCGGCAGCCCCGCGCGCAACACCATCCCGCCGCCGTCGCCGGTGCAGGTGTGGGCGCTCGTCGCCGACTGATAGACCCGGCCATAGCCACCCGTGGCCAGCACGGTCGCGTGGGCGCGGAAGCGGTGGATCGAGCCGTCTTCCATGCACAAAGCGATCACGCCCTTGCACTCGCCGCCTTCCATGATCAGGTCGAGCGCGAAATATTCGATGTAGAAATCGGCGTCGAAGCGCAGCGACTGCTGATACAATGCGTGGAGCATCGCATGGCCGGTGCGGTCGGCGGCGGCGCAGGTGCGCTGCGCCGGCGGACCTTCGCCCATATTCTGCATCATGCCGCCGAACGGGCGCTGATAGATTTTGCCCGCATCGGTGCGGCTGAACGGCACGCCGGCATGTTCGAGTTCGTAAACCGCGGCGGGTGCTTCGCGCACCATATATTCGATCGCGTCCTGATCGCCGAGCCAGTCCGAGCCCTTGACGGTATCGTACATGTGCCAGGTCCAGTGATCCGGACCCATATTGCCGAGGCTGGCGGCGATCCCGCCCTGCGCCGCGACGGTGTGGCTGCGGGTCGGGAAGACCTTGGTGATGCACGCGGTTTTCAGGCCGTTCTGCGCGCTTTCCATGACCGCGCGGAGCCCCGACCCGCCGGCGCCGACCACCACCGTGTCATAGGTGTGGTCGATAATCTTGTACGCGTCGCTCATCCCGCGACCGCCGGGGCCAGCGCCGCCCGCAGGATCGAGAAGATCGCGGTCACCGCGATGACGGCGAGGAACAGTTCGAGCAGCAGGATCGACGCGACCCGGCTATCCTTGTCGGCATAATCCTCGATCAGCACCTGCAGCCCGAGGCGCGCGTGCCAGCAGGTCGAAATGACCAGCAGGATCAGCGGAACGGCGACCCACGCCGAGGAGATCCATTGATGCAGCGAGTCGTAATCGAAGCCCGACAGCCGGGTGAGCGAGATCATGAACCAGGCGAGCAGGAAGAAGTTGAAGCCCGCGGTGACGCGCTGGCGCCACCAATGATGCGCGCCTTCGCGTGCGCTGCCCAGACCGCGGACGCGGCCGAGTTCGGTGCCCTCACCCATTATTTCGCTCCCAGCTTGGCGAGGAGGACGTCCTTGAACAGGAAGCCCCAGAAAATCAGCGTCAGCAGCACCGACCCGACCATCGTCAGGATCGCGCCACGCTTGTTGCCGGCAAGGTCATAGCCGGCGCCGGTATCGAGCACGAAATGGCGGATCCCGCTCATCATGTGCTGGAACAGCGACAGCGTCAGCCCGACGCCGATGACATAGCCCAGGATGCTCCAATAGCCGCCGGTGAACCATGACAGGAACCAGTCGTAGCTGGTCTTGCCCGCGGCGAGCGAGGCGAGCCACCAGGTGAACAGCACCCCGCCGACGATCGCCATTCCATCGCCGGTGGCGCGGTGCAGGATCGACACCAGCATCGCTGGCCCCCATTTGTAATGGCTGAGATGCGGGGAGATCGGACGGTCAGGTTTCGGCGGTGTGGTAGCCAAGGAAAATACCCCTGAAGGAATGCGTGCGCCCTCTTAACTCTCGTGGGGCGCGATGCAACCCAAGACCCGTTTTCCTAACTCCGCCTTAACCAACTGCGCGCTAGCACCTGTTCCCGACTGGTTGTCCCTTATCGGCCACCACCCTGCGGAGAAAAATCGTTGAGCACCCATGACTTGCCCACGCCCGGCGCAATTGCCGCGAAGATCGATCTTCGCGCCCGGCTCAGGGTTTTCGATTTCGACGGATCGCTCGCGACCGCGAGCCGTGAGGCGTGGGCGGTGCTCGAACCCGAAATCCGTGCCGTGTCCGAAGCCTATTGGCAGCAATGGCTGCGCTGCTTCGCCGATGAGCGCATCTGGGCGACCCACGAAACGCAGAAGATGATCGATATCGGCTGCGATTTTCTGAAGAACCGGTTCCTCGACACCGGCGGGCGTAACTGGATCGAATCGATCGAACGGTCGGTCGCCGCCGCTTATTCCGCCGACGTGTCGCCGATGGCGTTGCTGTCGATGATTTCGGCGAGCGACCGCGCCGCCCTCGAAGTGATCGTGCGCAAGGTCGACCGCGCCGATCCCCGGCTGACCGTCCTGCTCGACACGCTGATGCGGCTGTCGGCGCTCGAAGGCGAAATCACCGTCGAAATCTACACCGCCTATCGCGAACATCGCGCGCAGGGCGCGCGCGACCGGCTCGCCGCCGAATTCCGCGACGGCATCGCCGCAACGGTCGAACGCACCACCGCCGAGGGCGGCGAATTGCGCGATCAGGCCGCCCGCAGCGCCGTGTCGGCGCGCGGGATGATCGGCAAGACATCCGAGGTCGCCGCCGCCGCCGAACAGTCGGCGGTCGCGATGCGCGAAGCGGCGCAGACCGCCGCCGGGCTGATCCGGGCGATCGAGGATGCGCGCACCGAAGTCGACGCCGCCGCCGAAATCGCCACCCGCGCCAGTTCGCAGGCCGGCGCCGCGGTCGGCATGTCCGAAACGCTGTCGGACCACGCAAAATCGATCGAATCGATCCTGGGGCTGATCCGCGACATTGCCGGGCAGACCAATTTGCTCGCGCTGAACGCGACGATCGAAGCCGCCCGCGCCGGGGATGCGGGCCGAGGCTTCGCCGTCGTCGCGCAGGAAGTGAAGAGCCTTGCCAACCAGACCGCGCGCGCAACCGACGACATTGCGGGGAAGATCGCCGCGATCCAGTCCGCCACGCGATCGACCGTCGAGACCAACGCGTCGATCAAATCGACCGTCAACGAAGTCCAGGAATCGGCCTACCGCATCCGCGCCGCGATGGAAGCGCAGGCGCAGACCGTCACCGCAATCACCGCCGCCGTCGACGAAACCGCGCTCGCCGCCGATTCGATGTCGAACACAATCGCAACCATTCGCGAGGATACAGAGGCGGTCGCCAGCGAAATCGACAATGTCGGTAAGGGATTCGACTCGTTGGATGGCCAGCTCGGCCATCTCAAAGCCAGCGCCAGCGACTTTGTCGCCAAGGTGGCGGCATAAAAGAACGCAGGAGAAGGATGGATGGGTCTGAGTGCGGAGGGGCTGACACCGATCGCCCAGGCGCTGCGCGAATATGACTGGGACGAGTCGATCGAAGCGACCGCCCGGGAATTTTCTGCGCTGATCCGCGACGATTTCGCCGACATCGCCCAGGTTTTCTGGGACCATTATCTGCGTCACCCGGCGACCGTTCACGTCCGCGATTATTACACCGAAGAGCGGATGCGCGAACAAATCGCCGCCAGCATCGACTATACCCGCGCCAAATACGAAAACCCCTATGGCGAGCAATGGGTCGGCATGGCGCGGTCGCATGCCGAATCGTCGTTCCGGGGCGGTGTCCCGCTGTCGCCGCAATTGTCCTCGCTCGCCGCGTCGCACAAGGCGACGATCGAGGCGCTCGAACGCCGCGTCGGCGGCGACGTGCAGCGGATGCGACGCTATTGCGACATCGTGCAGCGGCTCGCTTTGCTCGAAGCCGATCTGCTCAGCACGCACGTCACCATCCTCGCCACCGAACGCGCGGGTCGCGCGCGCCGCAAGAGTGCGAATAAATTCCGCGAATCGATCGTCCAGTCGATCGATGCCACCGCCGAACTGGGAACGCGGATCCGCGAACAGGCCGGGCGCACCTCAGCCTCGGCGCGCAGCATGATCGGCAAGACCGCCGAAGTCGCCGCCGCCGCCGAACAATCTGCGCTGGCGATGCGCGAAGCGGCGCAGACCGCCGCCGGGCTGATCCGCGCGATCGAGGATGCGCGCGGCGAAGTCGAGGCCGCGGCCGATATCGCGACCCGCGCCAGCGCGCAGGCGGGCGTCGCGGTGGCGACCAGCGAAGCGTTGAGCGAACACGCCCAATCGATCGAATCGATCCTGGGGCTGATCCGCGACGTCGCCGGGCAGACCAACCTGCTCGCGCTGAACGCGACGATCGAAGCCGCGCGCGCCGGCGACGCCGGGCGGGGATTTGCGGTGGTGGCGCAGGAGGTTAAGAGCCTGGCCAACCAGACCGCGCGCGCAACCGACGACATTGCGGCCAAGATCGCGGCGATCCAGTCCGCCACCAAATCGACCGTGGACACCAACGCCAGTATCCGGGCGACGGTCAACGAAGTGCAGGAATCGGCGCTGCGCATCCGCTTCGCGATGGAAGCGCAGGCGCAAACCGTTACCGCGATCACCGCCGCCGTCGACGAAACTGCTCTGGCGGCGGACGCGATGTCGCACACCATCGCGACGATCCGCGAAGATACCGAAGGCGTGGCGAGCGAGATGGGCATGCTGGCGCAGGACGTCAGCGACGTCGACGACCGACTGGGCGGACTGAAAGGCGCTGCCGACGATTTTTCGGCGAGCGTAGCGGCCTGATTTCCTCCCCCGTTGGGAGAGAGAGGGAGCGCTGAAGGCGCGGAAGGGTGAGGGCAGCAGGCTGCCTAAACCCACGCTGCCTTCGCCCGACCTCGCTTCGCTCGGCCGCCCTCTCCCAAAGGGAGAGGGATTTGGCTAAGGCCCCCGCATGACCAACATTCTCCTCACCGGCAGCAGCCGCGGAATCGGCGCGGCGATTGCCGCGGCATTGACCGACGCCCCCGACGTAACCTTCGCCGGGCATGGCACGTCCAGCGGCATCGCCGCCGACTTCGCCGACCCCGCAGGCCCGCGCTTGCTCTGGGATCGTGCGCTCGACCGGCTCGGGACAATCGACGTGCTGATCAACAATGCCGGGGTGTTCGAAGCCAATCCGATCGATGTCGATGACGGCGTCTGGGTGGCGAATTGGGACCGCACGATGCGGATCAACCTGACCGCCAGCGCCGAACTGTGCCGCCTGGCGATCCGCCACTGGCAAGCGCGCGGCGTGGCGGGCCGGATCGTCAACGTCGCCAGCCGCGCGGCGTATCGCGGCGACAGCCCCGCGCACTGGCATTATGCCGCGTCGAAGGCCGGGATGGTGGCAATGACCAAGACCATCGCACGGGGCTATGCGGCGCAGGGCATTCTGGCCTTCGCGGTGTGTCCGGGCTTCACGATGACCGGCATGGCGGAGGAGTATTTGAGCAGCCGCGGCGGCGACAAATTGCTCGCCGACATCCCGCTGGGGCGCGTGGCAGCGCCGGGCGAAGTGGCAAACGCGGTGACGTACCTCGCCCTCACCGCGCCGCCGTCGATGACCGGCGCGGTGATCGATGTGAACGGGGCAAGCTATGTCCGCTAGCTTTCCCGTCACCCCAGCGAAAGCTGGGGTCGCTTGCGGCTCGGGCGCTGCGTCACCGCCTGCGATCCCGGCTTTCGCCGGGATGACGGAGTAAGGCGATGTCCGAATCCTGGAAACTCACCCTCCCCTGCACGCGCGCCGAGGCCGAAGCGATCGATGCGGAGGAGATCGCCATCGACGCGGTGCTGATGACCACCGAGGAGGTCGAGGACGATGTCGAGCGCTGGCGGCTCGACGCTTATTTCGACGGCGAGCCGGGCCGCGACGATATCGCCGCGATCCGCGCGCTGGTGCCGAGCGCTCGGGCGACGGCGGAAGCGCTCGAACGGCTCGACGACGCCGATTGGGTGACGATGAGCCAGTCGGGGCTGGAGCCGATCCGCGAGGGGCGGTTCGTGGTCCACACTTCGGCCTTCCCGGCAGAGGCGCCCGCGGGGGGCCGCGCGTTCCTGATCGATGCGGGCCGCGCGTTCGGCACGGGGCATCACGAAACCACCAGCGGCTGTCTGGCAATGATCGACGGCATGGCCGACCGCCGCTTCGCCAATGTCATCGACATCGGCACCGGCACCGGCCTGCTCGCCTTCGCCGCCGCGCATCTGTGGCCCGCAGCGCAGATCGTCGCCACTGACATTGATCCCCGGGCCATCGAGGTGACGCGCGAGAACGCCGCCGCGAACGGGATTGAGGGAGTCGAGCTGATCGTCGCCGACGGCGCGCTCAACGACGCGATTGCGGCAAACGCGCCCTACGATCTGATCATCGCCAACGTTCTCGCCGGGCCTTTGGTGTCGATGGCGCCAGAGCTCGCCGCGATCGCCGCGCCGAACGCAACGATCGTGCTCGCCGGATTGCTGGAGACGCAACGCGAGCAGGTTGTCGCGGCCTATGCCGAGTGCGGCTGCACGCTGGCGGTGGCCGACCGCCGCGCCGACTGGACGATCCTGAGGCTGAGCGCGGGCCCCGAACGCTACGTCCCCAGCAAACCGTTCGACCCCAAGGGCCGCGACGGCTGGGCGCTGGATCTCTAGGCCTTCGACTTCGCGTACGCCTGTGTACCGAGCGTCAGCACCTCGTCGCCCGGTTCGATCTGTGCGACCGGAATATCGGGCAGTGCCTTCAGCTCCTCGTACAGCGGCGCGAAGTCGGTTTCGACCGTGACCCTGAGCAATTCGTCGAAACTCGGGATAACAAAATAATTCTGCTGGAAATCGTCGATCCGGTAGTCGGTGCGCATCACCCGCGCGAGGTCGAAGCCGATCCGGTTGGGGCTGGCATCCTCCAGCGCGAAGCGGCTTTCGGCATAGCTCGAGACGATCCCCGAGCCATAGATGCGCAACCCCTCGGGCTCCGCGATCAGCCCGAATTCGACCGTGTACCAATACAGCCGCCCGAGATATTTGAGCGCGTCGAGCCCCCGCGCGCGCTGCCCGCCCTGTCCGTACGCCACCAGATAATCGGCGAAGACCGGGTCGGCGAGCATCGGTACGTGCCCGAACACGTCGTGAAACACGTCGGGTTCCTGCAAATAATCGAGCTGATCCGGCCGCCGGATGAAATTGCCCGCGACGAAGCGGCGGTTGGCCATGTGGTCGAAGAACACCTCGTCCGGCACCAGCCCCGGCACCGCGATCACCTGCCACCCGGTCAGCTTCATCAGCCGCTCGGACAATTCCTCGAAATCGGGGATGCCGGGCTTGCTCAGCTTGAGCACATCGAGCCCGCGCAGATACGCGTTCGACGCGCGACCCGGGAGCAATGCCGCCTGCCGCGCGAACAGCGTGTCCCACGTCGCGTGGTCTTCGGGCGAATAATGCGCCCAGTCCTGCGGCACGCTCCAGTCGGGCGACGCACCGGGCGGCGGGGATTCGAGGACGTGCGTATCGGTTACCATTGAAACCATCTATCACGGAGAACGTAGTGAAAGATATCGCGTTGCGGGCGGTCGATAACATGAGTGATCTTACCGATGGATAGCCCTCCCGCGGACAAGCGCCTGTCCCCGCCGAGCAAGGCGCAATGGGCGGCCGAATTGCCGCGCATGATGGGCACGATCGCCAGCATCCCCGGCGCGTGGCCCGAGTTGATGAAGGCACCCAAAGGCGACGGGCGCCCCGTCATGCTGCTGCCCGGGCTGGTCAATTCGGACCGGTCCAACGTCGTGATGAAGCGCTATCTGATTGCGCTGGGATACCGCGTCGAAGGCTGGCAGCTGGGGCGCAATGCGGGCACCCGCACGGTGGGGGACGAAGGCGAGAAGCTGCTGGCGCGACTTACTCGATATCACGACGATGCCGGTGAGCCGGTGACGCTGATCGGGGTCAGTTTGGGCGGTATCCTGGCGCGTTTTGCCGCGCACCGCGCGCCGCATCTGGTGCGCGAAGTGATCACCGTCAGCTCGCCCTTTGCCGGCGACCCCAGGGCAACCAATGTCTGGCGCGCGTTCGAATGGCTGTCGGGCGAGAAGATCGACAGCCCAGGCGTCATGGCGCGCCGCGCGGAAGTGGCGGCGCCGCTGCCGGTCCCCGCCACCGCGATCTGGAGCGCGAGCGACGGGCTGGTCAACGGCGCGATCTGTTACGACGATCACACCCGGTCGATCGAGATCGTGTCGAGCCATATGGGCGTGCAGATGAAACCGGTGACGCTGCGCGCGATCGCGGAAGTGCTGGGCGGGAATTAGCGAACTCAGCCCTCCCCTTCAGGGGAGGGGCTTTTGTCTTAGTCGTTCCGCCCGGGCTGGCCCGCGACGAACCCCGTATACGGCCCGCAATTGGCCGGGTCCTTGCGGCATGCCTTGTCGTGCGCCTTGCGCTCGCGGCCTTCGCGTTCTTCGGCCTTGCGCATTTTCTTGCCGTAATTGCGGTCCGATTCGGACTGGCTGGTGGTGGTCCAGTCGACCGCCTTGCTGGCGACCTTGACCGGTGCGGTCACGACGCTGCCGACGGTGTTGAGGCACCCCCCGGTCAGGAGCGGCAGCGCGGCGACGGCGATCAGGAGCGTACGCATACAGACCTCAAATCGATCGATTATTTTCCCGCCTTATACGCGTTGCGGGCTGTCGCGCCAATGAACGGGAAGTCGCTGAAGAACCCATCGATCCCCAGCGCCAGCTGGCGGCGGATCGCCACGTCGACCTTGCCGTGCGCCTTGGGATCGTCGCCGACCTTCAGGCTGGCGGGGAGGAAGAAATTCTCGGCGCGGAAAGTCCAGACGTGGACACGCAGGCCCGCCGCATGCGCATCGGCGACCAGCGTGGTGGGCTCGCCCTCGCCCGTATCAACCATCGATTTGTTCGGCCCGATTCCCCACGCATAGGCCGCGACCGCCTTCAGTCCCGCCGGGGTAATCATCGAGGCATAGCTGGGCGTGGCCTTGTCGGCGGGGCCGCCATTGCCATCCATCAGCTGGATCAGGCGGATTTTGGTCAGCGTGTGGAGCAATTTGAGGTTGTTGACCTCGAAACTCTGGATGAACACCGGCGCATCGGCCGAATCCCAGCCTGCTTTCTTCAGCTCGGCGACCAATTGCCGCTCCATCGGCATGCCGATCGACGCAAAATAGCTGGGGTGCTTGGTTTCGGGATAGATGCCGATCGTGCGCCCCGTGTCCTTCGAGCGCGTCTTCGCCAGCGCGATCACTTCGGCGAGCGTCGGAATCTCGAACTTGCCGTCATAGGCGGTGTTCGCGGGGCGCAATTGCGGCAGCCGCTCCTTCGCGCGCAGCGTCTTCAGTTCGGCGAGCGTGAAATCCTCGGTGAACCACCCGGTATGCGATTCGCCGTCGATCACCTTGGTCGTCTTGCGGCCTGCAAATTCGGGGTGCGCAGCGACGTCGGTCGTGCCGGTAATGTCGTTCTCGTGCCGCGCGACGAACACCTTGTCCTTGGTCAGCACCAGATCGGGTTCGATGAAATCGGCGCCTTCGTCGATCGCCAGATCGTAGCCGGCGAGCGTGTGTTCGGGGCGTTCGCCGCTGGCACCGCGATGCGCGATGACGATCGGAGGGGAGAGCGATGGCATCCGCGCATCCTGCCCCGCCGAGGCGCCCGACGCCAGTACGACCGTAGCGATCAGCGCAGCGTAACGAAGGCTCTTGAAAAGTTTCATGTTGAGACCGATTCCCGACTAAGACGTTGACGCATCTATCTGCATATTGTGACCGGGAGGCGACCATGAATGACCTTGCTATGGATGCCCCCTATCGTCCGGCGGCACTCGACAAGGGCCAGCAGGGGCTGATCGGGAAACCGGTCGATCGCTACGAGGGTCCGCTCAAGGTCACGGGCACCGCGCATTATGCGTTCGAGGCCGCGCCTGAGGGCACGCTCTACGCGCATATCGTCGGCGCGACGATCGCGGTGGGCAAGGTAACCGGGATCGACGTCGGTGCGGCCGAAGCCATGCCCGGCGTCGTCGCGGTGATCACCGACCATGCCGATTTCGTCATCGGCGGCGGGAGTTCGCGCGAACCGATGCCCGGCTGGACGCAAGAGATCGCCAGTTTCGGCCAGCCGGTCGCGCTGGTTATCGCGGAAACGCTGGAGGTCGCGCGCGCCGCCGCGATGGCGGTCGAGGTCAGCTACGAGCAACGCGAAGGCCGCTTCGTCGCCGCCGACCAGCCCGTGATCGAGGACCACAAGATCGGTTTCCTGCCCAATATCGTGAAGGGCGACGTCGACGCCGCGATCGCTGGATCGGAAATCCGGTTCGATCAGACGTACACTACCCCGCCGCATTTTCCCGCCGCGTTGGAGCCGCACGCGACCACCGCGTGGTGGGAGGGCGACAATCTGGTCGTGCGTTCGTCGCTGCAAGTGATCGGATCGGCGAAGGAAACGATCGCCACGGCGCTGGGAATCGAGCCGGAGCGCGTCCGCGTGCTCGCGCCGTATGTAGGCGGCGGGTTCGGCGGCAAGACCGGAGTCGGGCCGGAAACGATCTTCGCGGCGGTGGCGGCGAAGGAATTGGGGCGCCCCGTCAAGATTTCGCTGCCACGTCGCCAGACCGCCTATCTGGTGCATCACCGCGGCGACACCGCGCAGCGCATTCGCATCGGCGCCAATGCCGATGGCACGATCAACGCCTTTGCGCACGAAAGCGCGACGTCGCAGAAGCCCGGCAAGAGTTTTCTCGAACCCGTCCATTTCGGAACGCTGCCGCTCTACGCCGGCGAACATCGCCGCTTCACCACCGGACTGACTCTGGTCGACCTACCCCCGTCGGGCGCGGTGCGCGCGCCGGGCGAAGCGGTCGGCACTTTCGCGGTCGAATGCGCGATGGACGAACTCGCCGAGCAACTCGGGCTCGATCCGATCGAGCTGCGCCGTCGCAACGAGCCCGAGGCCGATCCCACCACGGGCAAGCCCTTCTCCACGCGGCTGATGCTGCAATGCTATGACGAGGGGGCGCAGCGCTTCGGCTGGAACCGACGCAATCCCGTCCCGGGCGAGACGCGCGACGGCGAATGGCTGGTCGGGATGGGCATGGCGGCCGCGCTGCGCGGCAATTTCACGGTCAATTCCGAAGCCCGCGTCACGCTGACCCCGCAAGGCCGCGCGGTGATCGAAACCGACATGACCGACATCGGCACCGGCACCTACACGATCCTCGCACAAGTCGCGGGCGAGATGCTCGGGTTGCCGGTCAGCGCGATCGACGTCGTGCTCGGCGATACCGACCTGCCGCCCAGCGCCGGATCGGGCGGATCGTTCGGCGCGGGATCGTCGGGATCGGCGGTCGCGCTGGCGTGCGAGGATATCCTCGCCGAGCTCGCGCGGCGGATGAACGCCTCACCCGAAGAACTCACGCTAAAGGATGCAGTCGTCACAGCGGGCGGGCGATCCACACCGATCGCCGATCTGGTACGCGGCGAAGCCATCGTCGCCACCGGAAAGACCGGCCCCGGCAAGGAAAGCCACCGCACCAGTCAGGCGAGCCATGGCGCGCAATTCGCCGAAGTCGCGGTCAACGCCGTCACCGGCGAAGTCCGCGTTCGCCGCCTGATCGGGGTGTTCGACGTCGGGCGCGTGATGAACGAGAAGACCGCGCGCAATCAGATGGTCGGCGGGATGATCTGGGGCATCGGCTATGCGCTGAGCGAGGAGGCCGTGGTCGATGTCCGCACCGGGCAATATGTGAACCCCGATTTCGGCGAATATCACGTCGCGGTCCACGCCGACGCGCCTGCGGTGGAGTGCCACTTTATCGAAGCGATCGACGACAGTGCGAATCCGATGGGCGCGAAGGCGGTCGGCGAGCTCGGCATATCGGGCGCGGGGGCGGCGGTGGCGAACGCGATCTACAATGCCTGCGGAGTGAGGGTCAGGGATTTTCCGGTGACGCTGGACAAATTGCTCGGCGGATTGCCGCCGGTATGAGGGCGCCAACCCGTCACCCCGGCCTTGTGCCGGGGTCTGCGTCACCGCAACCGAAGCCAGCCGTCGTTGCACGGCGGATGCCGGGACAAGCCCGGCATGACGGAGGCGAAAATGGCCGATAACGACGCCGTCATCGCCGCCGCCAGCGCGTGGAAAGGCGCCCCGCTCGCGCTTGCCACCGTCGTCTCCACCTGGGGATCGGCGCCGCGTCCGCGCGGGAGCCATATGATCGTCCATCAGGACGGCCGCTTCGAAGGATCGGTGTCGGGCGGGTGCGTCGAGAACGACATCCTGACCACCGCCGCCGAGGTGATCGCCGGTGCGCCGTTCGCCGTAAAACAATATGGCGTCGCCGATGCCGCCGCGTGGGAAGTCGGGCTGCCGTGCGGCGGCGAGATTTCGGTGATGGTCCAGCCGATCTCGGCCGAAGGCTTCGACCCCGAATTGTTCGATCGCATCGCCGAGGCACGCGATCACGGCGAAGCGCTCGCGGTGATCACCGATCTCGACACCGGCCAGTCGAGCCTGCGCCCACTGGAGGGCGCGGCGTTCGTCAACCGCTACGACCCACCGCGCCGCTTGCTGATCGTCGGCGCGGTGCAGATCGCGCAGGCGCTCGCCGGGCTCGCGCGCGAACTCGGGATCAACACCACGGAGATCGACCCGCGCGCGCGCTTCCTGACCGAAGAGCGCTTCCCCGGCGTCGCGCTCGACGATCGCTGGCCCGACGACGCCGTGGCCGCGCTCAAACCCGATCCGGCCACCGCGGTGGTGACGCTGAGCCACGACACCAAGATCGACGATCCGGCGCTGTTCGCCGCACTCTCTGCGCAGACTGGCTATGTCGCCGCTCTGGGTTCGCGTCGCAGCCATGCCGCGCGTCGGGAGCGACTTGCCGCGTTGGGCGTTGGCGACATCGACCTCGACCGGATCGACGCGCCGGCGGGGCTCGACATCGGCGCGATCGGCCCGGCCGAAATCGCGCTGTCGATCGCCGCGGCGATGATCGGAGCCTTTCATGATCGCACCTGAAACCACCGCATTGATCCTGCTCGCAGCGGGCAAGTCAGTGCGCTTCGGGTCGTCGAATAAGCTCAACGAGCCCTTTCTGGGGCAACCGCTGGGGATGCATGTCGTGACGGCGTTCGAAGCGATACCGTTCGCCAAACGGATCGCGGTGCGCGACGGGGTGAAGATCGATTACGCCGCGCGCGGCTATGACATCGTGCACAACGACGATGCCGATGCGGGCATGTCGCTGTCGATCAGACTGGGCGTCGAAGCCGCACGCGGGCCCGGGATCGAGGCGGTGATCGTCGCGCTGGCCGACATGCCGCGCGTCACCGCCGGGCACATCTATCATCTCTACGACGCCGAAAACGGCCCCAACAGCGTGGTCGCGTCGAGCGACGGCATCAATCCCAAACCGCCGGCCTTGTTCGGCGCCGGGCGGTTCGACGATCTGATCGCGCTGAACGGCGATGCCGGCGCGCGCGACCTGATCATGGCCGGGCGCCACGTCGTCACCAGCGCCGACGAGCTGATCGACGTCGACACGCAGGAAGAATTCGAGGCGCTGATCGCCAAATTCGCGATGGGCCGAGGGTAGCCTATTCCAGTTCGAGAATGACCTGATCGACCGCCAGGCTGTCGCCGGCTTTGGCCTCGAGTGCCTTGACCGTCCCGGTCTTCTCCGCGCGCAGGATGTTCTCCATCTTCATCGCCTCGACCACCGCCAGCGGCTGACCCAGCTGCACCGCATCGCCCACCGCGACGTCGAGCCGCACGAGCAACCCCGGCATCGGCGCAATCAGGAAGCGCGACAGATCGGGCGGAATCTTCTCGATCAGATGCCGGGCATAGGGCGCCACCGTCGCGGGGAGCACACGCGCAATGTGCGACGCACCGCGCGTGGTCAGTTTGAAGCCGGTCCGGGTCTTCGCGATGCGAACGGTCAGGTCGGACTCGCCCAGTTCGGCGGTCACAATCCGGTCGCCCGGGGTATATTCCATCGCGATGTCGAGCTCTTCGCCGTCGACGACGACGCCGTCGGTCGAGATCGACACATCGTGATCGACGCCGTCGATCCGCACGACCCAGGCCGAGGGCGGGCGCAGCCTTTTGCCCAGTTGCCCGTCGATCCGGCGCGCGCGGTCGGCCTCGGCGGTCGCAGCGAAGGCGGCGATCGCGGCGAGGTCCCTGAGCAACTCGGGCGAGGCCGGCGCGCCGTGGAAACCGTCGGGATATTCCTCCGCGATGAACCCGGTGGTGATGTTGCCCGAGCGGAAGCGCGGATGCTGCATCAGCGCCGAGAGGAAGTCGATATTGTTGCCCGGCCCGTCGATCTCGAAATCGTCGAGCGCCGCGATCTGCGCGTCGATCGCTTCTTCGCGGGTCGGCGCCCAGGTGATCAATTTGGCGATCATCGGGTCGTAGAACATGCTGACCTCGCCACCTTCGCGGACGCCGTCGTCGACGCGAACATACGGCCGCCCTTCGCCGCCATTCGTCACCCCAGCGAAAGCTGGGGTCTCATGGTTCGAGGGCGCCGCATCAGCCCCCAGCTTTCGCTGGGGTGACGTATAGGGCGTTCCTACGCTCGCCGGCGGCGCGTAATGCACCAGCCGCCCGATGCTGGGCAAGAACCCGCGATATGGATCCTCGGCATAGACCCGGTTCTCGATCGCCCAGCCGGTCAGCGTGACGTCGTCCTGCGTGAACCCCAACGATTCGCCGGCCGCGACGCGGATCATCAGTTCGACCAGATCGAACCCCGTAATCGCTTCGGTGACCGGATGTTCGACTTGCAGTCGGGTGTTCATCTCGAGGAAGTAGAAGCCCTCGCCGGTGGTATCCGCGCCCGACACGATCAGTTCGACCGTCCCTGCCGAAAAATACCCAACCGCGCGCGCCAACGCGACCGCTTGCTCGCCCATCGCCTTGCGCATCTTGGGCGTGACGAACGGCGAAGGGGCTTCCTCCACCACTTTCTGGTGGCGGCGCTGGATCGAGCATTCGCGCTCGCCCAAGTACACGATGTTGCCGTGCTGATCGCCCATCACCTGGATTTCGATGTGGCGCGGGCTGAGGATGAATTTTTCGATGAACACGCGGTCGTCGCCGAACGACGCGAGCCCTTCGCGCTTGGTCGCTTCGAAGCCTTCGCGGACGTCCTGCTCGCTATAGGCCAGCCGCATCCCCTTGCCGCCGCCGCCGGCGCTGGCCTTCATCATCACCGGATAGCCGATGTCGGAGGCGATCTTCACCGCCTCATCGGTGTCGGCGATTTCGCCGAGGAAACCGGGGACGACGTTGACCCCCGCCGCCTTGGCGAGCTTTTTCGATTCGATCTTGTCGCCCATCGCGGCGATCGCATTGGGGGGAGGCCCGACGAACGCGATCCCTGCCTCGGCGCACGCGCGCGCGAAGCTCTCGCGCTCCGACAGGAAGCCGTAGCCCGGATGGATGCAATCGGCGCCGGTCGCCTTCGCCGCGTCGAGGATCAGTTCGGCGAGCAGATAGCTCTCCCCCGCCGGCGGCGGCCCGAGCCGCACGGCTTCGTCGGCCATCAGCACATGCGGCGCGCGCGCATCGGCGTCCGAATAGACCGCGACGGTGGCGATCCCCATCTTCTTGGCGGTGCGCATCACACGGCAGGCAATTTCGCCGCGATTGGCGACCAGGATTTTCTTGAACATTACAGCCTCTTTCGGCGACGGATGATGATCAGGGCGACCAAATAGGTGACGGCCCCGACTGCAATCACGTCCAAGGTTGGTCGTAAGAAGATCGGCGTGCCGGACGAACCGGCGAAGTTGCTCGCCAGGAATACCGTCGCTGCAATGATCGCCATATCCAGCCAATAGGCCAGCGAAACCCAAAACGTTTTCACTCGGCCGCCTCCACCATGCGCTGCTCCGCCGCCATCGGCCTCAACCCCAACCGCGCGAACAAAGCCGCATCGGCGTCGTCGCCGGCATTGCCCGCGGTCAGCAACTTGTCCCCGGTGAAGATCGAATTGGCGCCCGCGAGAAAGCACAACGCCTGCGCCGCGTCGCTCATGCTTTCGCGCCCGGCGCTCAGCCGCACCATGCTGCCCGGCATCGTGATCCGCGCGACCGCGACGGTGCGGACGAACTCGATATCGTCGATCTTGGCGAGCGGCGTGTCGGCGAGCATGTCGCCCATCACCGTGCCTTTCACCGGCACCAGCGCGTTGATCGGCACGCTTTCGGGATGCACCGGCAGGGTCGCCAGCGCGTGAATGAACCCGACCCTGTCCGCCCGCGTTTCGCCCATCCCGACGATCCCGCCGCAGCACACGTTGATCCCCGCGCTGCGCACATTCTCCAGCGTCTCGATCCGCTCGCCGAAACTGCGCGTCGAGATGACGTTGGCGTAGTTTTCGGGGGAGGTGTCGATATTGTGGTTGTAATAATCGAGCCCCGCCTCGGCCAGCGCCTCCGCTTGGTGCGGCGTCAGCATGCCCAGCGTCATGCACGTTTCCATCCCCATCGCGCGCACGCCCTTCACCATCTGCGCGAGCGCCGGAATGTCCTTGTCCTTGGGGTTGCGCCACGCCGCGCCCATGCAGAAACGCGACGAGCCGTTGTCCTTGGCCTGCGCCGCCGCCTGCAGCACCGCGCGGACGTCCATCAGCTTGGTGGCCTTGAGCCCGGTGTCGGCGCTGGCCGATTGCGAGCAATAGCCGCAATCCTCGGGGCAGCCGCCGGTCTTGATCGAGAGGAGCGTTGAGAGCTGGACTTCGTTGGGCGCGTGGTGGTCGCGGTGGATCTGTCCCGCGCGGAACACGAGGTCGGTGAAGGGTAGATCGAACAATGCGGCGATTTGCTCGCGGGTCCATCCATTCGCACCGTCATCCCGGCCTTGTGCCGGGATCCGCATATCCTCCCGCGACGACACCGATTGTTGCTCGGCGGACCCCGGCACAAGGCCGGGGTGACGAAGGGAAGTGGTCATTCCGCCGCCTCGCTCGTCGGCGCCATATTGTGCCCCAGCAGCCTCAACACATCCTCCGCCGCCTTGATCAAATTGGTCCCCGGTCCGAAGATCGCCTGCACCCCGGCGTCGCGCAGGAACTGGTAATCCTGCGCCGGGATCACCCCGCCGGCGATGACCTTGATGTCGGCACGCCCGGCGTCCTTCAGATGCCCGATCAGCTCGGGGATCAGCGTCTTGTGCCCTGCCGCAAGGCTCGACGCGCCGACCACGTCGACGTCGCTTTCCAGCGCGAGCATGGCGGCTTCCTTGGGCGTCTGGAACAGCGGCCCCGGCACAACCTCGAACCCCAGATCGCCGAACATGCTGCTCACCAGATTGGCGCCACGGTCGTGCCCGTCCTGCCCCATCTTGGCGACGAGCATGCGCGGTTTGCGGCCCAGCCGGCGCTCGGTCGCGGCGACCCCGGCGAGCAGATTGTCCCACCTGGCGTCGAATTCGTACGCGCCGCCATAGATGCCCGAAACCGGGGTCGGCTTGGTGCCGTAGCGCCCGAATACATCCTCCATCGCGGAGGAGATTTCGCCCAAAGTCGCACGTTGCCGCGCACAGTCGATCGCGAGCGCGAGGACGTTTTCGGTCCCCCGCGCGCCTTCGCGCAATGCATCCAGCGCCGCCCGGCACTTGGCCTCGTCGCGCCCCGCCTTCGACTTCTTGATCCGCGCGATCTGCGATTCGCGTACCGCGACGTTATCGACGTCGAGGATGTCGATCGGCGCTTCCTCGGCCAGCCGGTATTTGTTGACCCCGACGATCACCTGTTCGCCGCGATCGACGCGCGCGGCCTGCGCGGCGGCGGCTTCCTCGATCATCGCCTTGGGCCAGCCATTGGCGACCGCCTTCGCCATCCCGCCATCGGCTTCGACGCGCTGGATGATCTCCCACGCTTTCTCGACCAGTTCGGCGGTCAGGCTCTCGATATAATAGGACCCGCCGAGCGGATCGACGACCCTGGTCATCCCCGTTTCTTCCTGCAGCACGATCTGCGTGTTGCGCGCGATCCGGGCGGAGAAATCGGTCGGCAGCGCGATCGCTTCGTCGAGCGCGTTGGTATGGAGCGACTGCGTGCCCCCCAGCATCGCCGCCATCGCCTCGATCGTGGTGCGGATCACGTTGTTGTACGGGTCCTGCTCGGTCAGCGATACGCCGCTGGTCTGGCAATGCGTGCGCAGCATCTTCGAGCGTTCGTCCTTCGCGCCCAGATCGGTCATCACCCGATGCCACAGCGTCCGCGCCGCGCGCAGCTTGGCGATCTCCATGAAGAAGTTCATGCCAATCGCGAAGAAGAACGACAGCCGCCCGGCGAACGCATCGAGGTCGAGCCCGCTCGCCATCGCCGCCTTGGCATATTCGCGCCCGTCGGCGATCGTGAACGCCAGCTCCTGCAGCTGCGTCGCCCCGGCTTCCTGCATGTGATAGCCGGAGATCGAGATGCTGTTGAACTTCGGCATGTTGGCCGAGGTGTAGCCGATGATGTCCGAGATGATCCGCATCGAGGGTTCGGGCGGGTAGATATACGTGTTGCGGACCATGAACTCCTTGAGGATGTCGTTCTGGATGGTCCCGTCGAGCAGGGCTTGCGGCACGCCCTGCTCTTCGCCCGCGACGATGAAGAAGGCGAGGATCGGGATCACCGCGCCGTTCATCGTCATCGACACGCTCATCTTGTCGAGCGGGATGCCGTCGAAAAGGATCTTCATATCGTCGATCGTGTCGATCGCCACGCCGGCCTTGCCGACATCGCCGGTGACGCGCGGATGGTCGCTGTCGTAACCGCGATGCGTCGCCAGATCGAACGCGACCGACAGACCCTTCTGCCCGGCGGCCAGGTTGCGATGGTAGAAGGCGTTCGACGCCTCGGCGGTGGAAAAGCCGGCATATTGCCGGATCGTCCAGGGCCGGCCGGCATACATGCTCGCCCGCACGCCACGGGTGAACGGCGCGAAGCCCGGCAGGCCGGGGTCGAGGTCGGCAATGTCTTCCGCGGTATAGAGCGGCTTGACGTCGATCCCCTCGGGCGTGTGCCACGTCAAGTCGGCGCCCTTCACCTCCTTGGCGGCAAGGGCTTTCCAGTCGTCAGTCGTCGGCTTGTCAGTCATACTCTTCCGCTTCCCCGGCGAAGGCCGGGGCCCAGTTTCGATGCCGTATGGAACGGAGCGCTCGCCTCGACAAGTTCTACGCAGCAGCTGGGCCCCGGCCTTCGCCGGGGAGGCGTTACACTGAGCCGCTTTATTCGCCTTTGAACTCGGCTTTGCGTTTCTGCAGAAAGGCCATGCCGCCTTCCATCGAATCGCGCGTTCCCCGCGCCGCGCGCTGGCTTTCCGCCTCGCGCAGCATCGCCGACGCATAATCTCCTTCCAGCGCCCCGTGCAGCTGGCGTCGCATCAGCCCCAGCGCGACGGTCGGCCCCGCCGCGAGCTTTTCGGCCAGCGCCAGCGCTTCGGCGTCGAGCGATTCGTCGGCGACTTCGCGGTGGATCATCCCCCATGCCAGCGCCTTCGCCGCGGGGACGCGTTCGCCCAGCATCATCATCTCGGTCGCGCGCGCCTTGCCGATCAAGCGCGTCAGCATCCAGCTCGCCCCGCCGTCGGGGACCAGCCCGATATTGACGAACGCCTGGAGGAAATAGGCGGTGTCGCTCGCCACGCAGAAATCGGCGGCGAGCGCGAGACTGCACCCGATCCCGGCCGCCGGCCCGCGCACCGCGCTGACCACCGGGACCGACAGGTCGGCGATCGCGATCAGTGTAGGATTATAATGGTTGGTCAGCGCGTCGTACGTCGCCTCGCCCGGATCGAGCCCCTGCGACGCGGCATTGAGCGCGCCGCCGCCGACATCTGCGCCCGAACAAAACGCCCGCCCCGCCCCGGCGATCAGCACCGCGCGCGCACCGCCCAGATCGCTCAACGCGTCGAGTATTTCGCCGAACATCGCGGGTGGCGCAGCGTTCAGCCGGTCGGGCCGGTTGAGCGTGACGATCAGGACATCGCCCTTATGCTCGGTCAGGATATGGTCGTAGCTCAAAGCATCCCCCTGTTTTCGCGCGTGCTGAAAACGCGCACGATCTCTATCGGATCGGACATTTGATACCGCAGTACGTACTGCACGTCGGCGATCGTCCACTCGCGTACGTCCTTGCGACGGGTTTTACGACCGATCAATGGGTGCTGACCGATCATTTCGGCCTGCTCGGCTATTCGCAACTCGACGTGATGGGCGCGGGCGTCGCCGCGCTCGATGTTGAAGTCGAATATCCTGATCAGGTCCGCACGAGCGGTTGCTGACCAGACGACCATTATTCGGCTGCTTTGATGCCAAACTGTCGGCGACGCTCATCGATGTCGCGCAGAATCTGTTCGTGGCTCACGACGCGGCCCTGACGGATATCCTCCAGCCCGATCTCGGTCTCCGCAATCCAGCGACGACCGCGCTCAAGATATTCCTGAATTGCGTCGGCGAGCAGATCGTCGAGCGAGCGAGCGCTGTTCGCTGCCCAGTCGCGCAATTCGGCCAAGTCGGCCGACGCGATCGCGACGGGTAAGGTTTCTACCTCTGCCATGCACGCGCCCATAGCACGATCAGTGCCCGCCAGCCACTTTCGGCGTCTCCATGATCTCGGTCAGCACGCCGCCCATGTCCTTCGGGTGGACGAAGAAGATCGGCGTTCCGTGCGCGCCGATGCGCGGTTCGCCGAGGACTTTCGCGCCCTTCGCCTCGAACCACGCCTTCGCCTCGAGAATGTCGGGCACTTCGTAACACAGATGATGCTGCCCGCCGGCCGGGTTCTTCGCGATGAACCCGGCGATCGGCGAGCTGGCATCGTACGGCTCGATCAGCTCGATCTGCGTATTGGGGGTGTCGATGAAGCACACCTTCACCCCCTGCGCGGGCAAGTCGAACGGCTCACCGATGCTGGTCGCGCCCATCACGTCGCGCCAATACGGAATCGCATCGGAAATCGACGGTGTCGCGACCCCGACATGGTTGAGCCGGCCGAGCTTCATTTGCCCTTCTTCTTGTCCTCGACCCGGACCGGCACGGTCCCCA
Source organism: Pseudomonadota bacterium (assembly GCA_040390165.1). Lineage (GTDB taxonomy): Bacteria > Pseudomonadota > Alphaproteobacteria > Sphingomonadales > Sphingomonadaceae > Sphingomonas. The sequence goes on along the minus strand of JAZJYW010000017.1, from coordinate 8,050 downwards.
GCGTGTAATCGCACGCGGCGAGCACGCCCTTGATCGACGCGTCGCTCGGCGGCCCGGCAAAGGTCGCGTCGATCGGTTCGCCGGTCGTTGTGGTGGTGTGGAGCTTGATCGACTTGGCGCTAGCGATTGCCGTCGTCATCGTCGTCACCGCGCCATCGGCCCGGCTGAAGGCGCCCTTTTCGACGAATTCCCAATTGTCGATCAGCGGCATCGCGCCGTCGATCGTCAGCGACACCGGGCGGTTCGGCGGACCGCCCAGCGGCGTACGCGTGAACAGCTGGATCGACACCACCTTCACCTTGCCCGCGTCGCAGCGAACCACGAGCTTCGCGCCGTTATCGAGCGACGGCGTACTGGTGACGGTCGAGGTGACCGTGGGATCGGCGTTCGGCCGAGTCGAAACGGTCCACGGCGCTGGCGCCGGAGCGGGCGCGGCGGTCTGAAGCAGGATGGAAAGCAGGGAAATCATGAACAACCTTTCGAGGCGGGGGTGGCGGGTGTTCTAGCGAGTTGGGGCGGGAGGGCAATTGGGGTCTAGAGCGGAATATTGTCGTGTTTCTTCCACGGATTCTCCAGCACCTTACCCCGGAGTTTCCGTAACCCCAGCGCGATCCGCCGGCGGGTCGAGTGCGGCTGGATCACTTCGTCGATAAAGCCCTTCGACGCCGCGACGAACGGGTTGGCGAAGCGCGCTTCGTATTCGGCGGTGCGCTCGGCGATTTCCTCCGGCGTACGTCCACGGAAGATGATCTCCACCGCGCCCTTCGCGCCCATCACCGCGATCTCGGCGGTCGGCCAGGCATAGTTGAGGTCGCCGCGCAGATGCTTCGACGCCATCACGTCATACGCCCCGCCATAGGCCTTGCGCGTGATCACGGTGATTTTGGGCACGGTCGCTTCGCCATAAGCGAACAACAGCTTGGCGCCGTGCTTGATGATGCCGTTATGCTCCTGCGCGGTGCCGGGCAGGAAGCCGGGCACGTCGACGAAGGTGATGATCGGAATCTCGAACGCGTCGCAGAAGCGCACGAAGCGTGCGGCCTTCTTGGACGAATTGATGTCGAGCACCCCCGCGAGCACCATCGGCTGGTTGGCAACGATCCCGACGGTGCGCCCCTCGATCCGCCCGAACCCGACGATGATGTTGCCGGCATGTTTGGGCTGGACCTCGAAGAAGTCGCCCTCGTCGACCGTCTTCCGGATCAGCTCGTGCATGTCGTACGGCTGGTTGGCGCTGTCCGGGATCAGCGTGTCGAGGCTGTCCTCGCGTCTGTCCCACGGGTCCGAGGTCGGGCGCTCGGGCACGGGGCCGCGGTTCGAGCTGGGCAGAAAGTCGATGAAGTCGCGCGCCGCGAGCAACGTTTCGATATCGTCGTCGAAGGCGTTGTCGGCGACGCTCGTCTTGGTGGTGTGCGTGACCGCGCCGCCCAACGCTTCCTGCGTGACGACTTCGTTGGTCACGGTCTTCACCACGTCGGGGCCGGTGACGAACATGTACGAGCTGTCCTTCACCATGAAGATGAAGTCGGTCATTGCCGGGCTGTACACCGCGCCGCCCGCGCACGGCCCCATGATGAGGCTGAGCTGCGGCACCACACCGCTGGCGAGCACGTTGCGCTGGAACACTTCGGCATAGCCGCCGAGGCTCGCCACGCCTTCCTGAATTCGCGCACCGCCCGAATCGTTCATCCCGATGACCGGCGCGCCGACCTTCATCGCCATGTCCATCACCTTGCAGATCTTCTCGGCATGGCGTTCGGACAGCGACCCGCCGAACACGGTGAAGTCCTGGCTGAACACGAACACCAGCCGCCCGTTGATCGTGCCCGATCCGGTGACCACGCCGTCGCCGGGGAATTTCTGGTCCTCCATCCCGAAGTCGACGCAATTATGTTCGACGAACATGTCGAGTTCCTCGAACGAGTTTTCGTCGAGCAGGACGTCGATCCGTTCGCGCGCGGTCAGTTTGCCCTTGGCATGCTGTGCGGCGATGCGTTTCTCGCCGCCGCCCATCCGCGCGGCTTCGCGACGACGGGCAAGTTCTTCGATCGTGGACGACATAGGCTCTCCTTGCGACTTCCTTTTCGCGTTAACGTAGATGAACGCAAGTCTCCGCGCTGAGATGACTCGTGACACATTCGCGCTTTCACCGACACAGATCGGCGACAGGTCACGCCCAGATTGCTCCTTGACCGAACGTACCGGTCGCCAAAGGAGTAAGGATTATGAAGAAACTGACTGTTCTGCTGGCGGGCCTGGGCATCGCCACCGCTGCCCTCCCCGGGATCGCAAGCGCCGCGCCGTTCGGCCCCGCCAATGATCGCCAGAGCGCGATCGAACTGCGGATCGACCAGGGACTGCGCAGCGGCGCGCTCAACCGTAACGAAGCGTATCGGCTCAAGAGCCAGCTGCGCGAGATCGTGCAGCTCCAGTATCGCTACGCCCGCGACGGGCGGATCGATCGCCGCGAAGCCGCCGACCTCGATCGTCGCTTCGATTCGCTGAGCGCCAAGGTGAAGTTCCAGAAGAACGACCGCGACTATGGCCGTGGCCAGGGTCGGGATCGCGACCATCGCTGGTAAGCGCCAAATCGTGAATTCGATGGAAGAGGGGTCGGGCAACCGGCCCCTTTTTCCGTCATCCCAGCGCAAGCCGGGATCTTAGGCGGCGGCGCATGGCAGGAGCGGCAAGCGACCCCAGCTTGCGCTGGGGCGACGACCCCTATCGCAGCGCCTTCCCCGAATCCTTCCACTTGTCGAGGATCTGCGACCCGCCCGGCAAATTGTCGTCCGGGTTAGCGGGCGGTGCCTTGGCGACGCTGCTGTCCTGATAGCCCGGCTGGATCGCGGCGAGATTGGTCTTGGCGACGGGCGCAATCGGGCCGACCGCCGCGAACCCGATCCCCGGCAGCGGCGCGACGACCGGCGGCGCGATCTTGGTATGCGGACCCGGGAACGGCTCGCCGCCGCGATACCGCGCATTGGCGAATGCCGCCGCGGTGCCCCAATAGCCCTTCCACCGGTGGAAGAAATGCGCGCCGATCGCGTCGGTCATCACCAGGCTGCGGTTCCACGACGGCGTGACGGCATAGGTATGGTAATGCGTCGCGAGCCCGACCGCGCCCATCACATAGCCGTTGAGCGCGGCGTAGGCGATGCGCGTCGCGCGCGCCATTGCGGCGGCCGAACGACCCCGCGCCATTGACCCGTCGCAGGCATAGCTGAACTGGCAACCGGTGTTACGCTCCGATCCCTGATACACCACTCCGCATACGGTCGCCGGGAAAGCCGGGTGGCGCACGCGGTTGAGGATCACTTGCGCCACTGCGCGCTGGCCGTCGTCGCTTTCCGACGCGGCTTCGTAATAGATCGCCGTCGAAAGGCAATCGAGCGCGCGCGCGCGGTCGAGCGCGCTGGCTCCGGCCATCGAAAAGGGCTGCGCCGGGCGCACGGTGCCGTCGAGTTCCGGGGTCAGCACGGCGTTGGTCGGAATCGGCAAGCTGCTGATATCGATCGTCCCGGTCGTGCCGATCGACGGCGCGGCATTGTCCTCGGCGACATAGAGCGACGCGGCGCCGGGGAAATGATCTTCGCTCTCATAGCCGATCGGCGGCAAATCGGGCTGGGGCGCGCTGGCCTGCCCGGCATAATAAGCGATGACGGTGGCCTTGGCCGACACGGCGAGCACGGGCACGCCGATCAGCAGCGCGAGCATCGCCCCGCGCGTCGGCCTGACCGTCCATTTCCGCCAATCGATCACGTCATTCCCTCGCTCGCCTCCGTGCTCAGGAGGCGCGAAGCGCCGTAGCCGAAAAGGCTTAAGGAAGCGCGGGCGATTTTGGTGATGTCCCGTGGCGAAACAGTTGATAGTTAACGCAATCCTTGCGCATTGCGGCGGCGGGATCGCCGAATCGTGCCCGCCGTGCCGCCACGGCAAAGCAGCTGGCCGAGGTCGCTGCGGCGCCCGAAATCCGTAAGATCCACGGCACGCGCTGCGTGCCCGCCTTAGCCCGGGGAATGCGTTTCTTTGACGAGACAGCAGACGCGGCGCATAATGGCGCCGACGCGGTGCCTTGTTTCGATGTTCGGCCCGCGCAACCTGAAAAAGGACTGTCGCCATGCCCGTCCAGGGGACGACGCTCGACGACGCGCGCGTTGAACATTTCCGTCATGCCCTTGGACCGTTCGTGGTCGCCGCCGAAACGACTCGCATGCCGACGGCGTTCACCAGCGCGGGTCCCGACCATGAGATTCTCTTTGCGAACGAGAGTTTTCTCAAGCTGACCGGCTATCGCCATGCTGAAGCGATCGGCGAGCCCTTTTCGCGCCTCCTGACGGGCGCGAAGAAGGGCGCCGCGGCGAAGCTGATCGACGGCCAGTTCGATGCGCCGGACGATCCGATCATCGTGACGTGCCGCAGGAAGGATGGGGGGCGTGTTCGCACGCTCCTGTCCGTCGTCGCGGTCCACGACCGGCAAGATAACGTGGTGCAGTATTCCGCTTCGCTGCTCGACCTCTCCGCCCAGGCCAAGCGGCACCGCCGCGACCGCGCGGCGCTTCACGCGCTGCTTCAGGAAACACCGGACTTCATCGCGATGACCGATGGCCCCGACCATCGCTTTACGTTCGTCAACGCTGCCTATCAGAAGCTGGTAGGTGATCGTGACCTGCTCGGTCGACCGCTGGCGGAGGCGATTCCCGAACTCGCGAGACAGGCCAATCTGAAGGATCGCGACCGGGCGTTTCGCAGCGGAAAACTGTTTGCCGGGTCGAACGTCGCGGTACAATTGCAGCGCGAACCGGGCGCGGACGTCGAGACGCTTTATCTGAATCTGATCTATCAGCCGATCACGGCGCGCGACGGGAGCGTGACGGGCATCTTCTGCGAAGGGCATGACGTCACCGAGCATAAGGAGGTGAGCGATCGCCTCCAGGCGCTCCAAATCGATCTGGTGCATCTGACCCGGCTGAGCGCAATGGGGACGATGGCGGCAACGCTGGCACACGAAATGACTCAGCCGCTGACCGCGATCGCCAATTACGCCGCAGCGTGCGATATCGTGAACGACCGCGACGGCGACAACCGCACGCAGGTCAAGACGTTGCTCAAATCGATCAGCGATGCGGTCAGTCGCGGCACCGACGTGATCGAGCGGCTGCAACGCCTGACCGAGCGTCGCAAAACGTCACGCCATCGCTTTCAGCTCAAGGACGCCATCCGCGAGTCGATCGCGATGGTGCGTGCCTCGGCCTATGGCAATGCCACGATCGTCGATCGAAGCGGGCCGACAACCGAGCTCGACGCCGACCGAATTCAGATCGAACAAGTGCTGATCAACTTGATTCGCAACGGCTGCGAAGCGCTCGGTTCGGAGGACGGCCGCGTTACCGTTTCGACGACGGCAAAGGACGACATGATCGTCGTGTCGATCAAGGATACCGGGCTGGGCGTTGCGCCCGACGCCCGCAAGAAACTGTTCCAATGGTCCGATTCGACCAAACCCAACGGCACCGGAATCGGCCTGTCGATCTGCCGGACGATCATCGAATCGCATGGCGGCGACTTGTGGCTGAAGGCGAGCGGCCATACCGGCTCGTGCTTCGCGTTCAGTCTCCCCCTGCACAATGCGCCCGTGGCGGCGCGCGCCGCGCGCGTCCCTGCTACGCCTTCTCCAGCGTACATTGCAGCGGGTGCTGGTTCTGCCGGGCGAAGTCCATCACCTGGCTGACCTTGGTCTCGGCGACCTCGTACGAGAACACCCCGCATACCCCGACGCCCTTCTGGTGGACGTGGAACATCACGCGCGTCGCTTCCTCGGTCGACATGCGGAAGAAGCGTTGCAGGCACAGGACGACGAATTCCATCGGGGTGTAATCGTCGTTGAGCATCAGCACGCGGTACGGCGTCGGTTGCTTGGTCCGCGTGCGCGTACGCGTCGCCAGCCCCAGACCATTGCTGTCGTCGTCGCCGTCACCACCCCCATCGGGATCGTTGGCCATCGTGATCATCATGGGGTCGAGCATGTCAGGCCTGAAAATATGGCAATGCGGCGCCCTAGGGCAAGAGGCGACCGACGGGTTAAGTTTTTTTGTTGCCGGCGCGCGCGGGGGACAGAAAAAGGGCGGCTACTCCCTAAGGAGCCGCCGCCCTTCTAATTCTTGCCCGAAGGCGACGTCGCTTACGCGGCGATCTTCAGCTTCTCAGCGGCAATCGCGACGCGGTTCGAAATCGGCTGAGCGACTTCGCCGGCCAGTTTCATCAGCGCTTCGGTGTTCTTCGAGGTTTCGGCGACGATCGAGTCGAAATGACCCTTCACGAATTCCGAATGGAGCTTGAAGAAATCGGTCGGCGACTTGACGCCGGCGAAGCTCTTGAACGCTGCCGTCGTATTCTCGAACGACTTGCGGGTATATTCGGCATAGCCCTGACCGAGCGTTTCGAGGCCCTTGGCCGCGATCTTGCCCGATTCGACCAGCGCTTCGACGTTGCCCTTGCCGAACTCGGTCATCTCTTCGACCGCCTTGGTGCCCTTTTCAGCGGCGGTCTTTGCCTTGGCGGTGATGTCGGCAAAATAAGCCTGACCCTTTTCGGTCACGTCCTTGATCGTGTCGTTCATTGTGAATTCCTTCGATTTGGCCGGCGCCGGAGCGGCGGCAATTGGTGCGATAATCTTGGTTTCGACGGCGGGTGTTTCGACGGCGGGAGCCGCCGGCTGTTCTGCGACAGGCCATTCGGCAACGACCGGCTGGGCGACGGCCGCAACCAGCGCTGGGGTCGCAGGCTTCGGCTGAACCGGCTTCGCGGCAACCTTTGGCTTTGCCACGACCGGCGCCGCAACTTTGGCCGCGGGTTTCGCTGCCGTGGGCTTGGACTGGGTGGTTTTGGTCGTCACGAATAGCCTCCGCCGCAATCATTGCTGCGCTGCACAAATAGGCTTTCGAGGGACAAAGATCAAGGATTTTTTGTGCAGTGCAACATAACCGTCATAACGTTTATAGAACAACGACTTATCGTGCGCGGACATAGTCTCCCGGGGCGTCGGCGATGGCTTTCCGCTTCTTCCCCTTACCCGGTTTTCGCGCCCCTTTGACCGCAACCGTCGCGGCGTCCTGGTGCCGGATCCAGTCGATCCAGTCGGGCCACCAGCTGCCCCTAGTTTCGGTCGCGCCCGCGACGAACGCGTCGAGCGTCTCGACCGGTCTGGCATTGGTCCAATATTGATATTTGTGCGCCGCCGGCGGGTTGACCACCCCGGCAATATGCCCCGACCCGGCCAGCACGAATTTCATCGGCCCGGCGAACAAGTGCGTGATCTTCCACACGCTCTCGGCCGGCGCGATATGATCCTCGCGCCCCGCCTGGATATAGCTCGGCGTGGCAACCTTGGTCAGATCGATCGGAATTCCCGCGACCGACAATGCCCCCGGCTTCACCAATAGATTGTCGCGGTACAGATCGGTCAGGTAGCTGAGATGCCACTTGGCGGGCAGGTTGGTCGTGTCGCCGTTCCAGAACAGCAGGTCGAACGGCGTATAGTCCGCACCCAACAGGTAATTGTTCGACACGTAATTCCAGATCAGGTCGCGACCCCTGAGCAGATTGAAGGTCAGCGCCATGTAGCGCCCGTCGAGGAACCCGTCGGGCGAGAGCTGCTTGATCAGGTCGAGCTGCTGATCGTCGATGAAATTGAGCAAATCCCCCGCCGCCGCGAAGTCGACCTGCGCGGTGAAAAAGGTGGCGCTTTTGACCTTCGCCGCGTCGCCCTTCGCAGTCAGATAGGAGAGCGTCGCCGCCAGCGTCGTTCCCGCGACGCAATAGCCGATCGCGTGGACCGCCTCGACCTCAAGCTGGTCGCGCACGGTGTCGATCGCATCGACTTGGGCGAGGATATAATCGTCCCACGTCACGTCGATCAGCGACGCATCGGCCGACTTCCACGACACCATGAACACGGTCAGCCCCTGATCCACCGCCCAGCGGATGAAGCTTTTCTCGGGCGTCAGGTCGAGGATGTAGAAGCGGTTGATCCAGGGCGGGAAGATCACCAGCG
>JAZJYW010000016.1:0-63513 GCA_040390165.1 Pseudomonadota bacterium | reverse complement strand
TCGCGCCGAGCACGGTCAGGTCGATATGCCCGCCGCGGATCATCGCGAAGCTGTCGGCGGACGAGAAATAGACCGAGCTGTCGAGTTCGCTGATCGTTTGCTTGCCGGCGTTGATCAGGTCGGCATCCTCGTCGCCATCGAACGGAAACGGCCCGATTCCGAGCATCCCGTTCTCCGACTGCAGCGTAACCTCGACGCCCGGCGGAATGTGGTTGGCGACCAACGTCGGAATCCCGATCCCGAGATTGACGTAGTAACCGTCCTGCAGCTCCTTTGCAGCCCGCGCGGCCATGTCGTCACGAGTCCAGGGCATCAATTGTCCTTTCTGACCACCACCGGGGCGGGCAAGTCGTTGGTGGGAGCGGCGCGCTCGGCATCGAAGCCTTCCCAGATGCGGTCGAGCGCTTCCTTTTCGCCGATGCCCAGCGCGCGCGCCCAGGCGCGGGCGGCATGCTCGACGCAATCGCAGATCGCGATGCCGAACGCGAACGGATCGGCGCCTAGCCCGTGCGGGTTGACGAAGAACGTCGCGGGACCGTCGGGCTTCGACCAGGCGCGCAGGAATTCGCGCGAATTGCCGAGCATGTCGGCATAGGGAACGAGGTCGATCGGGGTCGGCTTGTCGGTCATGGCTTGGCCTCGGGCGGTGGCGGCGTGGGCGGCGGGACAGCAGGGCCGGGATCGACCCAGCGTTTGTCGTTCGGGAACACCTGATCGAGGTCGCCCTTCAGGCCGGTGCCATAGACCGGGTTGGGAAGTACGAACCAGCCATGCCCCCACATGATCTTGACCGATCGCGAACTGGCCAATGCCCGCCGCGCGACCGGGCCGAGACCCGGCGCGTTGAACAGATCGGAGAAATCGCCAAGCTGATCGCCGGCCATCGCGACGACGCAGAATTTCGCGGCGATCGCCTGACGCCGGGCATCCTTTGCGCCGCCCGTCCCGGCATCGCCCTGCAACCACAAATTCTTGCCGTGCACCGCCGGACCCAGCCCGGCGCCGTTGAGCGCGGCCTCGGTATCGGCGGCGTTGGCGGCCATCCGGTTGGAGTTGAACACCAACGTCACGTTGCTGGCCTTGGCGACGCGCGCCACCTCGATCATGCCCGGGGTCGCGACGACGGCTTGGGCGCCGGACCGTTCCCAGCGATCCCAGCGCGACTGATCGTACGGGCCGCCGCGCTGGCTCTCATCGGCTTCGTAGCCGAGGTTGAGCAACGCGGTTTCGTCGATATCGAACACCACCGCCAGCGGCTTGGCGCCGCACGGGATGAATTTCGGCGCGTCCAGCGTCGATCCCGGGGCCAGCACGACCGAAAACACCGTCTGCCCGACCGCGCGATCGCTCGATTTGGCGATGATCAGGTCGATCACCCCGAGATAGGCCTGGTAACTCAGCGCAGCCGCTTCACCCGATCCATAGAGGAATTGCATGCCCGGCGGCACTTTGCCCGGCAAGGACATCGCTGGCGCCGCATCGCCGCCGGACGGCGGCGGCAGCGCGGTCAGCGTCGTGAGCGTGACGCCCGGCTTCGCCGCATCAGCCTTCGCCTGCTCGGCTTGCTGACGGCGTTTCTTGTTCGCCTGCTTTTTGGCGAGTACTGCCCCCGCCCCTGCGGGGAACGCGACAACCGCGGCGCAACCCGACAGGCTGAACGCCGCGGCCGCGGTCACCAACAGGGTCGACGAGAGCTTCACGCGGCAACCCGTTCGCGCACGGTGCGGAACTCGATCTTCTTGTCGTACGGGCTGCCGACGATCATGCGCTGGACGTAAATGCCCGGCAGGTGAATGCAGTCGGGGTCGAGGCTGCCGACCGGCACCACCTCCTCGACTTCGGCGACACACACCTTGCCCGAAGTCGCCATGGGCTGGTTGAAATTGCGCGCGGTCTTGCGGAAGATCAGATTGCCCGCTTCGTCGGCCTTCCAGCCCTTGATGATCGCCAGATCGGCACGAATGCCGCGCTCCAGGATGAATTCCTCACCGTCGAACAGTTTCGACTCCTTGCCTTCGGCGACCTGCGTGCCGACGCCGGTCTTCGTGTAGAAACCGGGGATCCCCGCCCCGCCCGCGCGGCAACGTTCGGCCAGCGTGCCCTGCGGACAGAATTCGACCTCCAGCTCGCCTGACAAATATTGCCGTTCGAATTCCTTATTCTCGCCGACATAGGACGAGATCATCTTCTTGACCTGGCGCGTCCGCAGCAGCTTGCCCAGCCCCTCGCCGTCGATCCCGGCATTGTTGCTGGCGATCGTCAGACCCTTGGTGCCGGCATCGCGAATCGCGTCGATCAGCCGTTCGGGGATCCCGCACAGGCCGAAACCGCCCGCACAGATCGTCATGCCATCGAACAACAGACCGTCGAGCGCCGCAGCGGCGTCGGGGTAGAGTTTCTTCATTGCATCCCCTGTCAGTAGATTTTGCGCTCGAATAGGACGCGCTGCGGCGACTGGTCAATTGCAGCGAAGGACTAGACAGTTGCGCCGAACAGATACCCGATACCCCATGTCGCGGCCATCGCCAGCGCGCCCCAGAACACCACGCGTAGCGCTCCACGCACCTGACTGGCGCCGCCGACGCGTGCACCGATCGCACCGAGCAACCCCAGAAGCAGCAAGCTGACGAGAATCACCGCCGCTTCGAGTTGGGTTCCGCGGAACAGCAACACCATCAGCACCGGCACGATCGCGCCCGCCGCGAAGCTGGCGGCCGAGGCGAGCGCGGCCTGGACCGGTCGCGCTGCAAGATGCTCGGAAATGCCCAGTTCATCGCGCAAATGCGCACCCAGCGCGTCGTGCGCCATCAACTGGTCGGCGACCTGCAACGACAGATCGTGATCGAGCCCGCGCAACCGATAGATCGCCGCCAGTTCCTGCCGCTCGGCCTCGGGCTCTTCGGCCAGTTCGGCTTCTTCGCGCGCGCGGTCGGCGTTTTCGGTGTCGGATTGCGAACTGACCGAGACATATTCGCCCGCCGCCATCGACATCGCGCCCGCCACGAGACCCGCCACGCCGGTCAGCAATACCGACGCCTGACTCGCGTTCGCGGCCGCCACGCCGACGATCAGGCTGGCGGTCGACACGATCCCGTCATTCGCACCCAGGACTGCGGCACGCAGCCAGCCGATGCGCTGGACCAGATGCCCTTCATTGTGTTTGCGGATAGCCATAGACCGCGACCCTAGAACGTCCCGGCGCGAAGGCCCAGCACCTTCTCCAAATCCGCCAACGCCTGTTCGCCACTGCCGACCTTGATCGCCGCCATCCCCAATGCCGCCGCCGGTTTGCAATTGATGCCCAGGTCATCGAGATAGACGCATTGCGCCGGTTCGACGCCGAGCGCGTCGCACGCCATCAGATAGATTGCCGGATCGGGCTTGCGCACGCCCACTTTCGAGCTTTCGACGACATGGTCGAACCGCATCATGATTGCCGCGATTGCAGCGGCCTTTTCCGCCGTCCGCGCCATCCCCGCGCCGGTCCCGGTTGGCACGTTGTTGGTGATGCAGCCGACGCGATAGGCGTTGGCCCTGAGCCAGTCGATCGCCGCCACAACCCTTGGCCGGAGGTCGCCGGCGAGCACCGCGAGCACCGCTTCGCCGCACAAATCGTGCCCCAGCGCGCGCGCCTCATCGGCAAAAGTCGCGTCGAACGTGGCGGCATCGATCTCCGCGCGTTCGAACCGCGCCCAGGCATTGCCGTCGCGATCCACCGCGTTGACCCGACGGATGAAATCGCGCGGCAGTCCGCGCTCTTCCTCCAGCCGGTTGAACGCTTCGAACGGCGACGAGGTGATCACCCCGCCGAAATCGAAAATCACCGTGTCGCGGCTCATGGCTCGATCAGCACCCCGACACTGGGGTCGACCCTACCGGCGACGGCATCGCGATACGCCGCCAGTGCGGCCTCCCCGCCAGAGCGCCGGTCGATCGCGGTCAGCGCGCGGGCGTCGGCGATAAACGCCAGCCAGGCATTCTCCGCCTGACGACGAAAATCGACCGCGCCCCATTCCTTCGCGCGCTTTTCCATCCGCCCCGGCGCGAAAAAACCGACCGGTTTCACGCCGGGCAGCGGCGCTGCGCTGCGCTCGGCGTCCCAATGCGTGATCCCGACGATCAGGTCGATCGCCAGCCGCTCGCCGAAATGCTCATGCACCGCGCGGGTCGCGTCCGGATTGCCGGCGAAATCGACCAGTGCGACGCGGCCCTCGGCAGGGATCGAGGCGATCGCGTCGTAATCGAAGACATCGGCGTACAAACCGGTCGATCGGGTAAATTCGTGGCTCCTCGGTGACACCAGCCCGATCAGCCGCGGCCCGTCCCCCCGCGCCCTCATCGTGTGCGCGAAGCTGAGCGCGGTCTTGCTCGACGCGCCGCTGACGATCACCGTGTCGGCGCCGTAATCGTCATCGTCTTCGAACTGGTCGGTGATCAGCCAGCCGGTCAGGAACAGCGGGCGATAGATCGGCCACCAGTCGCGATCCTCCGCGCGGTAATCGGCCAGCGCCTTTAGACGCGTGTAAGCATTATACGTAGCCGGCAGTTTGGCGCGACGTGGCGACACCTCAACGAAGCCCTGCCCGCGGATCATACCCGGCTGAAGCGCGACATGGCTGGCGAGCGGCCAATAACCGTAGAATTGCTCGCCCACCGCAACGCCTTCGACGCTCGATCGCGTGACGGTGGCGAACCCCCACACCGGTAAATGCCCCGACTCGCCGCGCTCGGAAAAGAAGTCCCAATAGCCCGCATCCTTGCCGAGCAACGGCGTCGGTTCGCCCAGCGCGGCATAAGTGATGTTGTTGGCGGTCAGCGCGACCAGATCGATCGCGAATTCGGCCGCTCCCGGCCCCAGCGCGCCATCGGGCAGCGCGGCAATTTCGGCCTGCGCAATGTCGGTCCGCGCGATCTCGATCTGCCAACGGCTCATGCGTTGTACTTCAGCACGAGGCCGGGGCGCGCCCAACGCATTTTCGCCAGCTTGCCCGTCCCCGAAAGGCAAATCCAGGCGTCCATCATGTCATGCCCGCCCCAACAGATATTGGTTGTGAAGATGTCGGGGGTCGGCACGAACTCGACCAGCTCCCCGGCCGGTGAAATCACGCTGATCCCGCTCTCGCCGATCGTCGCGACGCAGATATTGCCGCTAGCTTCGACCCCCAGCGAGTCGAAGAATTTGTACCCCGCGGGACGATAAAGCGGGATCCCCGGCCCACCGGGGCCCGCGCTGCCATCGACCTTGCCCGGCGCGATCACGTTGAACGCCATCAGCCGGCAAGTATAGGTTTCCGCCGCATAGAGCGTCTTGCCGTCGGGCGAGAGTCCGACGCCATTGGGATTCTCGCTGGGGAAAATCACTTCCTCCAGGTGGCTGCCATCGACCTTGCCGTAAAAGATGCCGACGACATCGCGGGCGCGCGTCGCATAATCGGTCTTGCCATGGTCGGTGAACCAGAACCCACCCTCACCGTCGAACACGATGTCGTTCGGCCCGCGTAGCACGCAGCCGAAATCGCCCGATTTATAGAGGATTTCGACCGCTCCCGTCGCAATGTCGATGCGCTCGATCCGGCCACCCGAATAATCCGACGCGATACCGTGCGGGGCGAGCATTCCATTGCTCTCGACATAGTGAAACCCGCCATTGTTGCAGCAATACAGCTTGCCGTCGGGGCCGATCGCGAGGCCGTTGGGGCCGCCGCCGGGGGTAGCAATTGTCTGTTTCGACCCATCGGGCAGGACGCGCGTGATGCGGCCGGCCTCGATCTCGACGAGGATGACGCTGCCGTCGGCCATCGCCACCGGGCCTTCGGGGAAGCGTAGTCCCTCCGCGACGATTTCCAGTTCAGCCATGTCCGCTCCTCCGTGGCCGGGTCGTACCCGACTTTCGAAGCTTCCTTGCCTTGCGTGCCGGACAAAAGAAAGGGGCTGCCCGTTGCCGGACAGCCCCTCCTTCCTGACGCTCGCCGCGGCAAAGCCGCGTCGTCGGACCTCGCTCAAGCGAGGCCGGTCGAACTTGCGCGTCTCGCGACGAGCTGCGCTAGCCGCGTCCGCACTACGCTAGATATCGTCGCCCAGCACGCCCTTGACCTTGCCGGACAATTGCTCGCCCTTGCCCTTGATCACCTGCGCCGTGCCTTCGTCGTGCAGCGTGGAATCGCCTTTATGGCCGCCGATCGCCTGCTTCGCCTTGCCGATCGCTTCGTCGACATTGCCTTTGATCTTGTCGGTGAGTTCACCCATGGGATGTTCCTTTCGAGCGACGCGCACCGGGATGGAAACGCGCTAAGTACCCGATTAGAACGGCTAAACCGGCGACTGGTTCCTCGGTTCTGGACCCATGAGCCTCGGTCGCGATCGGCGGTCCAATGAGTTCGAACGCTAGCGCGCAACGCGTTTGAGGAAGGCCATCACCGCGTTCCAGTTTTCCTCCGCGCCGCCGGGATTTTTTCCGGAATTGAGCGTCGAAGAACCGTGGATTCCGGTCGCCGGGACATATTGTTGGCGGTCGGTGCTTTTGGTCGCGCTGACGATTGCCTTGGCTTCGGCGATTTCGACCATGTCGCTGGCGGAATCGACGAACACCGGCACGGTGATCTTTGCCGCTGCATTCTCGATCATCTTCTTGTCGCTGAAATATTCGCCGGGGGAGAAGGCGACCACGCCCTTGACGCTGTCCTTCGCCATCGGCGATGCCGCGATCAGGAAGACCAGGCTGGCCGAATAGCTCGACCCCCACAGGATGATCGGCTTGCCCCCGGCATTGGCTTTCGCCCAAGCCAAGGCGCCTTCAAGATCGGGCAACGTGCCGAGAAAATCGGTCTTGCCGGTGAAACCCGCCATCGTCTGGTTGGGGCCGAACAACTTGCCGCCGACGCGCTGATCGATCGCCAGCGCCGAATAGCCCGCGGTCTGGAGGCGCGGCGCGATTGCGGCATATTCGTCCTTCGACGATTCCGCCTGATGGAACAGCAGGATCAGCGCCTTGGGCTGTTCGGCGGCGTACAATTTGGCGAAGACGGTCACGCCGTCGGCGGCCTTGAACTGGAGCGCCGTTGGCGTGGCCGGCTCGGCCTTCAGCGTCGCGCCTTCGTTGACGATCGATTCCTCATTCTCGACCTTGGGTGAGGCATTGCACGCGGCGAGCGCTATCAGCGCGGTCGTCAACAACAGGCGGCGCATTGAATTCCCCTAGATCAGACCGGCGAGCGGGCTGGAGGGATCGGCGTACATCCGCCGTCCCATCCGCCCTGCCAGATACGATAAACGCCCGCTCTCGACGCCGAGTTTCATCGCGCGCGCCATCATAATCGGATCCTTGGCTTCGGCGATCGCGGTATTCATCAAGACGCCGTCGCAGCCGAGCTCCATCGCCACCGCCGCATCCGACGCAGAGCCGACGCCCGCATCGACCAACACCGGCACCTTGGCACCCTCGACGATCAATCGGATCGTCACGCGGTTCTGAATCCCCAGCCCCGACCCGATCGGCGCGCCCAGCGGCATGATCGCGACCGCGCCGACGTCCTCCAGCCGTTTCGCCGCGATCGGATCGTCGACGCAATAGACCATCGGCAGGAAGCCCTCTTTGGCAAGGATTTCGGTCGCGCGCAGTGTTTCGACCATGTCGGGATACAGCGTCCGCGCTTCGCCCAGCACTTCGAGCTTCACCAGATCCCAGCCCCCCGCCTCACGCGCCAGCCGCAGCGTGCGGATCGCCGACTCGGCGTCGAAACAGCCTGCGGTGTTGGGCAAATAGGTGACCTTTTTCGGGTCGATATAGTCGGTCAGCATCGGCGCCTTGGGGTCGCTGACGTTAACGCGGCGCACCGCCACGGTCACGATCTCCGCGCCCGAAGCCTCCAGCGCGGCGGCGTTTTGCGCGAAATCCTTGTACTTGCCCGTGCCGACGATCAGCCGCGAACGGAACGTGCGGCCCGCGACAGTCCATGTGTCCGTGGCGGCTGCGACTGGCGTGGCGATATTCATCGGTTCATTCCCGTTTTGTCGTGTTCCTGCGAAAGCAGGAACCCAGGGCCGCGAGCGACCCGCTTTTGTTACCCTGGGCTCCTGTTTTCGCAGGAGCACGGCTTAGCCACCGCCAACGAAATGCACGATCTCGATCTCGTCGCCATCCTCGACCAACACCTGGCCCAGCGTCGAGCGCGGCACGACCTCCAGATTGCGCTCGACCGCGAGCTTTTCGGGGACCAGCCCGAGTTCCTCGGCCAGCTGCAACAGGTTGATCCCCGCGCTGACGCGGCGATGCTCGCCATTGACGATGATCGATACGGTGCCGTCGCTGTGCATGGTATTCATGACAAAGCGCGATATAGGAGCCGCAGCACACGCGCCACAACCGAAAGGCCCTCGGTGACTACAATCTTCGTCCTCAACGGCCCCAACCTCAATTTGCTGGGCCTGCGCGAACCCGAAATCTACGGGACAGACACGCTCGACGACATAGCGGGCCAGCTCGAAGACCGGGCGCGCGAGCTGAAGCTTGAGATCGACCTGCGCCAATCGAACCATGAAGGGCATCTGTGCGACTGGCTGCATGAGGCGCAGGCCAGCGGCGCAAAGGCCGTCCTGCTCAATGCCGGCGCGCTGACGCACACCAGCCTGGCGCTGTACGACGCGATCAAGTCGATCAAGACTCCGGTAATCGAAGTGCACCTGTCCAACCCGCTGACCCGCGAAGAATTCCGCCACGAAAGCTTTGTCGGGCGTGCCGCGCGCGGCACCATTTCCGGATTCGGCGCATTGTCCTATATGCTCGCGCTTGAAGCAGCAGCCCGTCTCTGACACAGGGCGCGCCCAGCGATACAACCCGGCAACAGGGGCAGAAGAAGGGTCGAATGGCAGACGATAAGAACAACACGGGCGCAATGCGGGTCGATATCGACCTGGTGCGTCAACTCGCGACGTTGCTCGATGAGACGCAGCTGAGCGAAATCGAAGTCGAAGATGGTGGCCGCAAGGTCCGGGTTGCGCGCACGATCAGCGCCGCTGCGCCGGTGCATTATGCGCCCGCCCCAACGGCTGCGGCTGCGCCCGCCGCCGCACCTGTAGCCGAGGCTTCCGCAGCCCCCAGCACCGCCAACGCGGTCAAATCGCCGATGGTCGGCACCGCCTATCTGACCCCCAATCCCGACGCCAAGCCATTCATCACGATCGGGCAAAAGGTCGCCGCGGGCGATACGCTGATCATCATCGAAGCGATGAAGGTGATGAACCCGATCCTCGCCCCCGCCGCGGGCACGGTCACCGCGATCCTGATCGAAACCGGTCAGCCGGTGGAATTCGACCAGCCGCTCGTCGTCGTCGAGTAATAACGTGGCCGAGATCAAGAAACTCCTGATCGCCAATCGCGGCGAGATCGCGCTGCGTATTCACCGCGCGTGCCATGAGATGGGGATCAAGACCGTCGCGGTGCATTCGACCGCCGATTCGGACGCGATGCATGTGCGTCTGGCGGACGAGGCGATCTGCATCGGCCCGCCGCCCGCGACCGAGAGCTACCTCAACATCGCCAACATCATTTCGGCGGCCGAGATTTCCGGCGCCGATGCGATTCATCCCGGTTACGGTTTCCTCAGTGAGAATGCGCGCTTCGCCGAGATCATCGAAGCGCACGGGCTGATCTTCGTCGGGCCCAAGCCCGAACATATCCGCACGATGGGCGACAAGATCGAAGCCAAGCGCACCGCCGGCGCGCTGGGGTTGCCGCTGGTGCCGGGCTCCGATGGCGCGATCGCCGATATCGACGAAGCCAAGGCGATCGCCAAAAAGGCCGGCTATCCGGTGATCATCAAGGCCGCGAGCGGCGGCGGCGGGCGCGGCATGAAGGTCGTGACCAGCGAGGCCGAGCTCGAAACGCAGATGCAGCAGGCCGGGAGCGAGGCGAAGGCCGCGTTCGGCGACGCCACCGTCTATCTCGAAAAATATCTCGGCAATCCGCGCCACATCGAATTTCAGGTGTTCGGCGACGGCAACGGCAATGCGATCCATCTCGGCGAACGCGACTGCTCACTCCAGCGCCGCCACCAGAAGGTGCTCGAGGAAGCGCCGTCCCCTGCGCTGGGTCCGGAGGATCGCGAGCGGATGGGCGGCATCTGCGCGCGCGCGATGGCCGATATGGGCTATCGTGGCGCCGGAACGATCGAATTCCTGTGGGAAGACGGCGAGTTCTACTTCATCGAAATGAACACCCGGCTGCAGGTCGAACATCCCGTCACCGAAGCGATCACCGGGCTCGATCTGGTGCGCGAACAGATTCGCATCGCCGAAGGGCACCCGCTGACGCTCAGGCAACAGGACGTCAATTTCCGCGGCCACGCGATCGAATGCCGGATCAACGCCGAGGACCCCAGGACCTTCGCGCCCTCACCCGGCACGGTGAAGCAATATCACGCCCCCGGCGGGATGAACGTCCGCGTCGATAGCGGGCTCTACGCCGGGTATCGCGTGCCGCCTTATTACGACAGCATGATCGCCAAGCTGATCGTCTATGGCACCACCCGCGCCGGCGCGATCCGCCGCCTGCGCCGCGCGCTCGAAGAATTCGTGATCGAAGGGATGAAGACCACGATCCCGCTGCACCGCGCGCTGATCGAGGATCCCGAGTTCCTCGAGGGCGCCTACACGATCAAGTGGCTCGAGGAATGGCTGGCGAAGCAGGACGCGGAGGACGCGGCTTAAGCTTCACCAGCCGGGACTTGTGTCGGGCTCCACCGCGCTCGACACCGCATCGCCAGCGGCGCCGTGAATGCCCGTGACAGGCCCGGCATGAGGAACTGTAAGCTTGGCGTGGCCGGGGTCAAATCTCGACCTGGCTCCCCAGCTCGACCACGCGGTTGGTCGGCAGGCGGAAGAATTCCATCGCGCTTTCGGCATTGCGGAGCATCCACGCGAACATCTTTTCGCGCCAGATCGACATGCCCGGCTTGTCCGACGCGAGCAGCGTCTGCCGCGCGAGGAAGAAGCTGGTGTCCATCATCTTGAACTTGTCGCCGCACCCGCCGACCTTTGCCAGCGCGGCGGGCACGTCGGGTTCTTCCATGAAGCCGTATTTGAGCACCACGCGGTGGAAGCCGTGGCCGAGGTGATCGAGGAACACGCGCTCGGGCGCCGGATAATAGGGCACGTCGGCGATCTTCACCGTCAGCAGGATGATCCGGTCGTGCAGCACCTTGTTGTGCTTGAGGTTGTGGAGCAGCGCCGGGGGCACGCCGTCGGGCGAGGAGGTCATGAACACCGCGGTGCCGGGCACGCGCGTCGCCGACCCCGCGGCGGAGGCGATGAAGACTTTGATCGGCATCGCCGATTCATGCAGCCGCGCCATCATCAGCTTGCGCCCCTTCGACCACGTCGTCAGGATCGTGAACACGATCATCCCGACCAGCAGCGGGAACCAGCCGCCATCGGGGATCTTGGTCAGGTTCGCGCTGAGATACGCGCCATCGACCGTGAACAGCACCGCCAGCAGCGGAATCGCATACCATTTGGGCCAGTTCCACAGCCGGAACAGCACCACGCTGAGCAGGCACGTGTCGATCGTCATCGCGCCGGTTACCGCGATGCCATAGGCGCTGGTCAGGTTGGACGAAGTGCGGAAGAACAGCACGAGGATGATCACCATCGTCAGCAACAGCCAATTGATCAGCGGGATGTAGATCTGCCCGGCGGTTGACGCGCTGGTATGTTCGATCCTGAGGCGCGGCACGAACCCCAGCTGGATCGCCTGTTGCGTGACCGAGAAAGCCCCCGAAATCACCGCCTGCGACGCGATCACCGCGGCCGCCGTCGCGAGGATCACTAGCGGCAGTTGGAGGTACGCCGGCGCGAGCAGGTAGAACGGGCTTTCCAGCGCGATTTTAGCGGCTGCCGGCCCGGCAATTTCGGCACGCGACAGCAACGCCGCCTGCCCCATGTAATTGAGGATCAGGGCGGGCAGCACGAAGAACAGCCACGACATGCCGATCGGCTTGCGCCCGAAATGCCCCATATCGGCGTAGAGCGCCTCGGCACCGGTCACCGCCAGCACGACCGACCCCAGCGCGAGGAACGCGCGGAGCGGATCGAGCGCGAAAAACTCGACCGCATAATGCGGCGACAGCGCGAGCAGGACATGCGGCGTCGCGACAATGCTGATCGTGCCCAGAGTGGCGATCACGGCGAAATAGAGCAGCATGATCGGCCCGAAGAACAACCCGACCTTGGCGGTGCCGCTTTTCTGGATCGCGAACAGGAAGACCAGGATCGCAATCACGATCGGCAGGATGAAGCGCGCCATCCCCGGCTGCGCGACCGCGAGGCCTTCGACCGCGGACAGCACCGACACCGCCGGGGTGATCATCGAGTCGCCGTAGAAGAGCGACGTGGCGAAGACACCGAGCAGCACGATCCCCGCGCTCCAGCGCTTCATCCTCGCCTTGCTCGAAATCAGCGCCAGCAGCGCGAGGCTGCCGCCTTCGCCCTTGTTATCGGCACGCATGATGATCGCGACATATTTGACCGTCACGACGATCATCATCGACCAGAACATCAGGCTGGTGACGCCCATGATGTGCGCCGGGTCCAGGCTCAGCTTATGATGACCCGCGAACGTCTCGCGGAAGGCGTAGAGCGGGCTGGTGCCGATATCGCCGAACACGATGCCGATCGCTCCGATCGCGAGCTTGATGATCCCGTCATTGCCATGACCATGCGCAGCGTGCGCGACGTCGTCGTGCCCGGCGGATTCGGTCGCTGGAGATGGAATCGATTCGCTCACGCGAACGCAACGAAGGTCATGGTGACCGTTTCTAGCCCCTGTTCACGGTGGCGGCGCCCTAGCATTGCGATCCAACGCCCGCAATCGGGGAATGGATGCACGTTCTCGACTTGGGTCACAGACCTTCTCCCCTCCCTGGAAGCGAGGGGCCGGGGGTGGTTGGAAGTAGTGGGATACGGTGGGGTCTGGTCAAACACCTGGCGTACCGCCCGGCCTCGACCCCCAGCCCCTCCCTTGCAGGGAGGGGAGCGCAATATGTCATGGCCGCCGGATGACCTCTCTGATCACGAAATGCGACGCCAGCCGAGTCACCCCCGGCAAGCGCGACAGCGTCTCGCGGTGGATCCGCTCGAAACTGTCGTCGCGCGTCACTTCGACATGGAGCATATAATCGGCCTCGCCACTCATCAGGAAACAATCGCGTACTTCGGGCAAATCGTGGATCTGGCGTTCGAACTCGGCCATGGTTTCCTGTCGTTGATCCTTCAGCGTGACGTTGACCATCACGACGTTGGGATGCCCGCGCGCTTCGCGCGACAGCACCGCGCGAAACCCCGCAATCATCCCGCGTTCGCGAAGCACCCCCACCCTGCGATGCGCCGCGCTGCCGGACAGGCCGACCGCCTCACCAAGCTCCGCACTGGTCAGGTCCGAATTGACAACGAGCTGCCCAAGGATTCGGCGATCGAGATGGTCGAGCATATTTCTCTCTCAAGCATGTAGTGACGCAATAATTTCCCGCCAATAGCACGATGCACGGATAATTTTGCAAACCTCTCCCGCCTTTCTGGCTGTATTCCCGTGCAATCAGCAGGAGAATTCGCATGCGAGTCGGTGTCCCCAAGGAAATCAAGAACCACGAATACCGTGTGGGCCTGACCCCATCGTCGGTCGCCGAGCTGGTTCATGCCGGGCATGAGGCGATCGTCGAGACGCAGGCGGGCATGGGGATCGATTTCGAGGACAGCGCCTATCTTGAGGCTGGCGCGCGGATCGTCGCGACGGCCGCAGAGGTGTTCGCGCAGAGCGACATGATCGTGAAGGTCAAGGAGCCGCAGCCGCAAGAAGTCGCGATGCTGGAGCCGCGCCATCTGCTCTTCACCTATCTCCATCTGGCCGCCGACAAGCCGCAAGCCGAAGGGCTGATCAAGTCCGGCGCGACGTGCATCGCGTATGAGACGGTGACCGCGGCAAAGGGTGGCTTGCCGCTGCTCAAGCCGATGTCCGAAGTCGCGGGCCGCATGTCGGTTCAGGTCGGTGCGCACTATCTCGAAAAGGAGCAAGGCGGCCGCGGCGTGCTGCTCGGCGGCGTCCCCGGCGTCGCGCCGGCCAAGGTCGCGATCCTCGGCGGCGGCGTGTCGGGCGTGAATGCGGCGCAGATGGCGGTCGGCATGCGCGCCGACGTGACGATCTATGACATCAGCAACGACCGCCTGGCCGAGCTCGACATGTTCTTCTCGAGCCAGATCAAGACGCAATATGCCTCCAAGGCGGCGATCGCCAAGGCGGTCAAGGAAGCGCATCTGGTGATCGGCGCGGTGCTGGTCCCCGGCGCTGCGGCGCCCAAGCTGGTCACGCGCGAAATGATCAAGACGATGAAGCGCGGATCGGTGCTGGTCGATATCGCGATCGATCAGGGCGGCTGCTTCGAGACCAGCCACGCGACGACGCACGAAGACCCGGTGTTCGAGGTCGATGGCGTGATCCATTATTGCGTCGCGAACATGCCCGGCGCGGTCGCCCGCACCAGCGCGTTCGCGCTCAACAACGCCACCCTGCCGTTCGCGCTCAAGCTGGCGAACATGGGCGCCGAAGCCGCGATGAAGGCCGATCCCCACCTCGCCAATGGCTTGAATGTCTATAAGGGCAAGATCACGCATCGGGCCGTCGCCGAGGCGCTCGATCTGCCGTTCGAAGCATGGATCGGCTGACGGCGTTTTTGTGCAAGCAATGCCGCGACTTTTGAGGCAGGATAGCTCCCTATCTGGATGAGGGGGGACTCGCCCATGAAGCTGATCGTTCTGGTCGTCGTCGCGCCGCTGGCGCTCACCGCCTGCAAAATGAGCGCGTTCGGGGCGAATGGCGCCACGAGCAACAGCAGCGTCGCGCCCGAGGTCGTGCCCGATTCGGTAACGGTGAACGGCGTGGTCTACACCCGCGCCGGTACCGGCGGACCGGTCGCGGCGCCGACTCCCGCCGCCGCCGCCACCGTTGCCCCACCGAGCACCGCGCCATCCCCCACCGGGAGAGACGATTCAGCGGGGGTTCCGTCGGGTCGGGATTCAGGCCAGCCGCCCTCGACCCCGCCCGGTAGCGGGCATGGCGGCTGAATCAGCGCAGCCGCGGGTCTTTCAGCGCGGCGTCGAGCAGCGCCAGCCGGTCGGCAATCTCGCTGCGATAAGCGGCGTCAACAGGGGTTAGCCGCAGCGCGCGCGCCCACCACGGGCGTGCTTCGGTGAATTGCCCCGCGCGGATATAGGCCAGCCCGAGGAAGAAAGGCGGTCCGGGATGCTCTGGCGCGAGCGACATCGCGCGCTTGAACGCGAACAGTGACGCGGGCGTCACGATGCCCCGGTCGTGCAGCGCGGTGATATTCCCCAATTCGGTCCACAGTGCGATATTGTCGGGCGCGAATTGCAGCCCGCCGGTCACGATCCTCGCGGCGAACTGGACGTCGCCATCGGCCAGTTGCCGGTCGGAAATCCCGAAATACACGGCTTCACGACCGTATCGGCCAAAGAAGGTACCGCGCAGTTGCAGGTAGGTCGGGTCGGGCGGCAGCTTGATACGGTTCGCCACCGCCGGCTGGCCGGGCTGTGCCGGACGGCCCTGCAACGCATAGCCCGCAGCCCCCAGCATCAGCGCCGATCCGACCAGCGGCCACAATAGTCTGGGCATGCGCAGCACGACGAGCAACGCCGCCGTGGTCGCCATCACCAGCCCAAGCATCACCCAGCCGATCACGCGTGCCTCCGGAAACTCAGCCGCTTCATCGCGCGTCCCGCCACGCTTTGGCGATGCCGTCGACCTCGTCCGCGCGAATATCGCCGACATGCTGGAGCACGATCCGGCTTTTCGCATCGATCAGGAAGGTTTCGGGCACGCCGGACGATCCCAGGGCGATCTGAACCTTGCTCGCGCGATCGTCGCCGATCCGCTCGTACGGGTCGCCGTAACGGTCGAGGAAGCCGGTCACCGCCGCCTTCGTATCGTTGATCGCGATTCCATCGATCGGCACGCCCATCGCCTTCAATTTCGTCAGTTGCGGCGCCTCGGCCGCGCACGGCACGCACCAACTCGCGAAGACGTTGAGCAGCCGCGGCTTGCCCCCGCCGAACCCGGTTCGCGCCAGTCCCGGCTTGTCGGGCACCAAGGCGGGCAGCACGAATTCGGGCAGCGGCTTGTCGATCAGCGCCGAGCGCACCGTCCGGTCGGCGGGCCTCAGTAGCCCGACCCCGACCAATGCGAACAGCCCCGCGAACAATGCCACCGGCAGCCAGAGCAGCAGCCGCCTCATGCATACGCCGCCTTGTCCGCCGCGCGACGTTCGCGTCGCAGGCGCCCGATCAGCGACAGCATCCCCCCCAGCGCGATCAGCGCGCCGCCCAGCCAGATCAACGTCACGAACGGCTTCCACCACAATCGCAACTGATACCCACCGCTCGGATCGCGCTCGCCCAGCACGGTGTAGAGTTGACCATCGAGGCGAGTCGCGATCGCGGACTCGTTGGTGGTGGTCGGCGGGGTGGTAAAGAAGCGCGACTGCGGCGACAGTTTGAACGGCGTGCCGCCCTCGCCGCGCGTGACGCTCAGATCGGCGGCGATCGCCGACCAGTTCGGGCCGAT
The DNA here is from genome assembly GCA_040390165.1 of Pseudomonadota bacterium. GTDB lineage: Bacteria > Pseudomonadota > Alphaproteobacteria > Sphingomonadales > Sphingomonadaceae > Sphingomonas. The sequence continues at coordinate 46,889 of JAZJYW010000016.1, read as the reverse complement.
CACCGGGCGCAAGCCGGTGAGCGTGACGTAATAAGGCCCGACGCGATGCGCTTCCCCAACCCGCGCGACGATCAAAGCCTCCTTGGTGAACGCGCTATCGCTCGCCATCCCGGCCAGACTGACCGCAATCCCCAGATGCGCGACGACCATGCCCCAGGTGAACAGCGGCGTACGGCGCCAATTGCGCTTCCACAGCGGCGCGACGCTCGCCACCGACAACCCTGCGGCCAGCGCCAGCCCGAGCAGCGGCAGCACGCCGACACCCCACGCGAACGGCACGAACGCCACCAGAGTCGCGCCGAACGCCGCCACCGGCCATGTCATCCGCCGCAGCAACACGCTGGGATCGTCGCGGCGCCAGCGCAGCAGCGGGCCCATCGCCATGAACACCACGAGCAGCAACGCGACCGGCCCCGCAGTTTTGTCGAAGAACGGCTTGCCGACCGACAATTGCACCCCCATCGCCGCCGCGAGGATCGGGTAGAGCGTGCCGATCAGCACGATCCCCAAAATAACCGTTAGGAACAGGTTGTTGGCGACCAGCGCCGCTTCGCGGCTGACCAGCGAGAAGGTCGTGCCCTGTCGCACCGTCCCGATCCGGAGCGCGAACAGCACCAGCGCCCCGCCGATATAGATTGCGAGCAGGGCAAGGATGAACGCCCCGCGCTCGGGATCGACGGCAAAGGCATGGACACTGGTCAGGATGCCCGAGCGGACCAGAAACGTCCCGATCATGCTCATCGAAAACGCCACCACCGCGAGCATGATCGTCCACGCGCGCAGCCCGTCGCGCGTCGCCAATACCGTCACCGAATGGAGCAGCGCGGTCGCCGCCAGCCACGGCATCAGCGACGCATTCTCGACCGGGTCCCAGAACCACCAGCCGCCCCAGCCGAGCTCGTAATACGCCCAGTAGCTGCCCGCGGTGATCCCCAACGTCAGGAAGATCCACGCCAGCAACACCCACGGCCGCATCGCGCGGGCGAAGGCCGGGCCGACGTCGCGCGTCACCAGCGCGCCGACCGCGAACGAAAACGCGATCGAGATGCCGACATAGCCGATGTACAAAGTCGGCGGGTGGAACGCCAAACCGGGGTCCTGCAGCAAGGGGTTGAGCCCCTGCCCGTCCGCCGGCGCCGGAAATTCGCGCGCGAACGGGTTGGAGGCGAACAACAGAAACGCGTAAAACCCCATCGAAATCAGCGCCTGCGCGCCGATCGTCGCCGCCAGCGTGCGCGCGTCGAGCCGCCGTTCGAAAATCGCCACCGCCGCGCCCGCCATCCCCAGGATGGTCACCCACAGCAGCATCGACCCTTCGTGATTGCCCCACGCGCCGGCGATCTTGTAGAGCATCGGTTTGAGCGAGTGGCTGTTCTCGACGACCAGCTTCACCGACATGTCGGATCGCGCAAAGACGAGGATCAGGCACAGCAAGGCGAGCGCCACGAGCAGCCCCTGTGCGATGGCAACGGGACGGATGGCCGATGCCATTTTCTGAACCTGGTTCCCCGCGAAAGCGGGGGTCCAGGAGCCACGAGCGCCGTGTTCGCGACTCTGGCCCCCCGCTTTCGCGCGGGAACGGCTCAGCCAGACGACGTTCGCAGCCAGCAGCAATTGCAACGCCGCCATCGCCGCCGCGATCCACAACGCGGCCAGCCCCAGTTCGGCGATCATTTCATCTTGCCCGCCATTTCGGGGGGCATGTATTTCTCGTCATGCTTGGCCAGCAGATTGCTCGCGACGAAGCTGCCGTCGGGCTGGAACTGGCCTTCGGCGACGACGCCGGATTTCTCGCGAAACAGATCGGGCGCGATGCCCTTGAAGGTGACCGGCACGGTGGCGCTGGCATCGGCGACGACGAACTCGAGCGTCACGCCGTCCGCCGCCTTCTTCACCGACCCGGCCTTGACCATCCCGCCCAGCCGCACCGCCTTGCCCAGCGGTAGTCCCTGCTTCTTCACGTCGGAGGGCGCGTAGAAGAACGCCGCCTGATCCTTGAGCGCGGACAAAGCGAGCAACCCCGCTGCCACCACCGCGAGCAGCGCGAGACCCGCGAGCCATAATCGTTGATGTTTGGGCTTCACTTGCCGTCGCGCTCTGCCGCACGCATCGCGCGCCAACTCCACAGCGTCAGCACCGCGCTGGCGCCGAGCGTGAGCGCATAGGCGCCCGATATGTAGAGCCAGTGGTTCACGCCGCCATCCGCCGCAGCCGCGCTTCGCGGCGCTCGGTGGCGAGCATCGCGCGCATCCGCATCAGGACGATTCCGGCAAACAACAGGGTAAACCCCGACAGCGTGAACCACAGCGGCCACAGCATCGACGGCGCGATTTTGGAACTGGTGATCCCGATGCTTTCGCCCTGATGCAGCGTGTTCCACCATACCACCGAATAGCGGATGATCGGCAGCAGCACCGTTCCCGCAATCCCGTAGATCGCGGGCACGCGCCCGTCCCCGCCCTGATCCGCGTCGGCGCGGGCGAGCGCGATATATGCGAGGTAGACAAAGAACAGCAGCAACATGCTGGTCAGCCGCCCGTCCCATTCCCACCACGTCCCCCAGGTCGGGCGTCCCCAGATCGATCCGGTGGCAAGGCACAGAAACGCGAACAACGCCCCCGGCCAGGCGATCGCGCGCGCGGCGATCCGCGCCAGCGGATGCCGCCACACGAGGAACACGATGCTCGACACCGCAATCCCGCTCCATCCCGCCATGCCCAGCCACGCGGTTGGAACGTGAATGTAAAGGATGCGCACACTCTCGCCCTGCAGATAATCGGGCGGGGTCTGTGTCAGGCCGGCCCAACACCCGAACACGATCAGCGCCACGCCCGGCCACAGCAAAGCAGGCGTCAACGGACGCGCGAGGCGCAGGAAACGCGCCGGGTTTGCAAGGGCATGAAGGCTGGCCACGGTGTCCGAGCGTTTAGGTGTGATCGCGCGCCCGCGCAACGGCGGGAAAATTACGCATGGCGCCCCCGCAATTATCGGCTAGCCCTTTGACGATTCGCTTGCCTTGGTGTCGGTCGGAGAAAATTGCATGTGCTTTTCGGCCACCGCGAGCTTTACCGGTTCCGCCGTGATCGCGACGATCGGCATCGCGACGCTGCGTCAGGTGCGCGAACCGCGCACCTTGCTGTTCGCCGCGGTGCCGATGCTGTTCGCGCTGCATCAATTTACCGAAGGCCTGGTGTGGCTCGGGCTCGAGGGCCGGATCGGCAAAATCGGGTTCGACCATGTCGCCTTCCTGTTCATGCTCTATGCGCACGGCATTCTGCCGTTTCTGATGCCGGTGGCAGTGGCGTTGATGGAGCCGCCGGGCGGTCGCCGAAAGGCCATTCTGGGGCTGGTCGCGGCGGGGGCGGTGGTGTTCGCGTGGAATGCGTCGGGGATCATCTTCCTGCCCAGCAGCTGCGTGATCGAACAGAATTCGATCGCCTATCGTAACCCGATGACCGGCGCGCTGTGGATATCGGGGCTGTACATCCTGGCGACCTGCGGCGCGCTGCTGCTGTCGAGCCACCGCGTCGTCAGGACCTATGGCGTGCTCAATGTCGTCGCGCTGTCGATCGCGGAGGCCCTGAAGCAACATGCCTTTGCCTCGGTCTGGTGCTTCTACGCCGCGATCATGAGCGTGATGATCTATTCGCAGTTCAAGCAACTCCACATCGATATCGAGAATCCCAACACTGCCTCGCCCGCGCTGCGGCCGTTCCTGCTGTCGTGGCTGCGGCTGAGAAAGGCAGTCGCCGCGCGCCGGGCGCCGCAGGTCGCGCCCTCGCCTGACGGCTGATCTACCCGGTCCGGGGCAGCGTGGCGCGTTTCGGCGAAAGCCCGCGTTGAGCGGCGGCTCGCCCTCTGCGATGGTGCACCGTGCCCGATTCGGATTCCATCGACAGCTTGCCGATCCGCGCCATGACTCGGCTGCTCGCCGAAATGCAGACGACCATCTTCCATTCGGCGCTGCCGCTGTTCGATGGCAGCGTGGTGCGCTTCGGATTGTTCGTGCTGGTGCAGCGTCAGACCATGCGCGGGCAGACGATCTCGGTCCACGCGCTCGCACAATCACTGGGGCTGCCGTTCGAAACGTGCCGCCGGCAAATCGGGTTCCTGATCGACGAGGGGCGTTGCTGTCGCACCGGCGACGGCCTGATCGCGACCGCGCTGTCCGACGGCGACGCGCCGATCCGCGCGCTGACCGAACTGGCGCACGATTGTTTCGTGCGCTTTGTCGAAGACTTCCTGCCCTTCCTGCCGACCGGCGACTGGGAGGATGCTACCGGCAGCTACGACTGGCAGGACGGTGCACAGGCGGCGGCGGACATGATGCTGGCGGTGGCGGTGAGCAATCTCGGCACGCATCAGGACTGGACCGACCTCGTCATCTTTTCGGCGGTGCTGTGCGCCAATTTCAGGCTGGTCACGATCAGCCCCGAACTGTCGCGCCGTTATGCCGCGGTGCATCCGCCGGTCCCGGCCAGCCTGCTCAAGCCGGTGCGTCCGGCGGCAATTGCCGACGCACTACACATGCCGATCAGCACCGTCCGCCGCCGGCTCGCGCAACAGCGCGGGCGCGCGATCGACAGCTCACCGCGCGGACTGGTCATTTCGATGCCGTGGTTCAACAGCGACCCCGCGATCCGGACCAGCGCCGCCAGCTACGCCAATGTGCGGCGATTATTGGCGTCGCTGTTGAGGAAAGGGTTTCCGTTTCACGACGTGGCTACGGCATATCTGAAGGGGCGACCGGCGCCCACATCGTTTGATTGGGGCGGTTCTTAGCCCCGGTCCCCGGAAAGTCGCTTTCTATCCAAAAAGTCGCTTGATGTTGACCCAACGTCAACCGGCATAAGAGCCGCATGAGTGATTCGTTTGCCATCGATGACGTGGTTCGCCGCACCGGCCTGACCTCGCGCGCGCTGCGCTTCTATGAAGCCCGCGGGCTGATATCGCCGCTGCGCACGCAGTCCGGTCGGCGCTGGTTCGGGCCGTCCGATCTGGAGCAGATCCATCGCATCGTGGCGCTCAAAAAGGCCGGGCTCAGTCTCGGCGATATCAAGCGCCTGTTCGACCGCAAGCCGGTCGACCTCGCCGCGTTATTGGGCGCGCAACGCGGCCGCCTTGCCAGCCAGGCACAGGAAATTGCCGACGCTATCACGCTCATCGATTCCGCATTGTCCCGCATCGGCCGAGGCGAGCCGCTCGATGCCGCGACTTTTTGCTCGCTCATCAGGGACGGAGAAGAGGTTATGACCAATCAGGCCAATGCGTGGAAAGCGGTAATCGACCGCTATTACACGCCCGAAGAGCAGACCGAGTGGCGCGAACACATGATCGACGCGCCGGCCTTCTCGACGATGGACTATCTCGCACAATGGCGCGCGCTGAGCGCCCGGATCGAAGCGGCGCTTCCGCTCGATCCGGCAAGCGACGCGGCGTTGGCGTTCGTGCGCGAGTGGTTCACGCTGCTCGAACCCTTCAGCCGCAACGCGACCCCGGCGATGTGGGAAGGATCGGCGCGCATGTACGCCGACATGGGCACATGGGAAGGCAAGGTCGATGCCGGCTTCACCAAGCAGGTATGGGACTTCATCAACGCCGCGGCGTCCGCGGCACGTGACGCGGGGAAGGACATCGGTCCGGTGCCGCCGTTCGTGCGATCCGGCGCCTGATCCGACCTGACGGGTGTCCGCTCTCGTGGCGGTTGCCGCGAGAGCGGGCATTCCTGTGCTTCGTTCGCAAACTGTGCTGGCAATGTTGGATTTCGCGTGTCAGCCTGGCTCAAACGCTCTTTCACATCGTCGAGATCATGCGCCAGGCACCAGCCTTTTTGGCACCCGCCCAAGGTCGGCGTTGCGCGGCACTTTGGACGGTTTGCGGGCAAACTTTACCGCAATTCGCTATTAGCCATGGGCGAAGATCGTGAAGTTTGGCGCCACGCACCAAGCAAAGCGGCAGCGTGTTAGTGTCAACCTAGTGTCAACTTTCGCGGCGTTCAGCCGCGCCCGATCAGCCGCCGCGCGATCGCATCCGCCACGTCCGCCGCAGGCAAACCGGTGCGGTCGCTTTCGTCCCAGACCTGAATCAGCCGGTCCGGGATGCGCGCGATCCGGGCCTCGACCTCGGCGCGGTCGCCCTGCCCCAGATATTCGAGCCCAACATTGATGATGCCGCCGGCGTTGATGACATAGTCGGGTGCATAGGTGATGCCGCGCGCATGCAGCCGCGCGCCGTCTTCGCGCGTCGCCAGCTGGTTGTTGGCGCCGCCCGCGACGACTTTGGTATTGAGCGCTGCGATCGACGCTTCGGTCAGGATCGCGCCGAGCGCGTTGGGGCTGACAACATCGGCTTCGAGGCTCAATATCTCCTCGGTCGGGACAGTTGCCGCGCCGAGTTCGGCGGCTAGTGCCGCCGCCCGGTTGGTATTGACGTCGGCCAGCGTCAGCTTTGCGCCGTCCTTCGCCAGCAGCCTGGCGAGCCCGCCGCCAACGCTGCCGACGCCCTGGATCGCGACATGCACGCCCGCCATCGCCTCGACGCCCAGCCCGCGCTTCGCCGCGGCCTTGACGCCCAGATAGACACCGTTCGCGGTAAAAGGCCCGGGATCGCCGCCCGCGCTGCCCGCCGCGACCGGCAAGCCGGAGACGTGGCGCGTCATCGTCGCGATCGTCTTCATGCTCGCTTCGGACATGCCGACATCCTCGGCGGTGACGTAGCGACCGCCAAGCGATTCGACCGCGCGACCGAACGCCTCAAGCTGCGCAGAGCTGATGCTCTCGCCGGGCTTCGACGCCAGCACGACGCCCTTGCCCCCGCCCATCGGCAGGTCGGCCATCGCGTTCTTGTAGCTCATCCCGCGCGACAGCCTGAGCGCGTCGGTGATCGCCTTGTTGCTGTCGGCATAATGCCAGAAGCGCACGCCACCCGCCGCCGGGCCCAATTTGGTCGAATGAATCGCGATGACCGCGGTCAGCCCGCTGTCGGGATCACGGAACAGGTGGACGCCCTCATGGTCGTCGAAATCGGGAAGGTCCCAAACGGAAGTCATGGCTGCTCCGGGGTGGAGAATAAAATTACGAAGCTGCGTAATAATGTTTTAGCAGCGCGAGAGCCAGCGCAAAGCAGCCTGACGGGAAAAATGGGGCGACCGACGGGACTTGAACCCGCAACATCCGGCATCACAAGCCGACGCTCTAACCAATTGAACTACGATCGCCACGAAGCGCCCGGCCCTAGCGGCACGGGGGGCGCGTGGTCAAGACTATCGGTCACGCGTGATTTGCGGCAGGAACGACGGATGACCTCCCCCAGCGCGCCAACGCCCCCCACGCTGGGATCGGGCCACCCGTCCGAACCCGTCGTCGCGCAGATCATGGCGCAGCCGGGCGTACAGCGCACGCCCAGCCCCAAGTTGACGCTGTTCCAGAAGCGCGGCTTCCTCGACGCCGGTCTCTGTTCGACCCTGATTGCCCTGATCGACAGCACGCGCCGCCCCTCGACCGTCTCCGACTATAATGGCGACGACGCGTTCCGCACGAGCGAGACGTGCGACCTCGACCCGCTCAACCCCGCCGTGGTCGAGGTCGAACGGCTGATCGCCGAGTTCGCACAACTCGATCCCGCGCACGGCGAGCCGATGCAGGGCCAGCGCTACGCGGTGGGACAGGAATTCAAGGGCCATACCGACTATTTCGAACCGTCGGGCGTCGACTTCGTGCAATATTGCAGCGTCGCGGGCAACCGCACCTGGACCGTCATGGTCTATCTCAACGAACCCGAAGCCGGCGGCGCGACTCGGTTCAAGGCGATCGACAAGATCGTCCAGCCCGAAACGGGCAAATTGCTCGCATGGAATAACCTCCGCCCGGACGGAACACCCAATCCGAGTACCATCCATCAGGGCATGAAAGTTCGCGCGGGGGTCAAATATGTCATCACCAAGTGGTTCCGCGAACGCCCCTGGGGATGGGCGGCGGAGTAATCGGACCTGTGGCGCTTGGGCACTGTCTTGAAACTTTCACAGAAGAGTCACCCCTGAGTCTCGTTACTTTCACCTGACCGTCGCAATCGCTTCCTAGAGCCTCGCTCGGACGATGCAGCGAGAGGGGGTGACCGACTCGCAGATGGATCGTCGACAATCACCTGACGAGCGCCAAGCGGCGCCGATCTGTGGAGATCAGGGACATGAATTCTCAAAAGGGCTTTCGCCTGCACTTGTTGTTGGGTGGAGCGCTGCTCGCGCTGACCGCCACGCCTGCGCTGGCACAGGACAAGCCTGTTGCACCGGCTCCGGCTCCACAGGCCGATGAGCCTTCGGCCGACAGCATTCCTGACATCATCGTCACCGCGACCAAGGTTTCGACCAACCTGCAAAAGACGCCGATCTCGATCAGCGTGCTGGATACCCAGTCGATCACGGATCGCCACGTGCTCAGCCTGTTCAATCTTGCCGATGGCTCGGTGCCGTCGCTGCGGGTCGCCACGTTCGAAGCGCGCCAGTCGGCACTGACCATCGGCATCCGTGGTATCGTTCCCTACGATCAAAACCAGACGGCGCGCGACGGCGGCGTCAGCGTCTATATCGACGGTGTCGCGCTGGGGAAGACCCAGGGCCTGAACGCCGGCTTGTTCGACGTCGAGCGGATCGAAATCCTGAAGGGCCCGCAGGGCACGCTGTTCGGGCGTAACACCGAAGGCGGCGCGCTGTCGCTGGTCACCAAAGCCCCGACCGGCGTGTTCGGCGGGCGCATCGTCGGGGGTGTGGGGAATTATGGCAGCCGGAATGGAGAAATCCACGTCGACTTGCCGTCCTTTGCCAACATCTCGCTGAAGCTCGACGGCATTTATCAGCATCAGGATCCGACCGTGAAGGACCCTCTGGCGGGTTCGACCGGCTGGAATTACTACGACCGCAAGGGCGGCCGTATCGCGGCGCGCTGGCAGCCGTTCGAGGGGTTCACCGCGGATGTCGCCTATGACTATGCGAAGGACGAGAACACCCCCAATTACAGCCAGCTACTGAACTATAACCCGAACAACTATGCGGTCGGCACCTACACCAACCCGCAAACGGGCGTGCTCGGGACGTCGCTGTTTGTTCCGGGGACCGGGGCGGCAGCGCCGATCGCTTGCGGCGGCACCATCACCGCGGCTCAGGCCGCCGCCGGACGCCCGATCTGCATCGCGCCCAAGGCACCGCTGGTCGGCGTATATCCGAATCGTCAGAGCGTCGCGGATGTCGGCGTCCCTCAGCAGCCAAGCGTCGACATCACCCACGGCGTATCGGTCAATCTGCGTTACACGGCCGCACCGTGGCTCGAACTGCGCTCGATCACCGCGTGGCGCGGTGTGAGCACCGATCAGTGGGATAACTCCGGCGGCCCAGAGCGCAGCTCCTTCTCGCCGTTTGTCGTCAATACCGCGAACCCTACCGCGCTTAACACCACGGGCACGTTCAGCCGCTACAGCCTGTCGTTCCTCAAGCAAAACCAGTTCAGTCAGGAATTCCAGGCCGTTGGTAGCTCGGGCGGGTTCGACTATGTCGTCGGCGCCTATTACTTTACCGAGCGCGCCACGGAGTATGCCGCGACCCCGCTGAGCAACCAGTGGAACGCGGACGGAACGGCCTACACGATCCGTAGCCCGATCGTCACCGGCACGGTCACTTCGGCAAATTCCGGCTACCAGCCTTACGCCGCGTCGTGCGCCAACACGCTGGCGACGATCGTTCCGCAGTTCGCCAACAGCTGTCAGTTCATCACCCGCGCCAGCGAAGCGTACGACCACAACTACTCCGTGTTCGGCAACGTGACCTACACGCCGGGTGACCTCGACTGGCTGCACGTCACCGCCGGCGGTCGGTTCACCAAGGACAAGCGCCGCGGTCAGCTCTACGTCATCAACAACCGGTCCGACCTGAACCCGATCAACGCCGTTCCGAACAGCGTCGCGACGCCGTTCACCTTCTCGAACAGCATCAGTCGCTTCGATCCGATGTTCAACATCGCGATCGACGCCAGCCGGGATATCCACCTGTACGCCAAATATTCGACGGGTTTCCGTGCTGGTGGCGCCAATGATCGTTCGCAGAGCTTCAACGCCTTCGGGCCCGAATCGGTGAAGTCATACGAGGTCGGTGCGAAGATGGAGTTCTTCGATCGCCGCGTTCGCCTGAACCTGGCCGGGTACATCATGGATCGCAGCAATACCCAGTTCGATTTCGATCTGTTCGACACCAACGGCGCCAGCCCGACGAACGGCTCGCATATCGAACAGACCCAGAATGCCGGCACCAGCAAGATCCGCGGTATCGAAGCCGATCTGACGGTGAGGCCAATCGCCGGGCTGACGCTAACCGCGTCCTACGCCTACACCTATTGGAAGGCTCCGTCGGCGGTGAACTCGATCACCGGTGGGTTACCGCAGCAGCTCTACATCGTGTACACGCCGAACAATGCCGCATCGGGTTCGATCGACTACGAAATCCCGGTCGGCATTAAGAGCACGAAGGTTCGCATCCACCTCGACGCCAACTATGCGAGCAGCCAGTACAGCTTCCAGCTTGAGCCGACCAAGACCGACGCGAGCTTCATCGTCAACGGCCGCATTGCGCTGACGGACATTGCGGTGAACGACAGCAACAAGGTCACGCTCGCCTTCTGGTCGCGCAATCTGCTCAACCGGACCTACGTCTATCGCCGCTCGGCCGCGAACTCGTCGCCGGTCTACAACTATAACGGGACCACGCTCGTTTCGACCAACTATGGCGGCATCCTGGGCGATTATGGCAACTTGAACGCTCCCCGGACTTGGGGCTTCGAACTCAGCGCAAAGTTCTGATCTCCGGCCCTCCCCGGAAACAACCTAAAGGCGGCCTTTCGGGGCCGCCTTTTTTTGTCTGCCGCCTGTGGAAATGACCAATCGCCCGAGGGCGATGGTGGGCGCGACAGGGATTGAACCTGTGACCCCACCCGTGTGAAGGGTGTGCTCTACCGCTGAGCTACGCGCCCGATCGCAGCCCCGCACGGGCCGCAAAAGGAAGGGGCGACGTCTAGCGCCGCCCCATTGCCATCGCCTTAAGACGATCGGGTTGGGATTGTCCAGCCCCCCGTGGGGGCAGCGGCCCATCAGTTGACCGAGTCCTTCAGGCCCTTGCCCGCCTTGAACTTGGGTTGAGTCGAAGCCTTGATCGTCATCGGCTCGCCCGTCCGCGGGTTGCGACCGGTGGACGCCTTGCGCTTGGACACGGAAAAGGTGCCGAAGCCGACCAGGCGAACCTCGTCGCCCTTTTTCAGCGCGCCGCCGATCACGTCGAACACGGCCTCGACTGCCTTGCTCGCGTCGCCTTTGCTCAGGCCCGCCGTGTCAGCCACTGCGCCGATCAGCTCTTGCTTATTCATCGTCCCCGAAACCCCCGTTTAGAGTGCGTAGTCATTGTGACGTAATAGAGACTCGCGGCGATCCGCAAGCCGCGCAGTAAGGCGGCTCGCCGTTAACGAGTCAAACAATTCCGCCGCATCGTCGCCCCGGAAGAGGGATTTTGCGGCGGATCGTTTCAATGGTGCATTTCACCCGGTGCCGGCACCGCGGCTGGTGGCAGCGCCGCCAGCTCATCCGCCTCGGTCCAGTCGATCGGTTCGAGCGGTTGGGTGAGCGCCAGTCGCAGCACCTCATCGGCATGCTCGACCGGAATGATCGTCAGCCCTTCGCGAATGTTCGCAGGGATTTCGACCAGGTCCTTCTCGTTCTCCTGCGGGATCAGCACGGTGGTGATGCCGCCACGCAGTGCCGCCAGCAGCTTCTCCTTCAGACCACCGATCGGCAACACGCGACCGCGCAGCGTGACCTCGCCGGTCATCGCGATATCGCGCCGCACCGGAATGCCGGTCAGCGTCGAGACGATCGAGGTCACCAGCCCGATCCCCGCCGACGGCCCGTCCTTGGGCACCGCCCCTTCGGGCAGATGGACGTGGATGTCCTTGCGCGCGAACAGGCTCGGCTTGATCCCGTAACGCGGGGCGCTGGCGCGCACGAAGCTCATCGCCGCTTCGACCGATTCCTTCATCACGTCGCCGAGCTTGCCGGTGGTGCGGACCATTCCCTTGCCCTGCACCGTGACGCTTTCGATCGTCAGCAATTCGCCACCGACTTCGGTCCAAGCGAGTCCGGTAACCGCGCCGATCTGATCTTCCTTCTCGGACAGGCCGTGGCGGTATTTCTGCACGCCGGCGAATTCGGAGATGTTTTCCGGCGTGATCGTCACGCTGGTCGCCTTGCCTTCGAGAATCCGGCGCAGCGCCTTGCGCGCCAGCTTGGCGATCTCGCGCTCGAGCGTGCGAACACCCGCCTCACGCGTGTACATCTGGATCAGCGCGCGCAGACCGTCATGGGTCAGCGTGAATTCGCCGTCCTTCAGCCCGTGCGCTTCGACCTGCTTGGCGATCAGGTGGCGTTCGGCGATCTCGACCTTTTCGTCCTCGGTATAACCTTCGAGTCGGATGATCTCCATCCGGTCGAGCAGCGCCTGCGGCAGGTTGAGTGTGTTCGCCGTGGTCACGAACATCACGTCCGACAGGTCGATGTCGATTTCGAGATAATGGTCCTGGAACTTGTTGTTCTGTTCGGGATCGAGCACCTCGAGCAGCGCCGACGCCGGATCGCCGCGGAAATCCTGACCGAGCTTGTCGATCTCGTCGAGCAGGAACAGCGGGTTGCTGGTCCCCGCCTTCTTCAGGTTGGTGACGATCTTGCCCGGCAGCGAGCCGATATAGGTGCGCCGATGCCCGCGAATTTCTGCTTCATCGCGCACACCACCCAAAGATTGGCGGATAAATTCGCGGCCGGTGGCTTTGGCGATCGACTTGCCCAGGCTGGTCTTGCCCACGCCGGGCGGGCCGACGAGGCACAGGATCGGCCCCTTGAGCTTGTTGGTGCGCGCCTGCACCGCGAGATATTCGACGATCCGGTCCTTGACCTTCTCGAGCGCATAATGGTCCTCGTCGAGCACCGCCTGCGCCGCTGCGATATCCTTCTTGAGCTTCGACTTCTTGCCCCATGGCAAGCCAAGCAGCACGTCGAGATAGTTGCGCACCACGGTCGCCTCGGCGCTCATCGGCGCCATCGTCTTCAATTTCTTGAGCTCGGTCGTCGCCTTAGTACGCGCTTCCTTGCTCAGCTTGAGCGTCGCGATCTTTTGGGTCAGCTCGGCGATCTCGTCGCCGTCGCCTTCCTCACCCTCATTGCCCAACTCGCGCTGGATCGCCTTCAACTGCTCGTTGAGGTAATATTCGCGCTGGGTCTTCTCCATCTGGCGCTTGACCCGCGATTTGATCTTCTTCTCGACCTGCAAAACGCCGAGCTCGCCTTCCATGAAGGCATAGACCATCTCAAGCCGCTTCGACTGGTCGAGCTCGATCAGCAAAGCCTGCTTCTCGGCGACCTTGATCGCGATATTGCCGGCAATCGAATCGGCGAGCCGCGAGGGCTCTTCGATCTCGCTCATCTGCACCGCGGTTTCGGAGGGCAGCTTGCGGTTGAGCTTCGAATAATTCTCGAACTGATCGATCACCGACCGCATCAGCGCGGCGATCTCGACGCCTTGCAGCGGCGCTTCGTCGATCCGCGCGATCTCGGCGGTCAGGTGATCGCTGTCGCCCGACAATTCGGTCAACGTCGCCCGCGACTTCCCCTCGACCAGCACGCGAACGGTGCCGTCGGGGAGTTTCAACAATTGCAGAATCGTGGCGACAACGCCCATGTCATAGAGATCGTCCCGGCCCGGATCATCCTGCGCGGGATCCAGCTGCGCGACGAGAAAGATCTCCTTATCGGCGGCCATCGCGGTTTCCAGCGCGGCAACCGACTTGTCGCGGCCAACGAACAGCGGCACGATCATGTGCGGAAAAACAACAATGTCGCGAAGCGGCAATACGGGGAAGGATTGGGTAGTCATGAACACTCCGGGGGCGCCTGAGCGTGGCGCGTTTCCTGTCTTATATGGGAAGCGTGTCGATTCCATCAATCACCGACGCTGGGCGACCATCGCATTTGCGGGGATAAGTTTGATTGCGCTGACCGCTGGCGCGCCGGCACTCCCCAAAAAGGGCGAACCCGCGCTGACCGCCCAGACGCAGAAATCGGGCGGTGTCATCGACCCCGATCAGGCAAAGGTCCGCTTTGAATCGGCCGACCTTAGCTTCGTCGTCATCCCCGAAACCGAGCAGTTTCGAAACAAAGCGGTGCTGACCTTCACGGCAAAACAGCCGATCGATAAGCTGGTACTCGACCTTGACCGCAATCTGGGGCCGCAGGGTATCGCGATCGACGGAAACGTTTTGCCGCGTTCGGCCTTCTCAAACCCCGAAGGCAAGCTGACTATCAAGCTTCCTCGTAGGTACGCCGCGGGTGAGCAAGTCGTCGCAACGATCGCCTATGGCGGCACGCCGCATGTCGCGGTGCAGGCGCCGTGGGACGATGGCGTAGTGTGGTCGAAAACCGCTGGTGGCCAATTGTGGATGGCGACGACGAGCGAGGGCTATGGCTGCGACATTCTCTGGCCGTGCCTCGATTTCCCTACCGGCGAACCCGCCAAGGTCACAATTCACATTACCGCGCCCAAGGGGCTGAAGGCGCCGTCCAACGGCATTTTCCGCGGCATGGACACGCTGCCCGATGGTCGGACGACATGGAACTGGGAAATCAAGCACCCCAACACCTATGCCATCGCGCTCAACGTCGGCCCGTATGAGGTGATCACTGGCGACTATAAAAGCCGCTTCGGCAACACGATCCCGATGTTCTATTGGTATTTGCCGGGCGAAGAGACGCAGGCCAAAGCGCTGTTCGCCGAATTCGCCCCCACGCTCGACTTCTATGAAGCCAATGTCGGCCCGTACCCGTTCGGCGACGAAAAGGTCGGCGTGGTCGAAACGCCGCATCTCGGCATGGAGCACCAGACGATCAACGCCTACGGCAACGCGTACCGCAAGGCGCCGGAAGGGTTCGACTGGCTGTTCCAGCACGAATTCGGCCACGAATGGTTCGGCAATCAGCTGACCGCGGCGAATTGGGACGATTACTGGCTCCACGAAGGCTATGAGGAATATATGCAGCCCGCCTACGGGCTGTGGCGCGAAGGCTATGCCCGCTACGCGGTGATGATGGACTCGCAGCGCAACAAGATCGTGAACGGCGTGCCGCTCGTGCGCGGCCGCCCCGTGACCGAAGAAGAGGTGTACGAACCGAGCAAAGGCGGACCCGGCCAGGACATTTATTACAAGGGCGCGTGGATGCTCCACACGCTGCGCTGGCTGATCGGCGAGAAGGATTTCTGGGACGTCACGCGGATGGAAGTCTATGGCCGCACGGACCCCAAACCGGGCAATTTCACTCCGCGCTACGGATCGACGACCGAATATCAGGGGTTCGTCAAAAAGATCACGGGGAAGGACTATGACTGGTTCTTCGACGTCTATCTGCGACGCGCGGCGCTGCCCGAATTGATCGAAGCGCGGAGCGGCGACAAACTGACGCTGATCTGGCTGACCCCCGACAATTTGCCCTTTCCGATGCCGATCGAGGTGCTGGTCGGCGACAAACTGGTCAAGGTCGAGATGCCCGAGGGCAGCGCGACGATCGATGCGTCGGCCAGCGCCCGGGTCGTGGTCGATCCGTTCGCGCGGGTGCTCAAACGATCGAAAGCAGTCGAGGATTTTCAGGCGGGCTTGACCAGGCGATAGATGGTGAATTACACGACTAACACAGTATTTGCGTCTAATGCGCCATTGGAGCTGGTCTGAATGCCGTTCTTCCCGACCGATCCCGTTGGCCTCCCGGGGCTCATCGCGCTGGGGCTGGGATTTGTGCTGTTCGCGATCGCGTTGATCGCGGCGCGGGCGCGGGCGAAGCGCGGCGAAAAGGTCGCCAATTCCGGCACCGCGCCGGCGTCATGGATCTGGATCGTCGTGCAGGGGATTGCGATCGGGTTTGCAGGGTTCGGCCGACTCACTGTCAAACTCGATCCGCTATCGGCCAAGGCGATCGTCGAGGCGATCGTCGTAATGGCCCTGATGGCGAGTGCGGTCGGCCTGTTTTACGCCTCGTCGCGCGCGATGGGGAAGAATTGGGCGTTGGTCGCGCGAACACGCAGCGATCACACGCTGGTGCAGAACGGCCCGTTCGCATGGGTGCGTCACCCCATCTATGTCGCGCTGTTCCTGTTCCTGGTCGCGATGGCGATCGCTTACGGCCATACCCGCAACCTGATCGTCGCGGTGCCACTCTATGCGCTCGCGACGGGGATGCGCGTCCGCTACGAAGAGCGGCTCTTGCACGCGCAGTTCGGGGCCGACTATGATGCCTATGCGCTGCGCGTACGGCGGTTCATTCCGGGGGTATTCTGATGCGGCGGAGTTTGTTTGGATCGGCACTCGTGCGGCGCGCGACCAGCGCGCTATTGCTTGCGGCGGCGGCGATGGCGTCGCCGGCTTTTGGTCAGGCGCGCGATATCACCAACGCGGCCGATCCTTATCGGCATGTTGGGACATCGACCGCCTTTTCGCTGGCTACCGGCGATTTCCGGCGCACCAAGGTTGCGGAATATAACGCGTCCGGCACCGATGCATCGGCTACGTATGACCTGATCCGCGGCGGCGAAAAATTGATGAGCATCACGATGTACATCTACCCGATGAGCGCATCGACCGGTCCTTCCGAACGCAGTGCGCTGTGCCGCGACGAATATGCAGGGATCAAGGGCGCGATCACGCGCTCCCCGTCATATACCAATGTGTCGCTGCGCGCCGAGGATTTGCCGGGTTCGCCCTATGCTGGAGTCAGGGCCGAAGGGTATCATGCCAGCTATACCTTCACCTCCAATTTCGCGGGCAGCACGATGAAAGTGCGGTCAGACGCCTATCTCTATTGCTCGGCCAACGGTCGGTGGTTCGTCCAGTACCGCGCGACGTGGCCGGCCACTCGCACGCTGGAGGGCGATCTATTCGTGTTCATGGCGATGATGCGCTGGAACGATTCGGTCAGCCGTTAGGCGGGGCGCAGCATCGACCAGAATTTGGGGCCGCCCTTGGGCACGTGCCACTCGCTCGTCACCGCAAACCCCAGCGAGTGGTACAAGCCGATATTGCGCTCGGTCGCGGTCTCCAGATAGGCGGGCACGCCGTCGCCGGCAGCGCGCGCCAGCGCTTCGCGGATCGACGCGCCGCCCAGCCCCCTGCCCTGATACGCCGGATCGACACCGGCGATGTGCAGGTACCAGAACGGCCCGGAAGGGTAATGGGCGTCGATCGCGTCCGACACGCGTAGTGCGCGCGCCAGCGCGGTGCCGAAGGTCGAAAGCATCGGGATCAGCTGGCGCAGCATCTCCAGCCGCCCGACCGACGCCTCGCCGGGCTTGCGCCAGAGCGTCGCCGCCTGCGCTTCGCCCGTAACCAGCCGCATGCCCTGAGCATCCTCATCGAACAGCAAGGCGAACAGCCGCGGCAGTCGTTTCGCGCGATCGCGGGGGTCGGGGAAGATGTAGGAGGTTGCCGGATCGTCGGCGAACGCGCGCGCCAGCATCGCGGCCACCGCGGCGCGCTCTGCTTCTGTCGCGTCGCGAATGTCGCTCATGCCGCTTTCGCGCACCCTTCGGGCTTGAACACGCGCGTGGTCGATGCCGGCCGTGTCGCCAGCAAAGGCGCGGGACGAATCGGTCGCGGCACGAAATTACCCCCGCAATTGGGGCAGACTCCGTTCAACACGGTATCGACGCACGCGGCGCAAAAGGTGCATTCGAACGTACAGATCCGCGCATCGGCGCTGTCCGGCGGCAAGTCGCGGTCGCAGCATTCGCAGTTCGGCCTGAGTTCGAGCATCGCCCCTCCTCCAAATGCCAGCGGGCGCCAACCCCGATGGATCGACGCCCGCCGTTCAGTCCTTCAGGTCCGGGTCAGGCCGCGTCGCCGGCTTTTTCCTTTTCCTTCTTGGCATAGACGCGGATCGGCTCCTTGGTGCCGAGCACCACGTCGCTGTCGATCATCACTTCATCGACCCCGTCCATCCCCGGCAAGTCGAACATCGTGTCGAGCAATATCCCCTCGAGGATCGAGCGCAGCCCGCGCGCGCCGGTTTTGCGATCGATCGCTTTCTTGGCGACGGTGACGAGCGCGTCGTCGGTGAAACCGAGCTTGACGTCCTCCATCTCGAACAGCTTTTGGTACTGCTTGACCAACGCGTTCTTCGGCTCGCTCAGAATCTTCACCAGCGCCGCGGTGTCGAGGTCCTCGAGCGTCGCGATCACCGGCAGGCGACCGACGAACTCGGGGATCAGGCCGAATTTCAGCAGATCCTCGGGCTCGACCGACTTGAGCGTCTCGCCGGTCTTGCGCTCGTCCGGTCCGGCGACATGCGCGCCGAAGCCGATCGACTTGCCCTGCAGGCGGTCGCCGATGATCTTTTCGAGGCCACTGAACGCGCCGCCGCAAATGAACAGGATGTTGGTCGTGTCGACTTGCAGGAATTCCTGCTGCGGATGCTTGCGCCCGCCCTGCGGCGGCACCGATGCCGTCGTGCCTTCCATCAGCTTGAGCAACGCCTGCTGCACGCCCTCGCCCGACACGTCGCGCGTGATCGAGGGGTTCTCGGCCTTGCGGCTGATCTTGTCGATTTCGTCGATATAGACGATCCCACGCTGCGCCCGCTCGACATTATAGTCGGAGGCCTGGAGCAGTTTGAGAATGATGTTCTCGACATCCTCGCCGACATAGCCGGCTTCGGTCAGCGTCGTCGCATCGGCCATGGTGAAAGGCACGTCGAGGATTCGCGCCAGCGTCTGGGCGAGCAGGGTCTTGCCGCAGCCGGTCGGCCCGACGAGCAGGATGTTCGACTTGGCGAGTTCGACATCGGCGCCCTTCTGACCATGGTTCAGGCGCTTGTAATGGTTATGCACCGCCACCGACAGGACACGCTTGGCGCGAACCTGACCGATCACATAATCGTCGAGCACGTCGCAGATTTCCTGCGGAGTCGGCACGCCGCCATCCTTCTTGGAGACCAAGGCGGACTTGGTTTCCTCACGGATGATGTCGTTGCACAGCTCGACGCACTCGTCGCAGATGAACACCGTCGGGCCGGCGATAAGCTTGCGCACCTCGTGCTGCGACTTGCCGCAGAACGAGCAATAAAGCGTGCTTTTGGAATCGCCGCCGCTGAGTTTGGTCATTCACATCATCCTTGGGCGCCCAACAACCTGGGCGCGTTTGGGCATCGGTCATCCTAGCCCGACGCTCGGTCATACTACAATCGACAAAATTTCGCGTTTACGACGATCGTAGTCCGGCCGACGCTTTGGCTTACGACGCGTCCTCGGTCAGTGCCGGACGCTTTTCGAACACTTCGTCGATCAGCCCGAATTCCTTGGCTTCGTCGGCCTCAAGGAACTTGTCTCGATCCATCGCACGCTCGATCTCTTCGAGCGACTTGCCGGTATACTTGGCATATAGCGTGTTCATCCGGTGCCGGATACGCAGGATTTCCTTGGCCTGGATCTCGATATCCGACGCCATGCCCTGCGCCCCGCCCGACGGCTGGTGGATCATGATCCGCGCATTGGTCAGCGCGACGCGCATACCCGGCTCGCCTGCTGCAAGCAGGAAGCTGCCCATCGATGCGGCCTGACCCATGCACACCGTGCCGACGCGCGGACGGATGTACTGCATCGTGTCGTGGATCGCCATGCCCGCCGTGACGACACCGCCCGGCGAGTTGATGTACATGAAGATGTCCTTCTTCGGGTTCTCCGACTCGAGGAAGAGCAGCTGGGCGGAGATGACCGAGGCCATATGGTCCTCGACCCCGCCGGTCACGAAGATGATGCGTTCGCGCAGCAGCCGCGAATAGATGTCGAAGCTGCGCTCGCCGCGGTTCGACTGTTCGATGACGATCGGCACGAGGCCGCCGGTGATCGGATCGGTGCGGAACCCCGGAGGAGCGAAATTGCCGGTTTCGAACGGATTATGCATAGAGTGTCTCTTGGTCCTTATGCCCTTGCGGCCACCTACATCGGCGCTCGATCCGCGGCGCGCAAGGGGGCGAAGGGTTAACGCGGACCGCGTCACCGATACGATGCGGAAGTTTTCGAAGGTGCCGCGCAACGCCACATCGGCGTGCCCGGCGGAATCCAACATTGCAAGCTCGGCGGTCCGGGGCGCCACCCCCGGACCCGACCGGACTCAGGCGAGCGTGCGGAGTGTGGGCTCGCGATCGTAATAGCGCTTGGTTGCTGCCGACACGAAAGCACCGTCCGCGCCCGTGACGCCGTCGTCCTTTTCGACCCCCGCCTTGTCGAGCAGCGGCTGCGCGGCGTCGCTGGCGCCGATCGCTTTCAGATGACCGAAGGCGTTCATCGCGAATTCGACCGCGGCCGACTCCTTCAGAAGCGCTGCGCAGCCGTCGTCGGAAACGAGGATCGCCACTGCGTCGAACAGTTGCGACGGCGTCCCCGCCAGCTGGCCGTCGGCCTTTTGCTGGCTGCCGTCGGACAGCTTCGCCCCGCCGACCTTCGGCGCGACGATCACGGCCTTGCCCTTCGCCTTTTGGATCGCACCGACCAGCGACTTGAGCGCGGCGGCGTCGGTGCCGTCGGCGATCAGGATGCCGACCGCACGGCCCTCCAGCGTGTCCTTCATGTTCTTGTGGATCGACAGCGCGTCGGACGGATCCATGTCGATCGGCTCCTTCGCGGCAGCTGCCTTTTTCGGGAGCGCGATCCCCAGCCCGGCCGCGACACGTTTCGCGAGATCCTCGTCGACGTTGCGCAAGTTCGCCACCATCCGCGGCGGCACCTGATCGAGCAACCCGACCTTGGACAGTTCGAACACGAACGACGACGCGATATGCGCCTGTTCATGCGCGTCCTGCGAACGGTAGAACAACCGCGCCTGGCTGTAATGGTCGGCGAAGGTTTCGGACCGGACGCGCCCTTTGTCGCCGGTTTCGTCATCGCCCGACGCCGCATTGGTGGTGGCGAAGCCTCGCGCCGGGCTTTCGCGCGGGCCGCCCTCTTCGCCGTGCGCCGCCAGACTGTTCGGCTCGTAATTCGCCCGGCCCTTGGGCACCTGAGTCTGCATCATCCCGTCGCGCTGGAAGTTGCCGAACGGGCAGCGCGGCGCGTTGATCGGGATCTGGTGGAAATTGGTCGTGCCCAGCCGCGATTTCTGTGTGTCCAGATAACTGAACAGCCGCCCCTGCAGCAGCGGATCGTTCGAAAAATCGATCCCCGGCGGCACGTTGGTCGGCAGGAACGCGACTTGTTCGGTCTCAGCGAAGAAATTGTCGACGTTGCGGTTGAGTACCATCCGCCCGATGATCCGCACCGGCAGCACTTCTTCCGGAATCAGCTTGGTCGCGTCGAGTACGTCGTACGGCTGGGCATCGGCGAATGCCTGATCGAACACCTGAATGCCCAATTCCCATTCAGGGAACGCGCCGCGGTCGATCGCTTCGAACAGATCGCGGCGGTGGTAATCGTTATCCGCCGCCTGCAGCTTGAGCGCTTCGTCCCAGATCGTCGACTGGATCCCGAGTTTGGGTTTCCAATGGAATTTGACGAAGCTCGATTTGCCCGCCGCATTGACGAGGCGGAAGGTGTGGACCCCGAACCCCTCCATCATGCGGAGCGAGCGCGGCAGCGTGCGGTCGGACATCGCCCACATCAGCATGTGGGTGGTTTCGGGGCTGAGCGACGCGAAGTCCCAGAATGTGTCGTGCGCGCTGCCGGCCTGCGGATAGGCGCGGTCGGCCTCCATCTTCACGGCATGGACCAGATCGGGGAATTTGATCGCGTCCTGGATGAAGAACACCGGGATGTTGTTGCCGACCAGATCCCAATTGCCCTCGCGCGTATAGAATTTGACCGCGAACCCACGAACGTCGCGCGGCGTATCCACCGATCCCGCGCCACCCGCAACAGTGGAGAAGCGCGCGAACAGCTCGGTCTTCTCGCCCTTGGTGAACACCGCCGCTCGCGTCAGGTCGGAGATATCGTCGGTCGCTTCGAAGAAACCATGCGCGCCCGACCCGCGGGCGTGGACGATCCGTTCGGGAATGCGCTCATGATCGAAATGGAAGATCTTCTCGCGAAGCACGAAATCCTCGAGCAAGGTCGGGCCGCGCGCGCCGCTTTTCAGGCTGTTCTGGTTATCCGAAACCGGGACGCCATGGTTGGTGGTGATCACCTCATCGCCCCCGGCCTGCTGGTGAGTTTCTCCGCCATTGCCGGCAGTGCGCTTGATGTCGTCGACCATGGGGATCCTTCGCAGCCAGGAATCGGCTCGGATGCTCAACGAGTTCGGCTGATGCAATTTCCCTGACGAACGGATTATTTCGCCCTAACACAGGTCAACATGGCGGTGTGGCGCGCCGTTGCGCGTTGGCAATGACGGGCCATCGCTGACGTCGGGAACAGGAGAGCGGTTATGAGCAAGGTTCTGGTCACGGGCGGATCGGGGTTCGTCGGCGGGCACGTCATTTTGCAACTGCTGGCAGCGGGGCATGAGGTGCGGACCTCGATCCGTTCGCTGGCAAAGGAAGCGGCGGTGCGCGAGACGCTGACCACAGCGGGCGCGCAAGGCCTCGACGGGCTCAGCTTCGTCGCGGCCAATCTGGACGAAGATGCCGGCTGGGCCGAAGCGGTCGCCGGATGCGAGTTCGTCCAACATGTCGCCTCCCCGTTTCCGCTCGCGCAGCCGAAGGACGAAAACGAGCTGATCCGGCCGGCGGTCGACGGCACGCTCCGCGTCCTGAAGGCCGCGCGCGATGCCGGGGTCGAACGCGTCGTGCTGACCTCCTCCTTCGCCGCAGTGGGCTATGGCCACGGGCACCGCGACACGCCGTACTACGAAACCGACTGGACCGACGTCAACGGTCCCGCGGTCCAGCCCTATATGAAATCGAAGACGCTGGCCGAGCGCGCCGCGTGGGATTTCATCGAGCGCGAAGGCAAGGGCATGGAATTGGCGGTGGTCAATCCGGTCGGCATTTTCGGGCCTGCGCTCAACGGCGACCTGTCGACTTCGGTCGAGCTGGTCAAACGGACGCTCGAGGGCGCGATCCCCGGCGCGCCGCGGCTTTACCTCGGCGCGGTCGACGTGCGCGACGTAGCGGGGATGCAGGTCAAGGCGATGACCGACCCCGCGGCGAAGGGCCAGCGCTTCCTGGCGGTGGCTGGCGGCGCGCTGTCGATGTTCGAGATGGCCGAAATCCTGCGCACCAACCTGGGCGAAAAAGGCGCGAAGGCCAAATTGCGGCAATTGCCCGATTGGCTGGTGCGGATCGTCGCGATCTTCAACCCGCTGGCGCGCGAGGCCGTGCCGCGGCTCGGCATCAAGGGCGAGGCGAGCAACGCCAAGGCGCGTGAGGTGCTGGGATGGACCTTCCGGTCGAGCGAAGAAGCGATCGTCGCGAGCGGCAAGAGCCTGATCGACCTGGGGTTGGTCGGGTGAACGATAATGCTCTGTGGTACGCGCAAATCTATTACGACACGGCGAAATGCGGTCGGGCTGGGCGATGTCGCGCTAAAGCGATAAGGTCGCGACATACTCCAGGATGCCACCCCGTGTCCGCGGCCAATCGTCGAAATGCCAGCGCGACGGTCGTTCGATCCCGACGATCGGATCGAGTCCTTCGTCGATGACTGTCAGGGCGATCGGCTTTCTGGTCGCCGCATGATGAAACGCGACGATGGCAAGGTGCGGGTCGATTGCGCTGCCCTGCGCCACGATCAGCGCCAGCCGATCGCTTTGCAGCCGCACCAGCGTGCCGTCGGACAACGGCCCGATCAGGTGCGTGAACGCGGTCAGCACGCGGCGATCGAACTGCCCTTCGGTCTCGTTCATCCACGCGATCGCCTCGCCCGCCGCCCAGGCGTTCTTGTACGCGCGCGCCGAGGTGACGGCGTCGAACACGTCGCACACCGCGCCCATCCGGGCATAGAGGCTCAGCCTTTCGCCCGACAGCATCGCGGGATAGCCCCGGCCGTCGATCCGCTCGTGATGATGTAGACAGACGTCGAGGACGATCGGCGAGTCGATCCCCGATTGCAGCAGCAATTCGTGTCCGCGGTCGGTGTGGCTTTTTACTAACGCGAACTCTTTCGTGGTCAGCGGGCCGGGCTTGTCGAGCAACAGGTTGGGGATCCGCGCCTTGCCGATGTCGTGAAGCAACCCGGCGACCCCGATTTCGTGAATCAGCGCCTGGTCGAGTTCGAGCTCGTGCGCCAGGCATACCATCAGCCCGCACACCGCGATCGAATGCAGATAGGTGTATTCGTGCCGGTCCTTGAGCCGGGTCACGCCCGGGATCGCCGACGGATCGCGTAGCACCGATGCGGCGATCGCTTCTACGACCGGGGTGAGGCTCTCTATCGGGATCGGCCGGCCGTCGCGGATATCGGCAAAGGCGCTGGTCACTTCCGACCGTGCGGCATCGATGATGTCGACCGCCCGCTCGCGTTCCTGCGCCGCATTGCCCTTTCGCGCGGCAATATGCAGCTTGCTCTTGGGCGCCGCCTTGGCGGGAGCGGTGGCTGTGGGCGGCGGCGGCGGGACGGTGTCGCCGGCCATCCGCCAGTCCGCCGGCAGGATCGAAGTTTGAGTGTCGTTGCCCAGCGTCGCACGCGGTGCGTTCAACTGTGCCGACTCAAACCCCCCGCGTAGCACGCACCTGCGCTCCCCAGCATTGCCTAACGTTTAGCCGGCAACCCTAGCGCAAAGTCCTTTTCACTTTGTTACCAGTATGTTCGCGGGGGCGATCGAGGGAATGATCGTGGCGATTGTGAAAGCGCCGAACAACACCAGCGCGCGCCAGCGAAGGAGGAAGAAAAGCCAGAATTCCAGCCGCCGCGATCGACCCGTGAAATCGAAATAGCGCCACAACGGCATGAAACCCAGCGCACGGAAATCCCCCTCGGTCGCTCGCGCCCGGACCGGAGACCCTTACTGTCTTACTGGCAGGACCATTTGAAGCTGGTGCCGGTCTTCAGCGGGTCGCGCTCGGCGGTGCACGTGGCGGTCACCGCCTGATCGTCGACGGTCAGGCTGACACCGCCGACCATGTGATCCTCGTCGGCACCCTTCTTCAGATGGACTTCGGTCACCTCGCCCTTTTCGGCCAGGCCCGCCTTGATCGTATTTTCGACGGAGCGGAGCGTGTCCTCATCGATGCCGGGCACGCAGCTCCAGTTGAAATCCGATTCGGAGCGAGTCGCGACGCAGTTGCGCGTGGCGGCCAGCCCATCCTTGGTCTTGCCCTTGGCGTACCCGCTGTAATTGCCCGATGCGTCGGCGGTCATGTTGACCTCGCTGACGGTCATCTGGTTCTCAAGCGCCGAATTGATCGTGGTTTCAAGCGTCGCCTTGTTGTCGCCGCACGCGGCCAGGCCCAAGACGATCGTGAATGCGAATGCGATGCGCTTCATGACATAACCCCCCCAAGTTCGTTTCGAGCGGACAGTGTCGGACATCCCACCGCGATGCAACACGGAACATGCCCTAACGGGTCAGGGTCGGTCCCGGCGCGGGATGCCCGAGATAGGCCAGCCGTCGTACCTCTCGCCGCCCGCGCACCACCGTGTCGAGGATCAGCCCCGAAAAGAAGCACAGCGCCGACAGAATGATCAGCCCGGTCGCCAGAATCGCGGTCGGGAAACGCGGGACGGTGTGCGTGTGGAGGTACGTAATCACGAGCGGCACGCTGAGCACGATCGCGGCGAACGCGAGGAGCGCGCCGATGCTGCCGAAGAACAACAAGGGCCGCTCGATTCGGTACAGCGTGACGATCGTCTGCACGATCCGGAATCCGTCCGAATAGGTGCTGAGTTTCGACACCGATCCTTCCGGGCGTTCGAAATAGCGCGTTTCGACCTCGCCCACGGGCATCTTGAGCTCGAGCGCGTGGACGCTGATTTCGGTCTCGATCTCGAACCCGCCGGTCAGCACCGGGAAGCTCTTGACGAAGCGGCGCGAGAAGACGCGGTAGCCCGACAGGATATCGCTGAAGCTGCGCCCGAACAGCCGCGCGAGCATGCCGGTGAGCAGTTTGTTGCCCATTACGTGCCCGCGCCGGTACGCCGCTTCGGCCTGCGTCACGCGGCTACCCACGACCATGTCGAGCTGTTCGTCGAGCAATCGCTGCACGAGCAGCGGCGCGGCTTCGGCGTCATAGGTCGCGTCGCCATCGGCCATGACGTAAATGTCGGCGTCGACGTCAGCGAACATGCGGCGGACGACATTGCCCTTGCCCTGCATTTTCTCGCTGCGGACGATCGCGCCGGCGGCACGTGCGACATCCATCGTGCCGTCGCTCGAATTGTTGTCGTACACGTAGATCGTCGCACCGGGCAGCGCCGCGCGGAAACCCGCAACGGTCTGCGCGATCGCCGCTTCCTCGTTATAGCACGGTAGCAGCACCGCGATGCGCAGGTCCGTCACTCCCATCCCCCGTCGTCACCCCGGCCTCGCGCCGGGGTCCACCGGGAGGCTACAGGACGAAGCTTAAGCTCCCTGACCATAGCTTGCGGCACCGTGGACCCCGGCACAAGGCCGGGGTGACGGATCAGGCTTACTTCTTCGCCGGTTGCTTTTTAGCGGCGGGCTTTTTGGCCGGAGCGTCCTCAGCCTTCGCCACGGGCGCCTTCTTGGTTGCGGCCTTCTTCACCGGCTCGGCTGCGACCAGTTTGTCGCCGGGCGTGGCGGGCTCGATGTCGGCGGCTTCGACCTTCTTTGCCTTGTCGGCCTGCTTGGCAGGAGCCGTTTCGGGCTCGACTTTGGCAGCGGGCTTCTTCGCCGCAGCCTTCTTCGCTGCCTTGGGCTTATGGTTGTCGTGATCGTGGCTGTGCGTGCCGGTGGCGAAGCCGTCGTCCGATTCGATGGCTTCTTCCAGCTGTTCGCGAGTCACGTCGCGGTCGCTGATCTCGGCGGTCGAGAACAGGAAGTCGACGACCTTGTCCTCGTACAGCGGCGCGCGCAGCTGAGCGGCCGCCATCGGCTCCTGCTGAACGTACTGGATGAAGCGCTGCTGGTCCTCGGGACCGTATTGCTGCGCGGCCTGCGCGATCAGGCGGTTCATTTCCTGGCTGGTCACTTCGATGCCGTTGGCCTGACCGATTTCGGACAGGAGCAGGCCCAGACGCACGCGGCGCTCGGCGATCGACTGATAATCGTCGCGCTCCTTCTCCATCTCGGCCAGCGCAGCCTCAGGATCCGGTTCGTGCGTCGCTTCGTGCTTCAGCTGCTCCCAGATCTGCTGGAACTCGGCTTCGACCATCGACGGCGGCACGGGGAAATCGTGACCCGCGGCAAGCTGATCGAGCAGCTTGCGCTTCATGTGGGTGCGAGTCAGGCCGTTCAGTTCCTGCTCGATCTGGCCCTTGAGCAGACCCTTGAGCTGCTCGAGGTCGGTCAGGCCGAGCGACTTGGCGAGGCCGTCGTCGATCTTGGTCTCACCCGACGTCTTCACCGACTTGACCACCAGATCGAACGTCGCGGGCTTACCCGCCAGGCTCTTCTCCTGATAATCTTCCGGGAAGGTCACGTTGATCGTCTTTTCGTCGCCGGCCTTCACGCCGATGACCTGATCCTCGAAGCCGGGGATCAGGCGACCCGCGCCGATCTCGACCGCCATGTCGGTGCCGGTGCCGCCGTCGAACGCGACGCCGTCGGCGGTCTTGCCGACGAAATCGACCGTGACCAGGTCGCCCTGCTTGGCCTTGTAATTGTCCTTGGCGTCGTCCCAGCTCTTCTGCTGGTCGGCGAATTTCTGGAGCTGCGCGGTGATCGCGGCGTCATCGGCGGCGACGCTCAGCCGCTCGAGCTTGATCGAATCGATCGCCGGGGTCGGCACGTCGGGCAGGATTTCCAGCTCGACCACCAGTTCGGCGTCCTTGCCGGTGGCATATTCGCCCTCAAGCCGGACCGACGGCTGCATCGCCGGGCGCAGCTTTTCCTTGGCGATCAGGCTCTGGATACCGTCCTGGATCGCCGCGTTGAGCGCGTCCTGGCTCAGCGCCTCGCCGTGCATCTTGCGGATCAGGTTCGCGGGCACCTTGCCGGGACGAAAGCCGGGCATCTTGACCTGCGGCGCGATCTTCTTGACCTCGGCATCGACCTTGCCGTCGATTTCCTTGGCGGTGATGGTCAGCGTGTAGGCGCGCTTGAGCCCCTCGTTCAACGTCTCGACAGTCTGCATTTCAGGCCTTCATCTTTCAGGAATTCTTCTCAGAGCCGGTCCCCGCTAAAGCACGGGGACTGGTGCGGGCGAAGGGACTCGAACCCCCACATCTTGCGATGGCAGGACCTAAACCTGCTGCGTCTACCAGTTCCGCCACGCCCGCATGGGACACCGCCAGTCGGCGGCGTCTATAGCAAGTGTCCCCCCATGGGCAACCCGCTTGGCAACCGCGGCGGCATTCGGTGCGTTGGAGGGGGGAAAGGAGCCCATCCATGGCCACCCAACCCCCGCAGGAAATCCCGCCCGAGCCGACTCAGCCGGGCCACAACGATACGCCGCCGCCGGAAGTGAGTCCTCCCGCGCCGGATGTCGATGTGCCGTCGCCAGGCGAGCCGACGCCGGGCGATGCCGACCCGATCGGCTAATTACCTCGCCGTGCCCCCTGCTGCTGGCGTGATCGAGAAATCGAACACGCGCGACAGCGTGGCACCCGCGCCGTACGCACCCAGGCCACCCCCGGAAACCGAAGAATAGATGAATCCATATTCGCCGGGCGGCAGCGGACGCTCGGGCGTGACCGCGAATACGCCGGGGCGAACGTCCGAGTAGCTCAGCGCCACGCGCTGCTTATCCTGAACGCCCGATTTGGCGCCGGTGATATTGAATTTTCCGACCGCGGCCTCCCGATGGTCTTTTTTGACGTCGAACCGCACAAGGCTGAATTCGTTGGGCGATGTGACGGCGGCGCCCGGCCCGGCGAGCCAGAACGAACCGCTTTGGCCATTCGAGAGGCTGGACCCGGCCTGATCGAAATAGAAATAGAAAGTCGGTTTCGCGCTGCCCGTCCGGACACGCGCCGCCACACCCGGCAGTACGGTGTTGATCTTGATCTTGGCGATTCCCCCGGTCAGCGCGTAGCCAAGAAACCCGCCTGTCTTGGTCTGGTTCGATGAAATCGCGTCAATCCGCACCATTCTGGCCGAGGTAGCGCGGTCATCGAGCAGGTAGATCCCCGAAGCGTGCGGCGCGGAAGGATCCGGCGAGTCGCTCGCTCCCATTGCGGCCGCGCTTACCGATCTCCCGGAAGCATCGACCATCGCCGCGATGACAGCATCCGACACGCCACGGCGTTTGAGCTCGATCAGTTTCTCGGTCGATACGTCGAATGACGACGCCGATGCCCTGATCTTGGCGATGATCACCTGTTCCCCCAGCCCTGCCGCGCTGAGCGACAAGACCGTTTCGTTGGTGATGACCTCCTGCGCAGCCAGTGGCGCCGCCAGTGCCAATGCGAACCCCGAGAAAAGCCCGATCCGCGCCCAGTTTCTCAAGACCATCTCCCCTCAAGCGCCAGCCCGAACGCTAAGCAGCGGATGATTGCCGGGCAATCACTGAAAGGTTCAAGATGGGCGGGTTGGCAAACTACCCCTTCACCCGCCGCGCCGTCAGCACCTTGACCGGCGCCGCCGGCACCTCGCCCTTGAACGATCCCCGCACCGTCGCCGCCGGGTTGACCGGCGCGTCGAACACTTTGAGCAGCACGTCCATCCCCTCGACCACGCGCCCGAACGCGGCATAGCCGAGATTGTCGCCCGGCTTGGTCGGATCGGCATCCAGGCTCGGCTGATCGCCCAGCATGATCGTGAATTCGCCCTGGCCCGTGCCCGGCGCGCGGCGCGGCAGCGACAGCGTGCCATCGAGGTGCCTGATCCCGGTCAGCGTAGTCGACTCATGCTTGATCGGCGGCAGCGCGCGTTTGGGATCGCCGCTAATGCCGAACTGGACGAAGCCGAAATGGTCGGCGACCTTGCTCACGCGGTAAAAGGTGATGCCGTCGAGCCGCTTCTGGTCGACATAGCGCAGGAAATTGGCGGCGGTGATCGGGGCCTTCTTGATTTCCAGTTCGACGACGATGCGGCCAACCGTCGTCTCAATCGCGACGCGGGGCAGCGGCGCGGGAAGCGGGGCTGGCGCCGTTTGCGCCAGTGCCGGACCGGCGAGCAGCGCCAGTGCGAGAACGACGATCCGCCGCGTCAAGCTCATCCCGCCAGCGCCTTTTTGAGCAACTCGTTGACCACCGCCGGGTTGGCCTTGCCCTGCATCGCCTTCATCGTCTGCCCGACGAAGAAGCCGAACAACGCCTCCTTGCCGCCGCGATACTGCTCCAGCTGGCCGGGGTTCTTCGCCAGAATGTCGGCGATCACCGCATCGATCGCGCCGGTGTCGCTGGTCTGCTTGAGCCCGCGGTCCTCGACGATCTTGCCGGGCGCGTCGCCGGCTTCGAGCATCGCTTCGAATACCTGCTTGGCGAGACTGCCCGAGAGCGTGCCGTCGGCGACGAGCCCGAGCAGTTCGGCGGCGTCGGTCGGGCCGACCGGCGACTCCGCGATGCTCTTGCCCCGCCGGTTGAGCGCGCCGAACAGCTCGGACGTCACCCAGTTCGCCGCGGCGACCGGCTTGGCATCGGCGTCGAGCAACGTGTCGAACCAGCGCGCGGCTTCGACCTCGGCGGTCAGAACATTGGCCTGATAAGCATTGATCCCCAGCGCCACGTAGCGCGCACGCTTGGCATCGGGCAACTCGGGCAGGCTCGCCCGGCACGCGTCGAGGAAATCGTCCTCGAGTTCGAGCGGGAGCAAGTCGGGATCGGGGAAGTATCGGTAATCGTGCGCGTCTTCCTTCGACCGCATCGATCGCGTCTCGTTGCGGTCGGGATCGTACAGCCGGGTTTCCTGGACGATCGTGCCGCCGTCCTCGATCACGCCGACCTGCCGCTTGGCTTCCTGTTCGACCACCGCCATCACGAAGCGCACCGAATTGACGTTCTTGGTCTCGGTGCGCGTGCCGAAATCGTCGCCGACCTTGCGCACGCTGACGTTGACGTCGGCGCGCATCGACCCCTGATCCATATTGCCGTCGCACGACCCGACATAGCGCAGGATCGAGCGGAGCTTGGCGAGGTACGCCCCGGCCTCGGCGGGCGAGCGCATGTCGGGCTTGCTGACGATTTCCATCAGCGCGACGCCCGAGCGGTTGAGATCGACATAACTGCGCGTCGGGTGCTGATCGTGCATCAGCTTGCCGGCGTCCTGTTCGATATGGATGCGTTCGACCCCGATCGTCTTGTTGGGTTCGTCGTCGAGCTCGATCTCGACCGCGCCTTCACCGACGATCGGGTGGTAGAGCTGGCTGATCTGATAGCCCTGCGGCAAATCGGCGTAGAAGTAGTTCTTGCGGTCGAAGCGCGACCATTTGTTGATCTTGGCGTCGATCGCCATGCCGGTACGCACCGCCTGCCGCACGCATTCGCGGTTGGGCACCGGGAGCATCCCCGGCATCGCGGCGTCGACCAGCGACACCTGAGTGTTGGGCTCGGCGCCGAAGGTGGTCGCGGCGCCCGAAAAGAGCTTGGCGTTCGAAGTGATCTGCGCGTGGACTTCGAGCCCGACGATCACTTCCCACTCGCCGGTGGCGCCGGTGATGCGGAAGTTTGACGGGGCTGCGGTGCTGAGCGGTTCGGTCATGGGGGTCAGATAGACGCGGAGGCGGGTCGCGTTCAAGCATGGCGTGCTCCTGCGCAAGCAGGAGCCCAGGGTGACGATGCGATATGCTCCGGGGCTCCGGGTTCCTGCTTTCGCAGGAACACGGGGATCAGGCCGCTTCTTCCTGCTCGAACAGCGAAAACCCGCGCGGCAGGCGTTTCGGGCGCGTGCGGCCCTGCGCTTGCCCGTCCACCGCGGCGATGGCCGCGAGCAGGTCGGCGGCGCGGAACGGCTTGGCCAGGCAGCCGCGCGCGAACGCCCTGCCTTCGGCCGGACATTCGCCGGTGACGAAGATCACCGCGACCCCGGCGGCGTGCGCGGCTTTTGCAACGTCGATCCCGCTGCCATCGGCCAGACTGATATCGCACAGCACCAGATGCACGTCGGCTTTGGCGTTCAGCACCGCCAGCGCGTCGCTCACGCGATCGACCGTCGCGACGACTTCGAACCCTTCTTCGGTCAGCATATGTTCGTTGTCGAACGCCACCAGCGGCTCGTCTTCGACGAGCAACAGCCGCGTAATCACCCTTTTTCTCGTCCCGAACACCATCAGTCTGTTCACCCCGTCGCGCGTCGATCGTTTCGTCGATGCGTCGTTACGCTACCGTCGCTTAACGCGCGGCAACGAAACCGGATGCAAGAAAAACCCCCGCTCCCCGATCAATCGGTATATTGGCGCGACGATGCCTCCATCCAAGACCTCCGACGATCAACGGATCGCAAAATTATTGGCCCGCGCCGGCGTCGCCTCGCGGCGCGAAGTCGAACGCATGATTGCCGAGGGGCGCGTGGCGCTCAACGGCGTCGTGATCGACACCCCCGCGACGATCCTCAAATCGCTCGCCGGGATCGCCGTCGACGACAATCCGGTCGCCGAACTCGAGCCGGCGCGGCTGTTTTTGTACAACAAACCCAGCGGGTTGCTGGTCACCGAGCGCGATCCTGCGGGGCGCCCGACGATCTACGACCGGCTGCCCAAGGGGTTGCCGCGGCTGGTCCCGGTCGGGCGGCTCGATCTCAACACCGAGGGGCTGTTGCTGCTCACCACCGACGGCGAGTTGAAGCGCCAGCTTGAGTTGCCCGCGACCGGGGTCGAGCGCGCGTATCGCGCCCGCGCTTACGGGACGGTCACGCAGACGCAGCTCGAGGATCTGATCGAAGGCGTCGAGATCGAGGGCGTGCGCTACGGCAAGATCGACGCCAATCTGGAGCGGCGGACCGGCGCCAATGTGTGGATCGAAATGATCCTGACCGAGGGCAAAAACCGCGAAGTGCGACGCGTGCTCGAATATCTGGGGCTTCAGGTGAGCCGGCTGATCCGCACCCGATACGGCCCGTTCGTGCTCGGCGACCTGCCGATGGGCGCGATCGGCGAAGTGCGGACGCACGACATCGAATCGTTCCGCAAGGACCCGACGCGGATCGACTTGCCGCAAGCCGCGAAGCGCCAGGTCGAAACGGTGCGGCGTGAGGACGTGCCGCGCGGGCCGCGCCGTGGGGCCGCGCGCAACCAGCCTGCCGGCGATGCCCGGCCAGCGCGTCCCGAGGATACGACACGGCTCAAGCACAATGCGAGGCCGCCGCGCGACGACAGCCGCCCGACGCGCCGCGAGGATGCGCCTCCCGCACGACCCTATGCCAAGCCAGCCAGAGAGGATGCACGCCCGGAACGTCGCGACGACCGCGCTCGGCCGCCACGGCGCGAGGATGCGCGTCCACCCCGCCAATATGCTCGCCCGTCGCGCGATGACGAGCGTCCGCCGCGTCCCTATTCGCGCCCAGCCGGCGATGCTGCCCGTGCGCCGCGCCGTGACGAAACGCCGCGCGACGCGACGGCAACCGCTCGGCCGCAGCGCCCTGGCCGTCCTGCCAAGCAGCCCCGCCAGCGCGCCGACGGGTCGCTTGCGGTCAAGACCAATGCCAGCAGCCCGGCGCGTGCCGCCCGCGCGCGGACCTTTCGCGATGATCGTGGCCCCGGCGCGCCCAAGCCGGGCGCACCCGGCACGCCGCGCCCAAAGGGCCCGTCGAGCGGTCGCGGCAGGCCGAGCGCCGATCCGCGTCCGCCGCGGAGTCGCAAATAAATGCGCGTGATTGCCGGGCAATGGCGCGGGCGGCAGTTGATCGCCCCCAAGGGCGAAGCGACTCGCCCGACCGCCGACCGCACGCGTGAGGCGCTGTTTTCGATGCTGGTCAGCCGCGTCGGCAGCTTCGAGGGGCTCGCGGTGGCCGACCTGTTCGCCGGGTCGGGCGCGCTGGGGATCGAGGCGCTGTCGCGCGGCGCCGCAACGTGCCTGTTCGTCGAGAATGACAAGCCCGCGCTCGATGCGCTGCGCACCAATTTGACCAAGCTCGGCGCCAAGGGCGATGTCCGCGCGCAATCGGTGATGGCGCTGAGCCACGTCGTCGCGCCGCTCGATGTGATCATGATGGACCCGCCATATGGCAGCGGCGCCGGCGCGGTGGCGCTCGACCGGCTCGCGCGGTTGGGCTGGGTCGGCCCGGCGAGCTGGGTGACGATCGAGACCCAGCGCCGCGAGGACGTCGAGGTCGCGGGGTTCGCGATCGACAGCGTCAAGATCTACGGCAAGGCGCAGGTGACGATTTTGCGGCTGGCCTGACCGTGTTCCTGCGAAAGCAGGAACCCAGAGTCGCGAAATCCACCGCGTGAGGCCCTGGGCTCCTGCTTTCGCAGGAGCCCTATATCAGGCCGCCTTCTTCACCTTCGGCACGGGGTTCGAAAACACCATCTCGTTATCGACCGACCCGAATTTCAGCGCCATCAGGTCGAGCGCGTAATTCTGGTGGACTTTCCACGGCTTGCGATCGCCCTGGCGCGGGAATTTGTCGATTCCACGCTGGACATAGCCCGAGGTGAAATCGAGGAACGGCTCCTCCCCCACCGGTGCGGTCGGATGCGGCGTCGCCTGGCGCAGCCCGCGTTTCTTCATCGTGTTGAGCAAACGGCAGACATAGGCGCAGGTCAGGTCGGCCTTCAGCGTCCACGACGCGTTGGTATAGCCGAACGACGACGCCATGTTGGGGATGCCAGAATACATCATCCCCTTGTAATTGATCGATTTCGAGAGGTCTTTGGCCTCTCCGTCGACCGAGAACTGCACGTCGCTGAGCAAT
Source organism: Pseudomonadota bacterium (assembly GCA_040390165.1). Taxonomy (GTDB): domain Bacteria; phylum Pseudomonadota; class Alphaproteobacteria; order Sphingomonadales; family Sphingomonadaceae; genus Sphingomonas. Next base: position 11,997 of record JAZJYW010000016.1, on the reverse strand, counting down.
TGCAGTTCGAGCCCCGTCGCGGTGACGATCACGTCGGCGGGGAGCGTCTTGCCCGATTTGAGCGCGATCCCATCGGCGGTGAAACGCTCGATCTGATCGGTGACGACCTCGGCCTTGCCGTCGCGGATCGCCGCGAACAGGTCGCCGTCAGGGACGAGGCACAGGCGCTGGTCCCACGGATTGTAGGTCGGCGTGAAATGCGTCTCGATATCCGCATCGGGCAGATGCGTGCGGACCATATCGATGATCCGTTCCTTGGTCTGATCGGGCTTCTTGCGCGCGAGCCGATAGAAAAACATGCCGAACAGCACGTTGCGCCAGCGCGTGATGCCGTACGCGATTTTTGACGGCAGTTTGGCGCGCAGCCAGTTGGCCCAGGCGTCTTCGGCCGGGCGCGCGACGATATAGGTCGGCGAGCGCTGCAGCATCGTGATGTGCGCGGCCTTGTCAGCCATTGCGGGAACCAACGTGACCGCCGTCGCGCCGCTGCCGATCACGACGACCTGCTTGCCCGAATAATCGAGGTCGGCGGGCCAGAATTGCGGATGGACGATCCGGCCCTTGAAATCCTCGGCGCCCGCGAAATCGGGCGTATGGCCCTTGGCGTAATTGTAATAGCCCGAGCACATGAAGAGGAAATTGCAGGTCAGGCTGACCGCGCCATCGGGGGTCTCGGCCTCGACCGTCCAGCGCGCATCCTCGGTCGACCAGCTCGCTTTCTTGACGTGCGTGTTGAAGCGGATGTGCTTGTCGATCCCGTGGTCGGCGGCGGTTTGTTGGAGGTAGTTGAGGATATTCGGCCCGTCGGCGATCGACTTGGCCTCGGTCCACGGGCGGAACGAATAGCCCAAAGTGTACATGTCCGAATCCGACCGGATGCCGGGATAGCGGAACAGGTCCCACGTTCCACCCAGCTGCGGGCGGCCCTCCAGAATCGCGTAGCTCCGGTCGGGACTCTGCGTCTGCAGGTAATACCCCGCGCCGATCCCCGAAATCCCCGCGCCCACGACCAGGACGTCGAAATGCTCCATAGCTTTGTACCTCTCCGCCGTACCGGATATTCGATTTCGGCGGCGATGCAAACCCCTGCTTACATGGGTGTCAGTAATACACTTCGGCCGGGGTGACGGCGCCAGGCTCAGAAATCTCTCTGATATTTCACGCTCGCGCTCGATCCGCCGAACGACCCCATCGACGACAGCAAGCTGAGGCTCTTGGTCAGCGCGATCTCGAGCTGCGTGGCGGTGTAGCCGCGCGCGTCGGTGATGATCTCCACATAGATGTTGTCGGTGATATACTTGCCCGCCGCCAATGCGGTGCCGCGGCCCGACGCCGCATCGGCGCTGAGGATACGCAACCGGTCGATCCCGAGCGCGCCGCGCAGCTTGCCGAGCGGATTGAGCCCTCCGCCCCCGCCGCGCAGCGAGTTGAGCGCCGCGGCGAGCTGGATCGCTTCGGTCGCCGACAGGTTCTGCGGGCTCGATCCGAACAACAAGCGGCTGAGCACTTCGTCCTGCGGCAGCGTCGGGCTGGAGGTGAACGCGACCTGCGGGCGCTGGCCGGTGCCGGTGATATTGATGATCGCGTTGATCCCGTTGGTCGTGGTCGACGCCGAAATGTTGATGTCGGGATCGCTCAGCGGCCCGCCGCTGAAACGCACCGTACCGCGATCGAGGTTGAAGCGCTTGCCTGCGAAATTGTAATTGCCGCGCACGACATCGGCGCTGCCCGAAACGATCGGCGCGAGCGACGTGCCCTCGACCTTCATCCGCAAACGCCATTCGGATTCGAGCCCCATGCCGGTCACGAAGATCTGATTGTCGGCGCGAATCGTCAGGTCGAGCGCGAATTTGCCTCCCGACTTGGCGGCGATATGCGGGCGTGGCGGGTCGGTCTTGCGGCGAATGCCTTTGAGCTCCTGCACCTCGGCGGCGCCCTGATAGACCACTTCGTAATGGGCTTCGGGGATGCTCAGCGCGCCCTTGATCAGCCCGCCGTCATTGCCATTGGTGATGCTGATATCGCCGGTCGCGCTGCCGCCCAGCGCGTCGCTGTCGGCCAGGGTGGCGTTCTGCAGCTTGGCCTGAAGGTTCATCGGGAAGCCGCTATCCGCCGATAACCCGATCCAGCCGGTCGCGCTGACCGTGCCCTTGCCCGCCTTCGCGTCCATCTGGGTGATTTCGAGACGGTCGTTGGTGAACCGCCCGGCGAGCTTCATCTGGGTCAATTTCGTGCCGTAGGTCGAGTTTATGTACGTCAGGCTGTCCGCGCGGAGCAGCCCGTTCAGGCGCGGCGAACCGAGCGTTCCGGAGAAATCCGCCGCGACCGCGATCCCGCCCGATGCCTGCTGCCCGGCAAGGCCGCTGAGCGAAAACAATACCCCCGCCGGCCCGTTATAGCGCATGCCACCGGACAGTGGCGACGCATAAAGCCGGTCCATCAGCCCGGCACCGCCACCCAACGGGGCCAAATGCGCCTGGAACCGTCCGACGGTCGTGATACCGCGTTTGATCAGCGCGCGCGCATCGCCGCCCGCCGCCGTCAGCCGTCCGATAAAGACGACGTCGACCGGCTGCGAGACCATCGCCGCGCTCGATCGTGTAAAGCTGCTGACCGTCAGCCGCGCATCGACATCGGGGACGGTCGCGCCGCTGGCCAGAATATAGTCGACGCTCCCGGTGGCGGTGCCGTCGATGTTGAGGCCCGGCGACACGGCGTTGACGACCGACAGATCGACCTTGTCGAGCCGGGTCTGGAGCGAAAGGCCATTGCCGTATTTGCCCGCGATCCGCGCGCTGCCCTTGTCGAAATCGACCTGCGTCGGCTCGAGCCGGTATTCGCCGCCGACAGGAATGATCCGCGCCGCGCCGGGGGTCTTGAAGCCGATCCCATTGGCTTTGCCCGACACGGCGACCAGCCACAGATCGGGCCGCATCTTGGCGCTCAGCCCCATGCTGAACGGTACGCCGCTCGACCCCTTCACCACCGCCTGCGCGACGCCGACCTTGTTCGCGTAATCGATCTTGGCGCGCGCCGTCTGAAAGACGGTTTCGCCGTAGCGCATGTTGGCGACCTGCACGTCCGCCAGCACGCGCGGGGAATTGGGGTAGAGTATCACGCTGGCAGTGACGATCGCGCGACCGATCGTCAGGTCGACCAGTGCGGGAATCTTGGCGTTATAGGCATGGGCGTCGATATCGGCGCGCTGGACGTCGCCGACCGCGGACAGGTCTGCCGCGCCCGTGACCCCCGATCCGGCGAAGTTCAGCTTGCCCGCGAATGGCCCGGCGGCGGTCTGTTGCAGGTCGCCGAGAATGCCGACCCCGGCAAAGGTCGTGCCCTGCTTCACCTGAACCATCAGCACCTTGCCGCTGCGGACGAACACGTTGGCGGCGAACGGGCCGTAGTCGGTCCCGCCTTTGGCGACGATGTCATAGCCATCGCCCTTGCCGCGGATCGTCGCTTCGAGATCGCTCAGCCCGACGCCGACTCCCGGGCGCGGCGCACGGATCGCGATAACGGGGGCGCCGGCCGTGCCGGTAACGCGCGCGGTGACGGGGCCGTAGACCTTCGAATAGCCATCCCCCGCGAACGTAATCGCGCCGCTCGGTAGATATCGCCCAGACCCGCGATAGAGCGTGAATTCCGGCGCAACCAGCTTGGTATTGGTGAAGGTGACCACGCCATTGGTATCGTACCCGACATCGCTCGACACGAGGGCCTGGCCGCCGAGGAAATTCTTCGCGCCGTCGCTGAAAATGCGCTGAGTCTTGGCGACGACATGCCCCCTGATCCCGAAACCGCCCCTGGGAAGCGACACCAGTTTCGCGTCGGTGGTCAGGTTGACGATACCGATTCCGTCGATCACGTAATCGTTGACCCGTCCCTTCAGCGCCGCGGTGTAATTCCCCGCCGCCAGGTCGGCGACGACGATCGCGGTCGCGTCGATCCGGTCCGATTTGATCCTGAGATTGTCCGACAGCAGCTTGCCCTTGGCGTAGCCGAAATCGCCCACCGCGGTGACGTTGGTGAGCAACCCGCCCGCCGCAGCATTAACGCCGGTAATCCGGCGCGCGCGTGCGCTGACGGGGATCAGGATGTGATCGGCATCGACCGTCGCCTTGCCCGACGCGGTCACGCCCTCGGCACCAGTTTCACCGAACGCGAGAGCGGCGGCGCTCAGGCTGTAGTCGAGCGTCGGCGTCGCAAACGGCCCGTCGAGCGTCAGATGCGCGATGACGTCGCGGCCCGACAGATTGGGGAGCATCGCGCCCGGCGTCAGGAGCCGGGCATCGACGGTGAAGTTACCGAATTTGTTGGCGCCAAGATCGAGCAGCCCGTTTGCCGCCACCGCGAGCGCGTCGGACGTGAGCGTCATCCGCGTGGTCGCCTTGCGCTTGTCGAGCGTGGACGAAATGTCGACCATCAGCCCCGGCGCGGTCAGCCGCTCGACCGGACCTTTCAGATACAGCCCGGGATGCGTCAGCCCGCGCAGCGTGAAGGTCCCGTTGTGCGCGCCAAGATCGAGGTCGGCGAGCGACTGGCCGGAGAGCGTGGCGATCCCCTTCCCCTTCCACAGCTTCCAGTCGCCCGTGCCATCGACGCGGATCGTCAGCGGCGCCGTGATCCCGCTCATGCGCGCCGTCAGCCCGTCGGCGGGCGCGTCGAGGCTGATCTTGATCGCCAGCTTGTTCGCCGCCGGCTCGGCATCGAGCGTCAGCCGCAATTTGTCGCCGCCGGCAACGCCGGGCGCACGAAGGGCATCGGCGTTAGCGATCAACTGCGCGCGCTTGTTGGCGATATGCGCGACCCCGTCGAACCGGACGATATGCTGTTGCCCCGTGACCGCGGGCAGCAGGACGAGCCGATCGACCTTGAGCCGGCCGATATCGATGTCGATGTCGGGCAGGATCGGCGTGTCGGGCGGCGATGGTTTGAGCGCGGGCGAGCGCGACATCGTGACGAGCGGCGCGGACAGCGAATTGACGTCAATATGGTTCCAGAAATACCGGAACGGATGCCAGTCCATCGTCGCGGTCGGCGCGGTGACGAACACGCCCTTCGTGTCGCTGACGCGTAGGTCGAGCAATTCCATCTTGCCATAGATCGACCCGCGAATCCGCCCGACCTTGACGTTGACCCCGGTCTCCGTCGTGTAATTGCCCAGCTGCGAGACGATGAAGCGATGCCCGGGCGCGGTATCGAGCCCGACATAGACGACGACCAGCAGCGCGAGCAGGCTCGCCATCGCAATCGCGAACCATTTCGCGACACGCTGCCACAGCGGAATCCGCACGATCACGACGTCGGACCCGACCTCGGGGGTCGCTTCGGGCGCCGTTTCGGCCATCAGAATGCCTGACCGATCGAGATGTAGAGCGCGATCCGGCTGTCCCCGGCGCGTTTGTTCAGCGGCGTCGCGATGTCGACCCGGACCGGCCCGAAATTGGTGTAGAATCGCCCGCCGATCCCCGCGCCGAAACGCCAGTCGGTGAATTTGGGGATACTGCTTTCGTACGAATTGCCGCCGTCGATGAACGGCACAATCCCGAAATTGCCAATGCGATAGCGTGCTTCGAGCGCGAATTCGTTGACGCTGCGCCCGCCGACCGGATCGCCCTTGGGGTCGAACGGCCCGAGCCGCTGATAGCCATAGCCGCGCACCGATCCGCCGCCGCCGCCATAATAACGCCGCGACGGCGCCAGATCGTCGCGTGCCACGCCGACGATCGACCCGGCACGGACGCGGCCCGCGACGACCAGGCTGGTGCTGACCGGATAATAAGCGCTGGCCTCCGCCAGCGCGCGCAGATAGGGCCGCACCGCGCCGCGCGCCGATCCTTCGGGGCTCAGCAACAATTTGATGCGATAGCCCTTTTTGGGATCGAGCAAATCGTCCGACGTGTCGAACTGCGCCATCACCGGCAGCGCGGCGATGAAATAGGTCCCGCGGCGGCGTGCCAGCAAGCGGGGATCGTAAACGTCTTCGTTCGTGCCGGTCAGTTCGAAGCCGTAATAATAGGTGAATTTCTTCTGCCAGATCGGGGTCGAATCGTACGATACGCGGCCCATCAGCGTGGCAGTCACGGCGTTGAACGCGTCATAATTCTGGTGTCCGGCCGACGCCGACAAGGTCAGCGTGCGGTCGCGCTGGCGCCAGTTCGAGCGGCGGAAGGTGATCGCGGCGCTCTGTTCCTGCGTACCCGCGACCAGTCCCGCGATCAGCGCGCCCTCCGGCGGGAAGGCGTTACGTGCGGTGAATGTCGCCTCGGCGCGGAACCCCTGGCCCGTGCTGTATCCCGCGGTACCGGCGATCGATCGGGTTTTGCCGACGCGCTGGGTCACCGCCAGATCAACGATCCGCGTGCCGTCCGTGGCGTTCTGGCCGGTATCGACCGGTTCGACCGCGACCGTGGAGAACAAACCCGTCGCGACCAGCGCCTTGCGCAGATCGTCGATGCCGCGCGTGTCGTACAAATCTCCACGCTTGAAGCGTTGCAACAACCGGATGTGGTCGGGTCCGAACGCTAATCGGCCCGTCGTCGAAACATTGCCGAAACTCGACTGCGGTCCGGTATCGATCGGCAGTGTGTAGTCGCCCGTAAATGCCTGTTCATCGAGCAGGATGTCGCGCGTGCCCATCACCGCGAAGGGATAACCGTTCTGCCCCAATTTGACGCTGACATTGGCCTCGGCGCCCTGGATGCGATCGGCCTCGATCGCGTCGCCGATGTTGAGCGGCAGGTTCTTGATGATCAGGTCGGTGGGGATGACGGCTTGCGAATCCACCTTCACCGAACTCAGTTTGTAGAGGCTGCCCGGATTGGCGCTGACGATCGCACGAACGCGCGTGGGATCGCCGGGGATGCTCTCCACCGAGGAAATGGCGGTGGCGTCGTAATAACCGAGCGACTTCATCAACCGGATCGCCAGCGCTTCGTCTTCGCGCCCGCGCGCGGCGACCATCGCGGCATTGGCGGCCTTGCCATTGCCCTTCTTGAGCGAGGAAAAGCTGCGAAACTGACCGTCGAGCCCCAGCTTGTCGAGGCCATCGACCGCGGTATCGTATCTGATCTGCGCCTTCGATCCCTCGCCAGTGTCGGCGACATCGGTGACCGGCACCGTGCTGTAACTGTCGAGCGGCGGCAGGTCGTCGGCCAATTCGGCCGGCGGCGCGGCCACCGGCGGCAGCGTCCCGGGCGCGATTGGCGGCACCGGCGTGCCGGGCCCGGTTGCGCTGGGCGGCGGCGCGTTGGCGGTCTGCGGCGTAAAGGCTTCCAGCGGCGCGTTGATATCGTCCGACAAGGGCGGCAGCGCGGCGTTGAATTCCTTGTCCGGGACGATCGGTTCGTTGCCCTGGGGATCGCTGGTCGGGGTCGGCACGGGGACGGGCACGCCCGCCTGCACGGCGTCGCTTTTTTTGGGCGGCACCTGTTGCGCGATCAGCGCGCCCGGCAGGACCACGCCGACCGCGACGGCCACACTGCAATACGACACCAGACGCGACAAAACGGCCCCCTTTGCGCGCTCTAACGCCTCGACACGCAATCGGTTCACCCTAGCGGACCCCGTCGCCTTCGGGCGCGACCGCCGCCGCCGCCATTTCGATCCGGTCGAGCATCGCGCCCAGCGCCGCGCGTTCGCCCGCATCGAGCTGCTCGAAGATCGCCGCCTCCAGCTGCAGCGCCTTGGGGGCAATCTGTTCGTACAGGGTGCGCCCCGTCGTGGTCAGCTTGAGCAGATGCGATCGCTTGTCCTCTGCATGCGGCTGTCGTGCGACCAGCCCGCGCTCGACCAGCGCCTGCGCCGCGCGGCTCACCGTCACCTTGTCCATCCGCGTCGCCACACCCAGCGCCTGCTGCGTGATCCCCGCCCCTTCGGCAATAACCGCGATCAGTCGCCATTCGGGAATCTTGAGCCCGAACAGCCGGTCATACGCCGTCGCGATCGCCGCCGACACGCGGTTCGACACGACCGACAGGCGGTAGGGGAGGAATTGTTCAAGCTTCAGATCGGCCATTGCGGACGACGCTAGCGCGCCCAGCCCTTCCCGTCACCCCGGCCTTGAGCCGGGGTCCATGTCCCGACGCTCCACCAACATAAACATGGGCGGCGCGCACTGGACATGGATGCCGGATCAAGTCCGGCATGACGGCGTGGGTGAGAGTGGACATCAGGAATAAAACCCGATATAGTTTCATTTGAAACCACTTTGACCGCTGGAGCAATCCGATGACCGACGCAGCCGCCAATCCGATGGGCCTCGACGGGTTCGAATTCGTCGAATTCACCTCGCCCGATCCCGAGGCGCTCGCCGGGCTGTTCGTGAAGATGGGCTTCACCCATGTCGGCAATCACAAGTCGAAGAACGTCCGGCGCTATGCGCAGGGCGACATCAACTTCCTGCTCAACATGGACGAAGCCGGTCAGGTGGCTGGATTCCGCAACGCGCACGGGCCCAGCGCCAACGCGATGGCGTTCCGCGTCGCCGACGGCGACAAGGCGCTGGCGCTGGCGATCGAACGCGGCGCCGAGCCCGTGACCGGCGAGCACGGTCCGGGCGAACTCGACATTCCCGCGATCGAGGGGATCGGCGGCGCCAACCTGTACCTGGTCGATGCCAAATCGAAAATTTACGAAACCGACTTCGTGCCGACCGGCGCGGGCGTCGATGATCACAGCGTCGGGCTACACACGCTCGACCATCTGACGCACAACCTTCAGCGCGGGCGGATGGATTATTGGGCGAACTATTACGAGAGCATCTTCAACTTCCGCCAGATTCGCTATTTCGACATCGAAGGTCAGGCGACCGGGTTGTTCAGCAAGGCGATGACCGCGCCCGACGATAAGATCCGCATCCCTTTGAACGAAAGCCAGGACGAGCATTCGCAGATCGAGGAATTCATCAAGGATTATAAGGGCGAAGGCATCCAGCACCTCGCGCTGGCGACCGACGACATCTTCAAGACGGTCGACGAACTGCGCGCCAACGGCATCCGCTTCCAGACCACGCCGCAGACCTATTTCGACCTGATCGACAAGCGCCTCCCCGGCCACAACCACGACGTCGAGGAAATGCGCAAACGCGACATCCTGATCGACGGCGCACCGGAAACGGGCGGCGGGCTGCTGCTGCAGATCTTCACCGAGAACATGGTCGGCCCGATCTTTTTCGAGATCATCCAGCGCAAGGGCAATGACGGTTTCGGCGAGGGCAATTTCAAGGCACTGTTCGAGTCGATCGAGCTGGACCAGATTCGGCGCGGCGTGGTGCCGGGGGTGGAGGCGTGACCGAAAATCCTCCCCGGGACGGGGAGGTGGCAGCGCGAAGCGCTGACGGAGGGGGTTCGCCTTCAGCCACAGCACTTGCGGCCCGCCCCCTCCACCAGCCTTCGGCCGGTCCCCCTCCCCGTCCCGGGGAGGAATTTATGACCGGCTTCGGCAACCATTTCGCGACCGAGGCCGTCGCGGGCGCCCTCCCCGTCGGCCGCAATTCGCCGCAGAAGCCGGCGTTCGGCCTCTACGCCGAGCAGCTCAGCGGCACCGCGTTCACCGCGCCGCGGCACGAGAACAAGCGCACATGGATGTACCGCCTGCGCCCCAGCGCGGCGCATCCGGCGTTCACGCGCTACGATGGCGCCCCACGCTTCGCGCCTGGCCTGTCCAAGGCCCCGCTCGCCCCCAATCGTTTGCGCTGGCAACCGCTCGAGGAAGCGTCGCAGGCCGACTGGCTCGACAGCCTGACCACGATGGTCGTCGCCGGCGACGGCCCGCGCACGCAGGCGGGGGTCGCGATGCACGTCTATCACGCGACACAGGACATGACCGACCGCGCTTTCGCCAGCGCCGATGGCGAATTGCTGATCCTGCCCGAGCAGGGCGCGCTGCGGCTACTGACCGAGATGGGGCGGATCGACCTCACCCCCGGCCAGGTCGCGGTGATCCCGCGCGGCGTGCGCTTCCGCGTCGAACTCCCCGACGGTCAGGCGCGTGGCTATGTGTCGGAAAACCACGGCCAGCCCTTTCGCCTGCCCGATCTCGGCCCGATCGGATCGAACGGCCTCGCCAATCCGCGCGATTTCGAGACGCCGGTCGCGTGGTTCGAGGATCGTGAGGGCGATTTCGAACTCGTCCAGAAATTCGAAGGCTCCCTATGGCGCACCGAGCTCGGTCGCAGCCCGCTCGACGTCGTTGCATGGCACGGCAATTACGCGCCGTATCGCTATGACCTGGCGCGCTTCAACACGATCGGCAGCATCAGTTTCGACCATCCCGACCCGTCGATCTTTACCGTGCTCACCTCCCCCAGCGACGTGGCCGGCACCGCGAACGTCGACTTCGTGATCTTCCCGCCGCGCTGGATGGTCGCCGAGGACACGTTCCGGCCGCCCTGGTTCCACCGCAACACGATGAGCGAATGCATGGGGCTGCTCTACGGCGCGTACGACGCCAAGGCCGATGGCTTCCGCCCCGGCGCGATGAGCCTGCACAACCAGATGAGCGGGCACGGGCCCGATGTCGCAAGCTGGAAGGGCGCGACCGAGGCCGAGCTCAAGCCGCACAAGATCGACGGAACGATGGCGTTCATGATCGAGAGCCGCTGGGTGTTCCACTGCACCGACTATGCGCTGGAAACGAGTGCGCTGGACGAGGATTATGACGAGGTGTGGTCGGGATTTCCGAAGGGGGAGCTGCCGCGCTGAGGCTTGCGCAACGCATTTTTTGCATCTACATAATAATAAGTGGACGTGGAATTCGATCCCACCAAGGATGCTGCGAATATCGCGAAGCACGGCATCTCGCTGGCGCGCGCGCGCGATCTTGAGCTGCTCGCGTATGTCGAGGACCCTCGATACGCCGAGCCGCGGTTTCGGCTCTATGGATTGATCGACGGCGTCGCATATTGCCTGGCGGGCACCAATCGCGACGGCATTGTCCGCGCCATCAGCCTGCGAAGGGCACATACAAAGGAGTTGAGCCGGTATGTCGATTAACGAACCCGAAGTCATTTTCGATGACGACAATCCCGAATGGACCGAGGAGGACTTCGCACGCGCGCTGAAGCCCCACGAAATACCTCCTGAAATTCTTGCCGCCTTCCCCAAAATGCGCGGCCGCCCGACCGGCAGCACCAAGCCCGACCCAAAAGTTCAGGTGTCGCTGCGTATCGACCCGGACGTGCTGGCGGCATTCAAGGCAAGCGGAGCCGGCTGGCAGTCGCGTATGAATGCGGCGCTCCGTGCGGCAGCACCGAAATCGCAGAAGTCGGCGGCGAGCTGATTGCAACCCGCGGGTTTTCGAATGCGCGGATATCGGGACACTAGGCGCGCAGGACATCCTTCCCGGTCATCGGGTTGACCAGGGTCACATTCTCCGCCGCCTTGATGCGCCATTCGCCCTCGCGACGCGTCACCACCGCGAGGATCAGCGTATCGACCTGATGCGGCCCGGCCGGATGCGCTGCGCCGGCACTGAGCCGCGTCCAGAAATGCAGGATCGCCGCATCGTCGGAGATCGGATCGACATCGGGCGCGTCGACCACAAGCGTTGAATCGCGATAGATGGTCGTGTGGATGGCAAGGTGCCCCGCGACAATCTGATCGACGCCCCGCCAATAGGTCGCGAAGCGGTTCACGAAGGTCGCATCGGCGTGAAACAAGCGGCCGAACGCGTCCATGTCATGGGCGTTCCAGGCTTGCTGAAAGGCGGCGGTGACGGTCGTCAGATCGGTTTCTTGATCCATTATCTGTCCCAATAAGTCGCTGCCAGAGCCTGGCATAGCCTGTCGACCGCTCCTCCGACGTCACGTTTCCGGCTGGTTGCGTGGGGGAAGGTGTACATTGCGGCGGGACAGCGAAATAGGCGATTTGCGCCATCGGTGGCTAACGCGCCTCAGCGACCCTTGAGAAAGCCGCTGGTATTCCACTGCACCGATTACGCATTGGAAACGAGCGCGCTGGACGAACATCATGACGAGGTTTGGTCAAGCTTCCG
>JAZJYW010000015.1:125895-128302 GCA_040390165.1 Pseudomonadota bacterium | reverse complement strand
AAAGCGTGGCCGATCATCGCATCAAGGACATCAAGCTCGACGAGCGGACGATCATGTGGCGCAATGCCGATGTCGAGCAGGAGCGCCGAATCGCGATCTTCGACTTGCTCGAGGACAACAGCTTCGCGCCGCAACGCGACTATCCGGACGGATATGCCGGACCCTATTTACTCAATCTGGGCGTCGAGGAAGGCCGGCTGGTGCTTCAGCTGGCGCGCGAGGACGGCACGCCGCTGGAGACATTAATCCTGTCGCTCGGGACACTTAGGCGCCCGATCAAGGACTATTTCGCGATCTGCGACAGCTATTACGACGCGATTCGCAACGCCAGCCCGGCACAGATCGAGACGGTGGACATGGCCCGGCGCGGCATTCACAACGATGCCGCCGAACTCCTCAAGGAGCGGCTGGGGGGCAAGATCGAGGTCGATTTCAACACCGCGCGGCGGCTGTTCACGCTGATCTGCGTCCTGCATATTCGCGGCTGATGGCGGGGGCGTCGGCATTCGCGCGCCGGATCGGCGTGGGGGGATGGCTTGCCATCGTCACCCTGCTGTTCGCCGCGGCGTTATGGCTGTTCGCACTCACCTGGCGGCCGTCGCCCGGCAATTATCAATTTCAGGGCGTCGATGTATCCGACGTCAACGGCGCGGTGGACTGGCCGGCGGTCAAGGCAGCTGGCGCCGACTTCGCCTATATCCGCGCAACGACCGGGGCCGATGGGCGCGATTCGCTGTTCGAGGACAATTGGCGGCTGGCCAGGGCAGCCGAAGTGCGCGTCGGCGCACTCCACGCTTTCTCGCTGTGCCGCCTCGCCGCGGATCAGGCGAACAATTTCAACACCACGGTGCCGAAGAGCGACGACGCACTGCCCCCGGCGGTCTCGATCGACTTTGCGCCCGATTGCACCAGTCGTCCGGTACGCGATGTCCTTCTGGAGGAACTAAGGCGCTTCGTCGTGATGGTCGAGGCGCATACCCAACGTCCGGTGATCCTGCTCGTCTCGCGCCGGTTCGAGGCGGAGTATGGCGTGACCAAAGCGCTCGACCGCCCGATCTGGAGCGCCGGCAATTTCTTCCCGCCCGATTATGCCGCGCGGCCATGGCGCATGTGGCGGGCAAGCGATATGCGTCGGATCGACGGGGTCTCCGGACCGGTAAACTGGGATGTGGTAGCCAAGTGAGCGACGCACAACGATTGATCGACGCGGCGCGCGCGGCGGCGGGCCATGCCTATGCGCCCTATTCCGGTTTCTCGGTCGGCGCGGCGTTGCTGATGAGTGATGGCAGCGTGGTGACGGGCGCGAATGTCGAGAATGCCAGCTATGGGCTGTCGTTGTGCGCCGAAACGGTTGCGGTGGCGACGGCCAGCGCCGCCGGTAGGCTGAGCGACGTTGTCGCGGTCGGCATCGTCGGCGGCATGACGGGCAAGGACGGGATCGAACCGATCCTGCCCTGCGGTCGCTGCCGTCAGGTGCTCAACGAGGCCGCACAATTGGGGAAGCGCGACCTCGCCGTCTATTGTTCCGGGCTGACGGGCGGCCCGGTCGCCGAATACCGCTTGTCCGACCTGCTCCCACACGCGTTCGGCCCGGCCGATCTCGGCATCGCCTGACCCGTCCACAGCTTTTCGCGCCGGCCCGCCTTGCTCCTCGCGCCGCCACGCGACATCGTGACGCGAAAGGGAGTTACCGAATGTCCATCCTCTCCGACCGCTGGATTCGCGAACAGGCGACCGAACACGGGATGATCGAGCCGTTCGTCGAGGCGCAGCGGCGTGAAGGGTGCATCAGCTACGGGCTGAGTTCGTACGGTTATGACGCGCGTGTCGCCGACGAATTCAAGATCTTCACCAATATCGACAGCGCGGTGGTCGATCCGAAAGATTTCTCCGACAACAGCTTCGTCGATCGCAAGACCGATTGCTGCATCATCCCGCCCAACAGTTTCGCGCTGGCGCGGACGGTGGAATATTTCCGTGTGCCGCGCGACGTGCTGGTGATTTGCCTGGGCAAATCGACCTATGCGCGGTGCGGGATCATCGTCAACGTGACGCCGCTCGAGCCCGAATGGGAGGGGCACGTGACGCTCGAATTCTCGAACACCACGCCGCTCCCGGCCAAGATCTACGCCAATGAAGGCGCCTGCCAGTTCCTGTTCCTCAAGGGAAGCGAGCCGTGCGAAACGAGCTACGCCGATCGCGCGGGCAAATATATGGGGCAGCGCGGGGTGACGTTACCGCGCCTTTAAGGGGGCGACTGCCCGCCGCTTCGAAGTCGTCATCCCGGCCGAAGTGCCGGGATCTGCCGCGCCGCACGCTTCGCCCGCTACGCTCGAGCCGTTCGTTCCTGCGAGCGCGCCGGCGCGGCATGGTCGGCATGCCGTCACCGTCCGAGCGCGGGGACCAG
>JAZJYW010000015.1:0-125885 GCA_040390165.1 Pseudomonadota bacterium | reverse complement strand
GCTACGCTCGAGCCGTTCGTTCCTGGCCATGCGGATCCCGGCACTTCGGCCGGGATGACGGCGGCTGGGTGCGTTGCGACAGCATGTTTTACCCGCACGAAAAAAGGGACGACCGCTCGCGCGACCGCCCCCTTTTCCTGAAGCATTCGAGGACGACGAGCGTCAGAACTCGTTCGTGTACCATTCATTGCCGATGAAGCCGAGCTTGGTGATGCCCGAGCGCTTGATGATCGCGAGCACCTTGTCGACCTTTTCGTAGCGCGCGTCCGCCATCGGCTGGAAGTGCAGTTCGGGCTCAGGGGTCATGCTGAGCGTATCCTGCAACGCCGTCGCCAGCTGGGCGTCGTCGATCGTCGCGCCGTTCCACGTCATCGTGTCGTTCGAAAAGATGATGATCTTGTTCTTCGCCGGCTCGATCGGAGGCTTCGGGGTGTTGGAATTGACCGGCAGGTCGACCTTCACCGCGTGCGTCTGGACCGGAATGGTGATGATGAACAGGATCAGGAGCACCAACAGGACGTCGATCATCGGCGTCATGTTCATGTCCATCATCGGCGAACCATCGTCCCTGCCGCCACTCATTGCCATTATTCAAAACTCCTGAATTCGCTCGGTCGCTTACGACGCCGGACCACCTGTGGGCTCGGGCTGCGAGATAAAGCCTACCTTGATGAAACCAGCCGACTGCATCGTATAAATGGCAGCGCCCACACAGCGGTACGGCGTGTTGACATCGGCACGGATATGCACCTCGGGGATTTTCTCCGGATCGATCGGGCCTTCGGCCTGGAGACGCTTAATATCGGCGTCCATCTTGGTGTGTGCCCGGTCATACAGTTCCTGATGCGTCATCGGGGTCTGGCCCCAATAAATGCCGCACTTCCCCGTATCCTCCAGACGCACCGACAACGAGACGTTTTCGGGTTTGGTCGTGGTCGGATCGTAGCGCACGTCCGGCAGTTTCAGCTTAACGTTCTGCACGATCGCCGGAACGGTGATCAGAAAGATGATGAGCAGCACCAGCATAACGTCGACGAGCGGCGTCGTGTTGATGTCGGACATCGGGGTATCGGAATCTACGCCAACGCTCCCAGCCATTGAGCAATCCTATCCTTAATCAGGTCGCCCGCCCCATCCGGAGCGGGCGCGGTGGCGGAGCGGGGCGAACGCGCCCTGCTCCGCCGTCATTCGCTTACGCCTTGGGCGGAACCGTCGTGGTCGCTGCCGGCTTGGCCGGAGCAGCCGCTGCCTTGCGCGCTGGCGGAGTCGGCTTCACCGCACCGTTCGACGCCAGATAGCCGAGCACGTCGGTCGAGAAGGCGCTGAGGTCCTCCGCGATCGCCTTGTTGCGGCGCTGGAGCCAGTTGTAGCCGAGCACTGCGGGAACCGCGGTGACCAGACCGAAGGCGGTCATGATCAGTGCTTCACCGACCGGGCCCGCGACCTTGTCGATCGATGCCTGACCGGCCTGACCGATCCCGATCAGCGCGCGGTAAATACCGAGCACCGTACCGAACAGACCGATGAACGGCGCGGTCGAACCGACCGTGGCGAGGAACGCCAGACCGCCACCGAGCTGCGAGTTGATCACGTCTTCCGAACGACGCAGCGAACCGTGCAGCCAGTCATGCGCTTCGACCGGATCGGTCAGGCGAGCATGCTGTTCCTGAGCGGCGAGGCCGTCATCGACCAGCTGTTTGTAGGCCGAGTTCTTCTCGAGCTTGGCGGCGCCTTCGCGCAGCGAGTTCGAGTTCCAGAAGCTCGCCTTCACGCGCTTCGCCTGATTCATGATCTTCTGCTGTTCGAACAGCTTGGTGAAGAGGATGTAGAGCGAGAAGAACAGCATGATCGTCAGGGTTCCGGCAGTGAACCACGAGATCAACCCGCCCTGCTGGAGCGCGTTCATCACGCCGAACTGTTCTCCGGACCCACCCGCGGCGCCGGCATTAAGGATAGAGATGGTCATTCGAATGCTTCCTCTTCAGATCGTCCTGATAACATTTTGGCCGGCGCCCGGGGTCACCCGAGCGCCGAACCGCTAAAAATTATTCCTCGCGCAGAACCCAACGGGTGCTGATCGGCCACGAATAAGGCAGCGCGTTTCCGGCAACGTCCTTCTTGACGTTGAAACGACCACGCCTCGTCGCCAAGCGACACGTCGTATCGTCAAGATCGCTGTTGCCGCTCGATGCGGTGACCCGACAGCCAACGACCTTACCACCCGCATCGATGCTGAGCGACACCGCGACGCGGCCCGACGCACCGGCGCGCTTGGCTCCCGGAGGAAAGTCGTCATCGGTGAACCAACCGCCAGGGTTGCCCTTGGGGCCACCCGGCGAAGCAATTGCTGGCGGCGCCGGCGGCGCCACAGGCGCTGGCGGTGCCGGCGGCGATGGCGGAGCCAAAGTCGGCGGTGCAGGCGGCGACGGCTGGAACGTATTGTTCGGCGCCGGCACAGGCGAATTGAACACCGGCGGCGCAGTCGGCGGCGGCGGCAAATTCGGCTGATCTGGTGGCGGGGGGGGCGGCTTGTCAGGCGGCGGCGGCGGCGGCGGTGGCGCCACGTCGAACGTCTGCATCTTTTCCTGAACCTTCTTGGCGATACTGGACGCCAAGCCGGTCACGAATGCGTAGCCGAATGCCGCAACGATCACCGAGCAGAGGATGATGGCTACGACGCGGCTGCCACTTGTATCACGATCAGCATATGCCATTCAGAAACTCAACTCCATCACTCTGACCCGCTCAATTGGCGGGCATAAATGGTCCGGCAACGATCCCTAATGGCTAAAGCCTGACAGGGCAGAGCGCGAGTCTCTATCGTCACGTTCAGACCGACGCAAACGCTTTGTCGGGCGTTGCAAACGTACAGTCGCAGCATGGCAGAATTATTTCTGTCTCCGAAAGCAACGATCTACTAACCCTTTCACTATGTCGAGTGTTCCCTTACCCCATTTCATCACATTGGCCGCTCTGGCCCTTGCCGTTCCGCTGACGCCGCCGGCGAGCGCAGCGCCCGCGACGGATGCCGTCGCACCCGCCCCGGCCTATCGTTATGCCGATATCGTCGATCTGGCGATCAAGGCGCCGATGGTGATCGACGCGACCGTGCGCAGCGCCGTCAGAATCAAGGGCGCCGAGGCTGCCGCCGTCCCGCCCGGTCTCGCGCGTTTCTATGTCACGGTCGACGTCGTCGCGCTGATTCGCGGCGCCGACGCGGTGCCGCCGCGGCTCAGCTATGTCGTCGACATACCGTTGGATTCGCAGGGTAATGTTGCGAGGCTGAAGAAGCAGCGCGTGCTGCTTTTCGCGCGCCCGATCGCCACCGCGGCGGATCAGATCCAGCTGGTCGCGGCGAACGCGCAATTGCTGTGGAGCCCCACGACCGAAGCCGTGACGCGGCGCATCGCGGCCGATGTTGCGGCGCCCGATGCGCCCCCCGCCATCACCGGAATCAGCAACGCTTTTCATTCGCCGGGCACGCTGCCGGGCGAAGGCGAAACGCAGATTTTTCTGACGACGAGCGGCGGCCCGGTGTCGCTCAGCATCTCGCGCAAACAGGGTAACGCCGCGGTCTGGACGGTCGCTTTGAGCGAAGTGGTGGAGGATTCGCTGCCCCCGCCGGCGCACGATTCGTTCCTGTGGTACCGCCTGGCTTGCGGGCTTCCCCCGGCGATTCCGGGTGACCTGCTGGCCGGGCTCGATCCCCGCGATTCGGCATCGGTGACCGAAGATTATGCGCTGGTGCTCAAGGATCTGGGTCCCTGCCGCCGCTAATCGCGGTGGCGGACCAACCCGATTCCTATCGATTCGCCCGCTTCCGCGATCGCCAGTTTGACGATTCGAACCTCGACCCGCGCCACGCGCTTGTCTTGCAGGAATAGAGTCTCGCAAATATACTCGGCGACAGCTTCGACCAGCTTGAAATGCACGCCCTGCGGCAGCGCATCGGTCGCCGCGTGTTTCAGGTCGAGATAGTTTTTCGACATCGACAGCGGTGATTCGGGGCCGAATCGCCCCGGCAGGTCAAGGTCGACCGTAACCGAGATGCGCAGCGGCTGGGGCAAGTGCGTTTCTTCGGAATAGATGCCGGTCAGCACCATCACTTCCAGATCGTGCACGTGCAGTTGCAGGCGGTCGTTCATGCGTCTTCCCGTATCGAAGGCGCGCCCCTGCCCGTCCCGGCGGCCGCGATCAACCCTGTGTTTTCCTTGTATTCGTTCGCAGCGCCGTTAAAGCGCCCCGCCCCGGGCATGACGCACGGGCCGGAAGGAGTACAGAAGTGCTGGAGTTCGTGCCGATCGCCGCCGTCGATCCCGCCGCCGTCGAGGCGCTGCTGGACCGTGCGTTCGGCCGAGACCGGCACGGTCGCACGGCGTATCGCCTGCGCGAAGGCGTCGACGCGATTCCCGGCCTCAGCTTCGCCGCGGTCGAGGACGGCGCGCTGATCGGCACGATTCAGTGCTGGCCGGTGATGCTGACCGGCGATGACGGGCGCGATCACTTTTTGGTGCTGGTCGGGCCGGTTGCGGTCGAGCCGACGCGCCAGCGCAGCGGGCTGGGCAAGGAATTGATGCACCAATCGCTCGATGCCGCGCTCGAATCGGGGGACGATTCGGCGATGATGCTGATCGGCGATCCCGAATATTACGGGCGATTCTTCGGGTTCACGGCCGAAACAACCGCCGGCTGGCGCTTGCCCGGCCCGGTCGAGCAGCACCGCCTGCTGGCGCGCGGTATGGGGGTTCCGAACGTTGGCGGAGCGTTGGGCCCGCGCGTGGTGATGGCGGCTTGAACCTAAGCCGTCACCCCGGCCTTGTGCCGGGGTCCGCCATTGCCGCGATCCACTGCCTAAAAGGCTCAAAGCTCATCGCGGACTGCGACGCAGACCCCGGCACACGGCCGGGGTGACGGGTAGGGCCCGCTTTACGTCCGCGATGCCCTGCCCTAGCGAAAAGCCATGCCGATGGAGCCGCTCCCCGATCTTGCCAGCCTGTCGCTTGCCGACATTGCCCGGCTGATGGCGGACAAACGCTTGCCTCCGGTCGATAAGTGGAACCCGACGCATTGCGGCAATAGCGACATGCGGATCGCACGCGACGGCACGTGGTTTCATATGGGATCGCCGATCGGGCGGCAGGAAATGGTGCGATTGTTCTCGACCATCCTGCGGCGCGAACCCGATGGCGGCTACGTACTCGTCACGCCGGTCGAGAAACTCGACATCGAGGTCGAGGATGCACCGTTCGTGGCGGTCGAGATGAAAAGCGAGGGCACGGGCCGCGACGCCGCGCTCGCCTTCCGGCTCAACACCGGCGATCTGGTCACCGCCGGTCCCGACCACCCCTTGCGATTCGCCCACACCGACGATGGCCCCCGCCCCTATCTGCATGTCCGTGGCGGGCTCGAGGCGCTGGTCGGGCGCTCGGTCTATTACGACCTCGCCGAACGCGCGCTGTCGGGTGACGACGATCCTGCGGGGGTGTGGAGCAACGGCGCGTTCTTCGCGCTGGAGCCCGCGGCATGACGTTGGCCGAGCGGTTGCGCGTCGCGCTGGAAGCCGTGGATCACGCGCCGATCCTGCTGGCGGGCGATCATCGCTATCCGCCCGATGCCGACGGGCCCGCCAAGCCCGCCGCCGTGCTGGTCGCGGTCACCGACCGCACCGAGCCCGGCGTCATCCTGACTCAGCGCACCGACACGTTGCGCCGCCATGCCGGGCAAGTCGCGTTCCCCGGCGGACGCATCGACCCCGAGGACGCCGACGCCGCCGCCGCCGCCTTGCGCGAAGCCGAGGAAGAGATCGCCTTGCCGCGCGACGCCGTGACACTGATCGGATCAGCCGACCGCTACCTCACCGGCACAGGCTATGACATCACGCCCGTCATCGGCGTGATCGCGCCCGACCTCGATTACCATCCCAACGAAGCCGAGGTCGCCGACGTGTTCGAAGTGCCGCTGGGCTTCGTGCTCGATCCCGCCAACCAGATCCAGGCGCAAGCCGAATGGCAGGGGCGGATGCGGAGCTATTACGAGATCGTCTGGCGCGACCGCCGGATCTGGGGCGCGACCGCGGCGATGATGGTCAATCTGTCGCGGCGGCTGCGATGGATGGCATGACGCTCCCGCCCGCTGAGTGGCGCGACAAGCCCGGTTTGGCGCGGCTGGTCGAGGCGCTGGGTCCCGGCGCGTCGCGATTCGTCGGCGGCGCGGTGCGCGATACGATGTTGGGGATCGGCACGAGCGACGTCGATCTCGCCACTGTCCACGCGCCCGACACGATAGTCGACCTGCTCGACGCCGCGCGGATCAAGGCCGTGCCGACCGGAATCGCGCACGGCACGATCACCGCGGTGTCGAGCGATGAAGTGTACGAAGTCACCACCTTGCGCCGCGACGTCGACACCGATGGCCGCCACGCCACCGTCGCGTTTACCGACGACTGGCAGGAAGACGCCGCGCGGCGCGATTTCACGATCAACGCGCTGTACGCCGACCCGGTCAGCGGAGAGATTTTCGATTATTTCGGCGGGCTCGACGATCTGGCCGCGCGGCGCGTGCGCTTCATCGGCGATCCCTTGACGCGCATCGCCGAGGATCATTTGCGCATCCTGCGCTTCTTCCGCTTCCTTGCGCGGTTCGGCGATGCGCCCGATCCCGCCGGGCTGAAGGCCTGTACCGACCGCGCCAACGACCTGATGGCGCTGTCGCGCGAGCGGATCGCGAACGAATTGCTCCGCCTGCTCGTCGCGCCGCGCGCGGTCGAGACGGTCGCGCTGATGATCGGACACGGCATTTTCGCGCCGGTCATCCCGGAGGTCACCGATGCTGGACCGTTCCTCGCCGTGACGGTGCTGGAAGAAGCGGCCGGGATCGACCCCGATCCGATCCGGCGGCTGGCGGCGCTGCTGCCGCGCGATGCCGCGATCGGCGACGATGTCGCGGCGCGGCTCAAGCTGTCGAAGCTGCAGCGCCGGCGGCTGGTGACGGCGCTGACCGCGAAAAGCGGCACGCCGCTCGAACTCGCGTACCGGCTGGGTCGCGAGGGCGCGACCGACCAACTGTTGTTGAACCCCCAATTTGCCTTTGACGGCGGCGACATGGCGCGAGAGCTGCGGACGCGTGACATTCCGGTCTTTCCGCTGTCCGGCGGGCAATTGGTATCGCGCGGACTAAAAGCCGGCCCCGACGTCGCGCGCACGCTGCACAGGGTCGAGGATCGCTGGGTCGCGGAAGGGTTTCCCGACGCCGCGCGCGTGGCGGCGATTGCCGACGAAGAAGTCGCTCAGGCCCTCGACGCCGTCAGCAAGTCGTAGGCGTCATCCGCCTCGAGCGCCCTGGCGTAGACATAACCCTGCCCGTACGTGCACCCCAACGCCGCCAGCGTCTGCGCCAGTTCATGCGTCTCGATCCCCTCCGCCGTAGTCTCCATCCCCAGCGCCTGCGCCAGGCTGAGTACCGCGCGGACGATCGCGATCTTGTCGCGGTCGGAGAGCATGCCCGTGACGAAGCTGCGGTCGATCTTGAGCACGTCGATCGGCAGTTTCTGCAAGAAGGCAAGGTTCGAATAGCCGGTCCCGAAATCGTCCATCGCCAGCGTCGTGCCGAGCCCCTTGAGCGCGTGCATCGTCTCGGCCACGCGCGCCGGATCGGTGACCAGCGCGCTTTCGGTCAGTTCGAGCGTGAAGCGGTTGCCGGCCAGGCCATTGTCGATCAGCGCGCGTTCGACCATCGGCGCGATCGCGTCGCGCTGGAGCTGGATCGCGGAGATGTTGACCGCGAAACGCACCCCGCAATCGCCCCCGGCGCGCGCGTCCCACGCCGCCAGCGTCCGCGCTGCCTCATCCATCGCCCAGCGCCCGAGCGGGACGATCAGCCCCGATTCCTCGGCGACCGGGATGAAATCGTTGGGCGAATGCACGGTGCCATAATCGTCGGTCCAGCGGGCCAGCGATTCGAACGCGACGATTTTGCCCGTCGCGAGATCGCAAATCGGCT
Source organism: Pseudomonadota bacterium (assembly GCA_040390165.1). GTDB lineage: Bacteria > Pseudomonadota > Alphaproteobacteria > Sphingomonadales > Sphingomonadaceae > Sphingomonas. The sequence goes on along the minus strand of JAZJYW010000015.1, from coordinate 117,887 downwards.
GGTACGACAGTCGCAGCGCGCCGTTTTCGATCGCGCGGCGCAGGTCGGTTTCGATGCTGAATTGTTCGCGAGCGGCATCGAACGCCTGCGTCTGATATTGTTCGGCCTGACCCGAATTTTTTGCCCGTTTCACGGCAAACTGGGCATGGCGGATCAGGTCTTCGGCGTCGTCGACCTCTTCGGTGCCCAGCGCGATCCCGATCGAACAGGCCACGCGAATCTCGAATGACGACAGGCGGAAGGGCGTGGCCAATGCCTGCTGGATGCGCGCGGCGGCCTGTTGTGCCTCTGCCGGGTCGCCCTCCAGCGCCAGCAGGATGCCGAATTCGTCACCGCCGGTCCGCGCCAGCACGTCGATCGCGCGCAACGCGCCCTTCAGGCGGCGGGCAAAGGTGATCAGCAATTCGTCGCCGGCCATCGACCCCAGGCAGGCATTGACGCGGTTGAAACGGTCGAGGTCGATAATCAGCACGGCATAGTGCGTCGCGTCGACGCCCGCTGCCATGCACTCCTCAAGACGTTCGGTAAATCCGGTACGATTGGGCAGCCCGGTCAGGCTGTCGGTGATCATTTCGCGCCGCAAATTGCGTTCGGTGCGCAGTTCGCCGGTATGATCGACCAACGTCACAAAGCAGCGATCCGATGCCGTCGAGCGCCGCGCCAGCGTGACCCGGAAATGGCGACAATCGACCGCATCGCCAAATTCCCAGGAGAATTCCTCACGCGCGGCATTGCCTAGCAGGAACATCACGAACCGTTCGCCAAGTTCCTGCAGGATGGGCGATTCCTCGCCTACCGCGCCGAGCCCGGCGACCCTGAACGCGCGGTTCGCGGCGTCGATCGATGCCCGACCGCCGCTCTCTCCGATCAGCGCCAACGGCACCGGTATCAGTTCGATCGAGGTCGCGACTCCGGCGACGTCGTGCGCATGCAAATGAGCCGCCGCCTGGGGGGCGGGCGGAGGTTTTGCGGTCTTCGCGCGTGACAAACCGAACAGCATTGTCCGGGGACTAGCTTCGATTAGTTAAAGCCGCCTGAAGCTTGTTTTAAAAACAGCAACTTGGGTACATTTACGGACAGGGAAATCACACCGCCCTAAAACTTGTTGTCGCGCGGGAAGCCGGTCGGCGGCATCCGCCCCGCGGCCCCTCGGGCGGTACGCCACGGCCCCAGGTCGGTTTCGGTCCGCGTACGCCCGCTGTCTCCCCCCATCGCCCAGCTCAGGCCATCGGCAAATTTGAAGGTAATCGCATCGGCCAGGCCACCGTCGCGATAGCGCTGCAACTGCACCCCCTGCCCCTTCGCCAGTTCGGCGACCTCGGCCAGCGGGAAGACCAGCATCTTGCGATTGTCGCCGATCGCCGCGACGTAATCGTCCTCAGGGTTGATCGGGCGGACGATGCGCAGTTTCGCCCCGGAGCGCGGATTGACCACGGCCTTGCCCTTGCGGGTCTCGGCAATCGCGTCGGCCGCCTTGAGCACGAACCCGCGCCCGTCGGACGCTGCGACCAGCAGTCGTTCGGCTTCGCTCGCCCGAAGTAACGCGATGATCGGGACTTCGCCGTCGAGGTCGGTGAGCAGCCCGATCGGCTCGCCAAACCCGCGCCCGCCGGGCAGCCGGTCGGAGGCCAGCGTATAGAATCGCCCGGTTTCGGTCGCGAGGAGCAATTTGTCCGTGGTCTGCGCATGGAACGCAAAGCGCGGGCCGTCGCCTTCCTTGAACTTGAGCGTCTCCGCGCCAGTCAGTTCGACATGCCCCTTCATCGCGCGGATCCAGCCGCGCTGCGAAAGAATGACGGTAATCGGCTCGCGCTCGATCATCGCTTCCAAGGGGATGTCGCGCGCCGGCGCGGCTTCTTCGATCGTCGTGCGGCGCTTGCCAAGCACTGTCTCGGGGCCATACCGGTCGCGCATTTTGGTCAAGTCGCGCTTCATGCGGGTGCGCTGACGGGCATCGCTGGACAGCAGTAGTTCGAGTTCGCCCTTCTCCTTCTCCAGCCCGTCGCGCTCCTTGCGCAGCTCCATTTCCTCAAGCTTGCGCAGCGACCGCAGCCGCATGTTGAGGATCGCTTCGGCCTGACGGTCGGTCAGCTCGAACTCGGCGATCATCACCGGCTTGGGCTCATCCTCGGTCCGGATGATCTCGATCACGCGGTCGAGGTTGAGGAACGCGACGATGTATCCGCCGAGCAGTTCGAGCCGATCGACGATCTTGTCGATGCGGTGCTGCGAGCGGCGCTGGAGCACGATGAACTGGTGGTCGATCCACGCGCTCAGCGCGTCCTTCAGGCTCATCACCCGCGGCGTGCGGTTCGCGTCGAGCACGTTGAGATTGAGCGGGATCCGCGTTTCCAGATCGGACAGCCGGAACAGGCTTTCCATCAGCGTGTCGACATCGACCGTCCGCGCGCGCGGTTCGATCACCACGCGGATATCCTCCGCCGATTCGTCGCGCACGTCGGCCAGGATCGGCAGCTTCTTGTCGTTGATCAGATCTGCGATCTGTTCGATCAGCTTGTTCTTCGCCACCCCGTACGGAATCTGCGTGACGATCGCGACCCACGTCCCGCGCCCCTGATCCTCGACATGCCAGCGCGCGCGGGTGCGGAACGATCCGCGCCCGGTGGCATAGGATTCGGCAATCGCGGCCGGGCTGTCGACGATCAACCCGCCCGTCGGCAGATCGGGGCCGCGCACGTGATCGAGCACGTTGGCTTGCGGATTGTCGACCAGCGCAATCGCGGCATCGAGCAGTTCGGCGGCGTTGTGCGGCGGGATGCTGGTCGCCATCCCCACCGCGATCCCGCTGGCGCCATTGGCGAGCAGGTTGGGGAACAGCCCGGGCATCAGCTCGGGTTCCTGATCCTCGCCATTATAGGTGGGACGGTATCCGACCGCATCCTCATCGAGCCCGTCCATCAGGTCCTGCGCGACCTGCGTCAGCCGTGCCTCGGTATAGCGATAGGCGGCGGCGTTATCGCCATCGATATTGCCGAAATTGCCCTGCCCGTCGACCAGCGGATAGCGCAGCGAAAAATCCTGCGCGAGCCGGACCATCGCGTCATAGACCGACTGATCGCCGTGGGGGTGATACTTGCCGATCACATCGCCGACGACGCGCGCCGATTTCTTGTACGCATCGCCCGGCGCCATCCTGAGCAGCCGCATCGCCCACAGCAACCGGCGATGCACCGGTTTCAGCCCGTCGCGCACGTCGGGCAGCGACCGCGCGGTGATCGTCGAGAGCGCGTAGACGAGGTAGCGTTCGGAGAGCGCGCTATCGAACGGCGCGTCGAGCACGCCAACCTGAGGTTCTTCGGGGAGGTCTGTCGTCTCGGATGCCATCAGGCGCGGTTAGAGCGGATTGGCGCGGCGGGAAAGGTGTCCGCGGGCACGATCTGTGGATGAAGGGAAAACACACCCGGCGCGTTGAACAGGCGACAAGGGTGGAGAAGCACATGATCCCCGACCGGCCTGACCGCGCCCGTCGCCGTTCGATATCGGCCGGAATCGCGCTGAGCGGCATCGCGTCGATGCTGCTCGCGTCGTGCGGCGATGGGTCCGGCGGCACGCCCCCGGCTCCCGCACCTGCGCCGACGCCGACGCCCACCCCCTCACCGGCTCCCAGCCCTGCGCCGAGCGGCCTGTTCGTCAATCCCGCGCCGGACACCGCCAGTGACAAGGCCAGCGCCTTTGTCGGCTGGACCGCGACCGCGGGGGCGACCGGCTATATCGTACGCTACTCGATCGATGGCGGCGCGGTGGCGCAGGTCACGTTGGGCCCCGTCACCGGAACGCAATTGGTCAATTTGCCCGCGGGCAGCCAGGTGTCGGTGACGATCGCGGCCATTTCGGCGACCGGCACGTCCGCTGACTCCCCGCCGGTCGCGGCGACGCTGCCGCGGCCGGCAACGGCGGGCGAAACCGCTTCTTATGCCAACGCGGCGGCGTATTCGGATTCCAAGCAAGGCGAAGCCGTCGTGGTGATGCGGTACGGTCGCGTCGTCTATTCGCACTACACATCTGGTTACGCCAACACCGCGCACGCGCTGGCCAGCGGATCGAAAAGCTTCAGTTGCGCGCTGGAGGGGTTCGCCGAACAGGACGGACTGCTCGCGTTGACCGATCGGGCGTCGAGCGTCATTACCGACTGGCAAAGCGACCCCGACAAATCGAAAATCACCGTGCTCGACCTACTCAGCCTGCAATCGGGGCTGACCGGGAACCCGGCCTATTTGCCGCTCACCGCCTCGACGCTCGACACCTATCAATTGGCGGTGACCGAGACCGACAGCTATGCCCCGGGCCAGGCCTTCGTCTACGACCCGCTCTCGTTTCAGAATTTCGCGATGATCTTTCAGCTGCGCAGCGGCGGCGGTTACGGTGGCAATGGTCAGGTCACCGGAGGGACCGACCCGGTCGACTATCTCCAGACCAAATTGTTCACGCCGCTGGGCATCCCGGCGAGCGCGTATGGCTGGGGACGGGATGCGAAAAACCATCCGCAAATGGCGGGCGGCGCGTCATTCGCCGCGACCGACTGGTTGAAATACGGCCAGTTCGCGCTTCAGCGCGGGACGTGGCAGAGCAACCGGCTACTTCCCGCCGCGACGATCGATTATTGCACCGGCGGCTACAAGAATCCCGCATTTCTGGGGTACGGCGTCACCTGGTGGCTCAACGCCCATACCGCCGGCACCTATGATCCGGCGATCGATCGCGTCCCCGGCGACGCCGTCCCCGTCGGCACCGCCGATCAATTTGCTCCGGACGCCCCTGCCGACATGTATATGGCGGCGGGTGCGGGGTTCGAACGATTGTATGTCGTGCCGTCGCTCGGGCTTGTCGTCGTGCGGTTCGCGCCGATCGGGTCCGCGGTAACCGTCAGCTGGTCCGACAACACGTTCCTCGGCAAGCTGATCGGTACCTTGCCCTAGACCGGGCTCGGCATATCGCGCGCCAGTTCGGCCATCAGCCAATCCCGAAACCGCTTGATCTTGGGCACCTTCTTCCGCGCCTCCGGATAGACCAGCCAATACGCGTATCCGCGCGTCGAAACCTGCTCGAACGGTCGTACCAGCCGCCCTTCGGCCAGATCGTTGCGCCAGAAAAACGGCGTCAGCATCGCCACCCCCTGCCCCGCCATCGCGGCATGTCCTTCGTGCGCCTGGCTATCGAGGCGAACCCCCGCACGCGGGGCCCCCGGCGGGACATCGACGCCGGCTTCGCGCAACCAGAACGGCCACCACGGATCGTGCAGGCTGATTTGCGGTACGCGCAGCAGATCCGCCGGCTCGAGCGGGCCATGGCGCCGGAGGAAACCGGGGCTGCACATCGGGGTGAAATCGATCGGCACGAGCAGTTCCTCGACCGTGTCGCCCCACCCGCCCAGCCCCGCGCGGATCGCGACATCGACATCGTCGCTGACGAAATCGGCGAGCGCGTCGCTGGTCAGCAACCGCACCGCCATTTCCGAATGGCTCATCTGGAAACTGCCCAGCCGCCACGCCAGCCAGGTATTGGCGAAGGTGTTGGAGGTCGAAACCGTGAGCACCGCCTCATCCTCCGCGCGGATCGCGCCGAACGCCGAATCGATCGCGTCGAACGCGCGGGTGATCTGCGGCGCCGCACGGCGACCGGCGTCGGTCAGCACCACGCGGCGCTTTTCGCGGCGGAACAGCGGCGCGCCCAGCCGTTCTTCCAACAATTTGATCTGATAACTGACCGCGGCCTGAGTCATGCCGAGTTCGCCCGCCGCAGCGGTGAAATTCTCATGCCGCGCGGCGGCTTCGAATACGCGAACGGCGGCAAGGGGCGGCAGGCGGCGCATCGGCTTTCCATAAGCGTCCCTTGTCGATCATGTCCAACGATTTGTTGGCGCGGCGGGCGCGAGGCGGGCATATCGACGCGGCCGGCAGCAACCATCATCAAGAAGGAGGATCGGACAATGAAAGACGATTTCCTGACCCGCGACTGGGCCGATAATCATTACCTCATGAGTGACGGAGTCGATAAGCTGGTCCAGCGGATCGCAACGTCGATCGCCGAAGCTTTCGAAGAGCTTCACGACGTTCAGTTCGACGCGCCGTGGCGCCGCCAGCCCCGGCCGCCCGTGTGCGTCCCGGGCCGGCGTTGAAGAAAGACGCGATCGGGCCGGCCGCGCGCTCCCTCGCCGCCGCCCTCGCCCGACCCCCTGCCAGCGGTCGCGACGATGCGATGAGGCGCCCTAACGGCTTGCCTTCGTCGCGCTGCTGGCCTTTTTCTGCGTCATGACGAGCGACGCGATGTTTCAGCCGATGACCTGGCCCGATCTGACCGATCGCCCGCGCCCGACCCCGCAATGTTCGATCGTCTATGGCGATGATCCGTACCAATGCGTCGATCTGTGGCTCCCCGATGACCGTGGACCGCTACCCACCATCGTGATGGTGCATGGCGGGTGCTGGACGAGCAGCATCGCCGACCGCACGCTGATGAACTGGGTCGCGGAGGATCTGCGCCGGACGGGATATGCGGTGTGGAACATCGACTATCGCGGCGTCGACCGGCCGGGCGGCGGCTATCCGGGCACGTTCCGCGACGCAGCAGCGGCGACCGATTCGATCCGCGACTATGCGCCGAAATACGGGCTCGACCTGCGCAGGATCGTGGCGGTCGGCCATTCGGCCGGCGGGCACCTGGCGTTGTGGCTGGCGGCGCGGCACCGACTGCCCGAGACCAGCCCGCTTCACGCTACCCGCCCGCTGGCGATCGCGCACGTCGTGAGCTTGGGCGGCCTCGCCGATCTCGAAATGACCGCGGCGAGCCCCGACAATGGTTGCGGCATCGACGTCGTCCATCGCCTCGTCGGTCCGGCGACGCCCGAACGCCAGGACGTATACGGCGACACATCGGTCCCGCGGCTGTTCCCGCTCGGCGTGCCGCACGATCTGGTCAACGGGCGCGAAGACGCCATCGTGCCATTGCGACTCGCCACCGATTACATCGCCAAAGCGGGTGGCGAAGCGACGCTCCACGTCGCTTCCGACACCGGTCATGTCGAACTCGTCACCCCCGAATCCGCGGCTTGGACCGAGACAAAAACCCTGATCGCCGCCGCGCTTCGTCGCTGAAACAACACGGCTTGACGCGAACTCCCATCGATGTGATGCTGTATCTAACAACAGCGGGAGAGTAAGCATGAAGCGGTTCGTTCTGTTGACGACGACGTGCCTGGCGCTTGCCGCATGCGGTAAGGCGGAGAATGGCAGCTATTCGTCCACCCCCTCCAGCGAACGGTCCGAAGCCGACGTCGCGCCCGGCGTGAACGTCACCGCGGCGCCCGGCGTTGCCTTTGCCTATCGCTATGCGTTCCGCCTCCCCTCCACCAAGATCGCCGAAGCGCAGGAAAAGCATGCCTCGGCCTGCGAAGCTTTGGGCATCGCCAAATGCCGCATCACCGGCATGCGCTACCGCGTGCTGGGTGAGAACGACACGCAAGGCTCGTTGTCGTTCAAGCTCGACCCGACGCTCGCCCGCGCCTTCGGCAAACAAGGGATCGAGGCGATTACCGCCGCCGCGGGCAAACTGGTCGATGCGGAAATCACCGGCACCGACGCCGGGGCCGACATTGCCAAAATACAAACGTTGAAGGCGCAGGCCGATGCGGAACTCAAGCGGCTCGACACCCAGCTCGCGCGGACCGACCTGAAACCCGCCGAACGCACCGAACTTCAGACCCAACGCGCCGATCTGGTCGCCAGGATCAACGCAGCGAAGAGCGACACGTCGGACAAACAGGAATCGCTCGCCAACACGCCGATGACATTCGACTACGAATCGGGGGCGGCGGTGCAGGGCTTCGACGCCAGCGCGCCGATCACCAGCGCGGGCAACGTCTTCATCGGATCGGTGACGGTCACGATCGGCTTCGTGCTGACCGCGCTTGCCGCCCTCACTCCGCCGGGGTTGGTCGTCTTGCTTGGCTGGCTGATCTGGCGTCGTGTCCGCCCGCGCAAATCGGCGCCGGCGCCGCCGGCGTGATTGCGCGGGCGGTCCGCTTCCGATATAGGCCGATGCTTCCCGCCCCGGCGCGCGCCTGCGTTGCCGGGGCCGCTCATTTTTTCGAGAGGTTGCGCCTACGATGGCACGCCGCCGCCAGATCTACGAGGGCAAGGCCAAGATCCTTTACGAGGGTCCCGAACCCGGTACCTTGATCCAGTATTTCAAGGACGATGCGACCGCGTTCAACGCCCAGAAAAAGGGCACGATCAGCGGCAAGGGCGTGCTCAACAACCGCATCAGCGAGCATATTTTCACGCTGCTGGGGCTGATCGGTATCCCCACGCACTTCATTCGCCGTCTCAACATGCGCGAACAACTTATTCGTCAGGTTGAGATTGTTCCGATCGAAGTCGTGGTGCGCAACGTCGCCGCCGGATCGCTGTCGAAGCGCCTCGGGATCGAGGAAGGCGTGCAGCTGCCGCGCACGATCATCGAATATTTCTACAAGGACGACGCGCTCGGCGATCCGATGATCACCGACGAACATATCGCCGCGTTCGGCTGGGCCAGCCCCGAGGAAATGCACGACATCGCCGACCTGGCGATCCGCACCAACGATTTCCTGTGCGGACTGTTCGCCGGGATCGGCATCCGGCTGGTCGATTTCAAACTCGAATTCGGCCGTATCTGGGACAATGATTACAGCCGCATCATTCTGGCCGACGAAATCAGCCCGGACGGGTGCCGTCTGTGGGACATGGAAACCAACGAAAAGCTGGATAAAGACCGCTTTCGCAGAGACTTGGGTGGGGAAGTTGAGGCGTATCAGGAAGTCGCTCGTCGCCTCGGCCTGATGCCCGAAGGCGCCGACAGCGCGGTCCTCGACCTCGAAAAGCACCGGCTGAGCAAGGGCAAATAGCGCTCGCTGCGGACTTGCGGCGGTTCGCACGGTTGCGATGAACCGCCGGCAAGGCCATAGGAGCGCCGACTCCAATCCAGCGAAGGTTTGCCGCCCATGAAGGTCCGCATCGTCGTCACCCTCAAACCCGGCGTGCTCGACCCGCAGGGCCGCGCCATCCACCATTCGCTCGAAGGGCTGGGCTTCGCCGGGATCAACGATGTCCGCGCGGGCAAGGTGATCGAACTCGATGTCGCCGACAGTATTACCGACGAGGATCTCGACGGGATGTGCCGCAAGCTGATCGCCAATACGGTGATCGAGAATTACCGGATCGAACGATGACCGCCGCGGTCGTGGTCTTCCCCGGATCGAATTGCGACCGGGATCTCGCCGTCGCGATCGAGGCGATCATGGGCCGCAAGCCGAACATGGTGTGGCACGCCGAGACCGCGCTTCCCGCCGGCACCGACCTGATCGCGCTGCCCGGCGGCTTTTCCTACGGCGATTACCTGCGTTCAGGCGCCATGGCGGCGCGGTCGCCGGTGATGCGCGCGGTGGTCGACGCGGCCGGGCGCGGCGTCCCGGTGCTCGGCGTGTGCAACGGCTTTCAGGTCCTGACCGAAACCGGGCTGCTGCCGGGCGCGCTGATGTGCAATGCCGGACTCAATTTCGTCTGTCGCGACGTCGAACTGTCGGTCGAGAACGCGCAGACCGCCTTCACCAGCCGCTATGCCGCGGGCGAAAAGATCAAGATCCCGGTCGCCCACCACGACGGCAATTACTTCGCCGATGCCGAAACGCTCGACCGGCTGGAAGGCGAAGGCCGCGTGGCGTTCCGCTATACGGGCAACGTCAACGGTTCGGCGCGGCAAATTGCCGGCGTGCTCAACGCCGCGGGCAACGTGCTGGGCATGATGCCGCACCCCGAACGCAAGATCGAAGCCGCGCATGGCGGGGATGACGGGCGGCGGCTGTTCGAAGGGCTGATGGAGCTGGTCGGCGCCTAGATGCCGACATGGAACGGGCTGAAGTCGGTTCCCTCGTCATACACGTCGACGCCTTCCTTGCGCTTCAGGAAGCCGACAATGGCGTAAGTGACGGGCGTCAAAATGACTTCCCAGCTCACCTTCAGGATGAACTGGCTGAGCATGATCGTGGCGATCGTGCTCGTCGGCCAGTCCGGCAGGCCGTAAAAGGCGACGGGATAGAAGATCAGGCTGTCCGCCCCCTCGCCGATAATCGTGCTGCCGATCGTTCGCGTCCACAGATAGCGGCCATTGGTCCAGATTTTCATCCGGGCGAGCACCACCGAATTGAGGAAATCGCCAACGCAAAACGCGAGGATCGAGGCGAGGATAATCCGCCATCCAGCGCCGAACACGCGCTCATACGCTTCCTGCCCGTGCCAGCCTGGCGCAACCGGCAAGTGGACGACGAACCATTCCATGACCGCAAGGAAGATCAGGGCCGCGAACCCGACCCAGATCGCACGGCGCGCTCGTGCGTAGCCATAAACCTCGGTCATCACGTCATCGAGGACGTAGGAAATCGGAAAAAACAGGATGCCCGCACCAAACACCTGCGGCCCGAGCAACGGCACGTCGACCACCGCACGCTTTTCCGCACCGACCACGTTCGACAGCAGCAGGATGACGACGAACGCGGTCAACGCGATATCATAATAGCGGAATTGCCTGCCGATCGAGTCGTTCGCCGTTACGCGCGTCAACGCCATGTCCACCCCCGCAGATCGTGTTAGCGAAAACGACTATGATGGCAGTTCCGCCCGCCCGCAATCCGCGCTAGGCGGGCATCGGGCGCCCGTAGTTCAACTGGATAGAGCACGAGCCTTCTAAGCTTGGAGTTGCAGGTTCGAGTCCTGCCGGGCGCGCCACCCTCCAGACCATTTTGCTTCATCGCCGCGGCTGGTGGCGATCAGGCGCACACCGCCGGGCGCCGGCCGGTCCACGGCCTCGCCTCCTCCAGCTCATACGCCAGCCCGAGCAACAGCGCTTCGGCGCCCAGCGCGGCGCCGAACTGCGCGCCGATCGGCAACCCCGCCGCCGACCACGCGCCCGGCACGCTCATCGCCGGCGCGCCGACGACATTGTACGGCGTGGTATAGCCGACATAGCGGGTCAGCCGCTCCGCCATCGTGTCCACCGGCAAGTCGGGCGCGAGCCATCCGATTTCCGGCGGGGGCAGCGACAAGACCGGCGACAGGATCATGTCGAAGTCGGCGAGCCACGCGTCATACACGCCCTGCAGCGAGTTGAGATACGCAACCGCCTGGTCGACCGCGCCGTCCGGCGCGCCGGCGACGATCGTCGCCATCGCCAGACTGAACGGCTCGACATCGTCAACGCCGGGCGCGCGCCCAAGCCGGGCGCCGGTTTCGGCGAGCAGATTGGCGGCGCCCTTCGACCAGGTCAGCAGGAACGCGTCGCCCATCCCGACCAGCGGCGCGGGCCAGGCGGTGGGCTCCACCCGGTGACCGAGGCCCTCAAGCACGGTCGCCATGTCGGTTATCGCGCGCGCCACCTCGGGGTCGGGCGACTGGCCCGACACGCTGTCGAGCACCATGCCGATGCGAAGCCGTCGCGCCGACGGTGCGTGCACCCGCCCGACCGGTGGCAGCCCGCTATCCGTCGCCTCCACCGCCGCCAGCAGCGTGGCGCTGTCGCGGACGCTGCGCGACACGCACAATTGCACGCTCAGCGGCATCGGGAAGGGGCCTGGGTCGGTCGCCAGCGTGCGTCCGCGCGACGTCTTGAGCCCGAACAGGCCGCAGCACGACGCCGGGATGCGGATCGACCCCCCGCCGTCGCTGGCGTGCGCGAACGGCACGACGTGCGCCGCGGTCGCCGCCGCCGCGCCGCCCGACGATCCCCCGGCCGACCGCGTCGGGTCCCACGGATTGCGGGTCGGCCCAAAGGCCAAAGGCTCGGTCGTGGGCAGAAATCCGTGTTCGGGTGTGGCGCTCTTCCCGATCGGATTGAGCCCCGCCGCCAGCATACCCTCGATCAGCGGAGCGTGGCGCGCGGCGGGCAGGTCGGCCGACGATCGCGTGCCCAGCCGCGTGGGAAGCCCCGCAAAGTCGTCGAGGTCCTTGATCAGATACGGCACACCGGCGAACGGTCCGTCGCCAAGCGGCGCCCGTGCCCGGTCGCGCGCGCGCTCGTAATCGTCGGTGACAAGGAAATTGAGCGTGGGGTCGAGCGCCTCCGACCGCGCGATCGCCGCATCGACGACCTCCAGCGCCGACACCGCGCCCGATCGGATCGCCGTCGCGGTCTCGGTCGCGTCCCAGTCGCCCATGTCGGTGGTGCTCATGCGGTCTCCCCATCTTTCCTTGTGTCGCTCGACCAGCCGAGCGTGGCCGATACGCTACGCCTGCTTACAGCCGCTGAACCCCTTCGGCCCGGACGTGCGCCAGCGTCGGCATGCCGTTGACCGCCATCATCAGATCGGCTTCCGCCAGGATGCATTTCAGCACGTGCGCCGCGCCCGCCGCGCCATCGAGCGCGAGGCCATAGGCATAGGGACGCCCCACCCCGACCGCGCTGGCGCCCATCGCCAGCGCCTTGATCACGTCGCTGCCAGAACGGATGCCCGAATCGAACCAGACGGGCACGTCGCCCGCCGCCGCGACGACCCCCGCCAGCATGTCGATCGCCGCGATCCCGCCATTCGCCTGTCGCCCGCCGTGGTTCGAACAAAACAGAACGTCGGCGCCCATGTCGACCGCCTTCTTCGCGTCCTCGGCGTGGCAAATGCCCTTGAGCACGATCGGCAGCTTGGTGACGTCGCGGAACCACGCAATATCGTCCCACGTCAGCGGTCGCGCGAACAGCGACGCCCATAGCCCGACCGCTTCGGCCGGCGCGTCGGCGACGGGTTTGCCGAGCAGTCTCTGAAACACCGGATCGGCGAAATAGTTGGTCAGCACGTGCCCGCGCAGCTGCGGAAAATTGCCGGCGTTGAGGTCGCGCGGGCGCCAGCCGGTGACCCAGGTGTCGAGCGTGACCACCAAAGCGCGATACCCCGCCGCCTCGGCGCGCCGGATCAGGCTTTCGGCGAGGTCGCGGTCGCGCGGAGTATAGAGCTGGAAGAACCCCGGCGTGTCGCCGAGATGCTTTGCCACCTCCTCCAGCGTGTCGTTGCCCAGCGTCGACACCGTCATCGGCACGCCGGTGATCGCGGACGCCTTCGCCGCGGCGATGTCGCCGTGCTGGTCGGGCGTGCAGATCCCGGTCACGCCGATCGGACTCATGAACAAGGGCGAATGGTATGTGTGGCCGAAAATGTCGGTCGACAGGTCGCGGCTGGTCGTCCCGACCATCATCCGCGGGACCATGCCCCAATGGTGGAAGGCGGCGGCGTTCTGATCCTGCGTGCGCTCGTCGCCGCAGCCGCCCTGAACATAATTGAGTACGTGCGGGGGCATCGCGGCGCTCGCGCGCTCGACCAGCGTCGCATAATCGACCGGCACCTTTGGCAGCACGCCGCGCAGGCCGGCGCCGTAAATCTCGTTCTGATAGTCGCCGAAATGCCCCATCACTCTCTCCTCAGCGCGGCAGATCGCACGGCGTCGCCGAATAACGCGGCGCCGGTGCGGGCTGCACGACCCCGTTCACCTCGATGAACGTGCCGCGCGCCTTATTGTGCGGATGGTCGGCGACCTCTGTCCAGTCGAGCACCGGCGCAAAGCAGATGTCGGTGCCCTCCATCAGCGCGCACCAGGCATCGCGGGTCTTCGATTTGAAGATTTCGGTCAGTCGCGCCTTTTGCGCCGGCCATTGCGTGCGGTCGTGCTGCGCGTCGAACAGCGGGTCGCTAGCGATCCCCAACGTCTGGCGGAGCAACGCATAGAATTGCGGCTCGATCGACCCGATCGACACGAACTTGCCGTCCGCGGTCTCGTACGTGTCGTAATAGGCGGCACCGGTATCGAGCATGTTGGTGCCCCGCTCGTCGCCCCACATACCGGTCGCGCGGAAGCCCCACATCATCGACATCAGCAGCGCCGAGCCATCGGTCATCGCGCAGTCGATCACTTGCCCCGGCGCGCCGTTCTTCACGCCGAGCAGCGCGCTGACCATCCCGAACGCCAGCATCATCGCGCCGCCGCCGAAATCGCCGACCAGGTTGATCGGCGGCGTCGGCTTCTCGCCCGCCCGGCCGAGCGCGCCGAGCACACCCGACAGCGCGATATAATTGATGTCGTGCCCCGCGGTGGGCGCGTACGGCCCGGTCTGACCCCAGCCGGTCATGCGACCGATCACCAGCCTGGGATTGTCGGCGAGCAGCACATCGGGGCCGATGCCCAGCCGTTCGATCACGCCGGGCCGGAACCCCTCGATCATGCCGTCGGCGGTCTTGAGCAACTCACGCAGTTTCGCGATGTCGTCGGGAGATTTGAGGTCGAGCGCCATATTGGTGCGCGAGCGGAGCAGCGGATCGCGCGTGTTGCGCGCGACCGGCCCATCGGGATCGCCGCCCGGCGCGCGGCGATCGACGCGGATCACTTCGGCGCCGTGATCGGCGAGCATCATCCCGCAGAACGGCCCCGGGCCGATTCCGGCGAGTTCGACGATGCGGATGCCGTGTAGTGGGCCGGGCATAGTTTCTCCTTATCCTACCAAGTCATCCCGGCCTTGTGCCGGGATCCGCCAAGCCGCAAGCTGGGGACAAGAGGCTCAAGCCCATCACCCGTCTCCCGGCAGACCCCGGCACATGGCCGGGGTGACGATTGGCTTGTTGGACGACGGTCGCCGCCCAACCGGCCTCACCGCGGCGCCATGCGGATTGCGCCGTCCAACCGCACGTCCTCGCCGTTGAAGTACGAATTCTCGATCATCGTCAGCGCGAGATTGGCATATTCGGGCGGAGCGCCCAAGCGCTTGGGGAACGGCACCGACGCGGCGAGCGCGTCCTTCACTTGCTGCGGCGCGCCCTGCATCAAGGGCGTCTCGAAAATTCCCGGCAGGATCGTGTTGATGCGGATCCCCTCGCCCATCAGATCGCGCGCGATCGGCAGCGTCATCCCGACGACGCCGCCCTTCGACGCCGAATAGGCCGCCTGTCCCATCTGTCCGTCTTCGGCGGCGACGCTGGCGGTCATCACCATCGCGCCGCGTTCGCCATCCTCGCCCGGATCGAGCGTCAGCATCCCCGCCGCCGATTTGACGACGCAGCGGAACGTCCCGACCAGGTTGATCTGGATGAGCCAGTTGAACGCCTCCAGGCTGAAATGCTTGATGCTGCCGTCTTCCTTCGATCGACTCGCGGTCTTCATCGCATTGCCGGTGCCGGCGCAACAGACGAGCACGCGCTCCTGCCCGTGCGCCGCGCGCGCCTTGGCGAAGCCGGCATCGACGCTTTCGTCGCTGGTCACGTTCACTTCGCAGAAGATCCCGCCGATTTCCTTGGCGAGCGCCTCACCCTTTTCGGCCTGAAGGTCGAAGATCGCGACCTTCGCCCCCTTAGCGGCCAGCGCCCGCGCGGTGGCGGCGCCGAGGCCGGAGGCGCCGCCGGTGACGACGGCAGCTACTGAACTATCGACTTTCATTCTGCTCTCCTAATTCGTCATGCCGGGCTCGTCCCGGCATCCACGGAGCCGCCAGCGCTTGCGCTTGGGGCGCGGTGGACCCCGGCACAAGGCCGGGGTGACGGTTGATATGTGTCGTTATAGCCGCTCGACGATCGTCACGTTGGCGAGCCCGCCGCCTTCGCACATCGTCTGCAATCCCCAGCGCTTGTCGCGCGCTTTCAGCGCGTGGAGCAATGTCGTCATCAGCTTGGTGCCCGAGGCCCCGAGCGGATGCCCGAGCGCGATCGCGCCGCCATTGACGTTGAGCTTCGCATGATCGCCGCCCAGCACGCGCAGCCACGCCAGCGGGACCGGCGCGAACGCTTCGTTGACTTCGTACAGGTCGATGTCCTCGAGCTTCATCCCCGCGCGCGCCAACGCGACCTGCGTCGCGCGAAGCGGCTCTTCGAGCATGATCACCGGATCGCCACCGGTCACGGTCAGATTGTGGATCCGCGCCAGCGGAGTCAGCCCGTGATCCTTGAGCGCGCGTTCGCTGACGATCAGCACGCCCGACGATCCGTCGCAAATCTGGCTGGCGTTGGCCGCGGTCAGCACGCTGCCTTCGCCAAGCGCCTTCACGCCGGCCAACGATTCGGGCGTCGCGTCGTAGCGGATGCCTTCGTCGGTCAGGTGGAGCGAGGCGTTGCCGTCCGCATCGACGACTTCGAGCCCGACGATCTCGTCGGTGAACGCGCCGCCCTGAGTCGCCGCCGCCGCGCGACGATGGCTTTCGAGCGAGTAAGCGTCGAGTTCTTCGCGGCTGAAACCGTATTTCTCGGCCATCATCCCGGCGCCGACGAACTGGCTGAAGCCCTGAACGCCGTAGCGATCCTTGATCTTCTGGGACCACGGCCCGACGCCGATGCCCAGCTGCGCGGGCGCCATGCTGGGAAGGCCCATCGGCACGCGCGTCATGCTTTCGACGCCGGCGGCGATGACGATATCCTGCGTGCCGGACATCACCGCCTGTGCTGCGAATTGGATCGCTTGCTGCGACGACCCGCACTGCCGGTCGATCGAAACGGCGGGGACGCTGTCGGGCAGAGCCGAGGCCATCACGCAGCTACGACCGATATGCGCCGACTGTTCGCCGGCCTGACCGACACAGCCCATGATGACGTCCTCGACCGCCGCGCCGTCGATCCCGGAACGTTGGATCAAGGCATCGAGGACGGCTCCACCCAGATCGGCCGGATGCCAGTCCTTGAGCTTGCCGCCGCGCCGCCCGCCGGCGGTGCGCGCCGCCGCGACGATATATGCCTCTGCCATCAGACCTCTCCCGATATTTGAGTTTCAGATAGCCACTCGTTTACGTTCGCGGCAAGTGCTTTCAACTGCCTTATCCGTCAGTCGGTCGGCAATTTCCGGGCTGGACGATGCGGCCGGTCGGTGTATGGGCACGGCTCCTCCCCGCTCATGATGAATGGAGTTGTGCGTGTCCGGAGGTCCCACGATCGATCGTAACGGCCTGAAGGTCGCCAGCGAACTTGCCGACTTCATCGAGCAGCGCGCGCTGCCGGGGACGGGGATCGCGGCCGACGCATTCTGGGCCGGAGTCGCCGACATTTTCGCGCGGTTCGCACCCGAAAATGTCGAATTGCTCAATAAGCGCGACCTGATCCAGGCGGAGATCGACGGCTGGCTGGCGCAGCGCGCGGGGTTGCCGATCGATCAGGCCGACTATCAGGCGTTCCTGAAATCGATCGGCTATCTGGTCGACGAACCCGCACCGTTTCAGGTGAGCACGCAAAACGTCGACGACGAGATCGCGCGGATGGCGGGACCGCAGCTGGTCGTGCCCGTGCTCAACGCGCGCTTCGTGCTCAACGCGGCCAACGCGCGTTGGGGGAGCCTGTACGACGCGCTGTATGGCACCGACGCGATTGCGGGTGCGGCGAAACCGGGCGGGTACGACGCCGAGCGCGGGGCGCTGGTGATCGCTTGGGCAAAGACCTTCCTCGACTCGGCGGTGCCGCTGGCGTCGGGTAGCTGGGCCGATCTGGCCGGGGCGCCGGTGCTCGCCGATCCTGCGCAACTGGCGGGTAGCGCTGGCGACAACTGGCTGTTCCGCCACAACGGCCTGCACATCGAAGTCGTGATCGATCGCAATTCAGCGATCGGCAAGACCGATCCCGCCGGAATCGCCGACGTCATCCTCGAATCCGCGATCACCACGATCGTCGATCTCGAGGATTCGATCGCCGCGGTCGATGCCGAAGACAAGGTCGCGGCCTATGCCAACTGGCTCGGGCTGATGAAGGGCGATCTGGTCGAAACGTTCGACAAAGGCGGGAAATCGCTGACGCGCAAGCTCAACCCCGACCGCAGCTATACCGCGCGCGACGGCAGCGAATTCACTCTGCCCGGCCGCGCGCTGATGTTCGTGCGCAATGTCGGTCACCTGATGACCACGCCCGCCGTCCTGCTGTCCGACGGCGGCGAAGCGCCCGAGGGCATTCTCGACGCGATCGTCACCAGCCTGATCGGGCTACACGATATCAACGGCGCGCGCGCCAACAGCCGCGCGGGATCGATCTATATCGTCAAACCCAAGATGCACGGGCCCGAAGAAGCCGGCTTTACCAACCGCCTGTTCGACGCGGTCGAGGATCTGCTCGGCCTCGCGCGGCACACGATCAAGGTCGGGGTGATGGACGAGGAACGCCGCACCTCCGCCAATCTCGCCGCCACCATCCACGCGGTGAAGGACCGTATCGCCTTCATCAACACCGGCTTCCTCGACCGCACCGGGGACGAAATCCACACCTCGATGCAGGCCGGGCCGATGATCCCCAAGGGCGAGATCAAGAATTCGGCGTGGATCGCCGCGTACGAGAACCGCAACGTCCAGATCGGGCTCGCCTGCGGCCTCAGCGGCAAGGCGCAGATCGGCAAGGGCATGTGGGCCGCGCCCGACCGGATGGCCGATATGCTCGACCAGAAGATCGGCCACCCGCGGACCGGCGCAAATACCGCGTGGGTCCCCTCCCCCACCGCCGCCACACTCCACGCGACGCATTACCATCAGGTCGACGTCTTCGCGCGGCAGAAGGAACGCGCGTCGGAGCCGGTCGCGAGCCTCGACGCATTGCTCGACGTGCCGCTCGCGCTGGGGCGCAACTGGACGCCGCAGGAAGTCCGCGCCGAACTCGACAACAATGCGCAAGGGATTCTCGGCTATGTCGTGCGCTGGATCGATCAGGGCGTAGGTTGTTCGAAGGTCCCCGACATCCACGATATCGGGCTGATGGAAGACC
The DNA here is from genome assembly GCA_040390165.1 of Pseudomonadota bacterium. Taxonomy (GTDB): domain Bacteria; phylum Pseudomonadota; class Alphaproteobacteria; order Sphingomonadales; family Sphingomonadaceae; genus Sphingomonas. The sequence goes on along the minus strand of JAZJYW010000015.1, from coordinate 99,151 downwards.
GCGCGACGCTGCGCATCTCGTCGCAGGCGCTGGCCAACTGGCTGCTCCACGGCGTGTGCACGCCCGAGGAAGTCGAGGCCGCGTTCGGACGGATGGCGATCAAGGTCGATGCGCAGAATGCGGGCGACCCCGAATACCGTTCGCTGGTGGAAAATCCGACCGGCCCGGCCTATCGCGCCGCCCGTGCGTTGGTGTTCGAAGGGACGGTCCAGCCCAACGGCTATACCGAACCGCTGCTCCACCGCTTCCGCGCCGAGGCCAAGGCGCGATAGGCCACGAAAAAGGGCGGCCGGATCGCTCCAGCCGCCCGTTCGATTGCAACGAGACGATCGGGATCAGGTCGCGCGGACGCCATCGCCGCGGCAGACGTTCACATTGGTGAATTCCTGCTCGTAGCCGTCGTCGAACTTGATCTTAACGTCGTACAGGCACCGGTCGCCAGTACCCATGGTAAAGGTCGACTTGCTGTTCGGCTTGATCGGATAGTCCAGAAACACTTCGACCCACGGATCGGTGCGACCGGCCGGCGCGTACCAGACGCGCTGAACCGACGCCGACGAATGGGTGTTATTGACGTAGAAGCTGCGCTCTGCGGCCATCGCAGGCGATGTTATCGACACGGTCGCTACCGCAACCATGGCAGTCATTGTCTTGAAAAAATGGGCCATATGATCCCCCCTCAACGACACAGAGAAACGACGGTTTCTCCTGATAAGCCTACTAGATGTGCGTATCGAGTGGCAATGCAATTTAGCCAAAGTGTAGCACTTTAGTATTGGATAAAATGGTCGCGGCGGCGTGGCGTCACGCATTAATGAAAGTCGCGCGATTTGGGCAATATTCGCACGTCGCGCGGATGCCCCCCACGCGCCCGGCTGACATTCTGGCCGGCATGGCGCGAGTCGGGGGTCATATTGATATCGGCGCGCGCCATGGGCGGGCGCGTGTCGGTATCCGCGGACAAGCGCGCCAGTTCGGCGGTACGGTCGATCACGCGCGCGCCGATCAGGTGGACGACGCTGCCGTCGATCGGATCGCTGCGCTGCACCTCGCCCTCGACCGTCATCAACCGCGACCCCATCACCTGAAGCCGCTGCGATTCGAAGATTCGCGCCCATAACAGCACGTTGGTGACCCCGGTTTCGTCCTCCAGCGTGATGAAGATCGCGTTGCCCGTGCCCGGCCGCTGGCGCACCAGCACCACCCCGGCGACGGTCGCGCGCGATCCGTTCTTCGCAGCAGACACCTCGGCGCAGCTCAGCACGCCCTCGCTGGCGAAAACGGGCCGCAGGAATTGCATCGGATGGCCTTTGAGCGACAGCCGGGTGAGCTGATAATCCGCCGCGACTTCCTCCGACAATGGCATCGCCGGGAGCCGTGCATCCTCTTCTTCGCCCAATTCGCGCGCGTTGGCGGCGGCAAACAGCGGCAACTCGCCCGACGGCGTCCGCCGCACCTCCCACAAGGCATCGCGCCGCCCCTGCCCGATCGATCCCCAGGCATCGGCATCGGCGAGCAAGCGAAGTGCCCGGGAGGGGAGATTGGCGCGGCGGGCCAACTCTTCGATCGAGGTGAAGGGGGCGAGCGCGCGTTCGGCGACGAGTCGATTCGCCCACTCCTCGCGGAACCCGTCGATCTGGCGAAAGCCCAACCTCAAAATGGGGTCGTTCCCCCGCGAAGGCGGGGCCCCAGCGTTGCGGAATGCGTCGCTCGCGATCTGGAACCCCGCCTTCGCGGGGAAACTGCTTGCCCACGATTCCAACGCATTATCCCACCCGCTGGCGTTCACATCGATCGGGCGCACAACGACCCCGCCCTTCTCCTGCGCCTCGCGCACGATCTGCGCGGGGGCGTAAAACCCCATCGGCTGCGAATTGAGCAGGGCGCAGGCGAATACAGCCGGGTGAAAGCATTTGAGCCACGCCGAGACATAGACCAACCGCGCGAACGCCAGCGCGTGGCTTTCGGGGAAACCGTAGCTGCCGAACCCCTTGATCTGGTCGTAACAGCGCTGCGCGAAGTCGCGCTCATACCCGCGCTTGACCATCCCTTCGACCATCTTGGTCTCGAAATGCTGGATCGTCCCGACGTTGCGGAACGTCGCCATCGCGCGGCGCAGCCGGTTGGCGTCTTCGGGCGAGAATTTGGCGGCGACGATCGCCAGCTTCATCGCCTGTTCCTGGAACAGCGGCACCCCCAGCGTCTTGCCGAGTACCCCGACCAGCTCGTCGGGCAGCCCGCAGCGCGGATGCGGCGAGGGAAAGTCGACCTTTTCCTTGCCCGACCGCCGCCGCAGGTACGGATGCACCATATTGCCCTGGATCGGCCCGGGGCGGACGATCGCGACCTGAACCACCAGATCGTAAAAGACGCGCGGTTTGAGCCGCGGCAACATGCTCATCTGCGCCCGGCTCTCGACCTGAAACAGCCCGAGACTGTCGCCCGCGCAGAGCATGTCGTACACCGCCGGCACCTCGGCGGGCACGGTATCGAGCGTATGGCGCTCGCCGCCGCTGGTCTCCAGCAAGTCGAATGCCTTCTTGATGCACGTCAGCATGCCGAGCGCGAGCACGTCGACCTTCATCAATTGCAGCGCGTCGATATCGTCCTTGTCCCATTCGATGAAGGTGCGGTCCTCCATCGCGGCGTTGTGGATCGGCACCGTCTCGTCGAGCCGGTCCTGCGTGAGCACGAACCCGCCGACATGCTGCGACAGATGGCGCGGGAATTCCAGGAGTTGATCGACAATGCTCTTGAGCCGCGCGATCTCCGGATTGTCGAGCGAGAAACCGCTTTGCGCGAAGCGTTCCTCCTCCATCGTGCTCGAATAGCTGCCCCACACCGTACTGGTCAGTCGTGTCGTGACGTCCTCGGTCATGCCCAGCGCCTTGCCGACTTCGCGCACCGTGCTGCGCGATCGGTAATGGATCACCGTCGCGGCGATCGCGGCGCGGTGGCGGCCGTAGCGGCGATAGATGTACTGCATCACCTCCTCGCGCCGTTCGTGTTCGAAATCGACGTCGATATCGGGGGGCTCGTCGCGCTCGCTCGAAATGAAGCGCGAAAAGAGCAGGTCGAAGCGCATCGGATCGACCGAGGTCACCCCCAGCAGGAAGCACACCACCGAATTCGCCGCCGACCCGCGCCCCTGACACAGGATCGGCGGATCCTGGCTGCGCGCGAAGTTGACGATGTCGTGGACGGTCAGGAAATAGGGCGCGTAACCGCGTTCGCGGATCAGCCGGAATTCGTCATGGAGCAGCGGGAACAGCCGGTCGGGGACGTTGTAATCGTAGCGTTCGAGCGCGGTCTGCCAGACGAGATGCTCAAGCCATTCCTGCGGGTCCCAGCCGTTCGGCACGGGCTCGTGCGGATATTCGTAGCGCAGATCGTCGAGCGTGAAATCGATCCGATCGAGCAGCCGTCCGGTTTCCGCCAGCGCGTGCGGATAGTCGCGGAACAGCCGCGCCATGTCGGCGGGTGCTTTCAGGTGCCGCTCGGCATTGGCCTGAAGCAAGCGCCCGGCCTGCTTCACGCTGGTGCCCTTGCGGATGCAGGTCACCACGTCGTGCAGCGGACGCTGCTCGGGGCTGGCGTAGAGCGCATCGTTGGTCGCTATCAGCGGTACCCGCGCGGCGGCGGCGATGCCGGCGAGGCGGATCAGGCGGCGCTTGTCGCGACCCGCACGCGGCATCGAAGCCCCAAGCCACAGCCGGTCGCCGACTAGGCGTTTGAGTCTTCTTAAGGTGGCCTCAAGCGATACGTCACCCCGGCCTTGTGCCGGGGTCTGCATCTCAACCACGCTAGCTGGCCGGTGTGGCGCGGCGGATGCCGGGACAAGCCCGGCATGACGGGTTGGGAATGCAACGACGTTCGTCGCCTCCTCCTCGACCTCGCCTGCAAAAATCTCCCCGACATCCTGCGCATCGTCGATCCGCCGCTTCTCGGGCAGTTGCTCGACCTCCAACTCATCGAAACTGCACTCGGGCAGCACGATCAACAGCAAATCCTCATGATGCGCGATCAGGTCACCGATTTCGAGCAGGCAGCCGCCCTTGGTTGCGCGGCGATTGCCCACCGTCAGCAATCGCGTCAGCCGCCCCCAGCCGTACCGCGTTGCCGGATAGGCGACGATATCGGGCGTGCCGTCGGCGAAGACGAGGCGCGCGCCGACGACCAGCCGGAAACCGATATCGGGCATATTCTTCAACGCGACATGCGCGCGCACCACCCCCGCGACGGTATTGCGATCGGCGATCCCGATCCCGTCCATCCCCAGCGCGATCGCTTCGGCCACCATGTCGGACGGATGCGACGCCCCGCGCAGGAACGAATAATTCGTGGCGGCGACCAGTTCGGCGAACCCGCTCACGCGAACACCCCATGAATATACCAGCCGGGGCTCTCTTTCTCCTCGTACAGCCCATGCCGGAAGATCCAGAAACGCCGTCCGCGGCGGTCCTCCACCCGGTAATAATCGCGCGTCGGTGCCTGACGACTGGTCCACCACGGCGTCGCGATCCGCTCGGGGCCTTCGACCTTGGCGACTTCGTGCAGGATTCGCCGCCAGCGAAAGCGCATCGGGGGCCCGTCGGGGACGTCGCTGGCGACGTGATCGATCGGTTGCGGCGGATCGAACAGGTGGATCGGGCGCAGCGGCGGCTCGCCCGCCTGCGGCATCGGCCACTCGCCCGCCGGTGCAGCCTCCACCGCGGGGAGCGTCAGCTCGGCCTGTTCGGGCAAATGCCGGTCGCGCGGCGCGAACCGCCGCACCCTGCCCCGCCCCAGCCGGGTCGACAGCCGGTCGATCAGCGCCGCCAGCTCGGCTTCGGCGACCGCACCACCTTCGAGCTTCAATTGCGCCGCGTCGAGCCGCTCGACGATCGGCAGATCGAGCCGGATCAGGTCGAACCCGAACCCCGGATCGATCGGGTCGGCCAGCGTGTCGATCCGTTCGCGGAACAGCCGCAGCATCGCCTCGACGTCGCGCGTCGGCCGCCCGGTCTCGACCGCGAGCCGCTGGACCAGCCCGTCGGTGCGGAAAAAGCGCGCTTCGAACCGCCGTCCGCCTTCGTGGGTTTCTTCCAGCCGGATCACCGCCTCGGCCATCAATTCGCCCAGCACCTGCAGCGCATAGTCGGTCCGCGACACCGGCTCGGCGAAGCGTCGCTCGACATGGAAGGGCGGCTTGGGAATGCGCGGGGTGAGCGGGCTGTCGGCCTCGCCCATCATCCGCCGCACCCGGGTCGCGGCATCCCCGCCGAAGCGCGCCGCGATCGACGCCAGCGACCGTACCGCGACATCGCCCACGGTTTTCAGCCCGGCGCGTTTGAGCGACAGCGTCGCTTCGTCGTCGAGGCCCAGCGCCGCGACCGGCAGTCGCCGCACCGACTCATCCTCGCTGGCGCCCGACACATGGTACCGCGCCAGTGCCCGCGCCGCGTCGGGATTGTCGGCAAAAGCGTGCCGCGCCGCCACCCCCAATCGTTCGAGCCGCCCGATCAGATCGCCCGCCAGCGCGGCTTCGCTGCCGAACAGATGGACGCAGCCGGTCACGTCGAGCAACAGCCCGTCGGGCGCGTCGAGCGCCACCGCCGGGGTGTAGCGGATACATCCATCGGCGAGCCGTTCGAGCCAGACATGGTCGTCATGCGCGGCGTAATCGAACGCTTCGAGTTCGGGCACCCGCGCGCGCGCATCGGCCAGCGTCATGCCGCACTCGATCCCCAGCCGCGCCGCCTCGCGGTCGATCGCATGCAGCCGCAGCGCGCCCTTCACCTTCTCGACAATCGCGTACGGCGCCTCCGCCCGCCCCGCGAACAGATGCGGCCGCACGATCCTGAGGCGGTCAGCCGGCAGCCACGGGAAGAACAGCGCCAGGAAGCGCCGCTCCCTCGTCCGGGATCTGGAAGACACGTCGTTCACGATTCCACTCCACGCGCCAGGATCGGCCGGCGGGCCCGGCGCGACGGCGCAACAATTCGATCTCGAACACCGGCGACCCCGGTGCATTGGTGGCCAACGCGACCGACGGCGCCGGCGTCACCCGCCAGCGCGTCTCGGCGACGCTGGGGCTTTCGCGCGCGCCCACCCGGAGGAGGAGCACGGTCACCCCCGAATGCTCTGCCGCCAGCATCAGCCGCCGCGTCGCGGTCAGATCGAGCGCTTTGGGATCGCCCCAGCATTCGACCATCAGCGCGCCCAGCCCGGCGCACCGCGCCGCGTCGCTCGCCGTCCGCAGCAACGTGGCATCGTCAGCCACGAGCCCGAGCAGCATCCCCGCAGCATCGATCCCGATCTCGCCCAGCCCGGTGGCGTAAAGCCGCCCGCCTTTCTTCTCGGCACTTTCGGTCCTCAACCACAATAAGGGGCGCCCGTCCCCGGCCCTGAGCGCGAGCATCGCAGCGAACCCCGACAAGCTCCCGGCATCCTCGCCTTCCTCCGCCATCACCTCGTGCAACCGCCCGCGCGTGAGGCCGCCGCCGAGCCAGCCGTCCACCCCCGCATGCCCGGTCGCAAACCGGGCATCGTCGACCGGCGCACGCTGCCCCTCGAGCCGGGCAAGGCGCCGGCGCAATCGGGCGAGCGACGCCACGGGGTGGGGCGACTCGGGCATTTCTTGTTCATGATATGTTCTATTTCAGGAGAAGCAACCGATTCGCAAGATGGCTGTCCGGAAAGGTCGATAAAGTGCTGGCAATGTTGGAAAAGAAGTGAAACCCTGCCTGCTGCTCTTTCTCATCGCCATGCCCATGTTCCCCCGCGAAAGCGGGGGTCCAGAGCCAACAGTGCGTCGCTTGCGACCTTGGGTCCCCGCCTTCGCGGGGAAACTGCGTAGCGAGCGGCGCTGACCGCCCGACCCCGTGACCTTTCGTGACCTTTGCCCGAAATTCCCCCACAGGGATGCCCGAAACGCAGCGTGATAGTGTGAACCTAGTGTCAACTTCCGCGCCCGAAATCGCGGGGATCGACCGTTCGTTCCGTTCGTTTTTCCGCCCGGATCAACCAATGGAGTCAGCCAATGCCTCAGGGTGACAAGTCGAGTTACACCGACAAGCAGAAGCGCCAGGCGCAACATATCGAGGAAGGATATGAAGATCGCGGCCTGCCCAAAAAGACCGCCGAGGCGCGCGCCTGGGCGACGGTCAACAAGGAATCGGGCGGCGGCAACAAGTCTGGGTCGGGCCGCGGTAAGAAGGACACGCAAGTTTCGTCGGCGCGCGGCGGGAAGGCGCACAAATCGGGCTCGCCTGAACAGCGCTCGGCCGCGGCGCGCAAGGGCTGGGATACGCGGCGCAGGAACGGCAAAGCCTGAACCACCGAATATTTGCCTTTATCCGGCATTGCCGTATAATGGCCTATGCATACGGTCATCGAAACCGACGCGTATCTGAAAGCGGCGAAACGCGCCGGCATGGACGAAAGCCAACGCGCCCTTGTCGTCGATCTGATCGCCGCCAACCCCGAAGCCGGGGACATGATGCCGGGCTGCGGCGGCGCGCGCAAACTGCGTGTGGCGCGTCCCGGAAGCGGTAAATCGGGTGGCTATCGTATCGTCACCTATTTTGCCGGGAAGAACGTGCCGGTCTTTCTGCTCACGGTCTTCCCCAAGAATGTGAAGACCAACCTGACCGATGCCGAGCAGAATATGTTTGCCACGGCCACAAAGCGGCTCGTTGCCAGTATGGAGAAAGATCATGGCGCGTAAGGCGTTCGAAATGATGATGGAGGGGCTGGACGATGCCATTGCCTTTGCCGAGGGCGATGCCGCCCGCGCTCGCGTTGCAACCGTCGATGTCAGGCAAGTCAGGGCGGGCACCAAGCTCAGTCAGGCGAAGTTCGCCCAGACCTATCATTTCAGGATCGGCACGCTGCAGGATTGGGAGCAAGGCCGGCGCCAGCCCGATACCGGCTCACTCACTTTGCTCAGGATGATTCAGGCCGACCCCCGCGCGGTGCAGGATATCCTGTCCAAGGTGACGGCGTGACGACGGGACCGCATCGAGTGGCGTCTCGTGGCAAACGCGGCTAAGCGACGCCCCATGGCGAAATCGCACCGTTTCTACTCGCACCACGCCCATGAATTCCTGCGTGTCGGGGCGTGCACCCCCGTCGCGAGCGTCGGCGACATCGCTGCCAATGCCGCCGAGGCGATCGCGCTGGCGAAGCGTGGACATGACGATGCGTGCGACCTGCTCGTGTTCCCAGAGCTCAACATCAGCTCATACGCGATCGACGACCTGCACCTGCAGGACGCGATCCTGCGTGCCACCGATACCGCATTGGCCGAGGTCGCCGCCGCCACCGCCAAGCTGCGCCCCGTCCTGCTGGTCGGCGCGGCGATCCCGCGCAACGGCCGGCTCTACAATTGCGCGGTGGCGATCCATCGCGGGCGCATCCTCGGCGTGGTGCCCAAGACCTTCCTGCCCAATTACCGCGAATATTATGAGAAGCGCTGGTTCGCGAGCGGATTGGGCCTGACCGGGCTCGATATCGAGGTGGCGGGTCAGACCGTGCCGTTCGGCACCGACCTGATCTTTGCCGCGAGCGACTTGCCGCATTTCGTCTTCCATGCCGAGATTTGCGAGGATTTCTGGGCTCCTACCCCGCCTTCCACGCACGGCGCGCTTGCCGGGGCATTGGTGTGCTGCAACCTGTCCGCCAGCAACGTCGTGATCGGCAAGGCGCGCCAACGCATGCTGCTCAGCGCCGCGCAATCCGAACGCGCGATCTGCGCCTATGTCTTCTCCGCCGCCGGCCCCGGCGAGAGCACCACCGATCTGGCGTGGGACGGTCAGGGGATGATCCACGAACTGGGCGAGCTGGTCGCCGAATCCGAACGCTTCCCCGCCGCCTCTGACCTGCTCTTCGCGGACGTCGATTGCGGGCGGATCCGGCAGGAACGGATGCGCAACGGCACCTTCAACGACGCCGCCCGCGCCGCGCTCGACCCCGAATTCGATTTCCGCCGCGTCATGTTCGACGCCAAGCCTAACTTTGCCGATGTCGGGCTGAAACGCGACCTGCGCCGCTTCCCGTTTGTGCCCAACACGCCGGAGAAACTCGACGCGGATTGCTACGAAGCCTTCAACATTCAGGTCTCGGCGCTGATCAAGCGGGTCGAAGCCGCGCGGGTCGAGAAGCTTGTTATCGGCGTCTCGGGCGGACTCGATTCGACCCACGCGCTGATCGTCGCGGCCAAGGCGATGGACCGGATGGGCCGTCCGCGCGACCAGATCCTCGGCTATACCCTGCCCGGCTTCGCGACGAGCGAGGGCACCAAATCCAATGCCTGGGCGCTGATGCGCGCATTGGGCGTGGCGGGCGACGAAATCGACATCCGCCCCGCCGCCGAACAGATGCTCAGGGACATGCGGCACCCGTACAGCGACGGGCAGCCGGTCTATGACGTGACATTCGAGAACGTTCAGGCCGGATTGCGCACCGACTATCTGTTCCGTCTCGCCAATCAGAACAACGGCCTCGTGGTCGGCACCGGCGACCTGAGCGAGTTGGCGCTCGGCTGGTGCACGTACGGCGTCGGCGACCAGATGAGCCATTATGCGGTCAATTCGGGTGTCCCGAAAACGCTGATCCAGTTCCTGATTCGCTGGTGCATCCGGACCGATCAATACGACCTGGAAACCGACCGCGTGCTCGACGCCATTCTCGCGCAGGAAATCTCGCCCGAACTGGTGCCCGCAGGCGCCGACGGGGCGCTGCAATCGACCGAGAGCAAGGTCGGCCCGTACGAACTCAACGACTTTTTCGCGCATTACGTGATTCGCCACGGCATGGCGCCGTCCAAGGTCGCGTTCCTCGCATTGAAGGCGTGGGAAGACGTCGCGTCAGGCCGTTGGCCGCGCGATTTCCCGGTCTTGGCGCGGCGCGCCTACGATCTGGCGACGATCCGCTTCTGGCTGGAGAAATTCCTGTTCCGCTTTTTCACCACCAGCCAGTTCAAGCGCTCGGCGATCCCCAACGGGCCGAAAGTCTCACCCGGCGGCGCGCTCTCCCCGCGCGGCGACTGGCGCGCGCCGTCCGATGGGACGGCTCAGCCGTTTCTGGATGAGTTGGCGGCAAACCTGCCTTCGTAGTTTCGGGTAAGGCGCCGCTGACGCGAGGAGCATTTAGCTGCGCTAAATTTCCCGCGCGGCGCGGTGGCGGAGAGGGTGGGATTCGAACCCACGGTACCTTGCGGCACAACGGTTTTCGAGACCGTCCCAATCGACCACTCTGGCACCTCTCCGCAAAGGGGGTTCCACGCCGTTCGGCCGTCTGAAAGAAGGCGCTGGCGCGGGTCGAAGGCGGCGCCTCTAACGCACAAGTTCGGACGGTACAAGCGGCGCGCTTGTGCGGACCCGAAGAAACTCTACATTGTGGTCATGACTCGCTCACAACCCCATGATCTGCGATCCGAAGCCGGTGTGCCCATGCCGCCAGTATCGTCCGCACGCTTCACCATCGGCGATGTCGTGCGCCACCGCGTATTCGACATTCGCGGGGTGATTTTCGACATCGATCCGGTCTTCGCCAACAGCGACGAATGGTACGATTCGATTCCGGAATCGATCCGCCCGGCGAAGGATCAGCCGTTTTACCACCTGCTCGCCGAGAACACCGAGTCGAGCTATGTCGCCTATGTCAGCCAGCAGAATTTGCTGCCCGACGACAGCGACGACCCGATCGACCATCCGGCGATCGACGGTCTGTTCACCGGCTATGCCGACGGTCGCTACAATCTGCGGCGCGAACACCGGCATTAAGGTCTTTCGCGGTATCGGCCCGCTCCCCCACCCCGACCGCCCAATCAGTTTATTCTATGGGCGGTCGGGGTGGGGGAGCGGGCCGGTACGGCGCTGAACCAAGGCATCATACGAAAAGGGGGCCTTTCGGCCCCCTTCCCTTTTGCCCGGTGTCGGACGTCTCAATATTTGACGCGAAGGCGAACGTAATAGAGCCCGCCATTGATCCCGAACGGCCCGCCGCTGCGCGGATAGACCGAGCCGTCGTTGAGGCTCTGCGTGCTCGGGTAAATGACGACTGCCGACGACGCCTTGAGCTTGTCGGGGCGCGCATCCAGCAAGTTGCTGGCGCCGATCGTGATCGTATAGCCCTTGATGGGCGTCAGGCTGAAATCGACGTCGGTGACGAACTGCGCGCTGAACTTCTGGCCCAGCAAACCTGCCGCCGTGTTCGTCCCCGGATAATCGACCTCGTCGCGCCACGAGCCATAATAATTCTCGCGCACGTTCAATGACCACGGCCCGTAGGCAAGGTTGGCATTGACGTTCGCCCGATGGTTCGGCGCCAAATAGGAAACGTTGACGCGCTGCGCCGCGCTGATCACCGCAGCGTTAAATTTGCTCACCGTGCTCTTGTTGTAATTATAGGCCGCCGTCAGGTTCAGCGATGCGCCGGCCAGCGTCGTCCGGTACGTGCCGACAAAGTCGATGCCCTTGGTCAACGTGTCATAGCCGTTGGTGAAGTAATTGACCTGACCGCCTACCCCGACGCCCGCCAAGGACGGATTTGCCAGAACGTCGGCGGCAGTCACCGCGAACGGCTGCGAAATGCCGATCCGGTTCTTCACCTTGATGCTGTACGCATCGACCGTGAACGTGAGGTTGCTGAAGGGCTGCAGCACAACACCGAGGCCGGCGTTGACCGATTTTTCCGGGACCAGCGTCGTGGCGCCGTAATATTTGGCGATCGCGCTGCTGACCGGATAGGTGCCGGACTGAACCTGGTTACCGGCGACGAACGTCGTGGTCAGGATCTGATCGTTCGACTGGCCCGGCGACGGCGCATGGTAGCCGGTGCCGAGCGCGCCGCGCAGCGAAATGCCGTCGATCACCTTCCAGATTGCGCTGACCTTGCCGACCCACGCAGCGCCGAAGGTGCTGTAATGCTCATACCGGCCAGCAGCCCCGACGCTGAAGCCTTTGAACAGGTCCGTTTCGACATCGAGATAGGCGCCGTAATTGCTCTGGCTCCATGATCCGGCGGCGGCGGGGCTGGTGCCGCCATAACCGCTCGCGCCCGGCGGCATCGCCAGCGTTGTGCCGCTAAAGGTGTACACCCCCGGCGAAACCAAGGTGTAGAGGCTCTGCGCCGTTGCATATGGCCCCAGACCATATGATTGCGCATCACCCGCCGACTGCTGATAGGTTTCCTTGCGATATTCGAGACCGCCGGAAATCGTGACCGGGCTCACCAGCCCGACCTCGATCGGATAGCTCAAGTCGAGATTGGCGTCCCATTCCTTCTGGACGAGCTTGCCCAGATAGAAACTGGTCTGCGTCAGCGGGCCGTAGCTCGGGTTGAGCGAGCTGTACATCGAGAGATCGAGGATGTTCTTGGCGTACGTACCCGACAGGTCGTAGCGCAGCCCGCCAATGTCGCCCTTATATCCCAGCGTTCCGTAGGCTTCATAGCTCTTGCCGACGAAGCGGGGCGTGAACCCGGCGGGATAGAGCGTGGTGTAATTGTAGGTGTTGGTGTTGTTGACGAACCCGCCTGCCGGGCAGGTCGGCGTGGCCGCCGGGCAAGGGGTCAGATAGAAGGTGTTCCGAAACGCAATATTGGCGGACAGCGTCCGCAAAACCCCGTTGCTGTCCACTTCGCTGATCGTATTGACCGGGCGATAATTGAAGCTTTCGTCGACATAGCTGTGGGCCACGTTGACGAACAGATAGAGTTTGCTGTTGTCGGTGACGTCGATCCCCGCGTTGAGCAGGAATTTGTAGCCATGGCTCGGCGACGAGCCCCAGATCTGCGCGGGACCGGGATAGTTGGGAATCGAGCTGGCCAAGCTAGGATTCGCCTGAACCAGGCGAATGGCGTTGGGCCGGGTGCTGCCGCGACTGGTGCCCAGATCGTTGTAATATTCGCCGCTCAGATTGACGAATCCGGTGCTGCCGATTCCGAAGCCGACATTGCCCGCGATCTGACGCATATCTCCGTCGCCGTCATAATACCGTCCGTAACGGCCGACCAGTTCGAGACCCTTGTCGTCGCGGAGCCCGAAATTCATCACGCCGGCAATCGCGTCCGAACCATATTGGGCGGTGGCGCCATCGCGCAGCACCTGCAGGCTCTTGATGCCAATGGACGGAATCGCCGAGATATCGGGGCCCTGCGCGCCGAATGAGAGGCCAGTGTCGCCGCCGCCATAAACCTGCACCAAGGCGGATCGGTTATAGCGCTTGCCGTTGAGCATCACGAGCACGTTGTCGCTGGGCAGGCCGCGCAGCGACGGTGCGCGCACGATCGTCGAGGCGTCCGAAATCGTGTTCTGCCCGACAAAGAAGCTGGGCACGATATTCTTGACCGAATCCATGATGTTCGCGGTCGACTGGGCGTTCAATTCACCCGCTGAAATGATATCGACCGGCGAAGCCGAGGTCGCCGAGGTGCGGTCGAGCCGCCGCGTGCCAATGACCACGATGTCCTGCGTGTCCGGCGCTGCTGCTGGCGTATCCGGTGGCGTGTCAGGCGTTGTTTGAGCAAAAGCGGGCGACGCAAATGATGCAGTCGCTACGGCGATAGCCAGGAAAGATGCCGAGTTCTTTTTCATGCTGAGATCCCCAATAAAAGGCTCTCAGGCTCACTCCCCCAAATCAAATCAACTGACCCAGTGCGAAGCCTGATCGTCGACTTTGCCGAATCCGCCGACCGCGCCCTGCCACGCCGTCCCGATCCGGGGGCTCCCAATATACCAGCGCGAGCCCGGGCTCTGCCCGTCACCTGCAATCGACCCCAGTGCAAAATGGACTGGCCCTTCTGGTCGATCTTCCGGCACACCATGAAGTGTCGTGAGGAGGTCATATCCACCCCGCCATTGCAACATAAACTTCATATCCGAACACGCATTCGCGGCGTTTGTGCTGTTTGCGTAACACTCCCGAAATCCGCTCGCCCGCACCTACCACGGTTGACAGAGCGCGCCTCGTAAACTAGCTGGCCCGTCTTTCCCGCGCTGGATGTTTCCGGCGTGGTCTATTTATTTGGAAGTGATGAGGGCCATGTTCGCAGTCGTGCGCACGGGCGGCAAGCAGTATCGCGTAGCCGCCGGAGACAAGATCGTCGTCGAAAAGATCGACGGTGAAGCAGGAGCGTCGATCACGCTCGGTGACGTGCTGCTCGCGGGCGAAGGCTCCGAGCTGAAGAGCGTCGCCGGGTTGACCGTTGCCGCCGAGATTATCGCGCAGGCGAAGGGTGACAAGGTCATCGTCTTCAAGAAGCGCCGCCGTCACAATTATCGCCGCAAGAACGGCCATCGCCAGAATCACACGATCCTGCGGATCGTCGCGATCGGCGCTGAAAAGAAGGCCGCTGCGCCGAAGAAGGCCGAAGAGCCCAAGGTCGAGACCGCTCCGGCCGTCGAAACCACGGCCGCCGCGCCGAAGAAGGCCGCAGCGCCCAAGGCTGCTGCGCCCAAGACCGAAACCAAGGCAGCGCCAAAGAAGGCCGCAGCCAAGAAGACCGACGCGTAAGCGCGGCCGCGAAGGAGTAGTTCGAGATGGCACATAAGAAAGCAGGCGGTTCGTCGCGCAACGGTCGTGATTCGGCCGGCCGTCGCCTCGGTGTGAAGAAGTTCGGCGGACAGGAAGTCGTCGCCGGCAACATTATCGTGCGCCAGCGCGGGACCAAGTTCTATGCCGGCCGCAACGTCGGCATGGGCAAGGACCACACGCTGTTCGCGCTCATCGACGGTCGCGTGACCTTCCACGACGGCAAGCTCGGCCGCAAATTTTGTTCGGTCGACATGCAGGCAATGGCCGCAGAATAACGGGCAACCGATCGGGTTGCCCACCAGGGCGACCCGGGTTTTCGGATGAGAACCTTGAAAAGGGAGACGGGTCGCCCCGGCTCCCTTTTTTTCATGCTCCCTCCACGCCCACGTCGCGAACACGTCACACCGGCGTGCCAGCGGCTTGGCCCGAGACTGGAGAGTGTCATGTTCGCGCGTACTCAAAGACTGACATTGCGTCCCGGATGGTCCGAGGACGCCGCCGCGTTGGCAAGGGCGATCGCGCACGAGGATGTCGCGTTCAAATTGTCGCGCCTGCCCTGGCCATATACCGTCGAGCATGCCGCCGAATGGCTGGCGAAGCCGCGTGCGCTCGATGAGGTGACGTGTCTGATCCTCGCGCATGAGGAGGCGACGCCGCGGCTGGTCGGCGCGATCGGCATCCATCCGAACGAGCACGGTGAAGGGCATGAGATCGGCTATTGGCTGACCCCGGATGCCTGGGGCCGCGGCTATGCGACCGAAGCAGGCCGCGCGATGCTCGGGATGGCGCAATATGCGCTGGGGCTGAAGCGGCTGGTGTCGGGGCATTTTCTCGACAACCCCGCCTCGGGCCGCGTGCTGCACAAGCTCGGGTTCCGGCGTACCGGCACCGAACAGCGTCTGTGCCTGGCCCGCGGCGTCGAGGTCGAGTGCGCAACGCTCGAGCTCGACTTCGACCAGGACGAGCCCGAAGCCCGAATGGCCGCCTGAGGCGCCTGCCCTTCCCGACGCGGGATCGGCAGGCGCCGCTTGCCTTCGCGCCCGAAACCGCCGAACATGCCTCTCCTTATTCGGTGAGTTGTCAGTCCGTTGTCTCAAGTCGTCGCCCTTCCCGTCCGCAAGCGCCTCAGTCCCGAAGAATCGCGTGAGGCAGCGCTGGATGCGGCGCGCGACCTGCTCGTCGAGTTCGGCCCTCAGGCGGTCACGCTCAAGGCCGTATCGGCGCGGATCGGGCGGACGCACGCCAACCTGCTCCACCATTTCGGCTCAGCCGCCGGGCTGCAAAAAGCGCTGATCGGGCGGATGGCGGCGTTCATCACCACCACGATCCGCGAAACCGTGCTCCGCCAGCGCGACGGCGAACAGAACCCGCGCGAGGTGGTCGATCTGGTGTTCGAGGCGTTCGACACGGGGGGCGCCGGTGCGCTCGCCAGCTGGATGATCCTGTCGGGCAACGAGGACGCGCTCGACCCCATTTTGAAGGCGATCCACGATCTGGTGGACGAACTGCGCGAGAATCATACCAAGGACGATCGCCCGATCGAGGACGAGACGTTGCAACTCGTCATCATGGGTCTGGGCGATGCGTTGTTCGGCGCGCCGCTCGCCCGCGCGCTGGGGTTACCGCGTGAGCGTGCCCGCCAACTGGCCTATGAAGCGCTGATCCACGGCCCGGCGCACGCGTAGATACTGCTAGGGGTTAGCAGCGGGCGCTTGCCACGCTAAGGCGACACCATGCATTTTCTCGACCAGGCAAAAATTTTCGTGCGGTCCGGTGCGGGCGGCCAAGGGGCCGTCTCGTTCCGCCGTGAAAAATTCATGGAATATGGCGGACCCGACGGCGGCAACGGCGGCAAGGGCGGCGACATCGTCTTCGAAAGCGTCGCCGGCCTCAACACGCTGATCGACTTTCGCTACACGCAGCATTTCCGGGCGCCGCGCGGTAAGGGCGGCGCGGGCAGCAACCGCACCGGCGCGGGCGGCGAGGATCTGGTGATCCGCGTGCCCGTCGGCACGCAAGTGCTGTCGGAGGACAAGGAAGAGGTGCTGCTCGACTTCACCGAGGTGGGCCAGCGCAAGGTGTTCATGCGCGGCGGCGATGGTGGTCGCGGCAACCTGAGCTACAAGAGTTCGACCAACCGCACTCCGCGCCAGCACGGCGAAGGCTGGCCGAGCGAGGAAGGCTGGGTGTGGCTGCGGCTGAAACTGCTCGCCGACGCCGGGCTGGTCGGACTGCCCAACGCCGGCAAATCGACCTTCATCAACCAGGTCAGCAACGCGAAGGCCAAGGTCGGCGAATATGCCTTCACCACGATCCGCCCGCAATTGGGCGTGGTCAGCCACAAGGGCCGCGAGTTCGTGCTCGCCGACATCCCCGGGCTGATCGAGGGCGCGGCCGAGGGCGCGGGCATTGGCGACCGCTTCCTCGGGCATATCGAGCGCTGTCGCGTGCTGCTCCACCTTGTGGATGCCAATGGGGAAGACCCTGTGGATAGCTACAGGATCGTCCGTGGAGAACTCGAAGCCTATGGCGCGGGGCTCGAAGACAAAACCGAGGTGATCGCGCTCAACAAGACCGATTTGCTCGACGAGGAAATGATCGAGGCGCTGGCGGCCGAATTGCGCGAAGCGAGCGGGGCCCAAGTGCTGCCGATCTCGGCCGCGACCGGCGCAGGGATCGAAGCCGTGCTCGACCGGCTGGTCGGGTCGATCGGGCCGGCGCCAGGTGCAGCGCCCGAGCTCGACGATGGCGAGGAAGCGGTGGAGTGGTCGCCACTTTAAGCTGGCGACGACACAGGTCACCAAGTGCACGGGCTCGAACGGCAGCAGCACGGTGCGGCCGAGCACAAGCGGCTCGGCCGACACGGCTAGGGCTCAACCAGCATTGGGGGCGAACACGCGCAGCCGATGACCATCGGGGTCGAGCGCCACGAACGTGGTGCCGAAACTCATCCGCGTCGGCGTCTGGATGATGGTCAGCCCGCGCTGTTGCCAGTCGGCATACATCGTCTCCACAGCGTCCGGGTCGGCGACGGCAAAGGCGATTTCACTGGCGCCGGTCTGGCCGGAACTGTGCGGCTCGACCGTTTCGTTCAGCCACAGGCCCAGCATGACGCCATCACGTAACCGCAGCATAGCGAAGCCGGGCCGCTGATCGATGATCGGAAGACCGAGCACCTCGTGATAGAAGGTCGCGCTGGCTGCATCGTCCGCGACGTGCAGGAGCAGGAAGGTGAAGTCCGGCATATAAGGTCTCCCAAGGCTGGCGGCACGCGAGAATGCGTGGCGGCGGGAAACCTCTACGTCGGCATGCTGTCAGTTTATGGCAGCAGTCATTGCTCCGGAATATCCCGAACCGTGCGCCACTCCTTGAGCAGAGTTCCGCGTCGGCGCGGGTAGCGCCGGGGCATGACCGCCAACGCCGTGATCCGGTCGGTCCGAAAATGGCGGTAGTCCTCGCGCAACTCGCACCACGCGGCAACGACGCGCGTGCGGTCGTAAAAGGCCAGCGCGAACGGCCAGATGGTGCGCGAGGTGATCCTCCCATGTTCGTCGGCATAAGCGACCTGCATCGTCCGCTCCGACCGGATCGCCTCGCGAATCGTCGTGAGTTCGGCGTCGCCGGCCGCGATCGGCGCGCCGGGACCGATCAGCAAACCCGACGCGTCGATGCTGTCTCTGAGATCATCGGGGAGCACCGCGCCGATCTTGGCAAGGACATTGCGTGCGGCCTTGCCCAGCAGTCCGTCGGCGCGTTCCGAAACCCAGCGCGAGCCGAGCACCAGCGCCTCGATCTCCTCTTCGGAGAACATCAGCGGTGGCAGCATGAAGCCCGGGCGCAACACATAGCCCACCCCCGCTTCGCCATCGATCGGTGCGCCTTGAGCGCGCAAGGTGTCGATGTCGCGATACAGCGTCCGCAACGACACCCGGAGCTCCTCGGCCAGCACCGCGCCCGCGACCGCGCGGCGATGCCGACGCAGGATCTGGACCAGATCGAGAAGGCGCTGGCTGCGAGACATGGAGGCTGCAACTCCCGGGAATTCGCCAACGTAGCGCATCCTGCCATCGATTGGCAGGATGTGACTCGAACTTTCGACGAGCGACCGCCATATCGCTTTGCGCACCACCGCGGCTACATCCGATTGGCGTCCCCGCCCAACCCGCGCTAACGGGAGCGCGATGTCGCTTTTCCCGCCCTCTTCCTGCCCGCGCCTGATCGTCAAGATCGGGTCGGCGTTGCTCGTCGACGCGCAGGGCGGGGTGCGACGGGCGTGGCTGGCGGGGATTGCCGCCGACATCGCCGAGCGCGCGCGCGCCGGGCAGCAGGTGGTGGTGGTATCGTCGGGCGCGATCGCGCTGGGGGCGCGGCGGCTCGATCTGGCCAAAGGCGGGCGCGCATCGCTCGAAGACGCGCAGGCCGCCGCGGCGGTGGGTCAGATCGCACTCAGCCAGGTTTGGGCGGAAACGCTGGGAGCGGAGGGGTTAACCGCCGCACAGATGTTGGTGACACTCGACGATCTGGAGGATCGCCGCCGCTATCTTAACGCAGCCGCGACGCTCGACCGGTTGTTGGGACTCGGCGTCGTGCCGGTGCTCAACGAGAATGACAGCGTCGCCACGGCAGAAATCCGCTTCGGCGACAATGACCGGCTGGCGGCGCGCGTTGCGCAGGCGGCAGGCGCGCAGGGCGTGATCCTGCTCAGCGACATCGACGGACTCTACGACCGCAACCCTGCCCTCCCCGACGCCGAGCATATCGCGCGGGTCGAGCGGATCGACGCGCGGATCGAGGCGATGGCCGATCGCGGCTCCGCATCGGGCATGGGATCGGGCGGGATGGTGTCGAAGATCGCCGCCGCGCGGATCGCCAACGCCGCGGGCGCCCATCTGGCGATCGTCTCAGGCCATGCCGACCGACCGCTGTCGAGCGCGGCGCGGCATACGCTGTTCGTCGCCGAAAAGAGCGCCACCGCGCGCAAAGCGTGGCTCGCTGGCGGGTTGACCGCGCGGGGCACGATCCATGTCGATGCCGGTGCGGCCAAGGCGCTGAAGAAAGGCGCGAGCTTGCTGGCGGCGGGGGCGACTCGGCTGGAGGGCAGTTTCGCGCGCGGCGATCTGGTCAGCGTGGTCGGGCCGGACGGGGCGCTGGCGCGGGGGCTGTCGGAGTATGATTCGGCGGATGCGGCATTGCTGCTCGGGCGCAAGAGCGACGAACAGGCTGCGATTTTGGGGTATGCGCCCCGCGCGGCATTGGTGCATCGCAATCACATGGCGCTGGTATGAGCCGGGTCTTTTGCAGGCTTGCTAAGCCCCTCCCCTTCAGGGGAGGGGTTGGGGTGGGGCCTCTCCACAAGCGAGATGCGTGCGGCACTGCCCCACCCCCAACCCCTCCCCTGAAGGGGAGGGGCTTTCAATGACCGTGATCGCGCTCACCGGCGGCACGGGCTTTGTCGGTAGCCATTTGATCGACCTCGCGCTGGCGCAGCGCATCGAACTCCGCGCGCTGACCCGGCGCCCGCAACCCGACCGCGCCGGCGTGACGTGGATCGAAGGCGCGCTCGACAAGCCCGACAGCCTCGACGCGCTGGTCGCGGGCGCCGATGCGGTGCTGCACATCGCGGGCGTGATCAACGCGCCCGATCGCGACGGGTTCGCGGCGGGCAATATCGACGGCACGCGCGCCGTCATCGCGGCCACGCAAAAGGCAGGCATTCGGCGCTTCGTGCAAGTCTCTTCAATTGCTGCGCGCGAGCCCGATCTGTCATCGTATGGCTGGTCGAAGTCCGAGGCCGACGAGCTGCTGATGGCGACCGACCTCGACTGGAGCATCGTGCGCCCGCCCGCAATTTTCGGCCCACGCGATTCCGAAATGCTCGAACTATTTAAGCTGGCGAAAACGCACGTCATGCCCCTGCCCCCCGCGGGCGGGCGGCTGTCGGTGATCGCGGTCGGGGAACTGGTGCGGCTGTTGCTCGCGCTCCCGGCCAGCAACGCGCTGACCCGTCAGATCGTTGAGCCCGACGACGGCACGCCGAACGGCTGGGACCATCGCGATTTCGCGCGCGCGATCGGCAAAGCGACGGACAGCAAGGTGCTGCCCCTCCCCCTGCCCCGCTTCATCCTCGACATCGTCGCAGCCGGCGACCGTCTCGTGCGCGGCAAGAGCGCCAAGCTGACTCCAGACCGTATCGCCTATTTCTGCCACATGGACTGGGTCAGCCACGCCCGCCCCCCAGCAGATATATGGGCGCCCGAAACGGATACCGAGACCGCGCTCGCCGAGACCGCGGCCTGGTATCGCGCCAACGGGCTGCTTTAGCGGGCGATGTCCCAGATGACCGCGCCAAGACTGGCGACCAGCCCGGCCAACAACACGCGATAGGCGTACCCGAGCAGCCGGTACTTCTTGTGCGCGAGCACCTGACCATTCTGGTAAAGGTCGCGCGCCATGATCTCGAGCGCGTCATTGTCGTCGCGCACGCCGGCGCGCAGCGCTTCGACGAAGTCGTCTTCGGACAGACGTACGAACGACCCGAAGAACAGCAAATTGACCGGGGCGTCGGGATTGGCGCGGCGCGTGTTCAGCGACGGCATCACCACCGACACCGCAAGGATCGCCGAAACGAAGGCAAAGCCGCCGAGGATCGTCAGCGGCCACGGCGGCATCCCGCCCTTGGCTTGCCCGATCGCGAGCGTGAAGATCACAAAGGTGGCGCCCATCAGGATCGACGCCTTCTGATCGGCCATCTGACTGAGGCTGAGATGCATCGCCTGCGCGGTGCGCACGACATGGACGTAGTTGGGCACGAGCGGCGGGCGTTCGCCGGACGGATTGTCGCTGACCATAGGCTTGCCCTCCCCGGCCGATGAAATCGCACGGCGTGCGCGAAATGCCAAGCCGAGGAAGCGTGGCATCGCCGCCGCTATTCGCTATACCCGCGACCAATTGCCGCCGCATTTGGCTGGCACCGCGATGGCGATAACAAGGGAATGTCATGACCGACCGCGCAGAAATATTCGAGACCGTCACCGGCCTGATCCAGCCGTTCAACAAGAAACAGGTGGCGCTGAGCGATGCGACAACCTTTGCCGCCGATCTGGAATGGGACAGCCTGACCGTCATGGATTTCGTCGCGGCGATCGAGGACGAATTCGACATCATCATCACGATGAACATGCAGGCCGAGATCGAAACCGTCGGCCAGTTGGTCGATGCCGTGCAGAAGCTGAAGGACGCTTGATGACCGACGCCATCTCGACTGCCGACGCGCCGCCGGAAAACCCCGCAGCCGTGGCGCCCGAACGCGACCTGATGAGCAAGTTCGACGGGCTGATCGCCGAGCGTCAGGCCTTGATCGACACCGGCGTGACCGATCCCTTCGCGATCGTGATGGAACAAGTCAAATCACCGACCGAAGCGGTGATTGCGGGCAAGGACACGATCCTGCTGGGCACCTACAACTACATGGGCATGACGTTCGATCCCGACGTGATCCAAGCGGGCAAGGACGCGCTCGACCAGTTCGGATCGGGCACCAATGGCAGCCGCATGCTCAACGGGACGTTCCGCGACCATATCGAAGTCGAGGATGCGCTGCGCGATTTCTACGGCACCACCGGCGCGATCGTCTTTTCGACCGGGTACATGGCCAATCTCGGGATGATCTCGACGCTGGCGGGCAAGGGCGAATATGTCATCCTCGACGCCGACAGCCATGCGTCGATCTATGACGGGTGCAAACAGGGTTATGCCGATATCGTGCGGTTCCGCCACAACGATGTCGAGGATCTCGACAAAAGGCTCGGCCGGCTGCCCAAGGAAGCGGGCAAGCTGGTCGTGCTCGAAGGGGTCTATTCGATGTTGGGCGACGTCGCCCCGCTGAAGGAAATGGTCGCGGTCGCCAAGAAGCACGATTGCATGGTGCTGAGCGACGAAGCGCATTCGATGGGGTTTTACGGCCCCAACGGGCGCGGCGTGTACGAGGACCAGGGCTGCGAAGGCGAGGTCGACTTCATCGTCGGCACCTTCTCCAAGTCGGTCGGCACGGTCGGCGGGTTCTGCGTGTCGAACCACCCGAAGTTCGAAGCGATCCGGTTGGCGTGCCGTCCCTATATCTTCACCGCCTCGCTGCCGCCGTCGGTAGTTGCCACCGCCGCCGCGTCGATCCGCAAGCTCAAGCACGCGCACAACAAGCGCCAGCATTTGTGGGAGAATGCGCGCAAGCTGCACGGCGGGCTGACCGCTTTGGGGTTCAAACTCGGCACCGAAAATCCCGACAGCGCGATCATCGCGGTGATTCTCGACGATCAGGAGCAAGCCGTGGCGATGTGGCAAGCGCTGCTCGACAGCGGCGTGTACGTCAACATGGCGCGCCCGCCAGCCACGCCCGCGGGCACCTATCTGCTGCGCTGTTCGCTGTGCGCCGAACACACGACCGAGCAGATCGATAAGGTACTCGCATTGTTCGAAGCGGCAGGACGACTCACCCACGCGATCAGTTGAGGGGAAACCCGGGGTTCCCTCGATTCGTCGCATCCGCTAAAGGGAAAATATGGGCGGGACGGACGAAGAACCGGGGCTCGTCGGCAAGGCGCGCGCAGTCTGGCGGGGCATAGCCCTGGCGGCAATGGCGGTACTCGGCGTCGGGATCGTCGTCGCCCTTGTGCTCCTCCAGTCCAATGCCAACCAGCAACGCGACCGCGCGCTCAGCCTGCAAAGCCACAGCTACGACGTGATGATCCTGTCGCGCACGCTGTCGGGAACGATCGCGCGCGCCGAGGCCGCGCTGGGTCGCTACGTGATCAGCGGCGATCCACAGGTCGGGCGCGATTATTCCGAGCAATGGGATAAGGCGCGGGTCCTGATCGACCGGCTGGACAGCGTCACCGCCGATAACCGCGAACAGCACGCGGTGATCGACAAGCTGCGTGTCGCCTATCAACGGCGCGGCGGCGAGCTGTCGGTGACCGCGCTGAGCACAGCGTACAGCAAGGACCGACAGGCCTATTCGCGCTTTTACGAGGCGGGCAAATCGACGTCGCTGGTCGAAATCGACCGCGCGCTCGATGCGATCATCGATTCCGAACACAAATTGCTCGACCAGCGGACCGGTCAGGCAATGGCCTCGATCGCGCGGTCCAACACCGTCGCGACGATCCTGGCGATTTTCGGCGCGCTGATCGTGGTCGGCGCGATCGTGCTCGGCTGGCTGACGGTCGGCGCGATCGAGGCGCGCGCCGCGGCCCGGACCGAAGTCGAGAGCGAGCGCGAACGCTCGGCCATGCTCGAGGAAGCCGTCGCCGAGGCGACGCTGGCGCTCAGGGAACAGGAAGCCAAGCTCCGGCAGGTCCAGAAAATGGAAGCGGTCGGCCAGCTGACCGGCGGGATCGCGCACGACTTCAACAATATGCTGGCGGTTGTGCTGGGCGGGCTGGAGCTCGCCAAGCGCGCGCTGGATAACGAGACCGAGGCGGCGCGGCGGCACCTCGACAACGCCGCCGACGGCGCGCATCGCGCCGCGGCGCTGACCCGGCGGCTGCTCGCTTTCTCACGCGAGGAAGCGCTCAACCCGGAGGGCCTCGTTCCGACCGCAGCGATCGCCGGCATGTCAGACCTGCTCGACCGGACATTGGGCGATGCAATCACGGTCGAATCGAGCGACGACGGGTCTGGCTGGCGGATCTGGGCCGATCGCCACGAACTCGAAAACACGATCCTCAACCTCGCGGTCAATGCGCGCGACGCGATGGAGGGGCGCGGCCGGTTGAGCGTCCATACCGGCGCCGCGACGCTGGCGGACGCGGAAGTGGGGCATTGCGCGGCGGGCGACTATGTCGCGATCACCGTCAGCGACACGGGCTGCGGCATGGCGCCCGACGTGCTCGAGCGCGTGTTCGAGCCATTCTTCACGACCAAGCCAGTCGGCAAGGGCACCGGGCTCGGGCTGAGCCAGATCTTCGCATTCGCGCGCCAGTCGGGCGGCGAAGTCACGATCCGCTCGACGCCGGGCAGTGGCACCAGCGTGACACTCTATCTGCCACGCCATGCCGCGATCGCGGAGGTCGCCACGCCCGCCGCAGTCATCGCGCCCCCGCCGGCTGTCGCCGCGATCACGGGGCTCGCCGTGCTGGTGGTCGAAGACGATTCGCGCGTGCTCAACGCTACCGTCGGCGCGTTGGCGGAACTGGGCCACCGCGTCGTTCCGTGCCCCGATCCGCTCGACGCACCGCGCATGCTCGACGAACACGGGCCGTTCGATCTGGTCGTGTCCGACGTGCTGATGCCCGGCCAGACCGGACCCGAAATGATCGCCGGGTTGCTCGACCGACGCCCCGATCTGGCGGTGTTGTTCGTGACCGGGTTCGCCGGCGAAGGCTCGGCGGCGGATTTTGGGGGTCGCCCGGTGCTGCGTAAGCCCTTTACCATCGCCGGGCTGGACCGCGCGATCGCTGACGCGATGGCCTTCGACAGTCCCGATCGCATCGCCGCAGAATAACGCTCTTTTCCGGCTGACGCGGCCCGATTGCCCGCCTATAGCCAGACATCCGGCGAGTTCGCCGCGCCCGGCCGAAGGACCGACCTCCCGTATTCCATGAAGTCCATCGATCGCTACATGGCCCGGCTGATCGCGTTGCCGCTTTTCTCCACGTTGGTGATCGCGGCGATGCTGCTGGTGCTCGACCGCATGCTGCGGCTGTTCGATTTCGTCGCGACCGAGGGCGGGCCGATCAGCGTCGTGTGGCAGATGCTCGCCAACCTGCTTCCCGAATATTTCGGATTGGGCATCCCGATCGGGTTGATGCTCGGCATCCTGCTCGCGTTTCGCCGGCTCGCTACCTCGTCCGAACTCGACGTGCTGCGCGCGGTGGGGATGAGCTACAACCGCCTGCTGGTGGTGCCGTACATGTTCGCGATCGTGCTCGCTGCGATGAACCTGTTCATCGTCGGCTATGTTCAGCCCAAGGCGCGCTATGCGTACGAAAATCTGCGCTACGAACTGCGGACGGGCGCGCTGGGCGCGTCGATCAAGGTCGGCGAGTTCACCAATTTCCCCAACGGTCCGACCGTGCGGATCGAACAGAGCAAGGATGAAGGCCGCGAACTGTTCGGCATCTTTTTGCACCAGGACGACAAAAAGGGCGGCTCGGTCGCAGTCACCGCCGAAAAGGGCCGCTTCCTCGGCTCGGCCGATCCCGATGAGCTCATCTTCCGGCTGACCAACGGCACGCTGGTGCGGACCGAAGCCGGGGTCGTCACGCCGCGCGTGCTGCGCTTCAACCTGTGGGACATTCCGATCCCGCTGCCCAAGACCGGGCCGTTCCGCGCGCGTGGCGAGGCCAATCTGGAACGCACCTTGCCCGAACTGGCGAAACTCGGGCGCGACATGCGGGCGGCGACCAAATTGCGCGATACCAGCCGCGCCGCGTTCCATTTCCGGCTGACCGAGGTCGCCGCGATGTTCCTGCTGCCGATGTTGGGGCTGGCGCTGGGCGTTCCGCCCAAACGATCGTCTTCCGCGCTTGGCGTGTTCCTGTCGATCGTCATGATCGTCACCTATTTCAAGGTGAACGAATATGGTCAGTCGGTCGGGGGGCTGGGCAAGGTCGACCCGTTCATCGCCTTATGGGGTCCCTTCCTGATCTTCGCCGGGCTGGTGCTGTGGATGTATTACACGATCGCTTATGTCCCCGGCGGTCAGCCGATCGGTGCGCTCGAACGCGTCTTCGCCAAGCTCGCCAAGGTGGTGCGGCGCTGGCTGCCGTTCGGCCGCATCGTCCGCCCCGACGATGCCGACCCGGACCCCACCGACAACGCGGCTGAACCGGCATGATCTCGCTCCAGTTTTTTCCATCGCGCACCGTCAGCTTTTATATGGCGAAGACGTTCGTGATCCGCGCGTTCGCCGTGCTGGCGGCGTTGGTCGTGGTGCTGCAATTCCTCGATGCGTTGAGCGAATCGGGCTATATTCTGGCGCATCAGGGCAACGGCCAGGCCGAAGTCTGGCGCTATATCAGCCTGCGCATGCCGCAGATCATCGCGCGCTTCCTGCCCTATTCGGTGCTGCTCGGCGCGATCATCACCTATTCGACGCTCAACCAGAATAGCGAGGTCATCTCGCTCAAAGCCGCGGGCCTGTCGGCGCACCAGATCCTGGCGCCGATCATCGTCGCGGCGATGGGGATTGCGGTGCTGAGCTTCGCATTCAACGATCGCGTCGTCAGCCGCGCAACCGCAACGCTCAATCAGTGGAAGAAGGTCGAGTACGCCCCGATTCCGATCGCCACCGGCGACCGCAATAACGTCTGGACCCGCTCCGGCGACGATCTGATCAGCGCGATGCAGGTCAAGGGCAAGGGTGACGCGGTAACGCTGAATGGCGTGACGCTCTACGACCGCGAAGGCGGCGCGCTGAAGACGACGATCTCCGCTCCCAATGGCCGCCGCGACGGCACCGGGTGGCGGGTGTGGCCGGCCAAGAAATTCGACGTCGCGACCGGGCAGATCACCGATCTGGGCTCGACCGTGATCGCGCAGGGCGTGACCCCCGACCAGTTTACCCTGTCCTCGGTCGACGCCGACGGCCTGTCGTTCCTGGAATTGCGCGCGGCGGTCGGCGATCTGAAGGCGGCAGGCCGACCGACCAAGGCGCTGGAGGGCGACCTGTGGCACAAAATATCGGGCTCGCTATCCGCTATCCTGATGCCGCTGCTGGGCGCCGTGGCCGCGTTCGGGATCGCGCGGTCGGGCAAGTTATTCCTCCGCGCGGTCATCGGAATGGGGCTGGGCTTCACCTATTTCGTGGTGGACAATTTCGCGCTGGCGATGGGCAATCTGGGGGCCTACCCGCCGATGCTGGCGGCGTGGGCGCCCTTCTTCCTGTTTCTGATGATCGGCGAAGCGGTGCTGATCCGGACAGAAGAATAAGCGCGCCGCCAAGATTTAGCGGCGCCAAATCGCGATAAAGCGGCGCGCCGGCCGGCGGCGCTACAGCGTCGACCGACGGCATGAGCTTGGCTCATGCCGCCAACTTGGATGATTTGTCGATATCTGCATCGCCGCGGCAAAGCCGCGTCGTCTGACGGCGCGATGCGCCGCCGGCCGGGCCGATCGCGATCCGGAAATTAGCAACGCTAATTTCCTGCGATCGGCTTAACGGCTCCGCATCGAACTGGCCGCCAAACGCCCGACCAGACCGGGCAGACCCTTGTAATTGCCCTTGTGGTATTGCGAATCTGCATCCAGCGCCGCGATCAGGCGACGATGCGCTTCGCCCAGTGCGTGATACGGCAGCCCCGGCAGCAAATGATGCAGCGCATGGTAGCGCAACCCGACCGGCGCCCACAAAGCAGGGAGCAGCCCCGGCGGCGGGACGTTGACCGAATCGAGATATTGCGCGGTGACGGTCATCACCTCGCCCTCATTCTCCCACAGATGCGCGACCAACGTCCGCACCTGGTTGATCACCGCGACCGCAGAGGCGATCGCGAGGAAAATCAGGAATGCCCGGAGCGGGATGACGCCCGTGGCCGTCAACGTGACGAGCGTGATCGCCCAGATGCTCGCCGCCGCCTCCAGCCGGTGCCAAATCTTGCGCGCGTCGCCTTCTGCGGCGCGGCGCTGGAACGCCGGGTTGATCTGCAACCCCGAATAACGCGCGACGACCACGCGGCGCAGCGACGGAGAGACCAGCGAGAGCGGGGTCAACAGGCCGTAACGGACGATCAGCGCGATCGGGGCGAGGAACGACACCAGCAGAAACACCGGCAGCGTCCACGGCTTCATCAGCGCGAGCGGGAGATATTCGGGGTCCTCGACCGTGCCGTAGCGCGTCCTGGCGTGATGCAGGTTATGGACGCCCTCGTACATGAAGCTGGGCGTCAGCATCGGAATGCCGACGATCATGTTCCAGCCGAGCCGGAACCCCGGCACCGCCGAATGTTTGATGTGGGTCAGTTCGTGGATGAACATTTCGGCGCGATACAGCGCCAGCACCGCGATCGCGCCGGCCAGCAGCGTCCAGCCCCACGCCGGCGCCAGAATTGCCGCAACGAGCGCGGCATAGCCGACCCCCGCCGACACCAGCATATCAGCCCAATAGACCGCCGGTTTGGGCGCGTTGAGATCGCGCGTCAGGTCGGCGGCGGCTTTGAGCATCGCCTTATCGTCGTCGATCCGCGCGCGTGCGGCCGCGCGCGCCGCGACAGCGGCAGCGGCGCCGACTTCGCGGCGATCGATCTTTATTACGTTATCCATGGCCTGACTCATTGGTTGAACATAGTGGCGACACGGTGGCATTCCAACGGCATAGCCCGTCGCCTGATGATATGCGCTTGTCGGATAGCCCCCGCGTCTCCTAACCCGCATGACGACGTATCGACGCGCGCGGAATCCGTATAATCGCGGAACTGCACCACGATCAAAAGAGCGATGAGGACAGAATGACCGGCCAACTCACCATCCGTCCGATCGACAGCAAGGCCGACAAGAAGAAGTTCGTCGACCTGCCCTTCCGGCTCTACCGGGACGATCCCAACTGGGTGCCGCCGCTGAAGGGCGAAGCGCTCGGGCTGATCACTCCCGAAAAGAATGGCTGGTTCAGCCACGCCAAGGCGCAGCTGTTCCTCGCCGAGCGCGATGGCCGGGTCGTCGGGCGCATTTCGGCGCATATCGACACGCTGGCGCTGACCATGCCCGCCGATAAGGGCTTCGGTCCCGGCTGCGGACAGTTCGGGCTGTTCGATGCCGAGGATGAGGCGATCGGCAAGGCGTTGATCGGCACCGCCGAGACCTGGCTCAAAAACAACGGCATCAACCGCGTGCTCGGGCCGATCAGCATGTCGATCTGGGAAGAGCCGGGGCTGCTGGTCGAGGGGTTCGATCATCCCCCGACGATCATGATGGGCCACGCCAAACCCGAATATCGCGGCTGGATCGAACGCGCGGGCTACCACCCGGTCAAGAAGCTGCTGACCTATGACCTGCCGATCGAACATGGCTTTCCCACGCTGGTGAACCGGATCGTGGCGATGGGCGAAAAGAACCCGCGAATCCGCATCCGCGAGGTCGATAAGAGCCGCTTCGGGGAAGAAGCCGCGATCATCCTCGCGATTCTGAACGATGCCTGGGCGGACAATTGGGGGTTCGTGCCGCTGACTCCGCCCGAAATCGACGATATCGGGGTCAAGCTGAAGCCGATCGTCTATAACGATCTGATCCGGATTGCCGAGCTGGACGGAAAGCCTGTCGCGTTCATGATCACGCTTCCCGATCTCAATCAGGTGATCAAGCCGCTGAACGGATCGCTGTTGCCGTTCGGCTGGGCAAAATTGCTCTGGTGGCTGCGCAAGCCCAAATCGTACACGATGCGCGTGCCGCTGATGGGCGTGGTCAAAGAGCTCCAGTCGTCGCGCATGGCGAGCCAGCTGGCCTTCATGATGATCGAATATATCCGCCGCGCCGCGGTCGCCAAATACGGCGCCATGCGTGGCGAGATCGGCTGGGTGCTCGACGACAATCAGGGCATGAACGCGATCGCCGACGCGATCGAGAGCAAGGTCAACAAGGTCTATCTGATCTTCGAAAAGACCCTATGATTTTTCGCGATGCCGCGGTTGGGCGAGCCGACTGATGATATCCGGTCCCGGCCGACTGGGGCGAACAGCGGCCGGGACCGGTCGCGCGTTCACGGATTAAGCGGATCCACTCCTTCCGCCATCCATTCACGCCGCGTCTTGCAAACCTTCTGGGGAATACGGGTGCCCGTCATCGCGTCGACCACACAAATTTTCTGGTCTTGGGCGCGGGACTTTTCGGGTTGAGACGTTGGCGTCGGATCGCTCACGGGGGCGTTCCTTTCCTTCGGATCGGCCTGGGCGACGCCTGCGGTCAATGCGAGCCCAAACAGGGCGGCGGAGGCAAAGCTGGGTATTGTCATCGAATCAATTCCTTCAATATGCGGGCTGAGTGCCCCGCCGATTAGGCGCGCCGATCGTCCTGGACGGCGCGGATTCGCGCGCCGTCCGGGTATGACCTGCGGACGATTGATTCAGCTCGGCAGCTTGCGGGTCGGGTCGACACCATCCGCCTGCCACTGCTTGAGCGTCTTGCACTGGCGGCCCTGAACGATCGATCCGGTAACGACGCCGACATTGATGCAATAACGGGTCTTTGGACTGGCAGCCGGCGCGGGTTGCTCTTTCGCCGCAGGCGCGGCGGCGTCTTCCTTGGCGGCAAAGGCGGCGCCGCTCGACAGCAACAGGGCTGTGGCGGCAGCGATGGCGAAAGGTTTGTTCATCATAATGCTCCTAATCCGATCGGCGAAGGGGGCCGCCGACAGGTGTGTTAGTGCATTATGTGTGCCAAACACTAAAATCATTTATATTCAATGTTTTAGCACAAGACTACGTCTGTAAACATTGGCGTGGTTCACCAAGCCGCAGTAGTTATCACCACAATTCGGCGTTCTCTGCCACACCCCTGACGTTAAGGTCAAAAGCGCCGGGCGATACCGATATAGAGTTCCGCGTCGGGCGAATTGCGATCGAGCCCAGCGACCGCGCCGACATCGACCTGCAGATCGTCGCGCGCCATCCATGCGAGCGACAGCGATACCAGATCCTGCGTGGTCGAACCGGACGGATCGTCGTCGCGGATGACTTCATCCTCCAGCGTGACGGTCAGTTTGCCGGTTGCGGCCACGCCGACCCCGAACACGCCACTCATCGCCAGATGTCGCCCGCGTCCGTCCTGATCGACGGCGGCGTCGATTTCGGGGGTGAATTCCAGGTTGACTGTCTTTGACAGATCGAACGTGACCGGCACCGCGACCCCGCTGCTCCAGTCCCCTGCGCCGACCGGGGTGCGCCCGGCCGGCAGCGTCACGAACGGCTGCACCGCGACCGACAGCCCGCTGCCGTCGGGGTTCGCCAGATTAGCCTTGAGCCCTAACGTCACGTCGCCGGTCCGCGTCGCACGGCTGACCGACCCGCCCGACCGGTCGCGAACGATCCCGGCCGGCGTCCAGCCGATTTGTGCCTCGATCGTATCGGTCAGCCCCATCCGGATCAGGCTGCCCCCGATCAGCACGGTATCGGTGCGGTCGTCGCCTTGTTTGTCGAGCGTCCAGTCGGCCAGCGAGGTTTCGATCGACACGCGTCCCGGCGCCATCGTGCAGGCCGGCGTGCCCAGACCCGGCCGCGCGGGGCAATAGTCGCGCTCGGTCGTCGGTTTGTCGTCGGCCCAAGCGGCGGCTGGCATCATCAGCGCAACGGCGATCACCGCGGCCTTCATCGCAACCGCACCCAGGTGGGGGCATGGTCGCTGGCCTTTTCGCGGCCGCGATACTCCTTGTCGACGCCCGCGTCGGCCAGCCGGTCGGCGGCCATCGGCGAGAGCAGCAGATGGTCGATCCGGAACCCGGCATCGCGCTGCCATGCGCCGGCCTGATAGTCCCAGAACGTCCACACCCCACCCTTCGGGTATCGCGTGCGCAAGCTGTCGGTCCAACCCTGCGCCACCAGTGCGCGATACGCCGCGCGGCTTTCGGGCTGCATCAGCGCGTCGTCCTGCATCGCGCGGACCGAGAAGGTGTCGTCGTCGTTCGCGATGACGTTGTAATCGCCCGCCAGCACCGCCGGCACCTCCTCCGCGAGCAAGGCGCGCGCGCGATCGGCGAGGCGCTCCATCCACTTCAGCTTGTAATCGAACTTCGGCCCGGGCTGCGGGTTGCCGTTGGGCAAATAAAGCGACGCGACCACCAACCCGTCGATGTCGCATTCGAGGTAACGGCTATGCTCGTCCTCCGGATCGCCGGCGAGCCCGCGTTGGCGCTCGACCGGATCCCGCCCCTTGGCGAGCACCGCGACGCCGTTCCAGCTCTTCTGCCCGTGCCACACCGCGCCATAGCCCGCGGCGCGGATCGCATCGATCGGGAAGCCGTCGTCCTGCGATTTGAGTTCCTGAAGGCAAACCACATCGGGCTGCTGCTCGGTCAGATATTCGACCAGCCGGTCGATCCGCGCCTTGATGCCGTTGACGTTGTACGTGACGATTTTCACAGGCGACGATCAGACCGAAAAGCTGGTGCCGCAGCCGCAACCAGAGGCGGCATTGGGGTTCTCGACCTTGAAATGCGCGCCGCCCAGATTGTCGACGAAATCGACCTGACAGCCGCGCACGAGGTCGAGGCTGACATCGTCGACCAGCAATGTCGCGGCGTCGGTTTCTGCGATCGTGTCGCCCGCCTCGGGCGCGTCGGCCAGCCCGAACTTATACTGAAAGCCCGAACAGCCCCCGCCTTCCACCGACAGGCGAAGGATTGCGGGCTTGCCCTGACGCTCAGCAATCCATGCCACGCGCGCGGCGGCGGAAGGGGTCAGCGTGATATCGGTGGCGAGTGTGACCATGAGCGAGAGATAGGCGCTGCACCCGCCAGCGGCAACATACGAAAAAGGCCGCACCGACTGCCCGGCGCGGCCCTTATCTCACATTGTCGGTCGGTTACTCAGCCGAGTCAGCGGCCGGCGCGTTGCTCACGGGCACCGTGTTGAGTGCCGGGTTCTTGATCGCAAGCAGGTAATCGGCGGTCTGCAGGAACGGCAGCGGGTTCACCGCGCGCGCATCGATGCGGACTTCGTAATGGAGGTGCGGACCGGTAGAACGACCGGTCGAGCCCGACAGCGCGATCAGCTGGCCGCGCTTCACCTTCTGCCCGGCAACCACCAGGATCTTCGAAAGGTGGCCATAGCGCGTCTGGATGCCGCGACCGTGATCGATCTCGACCAGATTGCCATAGCCGCCGGCGCGCTCGGCGCGATCGACCACGCCATCGGCGGTGGCGTAAACAGCGGTGCCGGTGCCGCACGGAATATCGACGCCTGGGTGGAAAGCGGCGGTGCCGCGGAACGGATCGCTGCGGATCCCGAAATTGCTGGTGAAGCTCATGTTCGCGACCGGCTGAACCGACGGGATCGAGATCAGGCCGTCTTCGAGGCTGTCGAGCTTCTTCCAGGTCTGGAACAGTGCGCGGAACTGCGCGTCGGCGGCCATGTCCGCGGCGGCTTCGGCGCTGTCGGCAGCGAGATAGGGGCCCCCCATTGCGGGGGCGGCGGACGCGAAGCGATTGGGGTTGATCCCCAGCGATTTGGCGCGCTCCAGCGCCGCGATGTAACGCTTTTGCGTCGAAATCCGCGCCTTGATCGCCAGATTGACCTGGCCGCGCTCAACCCGCGCCAGCGGCTCGACGATATCGGCGGCGACGGCAGCGGCCTTGGCGTCGATCGGCTGATAAGCGACCGGCTTCACGTCGCCCTTCCCATCGATCGCAGCAGCGAGCATTTCCTGCCGCGCTTCGACGCGCTTTGCCCGGACGTCGGCAACATATTTGATCTGCTGGATCTTCGACTGCATGTCGACGACCTGCGCCTGCATCTTGGCGACCTTGGCTTCGGGCGACAGCGGCGCGTCGATCAGGCCCGACAGCGCAACCGCGCTCGCCCCGACCTGCGCCACGCCATAAGCCGAAAAGCACAGAGTGACCGCGCCGGCGGCGGCCAAGGCGGCCTGTGTGTGGCCAGCGATCGAGAAACGGCGCAGATCACGACCGTCGTGAAAGATGAAGTCGCGCGTTTTGAAGAAGGAGCGAAAGCGTAGGAGCGCTTCGCGGAAATTCGAAATCTTTGTCATGCGTCCCCGGCAACCCTGGCGACGACCACCATTATCGGCGATCTTGATCTGTTTGCACGCAGCAGCAGCCCCTCCGCGCATTGTACGGGAACAGAAGACCCAGCCTGACGTTTTCATGCAATAGCCGCGCGGATTTCGCGGGGCAGACCGGCTGTTCGGTGCGGCGAGTCGTTGAATCGCGCGCGCCTGCTTGCCCTGATGCCGTTGTCGTTAAGGTATTATACGTAACGATTCGGGCCGGATTTCAGCGCATTCGACGGTATTATTAACAAGCCTCAGCCGAGGTCGCGCACTGCCGCGAGCACCGTTTCGACGTGCCCGGGAACCTTCACCTTGCGCCATGACCGGACCAGTTTCCCGGTATCGTCGAACAGCCAGGTCGAACGGTCGATCCCCATATATTCGCGCCCATACAGCACCTTTTGCACCCACGCGCCGAACGCTTCGATCACCGCATTGTCGTCGCTCGCGAGCGGAACGGTGAGGTCGTACTTGGCGCTGAATTTAGCATGTTTAGCCGGCGTATCTTTCGACACCCCGAGCACTGCCGCGCCCGCTTTCGCGAAGTCTGGCAACGCCGCGCTGAACGCCTGCGCCTCGCGCGTACAGCCGGACGTGTCGTCCTTGGGATAGAAATACAGGACGAAGGGCTTGCCGATGAAATCGCGTAGCCGGATTTTGCCGCCATCGGGCGCGGTGAGCGCCAGATCGGGGAGCGTATCGCCCAGCTCAAGTCCCGCCATCTTTCCCTCCACAAACCGAGTGCCACACCGCGCTGACTTCCTGCCTCGTCCGATCCAGCCGCGCAACCAGCGCGTCCCAGCTGTCGGCGCCCATCACGCGCACGATCAGGGTCTGCGCGGCGGGCGAAGGCGGCTGACTGTCGGGCGCGACCAGCCGGAGCAAGACGAGCATCCGCGCCAAAAACCGGTCTGCCTCCCCGATCGCCGCGGGCACGATGCCCTGCCCCGCGAGGATGGCGATCGCCGTTTCGAGGTCCGGATCGAGCCCGGCGCCGCGATGCGTCAGTTGCGCGACGTGCACGGCAAACTCCAGATCGACCAGCCCGCCGGGCAGCAATTTGGCGTCGAGCGGCCCCGCAGGTGGCTTGTGCCGCGTCATTTCCGCGCGCATCTCGACCGCATCGGCAATCGTTTTCACGGGGTCGCGCGCGGCGTGCAGCACCTCGTCGATCACTGCGGTTACCGCAGCCCGCGCTCCGACCGAGCCAAAGATCGCCCGCGCCCGCGTCAGCGCCATATGCTCCCACGTCCAGGCGTCCTCGCGCTGGTAGCGCGCAAAGCCGTCGAGCGAGACGACCAGCGGTCCCTGTGTGCCCGACGGGCGCAACCGCGTATCGATCTCGTAAAGCGGGCCGGCGGCGGTCGGGACCGACAGCGCGGCGGTGACGCGCTGCGCCAGCCGATTGTAATAATGCACCGCGCCCAGCGGCTTGGGACCGTCCGATTCGGCCGCGAAATCGCCCGTGAACAGATAAATCAGGTCGAGGTCGGAGGCATGCGTGAGCGCCCCGCCCCCTAACCGCCCCAGCGCGAGGATGAGCAATTCGCTGTCAGGTACGCGCCCGTGCTGGCTGGCAAAGTCGGCGACCGTCGCCGCCGCCAGCACCTCGACCGCCGCGGCCGCGACGCGCGCATAGCCGTGCGCCACGTCAAGCGGATCGCTCGTCCCCGCGATCAACTGAGCACCGAGCGCAAAGCGCTTTTCGCCGACGATCAGCCGCACCCGGTCGAGCACAGCCTGATAATCGTCGTCGGCTTCGCCCCGCGCCATCTCCGCGACAAGCGCGTCGGCATCGCCGACGGGATCCAGCGCCGTCGCGTCGATCAGCCCATCGAGCAACGCAGGCCGTCGGCCCAGCGCCTCGGCCAGCGGGGGGGCATAACTGAGGATAGACGCCAGCAGCGCCGCCAGTTGCGGGCGCGCTTCGAGCAAGCGGAAGAAATTGATCGCGCTGGGCAGTCTCGACAGCATCGTGTCGAGCTGGATCAGCGCCGCACGTGGGTCGGGCGCCTGCCCCAGGGCCGTCATCAGCCCGGGCAGCACCGCCTCCAGCGCCAGTCGCGCCGCCGGGCTGCGCAGCGCCGGATACGCTCCGCCGCGCCACCGATCGACCACTTGCGTCGCTGTCGCCTGATCCACAAAGCCCAGCGTTTGCAATTGTCCGGCCAGGCTGTCGCCATCGCTCGACAGCGTCGCGGCGTCGGGCGGATCGAGCGAATCGTAGATCCGCCCCACCGCCGTGACGTTCGGCCGCAGCATCCGGATCAGCGCCTCGCCCGTTTCGAACCCGGCGAGTTGCGCGACATTGTCGAGCGCTTCGGGCGCACGCGGCAATGCGTGGGTCTGGAGATCGTCGACCATTTGCAGCCGGTGCTCGGTTGTGCGCAGCGCGATGTACGCGGCTTTGAGCGTATCGGCCTCATCGACGCCGATCCGGCCCGCCGCTGCCAGACGGTCGAGCGCATCCATCGTTGCCGGCGCGCGCAGCGACGGGTCGCGCCCGCCATGGATCAGTTGGTGGATCTGCGCGAAGAATTCGACCTCGCGGATCCCGCCGCGCCCGCGCTTCAAATCGTAACCCGGTCCGAACGCCTGCCCCTGCGCGTGGTGATCGCGGATTCGCCGCGTGATCTCGCGAATTTCGCCGACCGCACCGAAATCGACCGCACGACGCCACACGAACGGTCGGATCGCGTCGAGAAAACGCTGACCCAGCGCGATGTCGCCGGCCGCGGCACGCGCGCGAATGAAGGCGGCGCGTTCCCACGGCAGCGCCTGCGATTCATAATAGGAAATCGCGGCATTGACCGGCAGCGCGATCGGCGTTGCTTCGGGCGACGGGCGCAGCCGCAAATCGACCCGCAGCACATAGCCCTCGGCA
The DNA here is from genome assembly GCA_040390165.1 of Pseudomonadota bacterium. Classification (GTDB taxonomy): domain Bacteria; phylum Pseudomonadota; class Alphaproteobacteria; order Sphingomonadales; family Sphingomonadaceae; genus Sphingomonas. The sequence goes on along the minus strand of JAZJYW010000015.1, from coordinate 62,041 downwards.
TCGCGCGCTTGCAGCAGTTCGACCACGCGCCGCCCGATCCTGACGGCGGCTTCCTGCGGCTCTTCGCGCGGGCGATGCGGCAAGGTTGCGGGATCGAAGATCAGGATCGGGTCGATGTCGGACGAATAATTGAGTTCGCAACTTCCCTGCTTGCCCAGCGCGATGGCGGCGAAGCCCACCGGTTCGGCATCGGGGGAGCGTTCGAGGATCGCCGCGCGGATGGCGGCATCGAGCGCGGCATCCGCGAAATGCGTCAGCCGGTGAGTCACGCCGTTCAGGTCGAGCGCGCCGGCCAGATCGGCGATCGCGACGATCAGTGATTCGCGCCGTCGCGAGCGCCGAAGCGCGACGCCGACAGGCAATTCGGGGTCGAACGGCGCCTGATCGGGCACGACACCCTGCGACAGCAACGCCGCCACCTCGCGCTGCTGTTCGAGCGCAATGCGAAGGAACGGGGCATGGGCGGATGCACGGGCAAGGGCGCTGGCGAAATCGATCACCGCTCCACCCTAGAACAGTTCGCCCGCGGATTGAATTCCACGCGCGATCTAAGGAAAACTACCTAAAAGCTGATCCAAATCAGTCGAACCGCCCCAAAACCGCAACAAAATGTCGCATTCGGCGTTGTTAGGTTCATGAGTCCCCCAACCAACAAAAGCGCTGCCGCACACGGAAAAATGCGCCAGATGGCATGCCGTCCGCGCAAGAGCGACGGCGTGGGCGACGCCTTGCGCCAGATATTCCACGGTTCGACGACGCCCGCCGACATCCAATCGCTGCTTGGACGCCTTTACAGCATCGACTGATCAGGCGTCGTCGTCCTCGACGTCGTCCGGCCTCGGATGATGATCGCCGCTCAATTCGTCGACTTCATCCATGATCGTGTCGAGCGCGGTCTTACCCAGCGTGTCGGGTGCATCGCGGCGCGAGGTCAACTGGCCCCGGCCGTCGCTGAGCAGCGATTCCAACGCGACGCGACCGCGCGCCACGCGGCTCTTGATCGTGCCGACGGCGACACCGCAAATTTCGGCGGCTTCTTCATACGCGAATCCGCCCGCCCCGACCAGAATCAGCGCTTCGCGTTGCGGTTGGGGCAAGTGGAGCAAGGCACGCTGCATATCGCCCAGTTCGACATGCTTGTCCTGACTGGCAGGCGCAGCGAGGATGCGGTCGGCGACCAGATCGTCCCATTCGCCCTTGAACCGCGCGCGCCGCATCTGGCTGAGATAGAGGTTGCGCAGGATGATAAAGGTCCATGCGCGCATGTTGGTGCCCGCCTGAAACCGCTGGCGCGCGGCCCATGCCTTCATCAGCGTTTCCTGCACCAGATCGTCGGCCAGATCGCGGCTGCCCGACAACGAGCGCCCGAAAGCGCGCAGATGCGGGATCACTTGCCCCAGTTCCACCTTGAAGTCGGCGTCGGAGAGCGCAACGTGCTCGACGATCGGTTCACCGTCTTCAGTGGTTGCCTGTGTTGCCGTGTCAGTCATGAGCCCCCGTCGCACGATTGGCCGCGCGGATGCGGTAAGAAAAGAACATAGGATGGCGTCGTCGCCAGCGCCAACAACAAGGGTCAATTACCCTTGAACAGCACCGGTACCCACACAATCAGCGACAAGATGACGACCGCCAGCACCAGCGAGATGCCGAGGACGTAACGCATCACGCCCGTCGATTCACCCGCGCGGACATGCTCCGCGTCGGTGTGAATGGGCGTCTCGGAGGGTTCTGTATCAGCCATTTGCCATCAACGCGCCAATTCCGTTTAGGCTCCGTAACCGATGGAACTTTTCGTTTTTTTGGCGCCGTTCAGGAGGATCAGGCAGGCACCGTCGATTCGTCGAAAAACAGCGCCTGGCTGATCGCCGCCTTCACCGTCGATCGCTGGAACGGCTTCGTGATCAGGAAGGTAGGCTCGGGACGCTCGCCGGTCAGCAGACGTTCCGGGAACGCCGTGATGAAGATCACCGGAACCTTGAATTCGGCCAGGATGTCCTTGACCGCGTCGATCCCGGAACTGTCGTCTGCAAGCTGAATGTCGGCGAGCACCAGGCCTGGGCGATCGGCCATCGCCAGCGCCACGGCTTCATCGCGCGTGACCGCGACACCCGTCACGTCATGACCGAGGTCGCGCACGATCGTTTCGATATCCATCGCGATGATCGGCTCATCCTCGATGATCAGCACGCGGCTGCGGGTCTGCTTGTCGATTTCGCTCAGCGCTTCGGCAACCAGGGCATCGACCTCGTCGGGCTCGACCTCGATCAGATAGGCGGCGTCTTCGGTGGTGAAGCCTTCCATCGCGGTCAGCAACAGCGCCTGACGCGACAACGGCGTCATGCGCGCGAGACGCGCACGCGCGATCGCTTCCTGCCCCTCCGTGGTATCGACCGACACGGCGGGATCGTCTTCGGTATTGGTGCTGCCCCAGATCACCTGGAACGTCCGATACAGGCCCATGCGCGGTTCGACATCGCGCGGAAACTCGTCCGGCGCCGCGACAATCGCCTCCAACGTGGCACGAACATAGCGGTCACCATGTTCCTGGCTACCGGTGAGCGCACGGGCATAGCGGCGTAAAAACGGCAAATGAGGGGCTAGTTGCTGGCCGAGCGACATGACTGAAGGTATCTCCCCGAAAAGGTTGCCGACTCTTGTGTGAGGCCCGGCTGTTTAATGCAACGCGACATTTTTCTGTTCGGTGGTGGAACAATCGAGATCGAATTTGGTTTCATCCCTACCGTGACGCAGTCTACGCGTCGTGTTTCGGCCCCTCTTGCGAGCGGGTTTTGCTTCCGGCATGGCCCGGTCTGGATTTTGAGGGGGAGTGCGTTGCAGCCTGAGGACCCGTCGTCGAAGCAGGGTAAACGACCTGCTGACACCGATGACAAGGGAAGAAAAGGCAAGGGTGAAGCTGTGGAGAGCGCGCTGCGCTCTGCCTATCACAATGCCGTGAGTGAGCCTGTTCCCGACGAAATGCTCGATCTGCTGAATAAGCTGGGTTAGCCGGTGGGCGGTCTGACGGCTGGTGAACGCGCCGGAATGACATTCGGATCGCGCCTCGCGCGGATTCCGACCGGCGCGAAAATATTCCTCATTCTTAGTGCGGCGCTCCTGCCGCTGGCGATCATCGCCATTTTCTCCACCCTCGCCACGACGCGCCAGGCGGGCGCCGAAGCGCAGTCCCAGCTGCGCGTCGCCGCGCAGGAAAGCACGCGCAATCTCGCGATCGAACTGGTCGGCGACATGACCGCGCTCAGTTCGACGATGAAAGCGCTCGGCGCCGATCCGGCGGACGCGCCGAGCTGCGCGCGCGCGCAAGGCGTTTTCGCGCAACAGATCGCCGCCGGCGCGGGATTTAGCGTTACCGACCAATCGGGTCGATTGCTGTGCGGGACCGCACTTCCGGTTGCGGCTCCCCAAGCGGCGCCGGGCCAACCGGCAACCTCGAGCGTGATCCCGGACAAGGGTCTGGTTCTGACGATCGCACCGCGGGGGGGCGGGGTTCACGCCAGCGCCTATTTCCCGACGGCGTTTCTTGCCCAGATCGCCCGCCCCAGCGCCACGGCCGCCACCGCCGCCGACTATCAGGTCACCGTGCGCGGGGCGGATGGCGATGCGCTGGTGCTTCGCCCGCTGGCGTCCGATGGCGCGTTCGACAGCCACCAGACGGTGCGATCGCCGCTGACGATCGGGAACCTGGCGGTCGAACTGACGATGCGCGCCAATGTCATCACCTCACCGGTATTGCTCGCCTTATTGCTGCCGATCCTGATGTGGCTGGCGGCCGCCAGCATCGCCTGGTTCGTCGTCGATTGGCTGCTGATCAAGCCGCTGCGTACGCTGCGCGCGCGCGTCGCCGCGTATCGCCCGGGCGAAGCGATCGATCCGGCGGTGGTGCGCGCGCTGCCCGCGCAGGAAATCCGTGAGCTGGGCGAGACCTTCCGCTCGCTCAGCCGCACGCTGATCCTGCACGAAGCGGGGCTGGCCGAGGGACTGGTGCGCCAGACCAAGCTGACGCGGGAAGTCCATCACCGCGTGAAGAACAACCTTCAGGTTATCTCCAGCCTGATCAACCTCCATTCGCGCGGTGCCGAGGTGGAAGAGGCCGCGCGCGCTTACGCGTCGATCCAGCGCCGCGTCGACGCGCTGTCTGTCGTCCACCGGCATCACTTCGCCGAGATGGAGGATCATCGCGGGCTGAGCCTGCGCTCGGTGATCGGCGAGCTATCCTCCAACATCCGCGCGACCAGCCCGGAAAATTCGGGGTTGGGCATTCTGCTCGAAGTCGAACCGTGGCTGGTCACGCAGGACACCGCGATCGCCATCGCATTCCTTTTGACCGAGATTATCGAGCTGGCAATCAGCATCAATCCGGGAGCGCAATTGCGGATTTCCGTGCGCGAGGGCGATGTGCCCAATACCGCGATCCTGCGGGTCAGCTCGCCCGCGCTGATCGATGGCGATACGCTCAAGACCGCGCTGGGTCAGCGTTACGCCCGGGTCATGGAAGGCCTGTCGCGCCAGCTGCGCGCGCCGCTGCATCACGATCCGCTGGCCGGCTCTTACGAGATTGCGGTGGCGGTGACGGGACGCGACTGAAAAAAATTTCGCTCCCCGAATATTTTTGGGAACCCCGCCTGAAAACGTGCGTTCTTTGATTCGGATAGCGATCTTATGCCCCCCCGCTCTCGCTATCCAAGACATAGGCCCGAAAGCGCTAACCATCCCCCCCCGGACGGCGCTTTCGGGCCTTAACTCTTTCAGCGACAGACTGCTCCGCGACGCGCCGCCGGAACGAAACCGCTGGCCCGCGCATTCCTGCCCCGCGGTCCATGCGGACGCGCGAACCAGTTCAGGAGAAGTATCCATGCGTATCATCATCGGCCTCGCGATCGCCGCAGGCGCTCTGTCGCTCGCTGCCTGCAACACCGTCGAAGGCGTCGGCAAGGACGTGAAGTCGGCGGGCGATACCGTCGCCAAGACCGCCGAAAAGAGCAAGTAAGGCAGAGTCTGAATTCGGCGCGGGCGCGCTCAGTCGGCCTCGATTTCGGGCTCGGCGCGCCCCCGCTGCCGATTGGTCAGCCAGATCGCGACCAGGGTCAGCTCATACAGCGCGACCAAGGGCAGCGCGAGCATGACCATCGATCCGGCATCGGGCGGCGCGAGGAACAGCGCCACGGCAAAACACCCCAGGATGGCGTAACGCTGCGCGCGCACCAATTGTTTTAGGGTGACGATGCCGGCCCGCTCGACCAGCATCAGCAGCACCGGCAACAGGAAGGCGATCCCGAAGCCCATCAGAAACTGCATGATGAACGACAGATAATTGTCGACCGAGGGCAGCGCTTCGCGCTCCACCCCGCCGACATTACCCTGATACGCCAGCAGGAACGTCAGCGCGCCCGGGATCGCGACGTAATAGGCCAGGCACGCACCCAGGCCGAACAGGATCGGGGTCGCAAAGAGGAACGGCAGCAACGCCCGCTTTTCTTTGCGGTAGAGCCCCGGTGCTACGAACTGCCACAATTGGTTGGCGATCACTGGAAACCCCAGCATCACCGCCGCAAAGAACGCGACCTTCAACTGGACGAAAAACGCTTCGAACAATTGCGTGTAGATCAGCTTGTTCTGCCCCGCCTTGAGCAGCGGATGGACCAGAATGCCGAAGATCCATTCGGAAAAATAGAAGGTGATGCCGAACAGGATCGCCAGCGCGAGCAAGCTAAACAACAACCGCCGCCGCAGCTCGATCAGATGATCCATCAATGGCGCGCGGCTGGCGTCGATCTCGGTTTCGTCGCTCATCGCATCACAACCGCTCGATACCGGCATTCTTGGGGTCGGCCTTCGGCTTCGCCCGGGCGCGCGGTTTCTTCGGCACGGCCACCGGTTGCGGGTCGGGTTCAGTCGTCATCGTCGGCGACTCGACGGGAGGCAGGTCGCCGAGATCGTCGATCTGCGGCATGGGGGCCATCAACGCGGTCTGATCCTGCGGGAATTCGCGCATAATGCGCTCGTTTTCCGCCTTCCACTTCTTTTCCATCTCGGCGAATTCGGATTCGCGGATCATGTCGTCGAAGCCCGAGCGAAACTGTCGCGCCATGCCGCGCGCGCGGCTCATCCATTGCCCGGCGATGCGCATCGCGCGGGGCAAGTCCTTGGGCGGAATGACCAACAGCGCCACCACCCCCAATACCAGCAATTCGGTCGGGGCTACGTCCAGGATCACGGCCGGACTTTCCTGTCTGGCTTAGCGGTCTGCGTCGGGATCGGTCGCCGGATCGACGCGCTTGCCCTCGATCCGCGTCGGCGGGGCGGCGTCTTCTTCAGCCATGCCCTTCTTGAACTGCTTGATGCCCTTGGCCACGTCACCCATCATGTTCGAGAAACGACCGCCCCCGAGCACGAGAATTGCAACGCCGCCGAACAGCAGCCAATGCATCAAACTGAAACCACCCAACATCACACTCTCCTCGCGGGAATATCCGCAATCTAGTCCTGTTCGGTCGCGTTTGCCACTTCTTCCTCGGATTCTTCGCCGGTCAGCAGGTCGACCATCGCCAGATCGATCGGATCGAGCAGACCCGCCGCACGCAAATCGTCGATCCCGGGCAAATCGCGGCGGGTCGCCAGCCCGAAATGCGTCAGGAATTCGGCCGTCGTCGCAAACATCAACGGGCGGCCCGGCGTTTCCCTTCGTCCGGCGGGTCGCGCCCAGCCGGCCTCCATCAGCACGTCAAGCGTGCCCTTCGAAATCTGCACCCCCCGAATCGCCTCGATCTCTGCGCGCGTGACGGGTTCGTGATACGCAATGATGGCCAGCGTCTCGATCGCCGCGCGCGACAATTTGCGCGCTTCCTCGCGGTCGCGTCGGAGCAGATGCGCGAGATCGCCCGCGGTCTGGAAATGCCAGCGGTCGCCGCGCCGCACAACTTCGATCCCGCGCCCGGCATAATGCTCGCTCACGCGCTCCAGCGCACCGCGAATATCGACGTCCTCGCCAACATGCGCCCGGATCATCTCGATCGTCAGCGGCTCGTGCGCGGCGAACAGCACCGCTTCGACCGCGCGTGCCAGATCGTCGGGATCGATCATGCTGTGGCCTTGAGATAAAGCGGCGCGAACGGCGATTGCTGGCGCAATTCGGCCTTGCCCATCCGTGCCAGTTCGAGCGCCGCGACGAAACTCGACGCCAGCGCCGACTTGCGAAAGGCCCCGTCGAGCGCGTCGGGCAGAAAGCTTTCGATTGTCGCCCAGTCGATCTTTTCGCCCAGCAACCGCGCCACGCGCTCGAGCGCCGCGTCGAGCGTCATCACCGGGCGTTCGTGAACCACGTGGAAGACCGGGCGGTTGCGCGCGTTGATCTGACCGTACGCCGCGATCAGGTCGTAAATTTCGGCCTGCCACATCGATTTGCGCACGGTGCGCAGCCCCTCGGGCGCAAAGCGGCGGAACACATCACGGCCCAGCCGGTCGCGCGCCAGCAACCGCGCGCCGGCGTCGCGCATCGCGTTCAACCGTTCGAGCCGCAACTGCAGCCTGAGCGCGAGTTCTTCGGGGCTGGGCTCGACCTCGGGATCGCGCGGCAGCAGCAGCGCCGATTTCAGATAGGCCAGCCACGCCGCCATCACGAGGTAATCGGCCGCGACCTCCAGTTTGAGCGCGCGCGCCTGATCGACATAGGTCAGATATTGCTCGACCAGCGCGAGGATCGAGATCTGCTTGAGATCGACCTTCTGCGACCGCGCCAGCGCGAGCAACAGGTCGAGCGGCCCTTCCCAGCCCTCGATGTCGAGCGTCAGTGTGTCGGAATCGGAATCCATCCGGTCACCTTAGACAAACTCGTCGCCCCAGCGAAAGCTGGGGTCTGTCGTGTTTGTGGATAACCGCGCCACCGCACGAGATGCCAGCTTTCGCTGGCATGACGGTGAATTAGACCAACGCCAGCAACGCATCCCGTTTGGCGATCAATTCCGCCAGATCGCCTTCGGGCGCGACACCCTTGATCGTCGCCATCGCGCGACCGAGCCGTTCCAGCGACTTTGCCGGCATATCGGGCAGCAACGCGGCGATCTCCGCCATCTCGTCCATCCGGCCCCAGCAGTCGAGCACCAGATCGCACCCGGCGGCAATCGCTCCCGCCGCCTTTTCGCCCGCGGTGCCCGACAATGCCTTCATGTCGATATCGTCGGTCATCAACAGCCCGTCGAACCCGATTTTGCCGCGGATGATCTGCTCGACGATCACCGGAGAGAGCGTTGCGGGCCGCGCTTTGTCCCATACGTCGAACACGATGTGGCTGGTCATCCCCATCGGCGCGTCCGACAGGCCGCGGAACGGTTCGAGATCGATTTCGAGTTCGGCCTCCGATGCGGTGACGGTCGGCAAATGGTGGTGCGTATCGACAATCGCGCGGCCGTGGCCCGGCATATGCTTGACCACACCGACCACGCCGCCGGCGCGCAGCCCCTCGATGATCGCGCGGCCCATCGCGGCGACCCGCATCGGTTCGTGGCCCAGCGCGCGGATCGTGATCGCCTCGGTCGTGTCGGGCTGGCTGACGTCGAGCAGCGGCAGGCAGTCGACGTTGATCCCGACCTCGCTCAGCGTCAGCGCAATCGCCTGTGCATTGGCGCGCGCGGCCTCGATCGCCGAGACGGGCGCGATGTCATAGAGCGCGTCGAATTCGGGCCCGGCGGGGAATTGCGGCCATTCGGGCGGCTGCATCCGCTGCACCCTGCCGCCTTCCTGATCGATCAGGATCGGCACGTCGTCGCGGCCGGACAGCTCGCGCAAGCTGTCGGTCAGCGCGCGAAGCTGCGCGCGGTCCTGCACGTTGCGCTTGAACAGGATGTAGCCGCACGGATCGGCGTCACGGTAGAACGCGCGTTCGTCGTCGGTGAGGGTCAGGCCGGACAGGCCGAAGATGACGGGCTTCATGCCCGCCGCCTTAGCCCTGTCCGCCGCCCGGGATCAATTCACTGCGTGACGATGCACGCTTCGCCCGCGACCTTCAGCTTGCCGCAGAGCTGCGTCGCCGCACCCGCGCTGCCGGCGTTGACGCGCAGGCGGTAGAAGGTGCGACCGTTGACCTCGGCCTTTTGCACCGATTTGCCCAGACCGGCGATGTAGCCGAACCGCTTCGAGGTTGCGGCCCACGCAGCGTTGGCGCCCGCTTCGGTCGGGAACGAGCCGAGCTGAACCACCGCGCCGCCGCCCGCGCCGCCGGCAGCGGCCGCGGGCTTGCCCGGAGGCGGCGCCTTGAGCGTGCCGCCGGGACCCGAAACGCTGGCCGTCGCGGTCGACGTCCCCGGGCCGGGCTTGCCGTCCGGACCGACTTTCTTGCCGACGATCGGCGCCTCGGGCAGATTGGTGACCGCGATCGATCCGTTGCCGCCGGGCGCGCCGCCGCTCGCTGCCACCGCCGCGTCGCCTTCGCCTTCGACCTTCAACCCGCCGGGATCGTCCGGCTTGACCTTGTAATCGCCGTCCGGCGCCGCGATCAGGTCGCCATTGCCCGGCCGCGCGCCGCGATGCTGAACCCAGTAGATCCCGCCCATGATCGCGGCCAGCGCGACCAGACCGAGCAGCACCAGCCCCACGACACGACCCAGCGACGGACCGTCATCACCGTCGTCCCCCGCGGTTTCCAGCCACGGCAGTCGATCGTCGTCGGTCACCGTTGGTTCTTTCCACTCGGCCATCACTTCATCTCCTCGACCGCCTCTACCCCCATGATGGCGAGGCCGTTGCGGACAATCTGCCCGATTGCGTCGCCGAGGAAAAGCCGCGCGCACGTGAGCTCCGGTTGGTCGGGCAGCAGGAAGCGGCGATCGGGGCGATCGTTACCGACATTCCACGACGCGTGAAAAGTCGCCGCCAAGTCATAGAGATAAAAGGCAATACGGTGTGGCTCGCGCGCCGCCGCAGCCGTCTCCACCACGCGCGGGAACTGCGCGGCGAGTTTCACCAGTTCGAGGTCTTCCGTATCAAGCCGGGACAGGTCGATCGCTTTGCACACGATCCCCGCCTCCGCCGCGCGCCGTTTGAGCGAGGCGACTCGGGCGTGGGCATATTGCACGTAGAAAACGGGATTGTCCTTCGACGCCTCGACCACCTTGGCAAAGTCGAAGTCCATCTGGGCGTCGGCCTTGCGCGTCAACATGGTGAAGCGGACGACATCCTTGCCGACTTCGCGCACCACATCAGCAAGCGTCACGAAGTTACCGGAGCGCTTGGACATTTTCACAGGTTCGCCGCCGCGTAACAGCCGAACCATCTGGACGATCTTGATGTCGAACCTGGTCTTGCCGCCGGTCAGCGCCTGCACCGCCGCGACAATCCGCTTGACCGTCCCGGCGTGATCCGCCCCCCAGATGTCGATCAGCGCATCGGCGGTCTGCGCCTTCTGCCAATGGTAAGCGAGGTCGGCGCCGAAATAGGTCCAGCTGCCGTCGGATTTCCGGATCGGCCGGTCCTGATCGTCGCCGAATTGCGACGAGCGGAACAGCGGCAGTTCGACCGGCTCCCAATCGTCGAGCATTTCGCCCTTGGGCGCTTCGAGCACGCCGTCATAGATCAGCCCGCGCGCGCGCAATTCCTTCTCGGCGGCTTCGGGCTTGCCTGCGGCCTGGAGCTCGGCCTCGGACGAAAACAAATCGTGATGGATGCCGAGCAGCGCGAGATCCTGCTTGATGAGCACCAGCATCGCCGCGACCGCCGCCTTGCGGAACAGAACCAGCCATTCCGCCTCGGGCGCGCCGACATATTTGTCGCCGAATTCCTGCGCCAAGGCCTGCCCGACCGGGATCAGATAATCACCCGGATACAGGCCTTCGGGGATCTCGCCGACATCCTCGCCCAGCGCCTCGCGATACCGCAGGTGCGCCGAGCGCGCGAGCGTATCGACCTGACCGCCGGCATCGTTGACGTAATACTCCCGGATGACTTTATACCCGCCCCATTCGAGCAACGCCGCCAAGGCGTCACCCACCACCGCGCCGCGGCAATGCCCCATGTGCATCGGGCCGGTCGGGTTGGCTGAGACATATTCGATATTGACCGTCTGCCCCGCGCCCGTGGTCGAGCGGCCGTAGTCGCTGCCCGCATCGTTGATCGCGGCCAGTTCGCTGCGCCAGGTCGCGTCGGTCAGGCTCAGGTTGATGAACCCCGGCCCCGCGACCGACACCGATTCGACCTCGTCGAGTTTGCCCAGTTCGGCCGCAATCTTCTCGGCCAGCATGCGCGGATTGGTCCCCGCGGGCTTGGCCAGCACCATCGCCGCGTTGGTCGCCAGATCGCCATGGCTTGTGTCGCGCGGCGGCTCGACCGTCACGTTCGCGCGCGCCAGCCCGGACGGCAAATCGCCGTTCGCGGTCAGGGCGTCCAGCGCCGCGTCGATATGCGCGGCAAAGCGGGTGTAGAGGGTCATTGCAGGTCCAGTGATAAAGGCGAGGCGCGCCCTTAGCCCAATGCGCTCACCGGATCAAAGCGCAAGCGCCGCCCACCGCCCTAGACGCGGGTCAGCCCGGTCACCGGCGCACCGCTCTTCGTCTCCGGAAACAAAATCGCCATCGCCCTGCGCGGTTCGACGCGATAATGGCTCGCCACCGCGCCCGCGACGAACTGGTCGAGCCCGAGCGTCGGTTTGAGGTCGCGGCCCTCGTACAACGCCGCCTGCCCCAGTCCCGGCCAGTCGGCCATCACGCGCCCGCCCTTGACCGCGCCGCCGACCAGCATCGCCGCCGACCCGGTGCCGTGATCGGTGCCGCCGGTGCCGTTGACCGCGACGGTACGCCCGAATTCGGTCGCGACGAGCACCATCGTGTCGCTCCACGCCGCACCCATTCCCGTTTTCAGCGAGTCGATCAGCGTATCGAGCCCCTTCAACTGGTTCGCCAGCCGCCCGCGTTGTCCGGCATGCGTGTCCCAGCCGCCGGTTTCGATCATCGCGATCCGCGCACCGTTGGCGGGCGAGAGCAATTTCGCCGCCAGCGCCCCGGTCGACGCCGCATTCTTCACGCTGACGTCGTTCAGGTCGCTGGTCAGCATCCGCGTGTCCATCGCTTCGCCCCACAGCCCGTGGAGCTGGCTGTCGCCCTGATACAGCATCGACACGCGCTGAAGCAGGTCGTCCGACGCCTGCGGCAGTGCCGAGGGGGCGTAGCTGGTCACTTCGTGCGGGCCGCGCATCGCCAGCGGGATCGTCGCCGATACCGCGATCGCCTTGGCCAGACCCGAGGGGATGACGCCGAGCATCCGGTTGAGCCAGCCGTCCTTGGTCGTGTAAGCGGCGGCGCCGCCGCTCTCCAGCACGTTCTGCCCGTCGAAATGCGATCGGTCGCGATAGGGCGAGGCGATCGCGTGCGCGAACAGCGCCTCGCCGCCATCGTACATCGCACCCAGCGATGTCATCGCCGGGTGCAACGCGAACAGGGAATCGAGCTTTTTGCCGGTTGCAAAATCCTCGGCGAGCTGACCGCGCGCTGCGGCAAAGGCCGGGTCGCCGACCGCCCCGATTGTGCCCAGACCGTCGGCGGCGCCGCGCTGGATGATGAACACGAACCGGCGGTCGGTGTCGGCGCGGGCAAACGCCATGCGCGGGGTCAGCGCCAGCGCGGCGGCGCCGGCGGATCCGATCAGGAAGGAACGGCGATCGTACATGATTACCTCCGGAGCATTTCGGGCGAGACGAGCAGCAAGGCGAGCCCTTGCCCGGGACTTTCGGCGTTGCTCAGCGCCTTTTCGGTGGCGGGCGACAATGCACCCGGGAAGAGTTTGGGCGCCAATGCGCGGGCGTCGATCGTGCCGCCGGAGCGCGTGGCGAAGCGTTCCGACGCCTCGACCCGGCGCACCAGCGCATCGGGCCCGGCCCAACTGGCGGCAATATCGTCATAGCCCGCGGGTGATCCGGGCTTCCAGGTCGGCTGGCCGAGCTGATTGAGGAGCCCAACACCCGCCAGCGGCAGCACCTGCTTCAACCCCAGCGCGCGATAGGCGGAAATCGTCCATTCCCACGGCGACTTGAACTTGACCGGGCTGGTCACCCAGCATTCGGGACTGTCGATCAGCGTCTTGTACAGGCTGGGCAAGTCGCCGCCGGTCTTGAGGAACGACGCCTTCAGCCGTGCAACCAGCGCCGGGGGCGGCACGTCGCCGGCAAAATGCCGCGCCAGCTTGGTCGCTATATGCTGCGCCGTCGACGGACTGGTTGCGAGCATGTCGAGCACCGCCTGTCCCTGCTTTTCGCCATCCTGCGCGTATTTCAGCCCAACGATCGTGCGCTCGCCCGGTTCGTGCAGCCGCGGCGCGAACGCGAAATCGCCGGGCGAACCGTCGTCCACGCCCGCCAGCCGTGCGCCGGGACCCCGTCCGATCCCCTTGACCGTCCAGCCGGTCAGCGCGCGCGCGAATTCGGTAACGTCGGCCTGCGTGTAGCCGGTGCGCACCCCGAGCGTGTGCAACTCCATAATCTCGCGCGCGAGATTTTCGTTGAGCCCGGGCCCCTTGCCGTTCGCGCGCGGCCGGCGCGCCGCGAACTGGCCGGCGATGCTGTTCGGACCGATCGACACGGCCTGATCGAGATAGAGCAACATCGCGGGATGCCGCTCGACCGCGTTCAGCATGTCGCCGAACCTGCCCATCAGGTTGGGCCGGATCGCTTCGAATTCGAGCAGCCCGGACAACCCGATCACTTCCAGCTTGTCCGCCGATACCGCGAAATGGTTGGCCCAGAAATGGGTCAGGCGGTCGGCGAACGGCGTCGTACTGGTCAGCGACGCCGCGATCCGCGCGCCCACCGCGGCGGCGTAATCGTCGCGCACCTGTCCGCTGACGAAGCGTCGCGCGACCTGGAACGGGTCGGGCGCCGCCACATCGGGCTTGGCGCCCGGCTCGGGCGTCCCCGGAGGGGTCATGGCCTGCGCCATCGTACCCGGCGCGGGCGTCGCCCGACCCATCATCCCGGGCGCGGGCATCGGCGGCATGGCCGCCTTTTGCGGCCTGACCACGCCTGCCTGACGCAGCTGTTTTTGCTGTTCGAAATAATCTGCCAGCTCGCCCGCCACTTTTGCGCGGGGCGGGACGGCCGCGATCGACGCCGGTTTGGGATCGAACGCCTCAAGCTGGCTTTTCAGCCATGCTTTGGGATTGTCGGGCAAGCTCTCGTCGGGTCGGGCGCCGAGCCCGAAGCGATTGAGTGCGATACTGGCATCCGCCATTGGCGCGTCACTCCACTGTCGATCGGCGTTTTACGCCGTATTTGTCGCACAATTATCCCAGCTACAACGCACGACCGCGCACATTCCCTTCGCGCAGGTCGAATGCCGGTCTTTGCAATCGTCAATTATGTTGCAGTGCAATATATGACTTCAGCGAACATCATCCCTTTCGCCAAAGGAACGGCCCATGGTCAGCCTTATCCGCCTGCTCATCGTCGCTTTCACGGGCAATGCCGCGCCTTCGATCCAGCCTGCGGTCGCGTTGCGCAAATAAGCTGCGCCGCGGCAGAATTCAGAAGCCTTCGGGTAAATCGATCGGTCCGACGACCTCGCGATATCGCGCAATCGCGTAGCGATCGGTCATCCCGGCGATAAAATCGGCGATATGACGGCTGAGCCACGGTTCGTCGGCAGGCAGTCGCGCTGGCCAGTCCCCGGGCATCAGCGACGGATCGGCGCGATACGCCGCAAACAGGCCCGCCACCACATCGTGCGCCGCGGCGGCGGCCTCCAATTGGAGCGGGTGGTGGTAAAGCTGCTCGTACATGAAGCGCTTCAATCCGCGTTCGTCGTCGCGCATGGTATCGGAAAAGACAATCAGCGCGCGCCCGGCGTGCCGCACATCGTCGGGCGTTTGAACCCCCGCCCCGGCAATCGCGGCGCGGCTCGTCCCGATCAGATCGTTGACCATGCCCCCGATCTGCCCACGGATCAGTTCGCCGATCAGCCGGTCGGGTGAGATGTCAGGAAAACGTGCGCGGCACTGGTCCCAGCGTGCGGCGATCATCGGCACCGCCAGCAACTGGTCGAGGCTGAGCAGCCCGGCGCGCAACCCGTCGTCGATGTCGTGATTGTCGTACGCGATGTCGTCGGCCAGCGCCGCGACCTGCGCTTCCAGGCTCGCCCGTGTATCGAGTTCCAGCGCAAACGCCGCATCCGCCGCGGCGAGCGCCCATTGGGGCGACGTCACCGGCCCGTTATGCTTGGCCAGCCCCTCCAGCGTTTCCCACGTCAGGTTGAGCCCCGAAAAGCGCGGGTACGGGCTGTCGATCTCGGTCAGCGCGCGCAGCGTATTGCCGTTGTGATCGAACCCGCCCTGCCCGCTCAGTGCCTCCTTCAGTGCGTCTTCGCCGGCATGGCCGAATGGCGGGTGGCCGATATCGTGCGCAAGGCACAAAGCCTCGGCCAGATCCTCGTTCAGCCTCAGCGCGCGCGCGATCGTCCGGCCGATTTGCGCGACTTCGATGCTGTGCGTCAGTCGGACGCGGAAATGATCGCCATCGGGCGCCAGGAACACCTGGGTCTTGTGCCGCAACCGGCGAAAGCTGATCGAATGGATGATGCGGTCGCGGTCGCGCTGAAACGCGTCCCGCGGACCGCGGGCGGTGGTTCGATCCTCCGGGTGCAGCCGCCCCCGGCTCCGGTCGGGATGCGAGGCGTAAGGAGCGAGCGCGGCGTTCATCGCCGCCGTCTGTAGCGGAATTCGCGCAGCGGTCATCCCGCTGATTGCGGCCTATTTCGACCCCAGCCGCTCGATCTTCTGTCCCTTGGCACTGTTAAAGACGAAGCCCGACAGCCCTGCTTTGGACATGCGGTTGACGAAATCCTGCGCCTCGTCCTCCGATTTGAACGGTCCGGTCAGCACGCGATTGGTGTTGCGCAGCGGTGTGCTCCAGCCCTGCCGGCCCCTGAACAGATCGGGCGCCTTCGCCTTCAGGCCTGCCCAGGCCTTGTCGAGTGCAGCCTGATTGGCCCCGCCCGCGACCTGCACCCAGACCCGCGCGGACTCGCTTTTGGTCGCGGCCTCGGCCTTTGCGTCCTTGGCCTCCTTGGCCTCGGCCGCCTTGCAGCGCGCGTCGAGCGAGCTTTTGCCTTTGCCCTTCGCCACCACCACTGGGGTTTTCGGCTTGGCGGCAGTCGATTTGCCTTTGCTCGCACCTTTTGCGGGGGGGAGCGGACAGCCATTGCGGTCGAGCGCGACGACATCCTCTTTTGGCTTGCCGGTACGGGTCTTGCCGTCCTTCGGGTCGAGTGGCGCGGTGCCGGCCTTTGCGCCCTTAGCCGGTTTGGCGTCGGCGACATCGCCGCCTTTGACCGGCTTGCCCTTCGCGTCCGTCGGCGTTTCGCTCTTCACGATCTTCGTTTTGAGCGGCTTCGGCTCGGCCGGTTTGACGACGGGCACCGGCGCAGGAGCAGGTTTGGGAGCCTCCGCCTTGGGCTCGACCGGCGCGGGCCGCGGCGCGGGGGCAGGCGCGGACGCAGTCTCGCCGCGCGCGCCCAGATCCATGACGATCTTGGCGATGACCGTATCTTCGCTCACTTTGGCGGTCGCGGTCGAATTCGACACGCCGGCCTCCCCCGCACTGGGCTGATCGGCGACACCCGGCACGGGGTCTGTCGCGATGACCGGTCCGCTCGGTGGCGGCGTGACCGGCGTCGCGGCGATCGTTGTTTCCGGGGGCTTGGGCGGCGATGCGGCGGCAAGGACGACCGGCGCCCGAGCCGGCGCGGGCGTCGGGGCAGGTTTGGGCGCTACGGCGACCTTCACCGGCGCAGGCACCGGCTTCGGCGCGACAACGACCTTGACCGGCGGGGGCGGCGGCGGGGCGGCCGCGACTTTCGCCGGCGGGGTGTAAACGGGAGCAGGAATCGGCGCCGGACGCGGCGCGACATAGACCGGCGGTGGGACATAGGCTGGCGGGGCCAGCGCGACTTCGGCGGGTGCCGCCACGGCGGGCACGACCGGCGCCAGATCATCCTTCCTACGCTTCTTGCGCTTGCGGCCATCGTCGGCTGCGATCGACTTGACCGGCGCGGCGAGCGCCAACTCGTCGCGCGGCGCGTTGGGGTCGGGCGCGAGTTTGGGGAGCGACGGCACCAGCCGCGCATCGGCGAGCCGTTCGGGGGACGGGCGCAGTTCGCCAAACGTCACCGCGAACGCGCGATCGGCGGGGCCGAGTTGCGGCAGGCGCTGGAAAAAGGGCGCCAGCCCCGCGCCCAGCCCCGGTGACATCATCGTCATCGCGATCTTTTGCGCGCCCTCGACATCGCCGCTCATCGCCAGAATGAACGCACGGTCGCGCCACGCGGCACGGTCGCTGCGGCGAAGCAGCGGATCGAGCAGCTTGAACGCTTGCTGCTTGTGTCCCGAAATACCCAGCGACACGGCATAGCGGCGGGTCACTTCGTCGTCGGCCCCGGCCAGCAGCGCGAGGCGGTAATCGCGCTGCGCGCGGTCCTGTTCGCCGACCAGATCGTAAGCGAGCCCGCGATCGGCGGCGAATTTGCGGGGGTCGAGCCCGCGCGCCGCGGCGTCCTGAAAGCGGCGCAACGCTTCGCCCGGGCGTTCGGCGCGGAGCATCAGGCTGCCCCAGCCGGCCTTGATCCGGGGGTTGAACGGATCGAGCCGCTCGGCGCGCCCGAAGAACCCCGCCGCGGCGGTATTGTCGCCCATTTTGAGCGTCAGTTCGCCGGCAACGATCAACGCTTCGATATCGATCGGGTTTGCCGCCAGCACCCGCATGTCGGCGGCCAGCGCATCGGCGTCGCGATTTTCGGCGGCGGTCTGCGCGCGTGCGCTCCCCACCACCGCGAATCCGATTGCGGCTATCGTCAGGGCTTGGCGCAACATCATCCTGGGGTCAGCCTAAGCCGATTGGCGACCGAACGGGAAATGGCGACATGGTTAACACGCGGCAAACCGGGGCGCGGCGGCGACGAACGCCCCGCGCCCCATGTTTTTGTGGCCTTACTGGTTGTTTTGACGGTGCAGGAAACGCGGGATGTCGAGCGAATCCTTGGGCTCTTCCTCGGTATCGCTGAACGCGCCGCGGGCGACGCTCTGCATCCGTTCGAACAACGTCCCGCCCAGCTTGACCTTGGGCGCAGCCGGCGCCTCTTCCTCGGTGCCGGGCGCGATCGTTGCGGCGGCTTCAGCTTCGGCGCTGCCCAGCGACAATTCGCCCGACGCTGCCGCCGGAGTCGGTTCGAAATCTTCGTCCCCGAAGCTCAAGGCCACCGGGGCATTCGGCACCACCGTATTGCCATCGAGCACCAGCTCGTCGGCCTCCGCGACAGGCTCATCGACTGCAACCTCGGGCGAAACGAGGTCGTAGACATCGTCCTCAGCCGCGGTTTCGGGCTCTGCCGCCGGCGCCGCTTCGGGCACCGCCATGGGGGCGACGGCTTCGCTCTTACGCCCGAACGAGAAGGCGCGCGTCGACGGTTCGGCGGCGGGGGCGCCGACCGAATCGGCCTCGATCCCGGTGGCGACCACCGATACGCGGATCTTGCCTTCGAGATCGGGGTTGAACGCCGACCCCCAGATGATGTTGGCGTCTTCGTCGACCAGTTCGCGGATGTGATTGGCGGCTTCGTCGACTTCGAGCAGGCGCATGTCCTCGCCGCCGGTGATCGAGACGATGACGCCCTTGGCGCCCTTCATGCTGACTCCGTCGAGCAGCGGGTTGGCGATCGCCTTCGACGCGGCTTCGATCGCGCGGTTGTCGCCCTCGGCCTCGCCGGTGCCCATCATCGCCTTGCCCATTTCCTGCATCACCGACCGCACGTCGGCGAAGTCGAGGTTGATCAGGCCCGGCATGACCATCAAATCGGTGATCCCGCGAACGCCCTGTTGCAGGACTTCGTCGGCCATCTGGAACGCTTCCTTGAAGGTCGTGTTCGCGTTGGCGACCAGAAACAGGTTCTGGTTGGGGATGACGATCAGCGTGTCGACATATTTCTGGAGCTCTTCGATCCCGGCATCGGCGGCCTTGGCGCGACGATTGCCTTCGAACGCGAACGGCTTGGTCACGACGCCGACGGTCAGGATACCCATGTCGCGCGCGGTTTTGGCGATGACCGGGGCGGCGCCTGTCCCGGTGCCCCCGCCCATGCCCGCGGCGATGAAGCACATATGCGCGCCCTCAAGCACCTTGGCGACCGCGTCGATCGTCTCTTCGGCGGCGGCACGGCCGATCTCCGGCCGGCTGCCCGCGCCGAGGCCTTGCGTGATCTTCACGCCAAGCTGAATCTTCTGCCCCGCGGCGGATTGTTTGAGCGCCTGCGCGTCGGTGTTCGCGACGAGGAAATCCACGCCCTGAACATCGTTGCGCATCATGTTCGCGATCGCGTTGCCGCCCGCTCCGCCCACGCCGATGACAGCGATGCGCGGGGTCAGCTCGTCCACTTCGGGAGGAAGAAATTCTACCATGTTTCAGTCTCCGTCATGTCGCCCCAAAAATACACGGGCGACACCTTATGCCTACAACATCTTGCACCATCGCAGGGGTAGTATCTACCACAAAGGGGGGTGCGTTTACTTATTTCTTTAATAATTCGCCCGTGCCGTGCGGATCAGGCGACGGAATATCGAAAAGGGTGAGGGCCGATGGACAAGCTGATGTTCGCCCGTTGCCAGCGCGCGCAGATCGATCGGATCCGTCGCGGCATGATGGACCAGCCCCGCCAGCGTGGCGAACGCCGGACCCGAATGCGCATCGGGTAATCCTGCCAGCCCGCGCGGGCGCCCGATCCGCACCGAACGGCCGAGCGCGGACTGCGCATAATCGGCGATCCCCTTCAGGTCGGCGCCACCCCCGGTCAGCACCACCTGACGCCCGACATTGCCGTCGAACTTCATCTCGGTCAGCGCCGCGCCGACTTCGCCCATCAGCAATTCGAGCCGTTGACGGATCACCGCGATCAGCTGCGCCTTGGTGATGCGCGGCCCCTCGCCCGCGCCTTCGTCCTCGTTGAGCGGCGTGATCTCGATCATTTCGTGATTGTCGCGCGGCGTCGCGTTGGCGCAGCCGTCGACGCACTTCATCCGCTCGGCCTGTTTGCGGCTGGCGCCGAAGGTCGAGGCGATGTCGTCGGTGATGTCCGCGGCGCCCATCTGGATCGTGGTCAGCCCGACCAGCATCCCGCCCGCGAAGAGCGAGACGTTGGTGATCCCGGCGCCCATCTCGACCAACGCCGTACCCAGTTCGCGCTCTTCGGCGCTGAGGCACGCCAGCCCGGTTGCGACCGGCGCGGCGATGATCGATTTGACCTCCAGGTGCGATTTGGCGACGCACAGCCCGATATTGCGCACCGGCGATCCGTCGGCGGCGACGACATGGATGTGGACGCCCAGCCGGTCGGCGTGGAGGCCGAGCGGGTTCTTCACCCCGGTAATCCCGTCGAGCGTGTAAAGCGCGGGCTGCGCATGCAGCACCATCCGCCCGGCAGGATCGATCGATTCACGGCCCGCGCGGAGCAGCGCGTCGATGTCCGATTGTTCGATCCGGTGACCGCCCATTTCGAACTCGATCGACGCGACATCGCTGACCAGCCCGCCGGCCGAAAATCCGACCCAGACATTCTCGATATTGGTCTGCGCGATCCGTTCGGCCTGCTCGACCGCTTCGCGCACCGCGACTTCGGTCGCCGCCATGTCGGCGATACAGCCGCGCTTGATGCCCCTGCTCTCGCGCTGGCCGGTGCCGAGCACGATCAGCTCGCCGCCATTGCCGCGCTGCGCGATCATCGCCGAGACTTTCGACGATCCGATATCGAGCGCGGTGATCAATCCTTCGGGTGCTGCTTTGGCCATGTCGTCTTACCCCTGCTTAAACTTCGGCGCGCGATTGTGGCCGACTTGCAGTCGGCGCAGTCTTTTTCGGCTTCTTGTCGTCGACCGGCTCAGTGACAGAACGGCCACGCGGGAGGAATACCCCACGAGTTGGGTCGCGTAGGTCGAATTGTGCCCAGTTCTTGCCCAGCAACCCGATTGTCCCGTCCTTTTCGGCAAACGCCCGCAGCGCCTTCGCCGCCTCCTCATCGCCTTCGGGCAGCTTCAAAACCTCGCCCGTGTCAAACAAAAGATCCCAGCGCCGGTTACCAACCCAGGTTGCGGCCTGAACCTTGGGCTTGAGCGCGGGCGCGGCGGTCATCAGCAACTGGTATGATGGCTCCTGCCGGTCCGCACCCGGCCCGATCACCAGCGGCAGATCGGGCATGGCATCCGCCGAGACCGGCTCCAGATACACGCCGTCGCGATCGATCAGGCTCAATGTCCCCTGGTTCTGCCAGATCGCCGCGGGCGTGCGCTCGACGATCCGGATCAGCAGCGTGTCGGGCAGCCGGCGCGAGACGTGCGCATCCTGGACCCAGCCATATTGCAGCAACCGGTCGCGCACCGCGTTGAGATCGACCAGCGGCATCGCGCGCGATTTCTGGTCGAGCGCGACGGCATAGACCGTCATCGCGTCCATTCGCTTGGCACCGCGCACTTCAATCTGCTCGACGCGATATCCGGCCCTGCCAACCTGTTCGGCCACCGCCGTACCGACCGCGCCGGGGAGGCCGAAGATGTTGGCCACGACATACGCCCCGCCCAGCACCACGATGAATACCGTCCAGGCCGCAATCCGGCGCAGCGTATGCTGGCTGACCGGCAGCGCCGCGAGGATGCGGTCGATCACCGACACCTTTTTGACGCGCGTGTTGCGCTTCAGCGTCTGCTTGCGCGCAGGCGCCTTGCTCCGGCTGGGCGCGCGGCTCACGACAGAGCCTCGTCGATGATCATCTGCACCAGCTGCGGATAGGATATTCCGAGGTACTTTGCCTGTTCAGGAACAAGACTTAAGGGGGTCATGCCGGGCTGGGTGTTGACCTCGAGCAGGAACAGCCCGTCTTCGCCGCGTTCATCATCCCAGCGGAAGTCGGAGCGCGACGCGCCTTTGCAGCCGAGCAGGTGGTGCGCTTCGAGCGCGAGCCGCTTGCACATCTCGGCGATATGATCGGGAATATCGGCGGGGCAGACATGCTCGGTCATGCCATCGGTATATTTGGCGTCGTAATCGTACCAGCCGCTTTTGGGCTTGAGTTCGGTCACGCCCAGCGCCTTGCCGCCAAGAATCGCGGTGGTCAGCTCGCGCCCGCGCACATAGGGCTCGGCGAGCAGTTCCTCGAATTCCTGCCACGGCCCCGCGACATCGCGCCCGATCGGGTTGCCGTAATTGCCTTCGTCGGTGACGATCGCGACCCCGACGGACGAGCCTTCGTTGACGGGTTTCAGGACGTACGGCCGTTTGAGCGGATCGCCCTCAAATACATCCACTGACTTAACGATCCGGCCGCCGGGCATCGGGATGCCGTGCGGGACCAACGCCTGCTTGGTCAGCACCTTGTCGATCGCGATGACCGACGTGACCATCCCCGAATGCGTGTATTTCAGCCCCATCAGGTCGAGCATGCCCTGCACCGACCCATCTTCGCCGGGGGTGCCATGCAACGCGTTGAACACGATATCGGGTTGGGCGTCGGCCAGTTTGATCGCGACATCGCGGCCCATGTCGATCGGCGTGACGCGGTGCCCCAGCGATTCGAGCGCCTCGACGATGCCCTTGCCCGACATCAGCGACACCTCACGCTCGGCCGACCAGCCGCCCATCAGGACTGCGACGTGGAGGGTCATTGCTCCCCTCCCGCTTGCGGGAGGGGCTGGGGGAGGGCCTGTTTATCATCGCGGAGCGTCGGGGCCGTGGACACGCCCTCCCCTAGCCCCTCCCGCAAGCGGGAGGGGAATATCCCCACCCGCTGAATTTCCCATTCCAACGTCACGCCCGACTTCGCCTTCACCTTCTCGCGCACTTCTTCGCCCAAAGCCTCGATATCCGCACTGCTAGAGTCGCCCAGGTTGAGCAGGAAATTGCAATGCTTCTCCGATACTTGCGCGTCACCTTTGCGCAACCCCCGGCAGCCCGCTTCGTCGACCAGTTGCCAGGCCTTGTGGCCGTCGGGGTTCTTGAAGGTCGACCCACCGGTCTTTGAGCGCAGCGGCTGCGATTCCTCGCGCGCGGCGGCGATGCGGTCCATTTCGGCCTGCACCGTCGCAGGCGCGGCGGGATATCCGCGAAAGGTTGCCGACACGACGATCGCGCCCTCGGGCAACGCGCTGTGGCGATAGGTGTAGCCGAGATCGCCGGGCGTCAGCGTCGTCAGTTCGCCCGAGCGCAGCACAACTTGCGCCTCGATCAGCACGTCCTTCACTTCGCGCCCGTAAGCGCCGCCGTTCATCCGCACGAACCCGCCGACCGTGCCGGGGATCGAGCGCAGGAACTCCAATCCGCCGATCCCGGCGTCGCGGGCGTTGGACGTAACGAGAATGCCGGGGGCGCCACCGCCGCATTTGAACGTGACCTCGTCGATCCGCTCCACCGTTGAGAACGCCTTGCCCAACCGAACCACGACACCGGGCACCCCGCCGTCGCGGACGATCATGTTCGACCCCAGCCCCAGCCCCATCACGGGCACGTGCGGGTCGAGCGCGAAGAGGAAAGTGGTCAAGTCCGTCACATCCGCCGGCTCGAACAAATATTCCGCCGCGCCGCCGCTCTTGAACCAGACCAGGGGCGCAAGCGGTGCGCCGTGCGTCAGCTTTCCCCGAACCGGTGGCAAGGCGTAGCAGACGGTCATAAAAGCCCCTCCCCTTCTGGGAAGGGGTTGGGGTGGGGCAGTGCCGCAAGCGCAGTCTCTGCGAGACATCCCCCACCCCTTACCCCTCCCCTGAAGGGGAGGGGCTGAAGAAGAAGAGTGGCGGTCGAGATTCTCACTGCGCCGCCTCGATTCCCGCGGCCAGTCCCGCTGCCCATTTGGTAATGTCGCCCGCGCCCAGACAAACGATCATGTCGCCCGGCTGAATCACCCGCGCCAAGTCGCCCGCCAGTTCTTCCGCCGATCCGATCGTCGCCGCGGAGCGATGCCCGCGCCGCTTGAGACCGTCGACCAAAGCCTGCGCATCGACGCCCTCGATCGGCTGCTCGCCCGCGGCATAGACGGGCGCGACGTACACCATGTCGGCGTCGTTGAACGCCTGCTGGAAATCCTCCATCAGATTGCCGAGCCGGGTGTAGCGGTGCGGCTGCACCACCGCGATCACGCGGTTGGCCACACCCTCGCGCGCCGCCGACAATACTGCGCGAATTTCGACCGGGTGGTGGCCGTAATCGTCGATGATCGTGACGCCGCCGACTTCACCCACCTTGGTGAAGCGGCGTTTGACCCCGCCGAACTTGGCGAAGCCCTGCTGGATCGTCGCATCGGGCACGCCGAGTTCGAGCGCGACGCCGATCGCCGACAAGGCGTTCTGGACGTTGTGGCGGCCGGGCATCGGCAGTTCGATATTCTCGATCGAGCGCACCGTCCCGTCGCGCTGGCGGATGATCGCTTCGAAGCGGTTGCCGCCGGGGATCGGCGTGACGTTGACCCCGCGGATATCGGCCTGGGTCGAGAAACCGTAGGTGACGATGCGGCGATCACGCACGCGCGGCAGCACGGCCTGCACTTCGGGATGATCGAGGCAGAGGATCGCAGCGCCGTAAAAGGGTACGTTTTCGATGAACTGGACGAACGCGTCCTTGATCGCGTCGAAGCTGCCATAGTGATCGAGGTGTTCGGGATCGATGTTGGTGACGACCGCGATCGTGCCGTCCAATCGCAGGAAGCTGCCATCGGACTCGTCTGCCTCGACCACCATCCACTCGCTGTCGCCCAGTCGCGCGTTCGACCCGTAGCTGTTGATGATCCCGCCGTTGATCACGGTCGGGTCGATCCCGCCAGCGTCGAGCAGCGCCGCAACCATCGACGTCGTCGTGGTCTTGCCGTGCGTCCCCGCCACCGCGACGGTCGATTTGAGCCGCATCAGTTCGGCCAGCATTTCGGCGCGCTTGACCACCGGGATGCGCCGTTCGAGCGCGCATTCGACCTCCGGGTTCGAGCGGACGATCGCGGTACTTGTCACGACCACGGCGGCATCGCCGAGATTATCGGCGGAATGGCCGATCATTACGTCGATGCCGAGTTCGCGCAGCCCCTGAATGACGTAGCCCTCGGCCACGTCGGATCCCTGCACCTTATAGCCGAGATTGTGCATCACCTCGGCAATGCCCGACATGCCGATCCCGCCAATCCCGACGAAGTGGATCGCACCGATATCGGTCTTGAGTCCGGTCATGCCCAACCCTCCCGTGTTCCTGCGCAAGCAGGAACCCAGGGTTTCTCAGCGAGCGGTTGGTTTTTTGGCTCTAGGCTCCTGCTTGCGCAGGAGCACGGCGATGTGGGCAAGAACAACATCATCATGCGAATGCCGTCTCGCCGCCGGCGACTGCCGGCTGCGCCGCGCCGATCGGCATGTCGCCCGCCGGATTGCTGATGTTTTCGACCAGATCGGCAAGGTCGCGCGCCGCGTCGGGATGCCCGCACGACCGGGCCTTCGCGGCTGCATTTTGCAACGCAACGGGATCCAGCCCGAGCTTCTGCATTTGCTTGGCGAGCTCGACCGGCGTGAACTGGCTTTGCGCGATCACGCGCGCACCGCCGGCTTCAGCGATTTCGCGCGCATTGTCGGTCTGGTGATCGTCGGTCGCGCTGGGCAGCGGAACGAGAATCGCAGGACGCCCGGCGGCGGTCAGCTCGGCGATCGTCGAGGCGCCCGCGCGGGCGATCACCAGATGCGCCCAGGCGAGATGCTCGGGCAGATCGGGCAGGTAGGTGGCAAGGTCCGCCGCGATCGACAGCTCGGCATATTTGGCACGCGCGCGGTCGATATCCTCGACCCGCGCCTGATGCGTCACCTGCAGACGGCGGCGAAAGGTCACCGGGAGCAACGCGAGCCCGTCGGGGACAACCTGCGACAGCACGCTGGCCCCCTGGCTCCCGCCGGTCACCAGCACGCGGAAAATGCTGTCTTCCTCCAGCATCGGATACGGCTTGTCGCGCAAGCGCAGCACCTCCTCGCGCAC
This sequence comes from Pseudomonadota bacterium, assembly GCA_040390165.1. Taxonomy (GTDB): domain Bacteria; phylum Pseudomonadota; class Alphaproteobacteria; order Sphingomonadales; family Sphingomonadaceae; genus Sphingomonas. Next base: position 36,033 of record JAZJYW010000015.1, on the reverse strand, counting down.
CGGATTGCCGGTCAGATGCGCCTTGCCGCGATATTTCTCGGCGAGGCGATCGACCTTGCCGTACGACGTCGCGATCGCATCGACCTTGCCCGCGACCAGCCGGTTGACGCGGCCGAGCACGGCATTCTGCTCGTGCACCGCGGTGGGGATCTTGCGGTTGAACGCCCCCAGCAGCGCCGGCAACGCGGGATAGCCGCCAAAGCCAATCACAGCCGCCGGTTCGATCTTCTCGAACAGATCGATCGCCAGCCGCCGCCCTTCGAGCATCGCTTTGCCCGCGCGGTACCAGCCGAGCGGCCCACCCTGCATCCGTCCTGCGGGCAGGACATGCGTCTCGATCCCGTCGAACAGCCCGGGGAAACGCACCCCGCGCGCGTCGCTGACCAACGCGACCTTATGCCCGCGCCGGGTCAATTCCACGGCCAGCGCCGCGGCCGGCACCATGTGCCCGCCGGTGCCGCCTGCGGCCAAAACAAACTGCCGCTTTTTCGTCATTCGCCACTCCATCGGACGACATAGGGAGAGCGGGTCACAAACGGGTTCCGGCGCGTAAACGCAAGCAACAAACCCATCCCCATCGACAGTGCGATCATCGACGATCCGCCATAGGAGATGAACGGCATCGTCATGCCCTTCGACGGTGCCAGACCGGTGTTCACCGCCATGCTGATCAGCGCCTGCGCACCGAACTGAATCGCGAGCCCCGACGCGGCGAGAAGGCGAAATTCATCCTGTTCGTCCAGCAACTTAACAAATACCCGCACTACGATCGCGAGAAAGATCAAGGCGACGATCCCGCACGCGACCAACCCGAACTCCTCACCGATCACCGAGAAGATGTAATCGGTATGCGCCTCGGGCAAACGGAACTTCATCTGTCCCCCGCCGGGACCGGTGCCGAGCCATCCGCCCGCAGTCAGCGTCGCGCGCGCCGCGTTGGTTTGGAAATGACCCGCCGGGTCGGTGCTGCCGGGAAACAGGAACGCATCGATCCGCGTGCGGGCGGTCGAATAGAACAGATACGCCATCAGCAGCCCGGCCGGCACTGCCCCCGCCATCATCCCGATCACGCGGGTCGAGACGCCGGAGATCAGCAGCAGCGCGATCCACACGAGCGAGAACACCACGGTCTGGCCGAAATCGGGCTGGAGCATCAGCAGTGTGGCGATGACGGCGGTCAGCAGCCCCGTCAGCAGCGCCACGGGCAACCCGGCTTCCTTGGTGCGCAACGACAGCAGCCACGCCACCGCGACGATGAAACAGGGTTTGAGGAATTCGGACGGCTGGAATTGGGCAATGCCGACCCCCAGCCAGCGCCGCGCCCCGTTCACCTGCACACCCACCAGCGGCACCAGCATCAGCATCACCAGGAACCCGGCGCATCCGATCAGCGCGAAACGCCGCGCGCGGTCGGCGGGGAGCATCGACACCACCACCAGCACGGGCAACGACACGCACACCCACATCAGCTGGCGCCAGAAATAATAAAGCGGCGGCATGTGGTGCGTCGCGTCTGAATAACGCTGCGCCGTCGCCGGCGACGCCGCCGCCACCGCAACGAGGCCGATCGCGACCAGAAACAGCGTGAGGATCAGCAGCACCCAATCGATATCCCAGAACCACGCGCCGAGCGGCGACCGGTCCGCCCGCCCGCCGCGCCGCGCCATCCGCTTCATCAGCCCGTCGCGTTTCTCCGGCGCGTTCACGTCAGCCCCTCGACCAACCGTCGAAACGTGTTGCCGCGATCCTCATAGTCCTTGAACTGGTCGAACGACGCACAGGCGGGCGACAACAACACCGTCTCGCCCGGCTTCGCCGCCTCACGCGCGACCGCGACGGCGTTGGCGAGGTTTTCGCAATAGGTGGTGGGGAACTCGCCCTTGAGCAGGTCGAGGAACATCGGCCCTGCCTCGCCGATCGTGTAGGCGGCGCGGACATGGCCGAAGCTCGGGCGGCAAGCGTCGAGGTCTTTGGTCTTGGCTTGCCCGCCGAGGATCCAGTGCACCCCCTCGAACGCCGCCAGCGCGGGCGCGGTCGAATCCGGGTTGGTCGCCTTGCTGTCGTTGACATACGCCACCCCGTCCACGACCCCGACCCGCTCCATCCGGTGCGGCAGGCCCTTGAAACTTTCGAGGCCCGCGTCGATCGCCGCTTCGGGCACGCCCAGCGCCTGGCACGCCGCGATCGCGGCGAGCGCGTTCTGCGCGTTGTGCGGGCCCTGCAACGACGGCCAGCGCGACTGGTCCATGCACACGCCGGGCGCGATTTTGGTGAGATGCTCGCCGCGCGCCGACAACCGCCGGGCGATCTGCGCCGACGCGGCATCGCCGATCCCGATGATTGCGTCGTGATCGTCGGACTGCATGTCGAACAGACGCGCCTTCGATGCGGCATATCCCTCGAACCCGTCATAGCGGTCGAGATGGTCGGGAGTGATGTTGAGCAAAACCGCGACGTCGCAATCGAGGCTGAAGGTCAGGTCGATCTGGTAGCTCGACAGTTCGAGCACATAGACGCCACCGAGCAGCAGCGGCTCTTCGCCGAGGATCGGCAGCCCGATATTGCCCCCCATCCGTGTCGGGATGCCCGCCGTTTCGACGATATGGTGGATCAGCGCGGTCGTGGTCGACTTGCCGTTGGTCCCGGTGATCCCGACCACGCGGTGCGACGGCATGTACTCGCGTGCCTGCGCGAACAGTTCGATGTCGCCGATGACGGGGACGCCCGCCGATTTCGCCTTCGCCGCGATCGGATGGCGGTTGAGGGGGACGCCGGGGGAGACGATCACGGCTTCAAAACCCGACAGATCGATCGTCTCAATATCTTCAAAATCAGCTGTTCCCCCGCGAAAGCGGGGGTCCAGGGTCACAGGCGATGGACTGCTTTGCTCTGGACCCCCGCTTTCGCGGGGGAACACTTCCTTCAAAGCCTCAAGCTTGCTCGCATCCGAATCCCACGCGACAACCTCCCCCCCGCTCGCCAGCAACGCGCGCACCGTCGCCGCGCCCGACCTTGCCAGCCCCAGCACCGCGTAGCGTTTGCCGCTCCAGGCGGGGCACGTGATCACCGCAGTTTGAGCGTCGCCAGGCCGGCGAGCGCGAGCACCAAAGCAACGATCCAGAAGCGGATCACGACCGTGCTCTCGGGCCAGCCGAGCTGTTCGAAATGGTGGTGGATCGGCGCCATGCGGAACACGCGCCGGCCCGTCCGCTTGTACCAGAAGACCTGAATGATCACGCTCATCGCCTCGACCACGAACAGCCCGCCGATGATGCCGAGCACCAGTTCGTGGTGCGCCGCCACCGCGATCGTCCCCAGCGCGCCGCCCAGCGCCAGGCTGCCGGTATCGCCCATGAACACCGCCGCCGGGGGCGCGTTGAACCACAGGAACGCCAGCCCCGCCCCCATCATCGCGCCGCAGAAGATGGCGAGATCGCCGACGCGCGGGATGTGCGGGATGCCCAGATAGTCGGCGAACTTCACGTTACCCGCGAGGTAGACGATCAGCATGAACGCGACGCTGGCGATGATCACCGGCATTGTGGCGAGCCCGTCGAGCCCGTCGGTCAGGTTCACCGCATTGCCGAACGCGACGATCGTGAACGCCGCGAACAGGATGTAAAACGGCCCCAGATCGATCGCCAGCCGGCTGAAGAACGGCACATAAAGATGCGTACCTTCGGGACTCGAATAAACGATGATCGCGCTCGCAATCCCCGCAATCGCGAATTCGCCGAGCAGCCGCAGCCGGCCCGAGACCCCGGCAGTACTGGCTTTGCGCACCTTGTCGTAATCGTCGAGGAAACCGATCGTCCCGAACCCCAAAGTCACGAACAGGCACGCCCAGACATACGGGTTGGACAGGTCCATCCACAGCAGGATCGAAATCCCCATGCTGGTCAGGATCATCAGCCCGCCCATCGTCGGCGTACCGCGCTTGGCGAGATGCGTTTGCGGGCCGTCGCTGCGGATCGGCTGGCCCTTGCCTTGCCGGATGCGCAGCCAGCCGATGAAGCGCGGCCCGATGATCAGCCCGATCACCAACGCCGTCGCCACTGCCCCGCCCGAGCGGAAGCTCAGATAACGGATCAGATTGAGCAGGCCCGGGAAGCCAAGATGCGACGCGATCCAGTAGAGCATTATGACTTCCCCGCGAGCGCCGCGACCACCGCGGATAGCCCGACCCCGTTCGAACCCTTGATGAGAACCGCGTCACCGGGTGCGAGCACCGCCAGCAGGCGGTCGCGCGCGGCAGCGGCGTCGGGGACATGGACGAATTCGATGTGGCCCTCAAGCGCTTCGGCCAGCGCCGCCATCGATTCACCGACCAAAATGGCCAGTTCGACGCCTGCGTCACGAACCGGGCCCGCCAGCGCGGCGTGATAGTCGCGCGATTTGTCCCCGAGTTCGCGCATCTCGCCCAGAACGGCGATCTTGCGGGTCGCGGCTTCGGCGCCCAGCACGTTCAAGGTGGCGCGCATCGACGCAGGGTTGGCGTTGTAGCTTTCGTCGATGATCAGCGCGTCGCCATCGCCGACCCGAACCAGAAACCGATCGCCGCGCCCGGCCAGCCCGCCAAGATCGGCCAGCGCCAGGCCTGCCAGCGCAAGGTCCCCGCCGACCGCATCTACCGCAGCCAGCACCGCCAGCGAGTTGGTCACCCAATGCTGCCCGGGTTGCGAGACGGTATAGCTGAGTTCGCGGTCGCCGACGCGGGCCGAAACGAAGGTACCGCCATTCGGCGCGCGAACCATTTCCAGCGCGCGGATATCGGCATCGTCGCCGATCCCGAACGTGACGATCGTCCCCGCATACGGTTTCGCCGCGGCGATCAGCCGGTCGCGATGCGGGCTGTCATTGGGGATGATCGCCACCCCCCCGGGCTCCAGCCCCTGGAAAATCTCGCCCTTGGCGTCGGCGATCGCGCTTTCGTCGGGGAAGAATTCGGCATGCGCCGGGGCGATCGCCGTGACGATCGCGACATGCGGCCGGACCAACGTCGTCAGATGGGCGAGTTCGCCGGGGTGGTTCATCCCCATTTCGAACACCCCGAAATCGACCCCCGCGGGCATCCGCGACAGGCTGAGCGGCACGCCGGTATGGTTGTTGTAGCTTTTGACCGAGCGATGCGCGGTCTTGGTCGGCGAGCGGTCGAGCGCGGCGAACAAGGCCTCCTTGGTGCCGGTCTTGCCCGCCGATCCGGTGACGCCGATGATCTTTGCCTGGGCGCGAGCGCGCGCCGCTTTCGACAGCGCTTCGAGCCCGGCGAAAGTATCCGCAACCAACACGTTCGGGTGCTCGTTCGGCTGACTGACCAGCGCGCCCGCCGCGCCGCGTTCGAAGGCCTGATCGATGAACTTGTGCCCGTCTGTACTCTCGCCGGTCAGTGCGATGAACAGATCGCCGGGGCCGACTTCGCGCGAATCGAACGTCACGCCCGAAACGTCGAACGCCGCCGAAGCGGCGCCGCCGGTTGCCTCGGCGATGGCGGTGGAGGTCCAGAGGGTCACTTCTTCTCCCCTCCCGCTTGCGGGAGGGGTCGGGGGAGGGCGTGTCCAGTGGTCGGAGGAAGCAACATGCCCTCCCCTAACCCCTCCCGCAAGCGGGAGGGGGAATTTTCACGTCCCCTCATGTCGCCGCTGCCTCTCGCGCCACGGCGACGTCATCGAACGGCAGCACCAGGTCGCCGACGATCTGGCCCTGCTCGTGCCCTTTGCCCGCGATCAGCACGATATCTTCCGGGCCCGCAATCGCGACGGCCTCCCCGATTGCCCGGCGGCGGTCGCCGATCTCGGTCGCCTCGGGCGCGCCTTTCAGCACTTCCGCGCGGATGTCGGCGGGGTTTTCGCTGCGCGGATTGTCGTCCGTCACGATCACCATGTCGCCATAACGCGCGGCGATCTCTCCCATCAGTTCGCGCTTGCCGTGATCGCGGTCGCCGCCGGCCCCGAACACGACGATCAGCCGTCCGGCGGTGTGCGGTTTGAGCGCATCGATGGCGGCTTCGAGCGCATCGGGGGTGTGGGCATAATCGACGTAAACGGGCGCGCCGGTGCGCGTGATCACCGCGCGTTCCAACCGCCCGCGCACCGGCTGAAGCCGCGACAGGTTGGCGATGGTTTGCGCTATATCGCCGCCGGTCGCGATCACCAGCGCCGCCGCGGTGAGCGCATTCGCCGCCTGATACGCGCCGATCAGCGGCAAATTGACCTTGAGTTCGCGATCCTCCGCCTCGATCACCAACCCCTGCCCCAGCAGGGTCGGGTCGCGGCTGACCAGCCGCAGCGTCCCGCCGCGCTCACCGACCGTCATGATCTTTTGGCGCCGGGCATGCGCCAGATCGACCACGCGCGCGGCCTGATCGTCGTCGGCCCACACCACCGCGGTCCCGTCATCGTCGAGCACTTCGGAGAACAGCCGCAATTTGGCGGTCAGGTAATTCGCCATGTCGCCGTGATAGTCGAGGTGATCGCGGCTGAGGTTGGTAAAGGCGGCGGCCATCACCTTCAGCCCTTCGGTGCGGTATTGCGACAGGCCGTGGCTCGACGCCTCGAACGCGACGTGCGTCACGCCCTCACGCGCCAGCCCGGCAACGTTCGACAGGAAGGTCACGACGTCGGGTGTGGTCAGCCCGGTCGATACGCTGTCGTCGGAGGTGGTCACCCCCAGCGTGCCGATCGACGCGGCGTGAAAGCCGGCCATCCGCCACAATTGCCGCGTCATCTCGACCGTCGAGGTCTTGCCGTTGGTCCCCGTCACCGCGACCGCGGTTTCGGGGAATGGTGCGAAAAAGGCAGCGGCGAGATGCGCGAACTTCCGTCGAGGATTGTCGTCGGCGATGTGAAGCGCGCCTTCCACCGTTACCTCGGGGCGAGCGACGACGGCAATCGCGCCCGCCGCTATCGCCGCCGGGATGAAATCCTCGCCGTTGACGCGGGCGCCCTCGAACGCGCCGAAAATCGTGCCGGGCGCAACTTTCCTGTGGTCGATCGCGAAGCCGGTGACGTTGGCGTCACCACCGCCCGTCACCAGCCCGCCGAGCTTCATTCGGGATCCGCCATCAGCTGCGGTTTCTCGCCCGGACTGCGCCAGATCAGCGGCAGCAGGTCACTGACATTGATGTCCCGCGTCGCGTCGGGGACGACGCCGAGCATCGGACCGGCGCGCAGGATGAAACGGTTCACAACGGGCGCGGCGGTGAAGGACGCGGTGGTCTGGCCTGACGATTGAGCATTGCCGATCGGCGAATCTAGCATCACGATCACTACATAGCGCGGTGCATCCATCGGGAAAGCCGCCGCAAAGGTCGAGACGTTGGCCTTTTTCGAATAGCCGCCGCCGGTTGCGACCTCGGCCGTACCGGTTTTGCCGCCGACGCGAAAGCCCGCGGCGTCGGCGCTTTTGCCGGTCCCCTGCGTCACGACCAGCCGGAGCAGCTGGCGCATCCGGTCGCTGGTTGCCTGGCTGATGACACGACGGCCGGGCACGCTTGCGCCGCCAGCGACCTTGAGCAGCGTTACCGGACGCCAGATGCCGCCATTGACCAACGCCGCATAGGCCGCCGCCAAATGGAGCGGCGTCACCGCGATGCCATGGCCGAACCCCGCGGTCATCGTCGTGATCCGGCTGAATTTCTGCGGAAACAGCGTCCGGCCGCGCGCGGGAAGCTCGAACGGCATCGGCTGGTCGAACCCCATCGCCCTGAACATCGCCGCCAGCTTGTCGCCGCCCATTTCGTCGGCGATTCGTGCCGTCGCGATGTTCGACGAATGGATCAGCGTCTCGGGGATATTGTACCAGCGCCCCGAGCCTTCGTGATCGTGGATCTTGAACCCGTCGATCGACAAGGGCTGCGACGCATCGAAGCGGCGCGCCATCGAGGTGACGGTGCCGGTGTCGATGGCCGCCGCCATCGTGATCGGCTTGAAGGTCGATCCCAATTCGTACGCCGCGCTGGTCACGCGGTTGTAGAACGGCCCGGGAATTTCCTTGCCGTCGGCGGTCATGACCGGTTTCGGCGCGAGCCCGGGATTGTTGGGGTTGAAGGTCGGGAACGACGCCAGTGCCATGATCTCGCCGGTCTGGACGTCGAGCACGACCCCCGCCCCGCCCTTTGCCTGCAGACTGGTAACGGCCTGACCCAGTTCGTTCTCCAGCGCCGATTGCGCGCGCGAATCGATCGACAACGCGACCGGCTGACCCGCCGTCGCGGGATCGGTCAGCCGTGCGTCGAGCGCCCGTTCCATCCCGCTCGCGCCCTTGCCGGTCACATCGAGGAAGCCGAGCACGTGTGCTGCCAGATCCGATTGCGGATAGAGCCGCTGCGGCTCACGTTCGAACACGATCGCCGGTTCGCCGATCGCGTTGACGTCGGTCACCAGCGAAGCGGACGCGTCGCGTTCGATATAGGAGAAATTCTTGCTCGAAAGCTGCGCGAAAATCTTGGTTTCGTCGATCCCCAGAATCCCGGCCAGCCGCTGTGCGATATCGCGCTTGTCACCGATAATCTGGTCCGGATGGACGCCGATCGCCCAGGCGTCGATCGTGCGCGCCAGCGGCGACCCGTTGCGGTCGACAATGTCGCCGCGCGGCGCGCGCGTGGCCAGCGTCGATGCCGAAGCAGGGCCTGCAAACACGGCGAAAAACGCCAGCTTTGTCAGCACGATGCCGACCGCTGCCCCATAAAGCAGCATCATGATCATCAGCCGCTTCTGCGCGGTGGCGCGCTGGGCGGCACGTTCGTCGGTCAGCCGGCGCGGCGAAAGCGGCCGCGCGAGGATCGCCGTCATCAGCGGTCGCCGTCGGCGCGAACCCGGCGCATCAAGTCGCTCAGCGACGAGCCGCCCATGATCCGTCGGTCGAGCATGGCGACCTGCGGCTTGGGCTTGGCCGACGCTCTGGCCACCGCGGCCTGCGCACGCGGCGCCGGTGAGACCGAGGCGGCCGCAGCGACGACGATGCGGGCCGGCACCCTGGCAGCGGCCGGCGCCTTGGGAGCAGGCTCTGTCGCGACAGCTGTGGTCGCAGCCGGCGTATCGCCGCCCGGCGCACCCGGGATCACCGCCGCATTCTGTTGACCAGCGCCGGTCGTATCGAGGTCGAGCGAGGCCAATTGCGAGTCATTGACATATTGGTTCGCACCGGGTGCCGACAGCTTCAGCGTGTCGCCATTCCAGCGTTGCAGCTGAGCAAGGTTGGCGCGCGTGTCGAATTCGGTTTCGAGCGCGCGGATTTCGCGCTGGGTGGTGGCGATCGAGCGCTCGATATCGGTCAGCTTGTTGCGCTCGGCGGCAACACGCGAGGACATCAGATAGCAGCCCAGAATGACCGCAACGCACAAAACGAACCAGCCGAACCAGCGGAAACGATGCACCACAACCATCACACTTCTCCCGCATTCCAGGGCGCGGCTGCCGTCCGCCGTGCCACCCTCAACGTTGCCGACCGCGCACGAGGGTTCGCCGCGATCTCCCCTTCGCCGGCGCGCACCGCGCGACCGACATCTTCAAAACTCGGTTTCGCCGTCGCAGCGGCCGGCGGCAGGTGCCGCGACCCCGCCGGGGTCGATCCGCTGCGCTCGCGAAAGAACCGCTTCACCAACCGGTCTTCGAGGGAATGGAACGTCACCACCGCCAGCCGCCCGCCGGGCTTGAGCACGCGCTCGGCGGCGATCAGGCCGTCGGCCAGTTCGCCCAGTTCGCGGTTGATATGGATGCGAATCGCCTGAAAGGTCCGCGTCGCCGGGTCTTTCTTGTCGTGCGGCTTGTAGCCCAGCGCGCGGCGCACGACCGATGCGAGTTGGCCGGTCGTGGTCAGCGGGCGCGCCGCGACGATCGCGCGCGCCACGCGACGGCTCTTCGGCTCATCGCCATATTGATAGATCACGTCGGCGATCGCGCCTTCATCGGCAGTGTTGAGGAAATCCGCGGCGCTTTCGCCCGCCTGACTCATCCGCATGTCGAGCGGCCCATCGCCCTGAAACGAAAAACCACGCTCGGCTTGGTCGAGCTGCATCGACGACACGCCGATATCCATCACCACGCCGTCGACAGGGGTCGCGTCACGCGCGTCGAGTTCTGCCTCCAGTGCCGAGAACGGCGCTTCGATCAGCGTCAGCCGGTCGTTCGCCGCTTCGAGCGGCTTGCCCGCCGCGATCGCGTCGGGGTCCTGATCGAAGGCATAGACGATCGCGCCCGTCGCCAGAATCGCGCGGGTATAACCCCCCGCGCCAAAGGTGGCGTCGACGTGCTTTTCGCCGGGAGCGGGCGAAAGCACGTCGATCACCTCGTCGAGGAGCACGGGAATATGGGGGGTGGGCGTGCTCACAGGAGGCCCTTGTCTTCCATGATGAAGCGACACGCGTCCTTCATCACTTCGGGGGCATCGGGATCGGCGAACAACGCTTGCGGATCCCAGATTTCGAAATAATCGATCGAGCCGTAGAAGAAGGCGTGCTTGGTCAGCCCCGCCTTGCGCTTCTGCCAGCCGAGCAGGACGCAGCGACCGGTGCTGTCGAAGTTGGTCGGTTCGCCGCCCCCCGCCATGCGGCGAAAGATGTTCGAATCGGGGTCACCATATTCGTTGGCGCGCGCCGCCGCGACTTCGGACAGGCGGTCGATCTGGCCGTCGAGATAGCCTTCGTCATAGCCGATCAGGCATTTGCCCTGGGGGTGGACGGCGATGATGACGGTGGCGCCGCTCTTGAGCGCATCGGGGTCGGAATTGGCGATCACCGCGTCGCGGAATTTGGCCGGGATGGAGACGCGATTCTTGTCGTCGACAAGTTGCAACGCCGCTCCCTGATATCTGCTGCGTCGTGCCACGCCAGCTCACCCCAAATTTCGCGCACGTCTTCCCCGCCGCTGAAACGGCCCAAACCGTCGCCAGCGCGATACGAATCAACCGGGTAAAAACGCCCCACTTCCAAGGGAAGGCGTAACAACCCACTTCATGGGATTCAACGGAAATCTTTGGGACTTTATGGGTCCAACACTTAGCTGAAAAACTAAGTCATTGGAAAATTGGTAAAAAGATATTTAACCATACGTATAATCCGATGGCCGTACGGGCAGGGCAGAGCCGGCAATTGGCGAATTTGGCCGGCTCCCGCCGCTGGTGGCACGGATTCCCATTCGCCGACGGGGCGAAATGCTCACCGTTTGGTGGGGGTCGGCGTCGCCGCCGGGGCGACGCCCAGTTCGACCAACGGTTCGCTGGTCGGCGCGTCGCTCGGCCCGGCGCCGTTGGACATGGTCAGATTGGCGGCGACCGACGCGTTGGCGGCGCCGATCGCGGTACCCGGTCGCTCGCGACTGACCACGCTGAACACCATCGCAGCGAGCACGATCAGGAGCAGGATCGTGCCAAGGCCAATCACCCCGACCTTCACCCGCTGCATCGTCTGAATAGAGTCGCGAACCACTGTTTTCATGCTTGTGTGGCTTTTATGTAACGACCCGAACCGCCGTTGTCGACCTTTCGCGTCAGACGAGTCCTTTCGCCGCCAGCCACTCACGGTTGTAGAGCGTTGAAAGATAGCGGAATCCGGTGTCGCACAAGATCGTCACGACGCGGCTGCCCGGCCCCAGCTGCTTCGCCAGCGCGACGGCACCGGCGACGTTGATCCCCGACGACAGACCAAGGCACAATCCCTCTTCGTCGAGCAGGCGGCGCACCCATTCATACCCTTCGGCGTCCGAAATGCGGAATTGCGTGTCGATCGGCGCACCCTCCAGGTTGGCGGTGATTCGCCCCTGCCCGATCCCTTCGGCGACCGACGACCCTTCGGCCTTGAGTTCACCGCAGGCATAATAATCATACAGCGCCGCGCCATGCGGATCGCTGAGCGCGATCGTCACGCTCTCGTCTTTCGCCTTCAGCCCCAGTCCGACCCCGGCCAGCGTCCCGCCGGTCCCGACCGAACAGGTGAAGCCGTCGATCCGCCCGTCCATCTGCTCCCAGATCTCCTCGGCGGTGCCGACGATATGCGCGAGGCGATTTGCCGTGTTGTCGAACTGGTTGGCCCACACCGCGTTGGGCGTCTCCTCGGCGATACGGCGCGACGTGTGCACGAAATGGCCGGGGTTCGAATAGGGCGCGGCCGGCACCAGCACGAGTTCGGCGCCGAGCGCGCGCAGCGTATCCATTTTCTCGCGCGATTGCGTCTCGGGCATGACGATGATCGTCTTGTAGCCCTTGGCGTTGGCGACGAGGGCGAGGCCGATCCCGGTATTACCCGCGGTCCCCTCGACGATCGTCCCGCCCGGCCGGATCAGCCCGCGTTCCTCGGCGTCGTTCACGATGAACAACGCCGCGCGGTCCTTCACGCTCGCGCCGGGGTTGGTAAATTCGCATTTGCCGTAGATCTCGGCGCCGGCGGCCTCGCTCGGGCCTTTCAGCCGGACCAGCGGGGTGTTGCCGATGAGCGATAAAGTGTCGGGTTTGATGGGCATGAGCGATAGATGGCGCGGCTATCGTCCGGGGGCAAGCAAGAGACGCTGTTGCGCGTGAAGGCCTAACTTAACGCGCCCCTCACATCGCGTTGGACGCGGCGGCGGCGTTGCTCGTCGATCCGGCGTCGTTCGTCGGCGCATCGGCACCATTGCCGGTGGCCGCGTCAGGCGTCGGCGTCGGGCTGGGGATCGTCGCGACGACATTGCCAACCGCCGTGGTCGTCACCGAATCGGCCGAATTGGCCCCGACCGCGCTCGGGCTGCCGCACCCGGAAAGAAGTACGAGCGCACCAACCGCTGACAACCGCTTCATATCCGCCTCCCTCGTTCCGACGATGCTCTCCCGAACAGGCGGCGCGGTCAAGGTGATTGGATGGGGCACCAGTTTAAATCCGTCGCCGGCGTGACGGAAGCAGTCGGAAGCGGCACACTGGCCGGGCATGAATCCGACCCCGACAGTCAAACGCTCGTTCCCACCCGTCGTGGACGCGCGAACACGGTTGCTGATCTGCGGCAGCCTTCCCGGCGACCGCAGCCTGGCGGCGGCGCGCTATTACGCGCACCCGCAGAACCAGTTCTGGCGGTTGCTGTCGCCCGCGGCGGACGTTGACCTGCAATCGCTCGACTATGACGCGCGGCTGGCGGCGTTGCAGGCGGCGGGGATCGGCCTGTGGGACGTCGTTGCCAGCGCCACCCGCCCCGGCAGCACCGATGCGGCAATTCGCGATCATCAGCCGAACGACCTGGCAGCGCTGGCCGCAACGTTACCCGATCTCCGCGCGATCGCGTTCAACGGCGGCGTCGCGCACCGGCTGGGGCTGCGGCAGCTGGAGGGTCAGGGCCGGGTTCCGCGGTTGATCGCCTTGCCGTCGAGCAGCCCGCTTCACACGGTCGGATTAGCGGCCAAGCAACCCGCTTGGGCGGCGCTCGCTTCAGTGCTGCGCCAGTGAAATCCTGCTCGGGTCGCGCGCCGTCGGATGACTGGGCGACTGCCCGCGATTCGCGGCGACCGTCGGCTCCAGCAGCCAGCGTTCGGCGTCGCGAACGCTATCGAAAATTCTCATCTCGTCGCGCCCGAGCACCCTTTTCGATTGGATACGGGCAAGGCCCTCGCCTCCGACGAGCGCGAGACGACGCGAAGAATTGGTGGCGCCTTCGATGAAGGCTTTGCACAATTTGACGACTTCCTGCGACTGTATCTTGAACGCGGACAGATCGACCAGGACGACATGCTGGCCGTTTGCGCAACCGAGCGCGGCGACCGCGGCTTGCTGATCGACAGCAAAATCGCGCGCCGTTTCCGCGCTCCAAAATCCGGACAGTGCGATCCTCAGCAAGCCGCGAGGACGGTCCGGTTCGAATGTGTACATCTGACGTCTCCCTGCCCCGAGAGACCTGACTTTGCTCAATTCAGAAATCCGGGAAAAATACCTAAGCGATTGTCGGAATCACGGCGAAAACGGCCCTTCCCCGTGGCCGTTTCCGGACAGCTTCAATGCGTTGCTAATGCCCTTCGCGCCTATCTCGGAAAGGCGTCGACAGCGTGCCGGCTTGCCAACCGGAATATGGTGCAAGGAACGATGATGGACTGGATCGGAACGCTGGTGATCGGCGTGATCGTGACGTCCTTGGTCGTGATGGCAAAAGCCTGCGGCCTGAGCGGGCGGCGTGGCTGGACAGCCGAGGCAGCGAGCGGATTGACTCGCCTTCCGCTGTTTGTTCTGCTATTGTTCCATTATGTCGTCGTCGCGATCCGAGTCGCTCGCAGCCTGCCCCTGGGGCGGGGAGTCCTCGCCAAACGCGAAAAATAAACACGACATCGCGCACCTTTCGCGAGTTAACGCCGACATCGTCCTTCCCCCGCGCCCGCTGCGCTGGCTGTTCCTCGACCTCAATTCCTATTTCGCCAGCGTCGAACAGCAACTCGATCCCGCATTGCGCGGCAAACCGATCATCGTCGCGCCGGTCGGATCCGACACCACCGTCGCCATCGCCGCGTCGATCGAGGCCAAGCGCTACGGCATTTCGACCGGCACGCCGGTGTGGGAAGCCAAACGACTGTGCCGGGAGGTGATCGTCACCCCCGCTCGCCACGAAAAATATGTCGAGTTCCACGACGCCATCGTCGCCGAAATCTGGAAGCATATTCCCGTCACCAAAGTCTGTTCGATCGACGAAGTGGCCTGCCGCCTGCTCGATAACGAAAATTCGCGCGATGCCGCGGTCGCTTTGGCACAGCGGATCAAAGCCGGGATCCTCGCCAATGTCGGCGAATGCCTCACCTCCTCGGTCGGGATCGCGCCGAACCGTCTGCTCGCCAAACTGGCCAGCGACATGCAGAAACCCGACGGGCTGATCGTGCTCGACGCCGCGACCTTGCCCGACCGGCTCTTCGACCTGAAACTGCGCGATATCGCCGGGATTGGCGCCAATATGGAGAAGCGGCTGGCGCGCGACGGCGTCAACGACATCCGCCAATTATGCGAACGCCGCCCGCGCGACGCGGGCACGGCGTGGGGCGGGACCAATGGCGACCGGCTGTGGTACCTCCTCCACGGCGTCGATCTCCCCGAAAAGCCGACCAAAACGCGTTCGATCGGGCACAGTCATGTCCTGTCGCCGGGCAAGCGCGGGTTCGAACCCGTCAGACTGACCGCGCGCCGCCTTGCGCTCAAAGCGGCCAGCCGACTGCGGCGCAAAGCCTATGTCGCGCGGCTGCTCGTGCTGCATTGCCGGTTCGAAGACGATAAATCGGTGTGGCAGGTCAGCCGCAAGCTCAACGCGACGCAGGACAGTTTTCAGGTGCTGGCCGCACTCGACGCGCTTTTCCCACGGCTCGCCGAAGAGGGAAAACGCCGCCACGGGTCGATTCGCATCCGCATGATCGGCGTGACGCTGGCCGAGATCGCGCCGGTCGGCGGCGATCAGGGGTCGCTGTTCGAACGGCTCGACCCCGACGACCCGCTCGCGCGCGAAACCCGGGGATTGTCGCTAAGTCGCGCAATGGACACGATAAATGAGAAATTCGGGCGTCACGCTGTGTCGCTGGGTCCGTTCTATGGCGGACGGATCGACGCGGTCGGCACCAAGATCGCCTTTGGTCGCATCCCCGACATGGACGAATTTCACGAATAACGCAGCCGAAACGACCCGTTTGCTGCGGCGCGCAACGTCCGAAACGGCCCAAAATGGATGTATCTTGACCTTGCTCGCTGCATACGCGAAGCGAAAATTCTATGAAGAGCCCCCTCCTCCCCGCAACCGCCGTCGCGCTTCTGGTGCTGTCGGCCTGTCAGTCCAAAACCACGACGACCGTCGACAACTCGGCCACCGAGAACAAGACCGTCGTCACGACCAAGCGCGTCGAACTGCCGCCTCCGATCAAGGCCGAAGTGTCGTTCCGCTGTCACGGCGATAACAGCTCGGTCAAGGTCTCGTTCTTCGACGGCGACAAATTGGTCAGCGTGCAGTCGCCAGCGGACGCGCCGCCCGTCTCGCTCAAGGCTCCCGAAGCCGGCAAGCCCTATGTCGCCGATGGCGGCTGGGAACTGACCGGCACCCCCAAGTCGATCAAGCTGACGCAGCCGGGCAAACCCGCTCAGACCTGCGACGCCTGACCCTCCCCCGGCGGCCCGTAGGAACGCGGGCCGCCATTGCTTTGCCCGACCGGGTTGGGCACGGTGTGCCGGCTTCAACCACTGGGGAAACGGCAGTGGCGACAATTGCCATCTACAGCCTGAAAGGCGGAGTCGGAAAGACCACGCTGGCGGTCAATCTGGCGTGGGCGGCTGCCACCCAATCGGCGCGGCGTACCTTGCTGTGGGACCTCGATCCGCAGGCCGCGAGTACCTTTCTCCTCGGCGCAAGAAAGGCCAAAGGCGAGGCGCAGGCAATCTTCGCCAGGGACCTCGACCCCGCCAAACTGATCCGCGCCACCGCAATCCCGCGGCTCGACCTGATCGGCGCCGACGCGTCGTTGCGCGGGCTCGATCTGCTGTTCCACGAACTCGACAAGAAGAAGCGGCTACAAAAGCTGCTCGGCGTGCTGGCGAAAGACTATGACCGCATTCTGCTCGATTGCCCGCCTGGGCTGACCGAAACCAGCGAACAGGTGATCCGAGGCGCCGATCTGATCGTCGTGCCGGTCATCCCCTCGCCGCTGGCGCAGCGCGCGTTCGAGGACATGGCCGCGCATTTTGCGGGTAAAGCGAGAATCCTGCCCGTCCACACGATGGTCGACCGGCGGCGCAAGCTCCACGCCGAAGCCCTCGCCGCCGAACCCGACTGGCCGGTGATTCCGATGGCCAGCGTGGTCGAGCAGATGGCGGCGCGGCGCGCTCCGCTTGGCGCGTTCGCGCCCCGCTCGGCCGCCGCCGCGGCATTTTCGACGCTGTGGCAGACGATCGAGATGCGGCTGTCGACATAACGCCGTGAAACAGCCGCCCGAACCCAGTTACGACATACTCGACCCGCATCTGGTGCTCGGCGCCTACGCCGTTGGCGTGTTCCCGATGGCCGATGCGCGCGATGCCGCTGGGGTTTATTGGGTCGAACCGCGCGAACGCGCGATCCTGCCGCTCGACGGCTTCCATCTATCGCACTCGCTGAGAAAGACGATCGCGTCGGATCGTTTCCGCGTGACCGCCGACACCGCGTTCGAATCGGTCATCGCGCTGTGCGCCGAAAGCGCCGCGGACCGCCCCGACACGTGGATCAACACCACGATCGAGCATGTCTTCACCACGCTCCATTTTCAGGGCCGGGCGCATTCGGTCGAATGCTGGGAGGGCGAGGAGCTGGTGGGCGGGCTATACGGCCTCGCGCTGGGCAAGGCGTTCTTCGGCGAATCGATGGTCAGCCGCGCAGCCGACGCGTCGAAGGTCGCGCTCGCCTGGCTCGTTGCGCGGCTGCGGGTCGGGGGATTCACGCTGCTCGACTGCCAGTTCATGACTCCGCACCTCGCCTCGCTGGGCGCGATCGAGATCAGCCGGGCGGATTACATCGCGTTGCTGGGCGGCGCGGTCGAGGGCGTGCTGGGCGGCGGCGCGGGCGGCGATTTCGGCGCACTCGACCGGCTCACACCCGCAGGCGCCGCAGGAGCTACGATCGTATCGGGCCCGCGGGTCGGGAAGGACATCGTGCAGCTCTTGACCCAGACGTCGTAAATCGGGTCGATCACGACGTTGAGGTTGGGCCGCTCCTTGTAGAGCCAGCCCGAATGGACGCGCTTCCAGCTGTTGTCCGCCTGTTCGATGTCGAGCTGGATGAACGCGCCGGTATAATGTTCGGGCTCCCACGGCGCGGTCTGCTCGCACGCCCGCAACCGCACGATGGCGTTGCCGACGCGCGTCGCCTCACCCGGTTTGAGCGTCAGGTCGCGCGCCTGGCCGTTGCGCTTGTTGAGCAGCCCCAACACCGCGACTCGCTGCGCCATCGGCGTGGTGCCCGATTCGGGGTTGGACGGATCGCCCGAGACATCGACCGTCTCGACCCCGCCCGATTGTCCGACATCGTCGAGCGATGTCGGCGCGGCGGTGGCCATGACGGTCGGCTGCGAAGCTTGCTGGCCCGCATAGTAATTGTAGCCCGCCCAGCCGGCCGCCCCGACCCCGGCGAGTGCAGCGGTGACACCGACAATGCGGCGCCAGTTCATGCGTCCGGGGTCCAGGCTTCGTAATCGCCCGTGGCGGCGGCGCGGTGTCCGCCCTTTTCCATCGCTCCCGGCGGGCGATAGGCCAGCGCCGTGCCGGTCTGATTGGGCAATGCGGGCTTTTCCCAGCGGCGCTGCGGCGGCAGCGCGCGGTCGGGCACGTCGTCGATCTGATGATGCAGCCAACTGAACCATTCGGGCGACACGCGGCTCGAATCGTTCGCGCCGTTATAGATCACCCAGCGGCGCGGCAGGCCGTTGGTGTCCTTCCCACCCAGATAATAGACGTTGCCCAGTTCGTCCTCGCCGACCCGCTCTTTGCCGATCAGCCCGACGATCGTGCCCCAGCTTGCGCCGTTCCACCACGTGAAGGGGTTGAGATTGATGCCCATGCCTTGCGCGCTTAGCGGGTGACTGTCCGCGGTTCAACGACGATTGGGGGTTACTTACCCGTCCAGTTGGCCTTGTCGCCTTCGGCGATCCCCAGCGCAGCCGCACGCCCTCCCTTGATCTCGAGCACCGCGCCAACGGGTTCCCCGGACAGGATCGGCGTTTCGTCATAGGGCACCGCATTTTCGGCGATATGCGCGATCGTCCCGTCGGTGCGGATGAAGATCAGGTCGAGCGCGCTCGGCGTATTCTTCATCCAGAAGCTCGCCTCCTTCGGGCCGCCGCCTTCGGGCGGATAGGGCCAGAACAGCATCCCGCCGGTATCGGTCAAATCGGTGCGGTACATCAACCCGCGTTCCTGCTGCGCCGAGGTTTTGGCCTGTTCGACCTGAAACACATGCTTGCCGTTGCTGCTGGTGATCGTCAGCGCGATCGTCCCGGCCGGGGTCTGGGCATTGGTGGCAGAGGCGAGATCGCTCTTGGCACACCCGATCGTCAGCGCGATCAGCGCCAACGGCAACAACACAACGCGCACTATCATGAATTCAGTCCTGTTCGACCGCCACCGCCAACGGCCCCTTGCGGCCCGCGACGATTCGCGCACGCAGTCGCAGGTCGGGCTCAACCTCGTGTAGCCCGGCACGGCGCAGCGTTTCCATATGCACGAATATATCCGCCGAATCGGCATCGCGCACCAGAAAACCGTAGCCCTTCAGCCGATTGAACCATTTGACCGAAACGGCTTCGAACGGGCCGGCATCGTCGAGCATCGCGATCGGGTCGACCCGGTCGCCTTCGGTGCGCAGCCGCGGCGCCGGTTCGATTGCGGTCGACAGGTCGATCGCCAGAATTTCGGTCGCCTGCAGGCCGCGATCGCGAACGACCGCGAGGCATTCGACGCGTGCGCCCTCTGGCAGACTGCGCCGCCCATGCGGTTGGAGGACCGAAAAATGGATCAGGATATCGCCCGCCTGATTGTCGTCGATCAGGAAACCGAAGCCCCGGGTAACGTCGAACCATTTGACCGCACCGGCAAAGCGCGACTCATCGGTCGCCGCCGCATTAGCGGTTGCCCCATCCGACGGCTGCAGTGGCCGTTCGCCATGATCTGGCTGCGGTTCTCCGCGCACACTTACCCCCTGCACCTTGATCTGTATCACGATTCGGCCAAAAGACAAAGGGTTGGCGCGGGTCGTTTCGGGACCGTTCTATCCGTCCGGATCGTTAATTTCTTCCCCCGGCGCCATGCTTGCGACACGCCGCGCCAGCGTTGGTGAATGCCCCGCGCGCAGCATCGCCGCGATCTGTTTTTCGCGCAGCGGCCGGTCAGCCGGCGTTTCGGCAAAGGGCCCGATCCGTTTGCGCCGGGCAAAGGCGACGGCGGCATCCAGCGCGCGCTCCTCCACCTGCGGCGCGATCGCGTCGGCATCCTCGCCCTTGATGCCATCCTGACGCAGCGCGCCGACCACGCGCCGCGCGCCCAGCCCGCGCCGCGCCATCGCCCCCGCTTTGGCTTCACCATAGGCGCGATCGTCGATATAGCCGAGCTCCGCCAGTCGCTCGGCCAGTGCGGCGGGATCGGGGGAATCGCCCTCCCAAC
This sequence comes from Pseudomonadota bacterium, assembly GCA_040390165.1. Taxonomy (GTDB): domain Bacteria; phylum Pseudomonadota; class Alphaproteobacteria; order Sphingomonadales; family Sphingomonadaceae; genus Sphingomonas. The sequence goes on along the minus strand of JAZJYW010000015.1, from coordinate 15,941 downwards.
CGCGCATCCTGATTTTGCGGACAAGATAATCGGTCAGCCGGGAACGCGTCGTCGCGAAGCGTTCGACATAGCGCAACGCCAGCCGTTCGAGGCTGGCTGGGTCCAGCGGTGGGACAGGGCGGCGGGGAACTCGAACCATTGCGCCTTGATTGTGCCACACTGACAGGGGATTTTGAAAGCTTGCCGGCGGCAGGGGGCCGTCGCTGGGCATCAGGCAGCCGATAAGAGCTGCGCGACAACATGGGCGCAACAAAAGAGATGACGATGGAAATGGGTTCGGACGTGGCAGTCAAGGAGCGATCGGCCGGGTTCGCGCCTACGCCGACCGACGACGTGCTGCCGCGGCGGCTGGCCGACTTCGCCACCTTGGGTGAGGCGCTCGATTACGCCGCACAGGGTGTGCGTGGCCTCAATTTCCACGATCCGCGCGGGACGCTGACGCGGCCCTATCCCTTTTCCGAACTGCGCGACGACGCCTTGGCGGCAGCGCGGCGCTTGATCGCGGCGGGCGTAAAGCCCGAAGATCGCATCGCGTTGATCGCCGAGACCGGCACCGAATTCGCGTCATTGTTTTTCGGCGTCGTCTATGCCGGCGCGTGGCCGGTGCCGCTGCCGCTGCCCACCAGCTTCGGCGGCGCGCAATCCTATATCGACCAGCTGACCGTCCAGCTGAGCAGCTGTGACCCGCTGATGCTGATCTACCCGCCCGAAATCGGCGCGATGTGCGCCGAAGCGGCGAAGAATCAGGGAGTCGAAGGGATCGACTGGGTCGATTTCGCCAAGCGCCCCGCGCCGGAAGTCGCGCTTCCGGCCGCGAAGCCCGACGACATCGCTTACCTGCAATATTCGAGCGGCTCGACTCGCTTTCCCCACGGTGTTGTGATCACGCACAACGCTCTGCTGTCCAACCTCGCCGCGCATTCGATCGGAATGCACGTTGGGGATGGCGATCGCTGCGTGTCGTGGTTGCCCTGGTATCACGACATGGGGCTGGTCGGCTGTTTCCTGTCGCCGGTGGCCAATCAGGTATCGACCGACTATCTGAAGACCGAGGATTTTGCGCGCCGCCCGCTGGCGTGGCTCGACCTGATCAGCCGCAATCCCGGCACCACCCTCTCCTACTCGCCGACCTTCGGCTACGACATCTGCGCGCGCCGCATGTCGAGCCAGACCAAGGCGAGCGACCGGTTCGACCTGTCGCGCTGGCGCGTTGCCGGCAACGGCGCCGACATGATCCGCCCCGACGTCATGCAGTCGTTCGTCGACGCGTTCGGCGATGCCGGGTTCAAGGCCAGCGCGTTCCTGCCCAGCTACGGCCTGGCCGAAGCGACGCTGGCGGTGTCGATCATGCCACCGGGCGAAGGCATCCGCGTCGAACTGGTCGAGGAAACGCAATTGTCGGGGCAGGAAGGCCGCCGCGACCGCCCGCAGCGATTCCGCGCGATCGTCAATTGCGGCAAGCCTGCGCGCGACATGAAGATCGAAATCCGCGAGGAAGACGGCACCCCCCTCCCCGAACGCGCGATCGGCAAGGTCTGGTGCGCCGGCCCGTCGGTCATGGTGGGCTATTTCCGCGACCCCGAAGCGACCGCCGCCTGCATGAAGGACGGCTGGCTCGACACGGGCGATATGGGTTATATTTCAGACGGTTATATCTATATCGTGGGCCGCGCCAAGGACATGATCATCGTCAATGGTCGCAATCATTGGCCGCAGGATATCGAATGGGCGGTCGAGCAGCTGCCGGGCTTCAAGGCCGGTGACATTGCCGCCTTTGCGATCACCACGCCGGGCGGCGAAGAAACCCCCGCCGTGCTGGTCCAGTGCCGCAGTTCGGACGAAGCCGAACGCGTGCGCTTGCGCGACGAAATCCGCGAGCGCGTGCGGTCGGTGACGGGCATGAACTGCGTGATCGAACTGATCCCGCCGCGCACGCTGCCGCGCACCAGCTCGGGCAAATTGTCGCGGGCCAAGGCGCGCAATCTATATCTGGCGGGCGAGATCAAGCCGTACGACATCGCCGCCTGAAGCACCAACAATTGTGCCCGGGGCGTTGGCGTCCGCAGCATACCCAAAATGGCACCCAAATTTGTTCATTTGGCACCGCCCCCTAACCCTTCGCTAACCCTATCGGGCCTATCGCTTGCGGGTGAGCAACGAGCCGACATCACAATTCGCCACGCCCCGGATCGACGTCCGGGCGCTGCTAGGGCTGTATGACCCCGCGGACACCACCGATTGGGGTCCGATTCGCGCGGCACAGCTCCACGCCGGCCGCCAGCTCGCTTTGTTCCTGCTCGCCGCCAATCTGGTCGGTGCCGCCGTCACCGTCATCATGTTCGACGCTCAGGCGCCGCGCGCGCTGCTGATCGGCTGGGGGGTGCTGACCGGGATGGTCGGAATCACCGTGGCGATTCGCCGACTGGCGACGCGTCACCGCGATGCCAATACGGCGACACTCGGCGATGTCCGCGACACCGTGCTCGAGGGTGTTGCGCTGGCCGCGGTCTGGTCGATTCCCCCGCTGGCGCTGGGCCCGCGGGTCGAAATCGGCACGGCCATGGGATTGTGGATCGTGCTGTCGGTGATGATGACCGCTTCCGCCGTTGCGCTGGCGGCACTCCCGCTCGCGACCCTCAGTTTCCTCGGGATCCTCGGCGCTGCGATTGCCGCGATGCTGCTGTTGCTCGGCAGCCCGCTCCTCGCTGCCGCTACCGTCCTGTTCGCGGTGTTGCTGATGATCAGCTGCTTCCAGCGCTGCAAGGCATTGGTGGTGATCCGTGCGGGCGAGATCGGTATCGCCGAGCGCGATGAGACGGTCAGCCTCTTGCTGCGCGAGTTCGAAGAAGAAGATGGCGACTGGCTGTGGGAAACCGACAGCGCCCGCCGCATCGTCCGGGCCTCGCCGCGATTTGCCAAATCGGTCCATCTTGACCCGGTCAAAATCAATGGCATGCCGCTGTTGCAGGCGTTGGCGGGCGAACAGTGGGAAAGCGGCGATTTCGCCGGCGGGCTGCGTATGCTTGCCGAAAAACTCAAGAACAGGGAGGCATTTCGCGACCTGTTACTGCCGATCAATGTCGAAGGAGCGCTGCGCTGGTTCGCGCTGTCGGCCAGCCCGCGGCACGACGATCGCGGCGCCTTTATCGGTTTTCGCGGGGTCGGCTCCGATGTCACCGAACAGCGCGAATCCGCCGACAAGATCAACCGCATGGCGCGCTTCGACACGCTGACCGGGCTGCCCAACCGCCTCTATCTCAACGAACAGCTCGCCCGCGCGATGACCGAGGCCGAGAAATGGGGCACCCGCTGCGCGTTCATGATGATCGATCTCGATCGCTTCAAGGCGGTCAACGATTCGCTCGGCCACCCTGTGGGCGATCGCTTGCTCGGTCGCGTGTCGGAACGGCTCCACCGGCTGATCAACGAAAATGAGACGATCGGCCGGTTGGGGGGCGACGAATTCGCGGTGGTCGTCCGCGATGCGAACGATTCCGGGCGGGTCGAAAGCCTGGCGCAATCGATCATCGATGCCCTGTCGCTGCCGTACGAAGTCGACGCGCACACGCTCTACATCGGTGCGTCGATCGGCGTCGCGATCGGCCCGCGCGACGGGCGCACCGCCGAAATGCTGATCCGCTCGGCCGATCTGGCGCTATACCGCTCGAAGGACGCCGGCGGCGGGGTATATCACACCTACGAACCGCAACTTCACGTCAAGGCCGAAGAACGCCGGGTGCTCGAAATGGCGCTGCGCCAGGCGCTCGAAAAGGGCGAGATGCACCTTGAATACCAGCCGGTGGTCGCGGCCGGCACGGGCAATCTGACCGGGTTCGAAGCGCTGCTGCGCTGGACGCATCCCGAACTCGGCGTGGTCTCCCCTGCCAAGTTCGTCCCGCTGGCCGAGGACGCCCGGCTGATCGGGCCGATGGGCGAATGGGTGTTGCGCTCGGCCTGTGACGAAGCCGCGCGCTGGCCCGGATCGACGCGCGTCGCGGTCAACGTCTCGCCCGAACAGCTCCATAACCCGGCATTCGTCTCGGTCGTCGCGTCCGCGCTCGCCAATAGCGGGTTACCGCCCGAACGGCTCGAACTGGAAGTGACCGAAGGCGTGTTCATGCGCGAGGGCACCGTTGCCGTGCAGGTATTGGAGCGGATCCTCGATCTCGGCGTCCGACTCAGCCTCGACGATTTCGGCACCGGCTATTCGTCGCTCGGCTATCTCGCCCGCACGCGCTTCTCGACGATCAAGGTCGACCGCAGCTTCGTCCAGGGCGCGTCGAAGGGGCAGCAGGAACCGATCGCGATCATCCGCGCCGTGGTCGCGCTGGCGCAGTCGCTGGGGATGGCGACGACCGCGGAGGGTGTCGAGACCGAGGAGGAGCATCTCATGGTGCTCGATCTGGGCTGTACGAAAATTCAGGGCTATTATTTCGGCCGCCCTTTGCCCGTCGGCGAGGCGCGCGCGCTCGCTTCCCGCGACTGGGGCGCAGAGGCTGCAGCGGCCTGACCCGGATCGGGAAAGTGGCAGGGGAGCTCGGATTCGAACCGAGGGCCTTTGGTTTTGGAGACCAACGCTCTAACCAGCTGAGCTACACCCCTGTGCGGTGCGGTCGTCTAACTTCGCTTGATCGACTCTTCAAGCGCTAAGGCGGGGCGGCGACGCAATTGCGTGACGGCGCGGCATTGCGGCGACGCCGATCCCCCTCTTGCCCCTGCCCCCGCGCCGCGCTAAACGCGCTCCCAATCCGAAATCGGGATTGATCATCGTCCGTGCCCCTTGCGGGACCGGGCGGCGGTCCCATGTCCGAAACGGCACCGAACAACACAGGCTGACAACAGTGGCGAAGACGACCCCGATCGAGTTCATCCGGCAGGTTCAGGCAGAGACCAAAAAGGTCGTCTGGCCGACGCGGCGCGAGACGATCATGACCGGCGTGATGGTGATGATCATGACGCTGATCCTGGCGATCTTCTTTTTCGTCATCGACACCGGGTTCGACGCGATCGTGAAGTTCCTGCTCAGCCTCGCCACGAAATAAGGGTCGACAACAGACAATGGCACGCTGGTACATCATCCACGCTTATTCCGGGTTCGAGGGCAAGGTCCGCGACGCGATCATGTCCGAAGCCAACCGCATGGGACTCGAACAGCTGGTCGAGGCGATCGAAGTCCCGACCGAGACGATCACCGAAGCCCGCCGTGGCAAGAAGGTGTCGGTCGAACGCAAGTTCATGCCCGGTTACGTGCTGGCCAAGCTCAGCATGAACGACGACGTCTATCACCTCGTCAAGAATACCCCGAAGGTGACCGGCTTCCTGGGCCCCAACGGCAAGCCGCAGGCGATCAGCGACGCCGAAGCCGCGCGCATGCTCAACTCCAAGGAAGAAGCCGCGGCGCACGCGCCCAAGCAGCAGATCAAGGTCGATTACGAAATCGGCGACAGCGTCAAGGTGCTCGACGGCCCGTTCGCGAGCTTCACCGGCATTGTGGAAGAGCTCGATTTCGACAAGGCCAAGGTCAAGGTCAGCGTGTCGATCTTCGGCCGCGCGACGCCGGTCGAGCTGGATTTCGAGCAGGTCGAACGAAGCAAGTAAGGCTGCGCCTTACTTGCTGTCCGCCCAGGATTAGCACGCGCTAATCCTGAAACGGCGAAGACCGGCCGGCGGGTGGGCGAAGCCCATGTCGTCGGACGGGGTCGCGCTGCGACCCGCTGGCCGGCGGTCGCCGTCTCGCCAATAGTTGCTATTTGCGCGCGGCTCCGCTATCGGCCCGCGCTTCCAAAGCATCGTCTGTGGAAAATAGCCGCGGGAGGCGTGCCCTTGGGCATGCCGGTTGCACCGCTAAACTTGAACGGGCGCTCCTTTCAGCGGCGCCCCTGACAGAGTGAGACTAATGGCAAAGAAAATTACCGGCTATATCAAGCTGCAGGTGCCAGCCGGCGCCGCCAATCCGTCGCCGCCGATCGGCCCTGCTCTGGGTCAGCGCGGCGTCAACATCATGGAATTCTGCAAGGCGTTCAACGCCGCGACCGGGGACCTCGAAAAGAGCTCGCCGATTCCGACCGTGATCACCGTCTATGCCGACCGCTCGTTCTCGTTCGAGACGAAGACGCCGCCGGCATCGTATCTGATCAAGAAGGCCGCCGGGCTGAAGTCGGGTTCGAAGGAGCCGGGCAAGGTGTCCGCGGGCAAGATCAAGCGCTCGCAGCTGACGCAGATCGCCGAGGCCAAGATGAAGGATCTCAACGCCAACGATATCGACGCGGCAACGCGGATCATCGAAGGCAGCGCCCGCGCAATGGGCCTCGAAGTGGTGGAGGGCTGAGATCATGGCATTCGTAAGCAAGAAGCAGAAGGCGCTCGCCACCCTCAACCGTGAGACGTTGTACAATGTCGACGACGCGATCGCGCTGGCCAAGAAGAACGCCACGTCGAAGTTCGACGAAACGATCGAAATCGCGATGAATCTGGGCGTCGATCCGCGTCACGCCGACCAGATGGTCCGCGGCGTGGTGACGCTGCCCAAGGGTACCGGCAAGACGGTTCGCGTCGGCGTGTTCGCCAAGGGCGCCAAGGCCGACGAAGCGCGCGAAGCCGGCGCCGACGTGGTCGGGGCGGAAGACCTGATGGAAATCGTTCAGGGCGGCAAGATCGACTTCGATCGCTGCATCGCGACCCCCGACATGATGGGTGTCGTCGGTCGTCTGGGCAAGATCCTGGGGCCGAAGGGCATGATGCCGAACCCCAAGCTGGGCACCGTCACGATGGACGTCGCCGGCGCGGTCAAGGCAGCCAAGGGCGGCCAGATCGAATATCGCGTCGAAAAGGCCGGGATCATCCATTCGGGCATCGGCAAGGCGTCGTTCCCGGCGGCCGATCTGCGCGCGAATTTCGACGCGCTGGTCGATGCGATCGTCAAGGCCAAGCCGGCCGGCGCCAAGGGCAAGTATGTCAAGAAGATCGCGGTCTCCTCGACGATGGGCCCGGGCGTGAAGGTCGATACGAGCGAGATCGGCGCCTGAGCGGCACGTAGCTGGCGACGCTGGCTACGAGACCGCGAAAGGCCGGGCGGCGCGGCGCAAGCCGCGTCCGACGGGCGGAATTCACTTCCGCCCGGCCACACCAAACCAGCGAAGGGCCGGGAGGAGACTCCCGGCCCTTTTGCCTGCGCCGAATGCCCGGCGCGCCTCAGCGGTTCAGAAGCTCAGGCGAAAACCCAGGTCGAAATTATGCCCCGAATGCTTGCGCGTGATCGCTTCGCCGCGAACGTCCTTTGCCGATAGCGTGCCCGCATCGAACCAGCGATATTGCGCGGTCAGCGCGAGGTTCGGGCCCAGCTTGAACGCGACCCCGCCGATCAGCTGATAGGCGAAGCGCGTGTCGCCGTCGTCGATCAGCGTGCGCGGCGCTTCGGTCGGAAACGGCGCGCGCGGGGCGACGAACAGGACGTGGATCCGCGCCACCCCCGCACCCGCGCCGAGATAGGGCTGGATCGGCCCGCGCGTCAGATCGACATAACCGTTGATCATGCCGCGCGTTGCGGTTTCGACGACGTCCGCGGCGATCTTGCCGGTCGGCGGAACGATCGCGGTGTAGCTGTTCTGCGTGTCGCGCGCATAACCGAACTCGGCCTCGAACCGAAACCGCCCGACCTTGCGCCCGATCGCGATTTGTCCGCCATAACCGGCCTGAAAGTCGCTCTCGGTCCGCACCGTGCTGCCCGGCGCAGGGGCATTGGCAATCGTGCCGTCGGTGCCCTCACGCACCGACAGCGTCCCCGATGCCGATGCGTACCAGCCATCGCGATCCTGCGCGCTCGCCATCGCCGGGGTGACCGCCGCTACGGCGCCGAGCATCATTGTTAAGACGACATGCTTCATTTGTTCTGCCTCCCTGAAAATTGGCCACGGATATTGTCCTCGACGCGACGCAGCCTGGCCGCGCGTTCATTGTCCCGCGGGGGCTCGCGCAGGGGCAACATCGCGGTGCTGATGATTTGCTGATGAAAGCCTGATATCCTCGTCGCAGCGGCGCTCCGCGCCAGTGAATGGGGGACAAGATGGCGGAGGACGATCCGGGGCCGTCGCGAATCAAACTCGCCCGCGAGGCGCCGTTTCGGCTCGGCGGGGTCGATATCTATCCCGCGACCCGCCAGATCGTCCGCGACGGGCGCAGCGAAACGCTCGAGCCGCGGATCATGCAGGTGCTGGTCGCGCTGGCCCGTGCCGAGGGCGCAATCCTGAGCCGCGACGAACTGGTCGACCAATGCTGGAGCGGCCGGATCGTCGGCGATAACGCGATCCACCGCGCGGTATCGAAGGTCCGCGAGCTGGGGCTCAACTTCGCCGACGGTGCCTTCCGGCTCGAAACGATCACCAAGGTCGGGTACCGCATGATCGTACCTGCCAGGGCAAACCTGGCGCCCGCGGCGATCGACGCCGTTCCCCCGCCCGTTTCGCCGCCGTCGCGGCGCACGTTGATCGGCGGAACCGCCGCCGGCCTGGCGGTGGCGGCGGTCGGCGCGACCTGGATCGCCACCCGCCCGTCCGGCGACGACCGCGTGGCCACGCTCATCGCGCAGGGCGATCGCGCGATCGGCGACGCGCTCCCCGACAGCGACGCGCAGGGAATCGCGTACTTCCGGGAAGCGGTCCGGATCGCGCCCGGCAACGCGCTGGCTTGGGGCCGGCTGGCGCTGGCACAATATCGCGCCACCGATAATGCGGCGCCCGATCGCGCCCGGGCGCTCGCCGCAGCGACGCAGGAGGCCGCCCGGCGCGCGCTGGCGCTTGACCCGCGCCAACCCGATGCGCTTGCCGCCGTCGCGCTGCTGCCGCCCTATTACGGCGACTGGCTTGCGGCCGAGAAGCGCATGACCAGCGTGCTGGCGGTCGATCCGGGCCACCTCGCGACGCGCAGCGCACTCGGTTTCTTTCACGTGGCGGTAGGGCGCGCGCGCGTCGGTGCGCTGAGCCATGTCGCGGTGGCGCGCAGGGCACCGCTCGACGCCTTGTACCAATACCGCTCGGTCTACGCCTATTGGGTGCTCGGCGCGATCCCCGCGGCGGATCGCGCCGCCGACCGCACGCTGCAACTATGGCCGAAACATCCTGGCGCGTGGTTCTCCAAGCTGTGGGTGCTGGCTTTCACCGGCCGTGCAGACCGCGCGTTGGCGCACCTGAGCGATACCGCGATCCGGCCCGCCGGATTGCCGCCCCCGCTGCTCGCGGCGCTGGACGTGTCGATGCGGGCATTGGTATCGCGGCGTCGCGACGACGCGGACCGCGCCGGGACCGCGCTGGTCGGGCTGCTCGCGAAGGGGCCGGCGAATTCGGTCAACGCGATCATGATCCTTAACGCGCTGGGCGACGTGGACCGGGCGTTTGCGGTCGCCGAGGCCTATCTGCTCGAGCGCGGTGCGTTGATCGCGAGCCTCGACTGGCGTGCAGGTCAGCCCTCGGTCAACGATCAGCACCACCGCAAGACCAACATGTTGTTCATGCCGGTATCGGCCCCGATGCGCGCCGATCCGCGCTTTCGCCGACTGGCGGAGGATATCGGTCTTGCCGATTATTGGCGGCGCGCCGCGGTCGAGCCGGACTTCGCTGGCGCGGTTGAGGAACGCATCAGGGCTGGCTGACGATCACGGTCTTGTCCTCGTCCAGCTTGATCACGCAGGTGTCGTTCTGCGCGCTGTCGCACGCGCCGTTCCAGTTGCCGGGCTTGAGCGGCTTGCTGGTGACGAAGCTGAGGCCGACGTCCCACTCGCCTTTGAGCGTCAGCGTCGTGCCCGCGGGCACATTGGCGGTGCAGGTCCTGATCCAGTTTTGCGCACCCTGCGGCACGGAGGCTGGAGAGCAGTTGACAGTGAAATCGGGTGACAGGTTGATCGTTGCGCCGCTGATCACCGATTGCTGCGACTTGATGGTGAGCTTGCGTGTGCCCGTCGGCGCGGCCGGCGCGAAGGTGGCGGATACCGTCAGCGCTTTTGTCGGCGTCACCTGACAGGTCGGCGTCGATCCGCTGCAGGCTCCCGCCCAGGCCACGAATTCCATCCCGGCAGCGGGCATGGCTTTCAGCTGTACCGGTTTGTCCCTGGCGACCTGGGGCGTGCAAATCTTGCTGGTCTGCGATGTCAGCACGGCGCATTTGATCGCGCCGATATCGACCGATCCCTTGCCGTTGATCGTGACCGTCGCCTCGACCACGGGCCCGGGCAGCGCGATCGAGGGCGGGATGGCGTCGGCTTTGGGCACCGTGACGGCGCGGGGCGCCCCGACCATTTGCGCCTGCGCGCCGCACGACAGCGTCATCAGCAGTGTCGCAGCCATCATCGATCCGAATCGCATCGCGCTTCCCCCAACCGTTCCAAAGATAAAAAAGACTACACAGTCGTTTTAAGTGGCGCAATAGGGTGTGTCGATGCCCAAGCTCAACCCACAGGCGATGGCACAGCGGCGCCGCCGGATCGCCGAAGCGGCGTACCGGTGCTTCGTGCGTGAGGGTTACGCGGCCGCGTCGGTCGACAGCATTTGCGCCGAAGCGGGAATCAGCAAGGGCGCGTTCTACGTCCATTTCGCGAGCAAGGACGCGTTGCTCCACGCGGTGGCCGAATTGCGCTCGGCCGAGATCGGGCCGCTGGCGGGAGCCACGCTGAGCGCGCTGGCGGACACGATCGTCGATACTTTGCTGGGCGAAATGCTGTCGCGCGAGGCCGCGCATTTCGAACTGGCGGCGATGATCGCGAGCACCGCCGATCCGGTGCTCCACGCGCGGCTGGTCGCGAACCTCGACGCGATCGGCGCGCGGATCGCGGAGGCGCTGGACCGGATCGCCGGATCGACCGGCGCGCGTTACGCCCTGCCCGCCGCCGACGCGGCCATGCTGGTCGAAAGCTACTGCCTCGGCCTGATCGTCAAAGCGGGCACCTGGACGCCCGATACGCTCGACACGGCGCGCGCCGGCATGCGACACCTGCTGACATCGTTCGATCGGGCGGGTCGCGGCGATCGGTAACCGGATCGACAGTTTTGCGCGTTAGACGATTTGGCGATGCGCGATTTCGTCACCTTTGCGGCACCGGCGTTGATGCTTGGCATTCTCTATTGCCTGTACCGCGCGGTGACGTTGTTCGCCGCGTGGCGCCCCGCCGCCGCCTTGGTCTGGTCGACCGACTATAGCGACGCGCAGCAGAGCGACGATCGCTGGGGATTGGGGTTGAAGCGCGGCTGGCGGCTGACCGACGGCAATAACAGCCGGCTCGTCGAGGAAACCGTGCATTATCAGGACGAGAACGGCGAGCGCCGCGTGGCCGAGGTCAAACGCTACGTGCGGCGCGGATGGCGACCCGACGGCGCGCACATCATCTGGTACGACACCGCCGATCCCGACAAGGCCACCGCGATCGGTCCCGGGCATTGGCTGCTGATCGCGTTTGCGCTGGGCGTGGCGCTGGTCGTGCTGATCAACGCGGTCATGCAGATCCGCGCCTAGGCGCTCATTTCGGTAAACCGTCGAGCCAGCGGATGATCTCGCTGGCAAGCCGGATGCGGGCGCCGGACCAGCTATGATCGGTCGCGACATGGACTTCGCTGACCTTGCTCCCGCCCTGTTTGCGGATCGATGCCGCCAGCGCGTCGGCGGGTCCGCGCAAACCGTCGTCGGAGGTCAGCAGCAACAGCGGCGTGCCGGTCAGTCCCGAAGCCGTGTTGATGAAATTATAGGCCTGCGCGTTGGCGCCGATTTCGTCGGCCTCCTTCTCGCTGGTAGTCGCCAGTGCTTCCATGCCGTTATTCCCCAGCGCCTTGATCCGCATGTCGCGCGGCAGCCCGGCGAGCGCCCCGATATTGCCCGGGGAGAAGGCCACCGCGCCAATCAAACCCCTGTCGTGCGCGGCGGTGAGCAGCGTCGCCCAACCGCCCAGACTGTGCCCCATCAGCACCATCCGCTTCGGATCGCTGCCCAGCGCGACGACCGATTCCGGCGTGCGCAGATAGGCGAGTACGGCGTCGACATCGGCCAGGTCGTTGGCAAAGCTGTATTCGCCCGGGCTGCCCCATGACCCGCGATAGTTGAACGTTACGACCGTCCAGCCGGCACGGCGCAGCGCCTGCGCCAGATCGAGGTTCTTCTCATTGCCGGGAAGGCCATGGCACAGCACGACCACCGGATGCGGCCCCGGCCCGGACGGGATGTACGCGACGCCGTTGATCTTCACCTTGCCGCTGGGAATGTGCAGCACTTCCATCCGTGGGGGATTTTGGGGATCGGGTACGGGGTCTGTGTATATTGCGGGCGGCACCGACTGCCACGCCAGCGCGGCGGCGGGAGCGGCTAGCGCAAGCAACGCGAACACGATCCGAATCACTATCAATACTCCCTCGATCCCCGCAGCCGATGCACGATAGCGCGCTTTCGATCGTGCGCCGAGCTTATCGTCGCATTGCCTCATCGTGGATCGGTGCGGTAGCGAGAGCCGATGAACCCCTCGCCCCTCTGGGTGCGCGCCAGCGACGGCCTGCGCGCGATATTCGGCGGAACGTTCGAGTGGACCGACAGCGGGCCGCTCGATCCCGGCGCGATGGCGGTGACCGCTCTCGGCATGGGCGTGCCGATCCTGATCGGCGTGATGATCGGACGGCCGACAATCGGGATGGCGGCGTCGGTCGGGGGCATGTGGATTGGCAACGCCCCGCGCGGGATCAGCTTTGGCGAGCATTGGCGGATCCTGCGCGACATCGTCGTGGCGGCGATTCTCGCCGCGATCGTGTCGGTGGCGATCGCGCAGCATGGAATGTGGACCGACCTGGGACTGACGCTCGCGGCGGGCGGCGCAGCGCTGGCGGGCGGGTTCAGCCGGCCGATGGCGGCGGCAAGCCAGCGCTTCATCGTATTCGTGACGATCGGCGTCAACGTTGCCGCGCACACGCATGACAAGCCCGCAGTGGCGATCCTGATCGGCGAAGGGGCGCTTTGGACCGCGCTATGCGCGCTGGCGATCGGGCTGGCGGCACGCCGGTTCGGAATCGGAGCGACCGAGCCGCGTGAGACAGGATCGACCGCACCGTTTCGCGCGAAGCTGCGGCGCTGGCGCGGGACGCTGAAGACCCTCGCCGGGTGGAACTACGCAACCCGCCTCGCTGCCTGTCTGGCCTTAGCAACCACGATCCGCGAGGCCTTCCCGCAGCATCATTTCGGATGGATCGCGGTCGCGGTGGCCCTGCTCACCCAGCGTCAGCCTGAGGGGCTGATCGTCAAGGTGAGCCAGCGTGCGCTCGGCGTCGCCGCGGGCGTGCTCGCAACCGAGCTGGTCGCCGCAGGGCCGCTCCCCGGCTGGTGGCTGTTGCTGGTCATCGCCGGGCTCGCCGCGCTCAGCCCGTACCTGCGCAAACGAAGCTACGTCGCCTACACCGCCGCGACGACGCCGCTGATCCTGCTGCTGACCAGCGGCGGCGCGACGATCGGGCAAGGGTTGCTGCTCGACCGCCTGGTCGCAACGCTGATCGCCGCCGCTTTGGTGATCGGCGCGTTCCTGCTCATCCGGCGGCTCGCCCCACCCTCCCCGGCTCAGCTATAGACGAACGCCGGATCGTCGAGGTCGATCGTCGGCAGTTCGTCCTTTTCCTGCCAGTAATTCTGGTTGTGGCGCCATTCGGGCTTGGTCCCGCGTTTCGCCATCAGGTGAATGCCGCGCTTGAGATAGCCCGGGCTGAAATCGTCCTCGTCGATCCAGTCGAGGATCTGCATGCCCTCATCCTCGGGCCGCAGCGCCACTTCGACCATCGTCACGCCCCTGTCGCGCATGTGATTGAGAAGATGGCAGACGAAATCGCCGACCAGATCGACGCGCAGCGTCCAACTCGCGCGGAAATAGCCCATGATCCAGACCATGTTGGGGATGCCGGTCTGCATCATCCCGCGATACGTGACCGAGTGCTGGTTATCGACCGGCACCCCGTCGACCCGAATGTCGATATCGCCGCGCGGCGACAGGTCGAACCCGGTCGCGGTGATGATGATGTCCGCGGTCAGTTCGTCTCCCGATTTGAGCAATATGCCCTTTTCGGTGAAGCGCTCGATCTCGTCGGTCACGACCGACGCCTTGCCGCTGCGAATCCCCACGAACAGGTCGCCGTCGGGGACGAACGCGATACGCTGCTGCCACGGGCGGTAGCGCGGGGTGAAATGCTTCTCGACGTCATAATCGGGGCCAAGGAACAGTCTGGGACCGGCAAGCAGTTCGGCCTTCGTTTCTTCGGGCGCGTTCTTCGCTTGCTGCACGAACGCCTCCTGCTGGTGCAGGATGCTGCGCCGGACGATTTCGTGGATCCAACTTTCGTCGATGTCCAGTTCGCGCAGCGTGTCGGCCAGATCGTTGACGTTGCGGCCGGGGACGAAATAGGTCGGTGAGCGCTGAAGGAGCGTGACGTGTTCGGTGTCGCCCGCAATCGCCGGCACCAATGTCGCGGCGGTCGCGCCCGACCCGATCACGATCACGCGCTTGCCCTTCAGGTCGATATCGTCGGGCCATGTCTGCGGATGGACGATCTGCCCCCTATACTCGCTCATCCCCGGCCAGTCGGGGGTGTAGCCGCGCTCGTGGCGGTAATAGCCCTGACACATCCACAGGAAGTTGCAGGTGAAGCGGCGCGCCGTCTCCGTGCCGTCGGCGTCGGTTTCCACCGCGTCGATCGTCCATTTCTTGTCCGCGGTTGACCAGCGCGCGGTCTTGATCTTGTGGCGATAGCGGATTCGCTCGTCGAGGCGATCCTCGGCGATTACCTCGCCCAGATAGCGCTGGATTTCCTCGCCGCTGGCGATCGGATGCCCGGTCCACGGCTTGAAGCGATAGCCGAAGGTATAGAGGTCGCTGTCCGACCGCACGCCGGGATATTTGTGGATCAGCCACGTCCCGCCATAGCTTTCATGCGCCTCGAGGATCAGGAAGCTCGCCCACGGGCATTGCTCCTTCAGATGATGCGCCGCCCCTAGCCCCGAAATTCCCGCGCCGACGATCAGCACGTCGACATGGGCCACGGTCGCGGTCTGGGGTTGGGTCATCGTCGATCCTCTCGCGTCATTGTTGCCGCTGTGCATGGGCCCGAAAGCGGCGCTCGCCCATGATCGCGGTCAAATTCGGGCGCTTGCCATACCGCTCGCGCGACCCATCTTTGCCAAATGCGCCAAAAGCGCGTAGGCGAGCAGCCAATCCCTATTTCCGTCGCCTCGACGGCCCCGGCATCGACGCCCGGGTCGCGGCGCCTATTTGCAGAGTTTCATGCCCTTTTCCCACCTCCCCCCGCTCCTCGCCGACGCCCTCACCGCCAAAGGCTATGAGACGCTCACCCCCGTCCAGACGCACGTCAGCGACCCGCAGGCCAAAGGCCGTGATCTTCTCGTCTCCGCCCAGACCGGCTCGGGCAAGACCGTCGCGTTCGGCATGGCGATGGCCGATCAGCTGATCGAGGACGGGCGCCTGCCCCAGCCCGGCCTGCCGCTTGTGCTGGTGATCGCCCCGACGCGCGAACTCGCGCTGCAGGTCGCCAAGGAATTGTCGTGGCTTTACGCCAAGGCCGGCGCGCGCATCGCGACCTGCGTCGGCGGGATGGACGCCAGCCGCGAACGCCGCTCGCTCAGCCACGGCGCGCATATCGTCGTCGGCACGCCGGGCCGGTTGCGCGACCATAGCGAGCGCGGCGCGCTCGATTTGTCGGCGATCAAGGTCGCGGTGCTCGACGAAGCCGACGAGATGCTCGACATGGGCTTCCGCGACGACCTCGAAGCGTTGCTCGACGCCACCCCGCGCGAACGCCGCACGATGATGTTCTCGGCGACGATGCCGCGCCAGATCGTCGCGCTCGCCAAGAAATATCAGAACGACGCGCTGCGCATCTCGACCGTCGGCGAGGATCGCGGGCATGGCGACATCGCCTATCAGG
>JAZJYW010000014.1:0-149029 GCA_040390165.1 Pseudomonadota bacterium | reverse complement strand
TGAGAAACGCGTACTCCATCGCACCGACCGGGTCCGCCGCAAACAGCGC
The DNA here is from genome assembly GCA_040390165.1 of Pseudomonadota bacterium. Taxonomy (GTDB): domain Bacteria; phylum Pseudomonadota; class Alphaproteobacteria; order Sphingomonadales; family Sphingomonadaceae; genus Sphingomonas. The sequence continues at coordinate 148,980 of JAZJYW010000014.1, read as the reverse complement.
GGGATCGGGCGATATTCGCTCGATCGCGGCGTTGGCGAGCCCGGTCAGCGGCATCGCGCGCGGGTCGATCTCGCCCGCGACGCCGCGCCATTCGTCGGCGACCGCCTCGGCCAGCGCATCATTGGGGAGCAGCAGCGGCAAGCGTCCCGGCGTCCGTACCGGCTTGCCGTCGAGCCGCACGCCGCGTTCGGCATCGACGGTCACGTCCTTCCAGAAGCGCTTCATTTGCGTTTGGGCCGCCGGCGATTGGTCTGGACGTTGCCCGGCGTCGCCCAGCGATGCGCCAGCGCGGCGGGTATCGTCCACGACATGTAGATCGCCGAGAGCACGATCGCGGCGCCCAGCACCATCAGCGGCCATTGTTCGAACCGCCCGATCAGCACGATCCCGAAAACCGCGCCGGCGATCCCGGCGATGCGTGCGGCGTTGATGATCAGCCAGCGATTGCGGGCTTCGGTCGGGGTCGGATCGGTCATGGTGCCTCCAGATGCTGCGGCAAATCGGCGACGGCAGTGGCGACGCTATGGGCGCCCGCCTCGACCAGTTCGTGCGCCGGATGATAACCCCACGCGACGCCGACCGCACGCACCCCGGCGTTGATCGCCATTTCCATGTCGTAGCTGGTATCGCCGATCATCGCGGTGGTGGCGACGTCGCCGCCAGCCTCCGCGATCGCGGCGTCGATCATCGACGGATGCGGTTTGGACGGGTGGCGGTCGGCGGTCTGGAGCGTGACGAAGCGATCGGTCAGGCCGTGGACGCCCAGGACATGCGCCAGCCCGCGATCCGATTTGCCGGTGGCGACGCCGAGCAGCCAGCCATCCTCCGCCAACGTGGCGATCAGGTCGGCGATGCCGTCGTAGAGCGGCTCGTCGGCCATCGCGCCCGAACTGCGCAGCTTGAAGAATTGCTGTTTGTACGCCTCGGCGATCGCACGGTGATCGGTATCGGACGCCTCCGGGATCAACGCGCGCATCGCTTCGACCAGACTGAGCCCGACGATTCGCCGGATCGCGTCGCGCGGCGGGACGGCGATCCGCGCCTCGATAAACGATTCCTCCAGCGCGCGGCAGATGTTCGCCTGGCTGTCGACCAGCGTCCCGTCGCAGTCGAAGATCGCCAATTTGGTCATGTGCGCGCTGTTCGAAATACGTGTGCTCCTGCGAAAGCAGGAGCCCCGGATTCCAGCGGACGGGCTTGCGGCTCTGGGTTCCTGCTTTCGCAGGAACACGGCAGAATGCGGTGCACGGTGAGCTGCTCGATCATTTGAACGCCCGCATCCAGGTCGCGATTCCGCGCCGGCCAGCGGCTTCGACGCCATCCGCAGCGGCAAGGCGGGCGGCTTCGGGCTTGTTCTGCCCGAGCTTGATTGTACCGCGCCAGCCGGCAATCTCCAGCCGGAAGCCGACGATGGCGGTCGTCATCTTGTCGAACAGCGCCGGGTCCATCTTGGCGCGAGTCCACGCCGTCTTGTCGAGCTTGGCTTCCTGCTCGGCGGTCAGCTGATCGACCTGCGCGACCAGCGCCGCGTGATCCATCTTGCGCATCGTGCCTTCCAGCTCGACCGCGACGTAGTTCCACGTCGGCACCTGATTGTCGTCGAGCCGGTACCAGTCGGGGCTGACATAGCCGTCCGGGCCCTGCGCGACGAACATCGCGGTCGCGCCATCAAGGTGACGAACGATCCCGTTACCGCGCGCCAGATGCAGCCCGATCGTATCCTGGCCGAGCCACACGACGGGCACATGCGCGACGCGCGGCCCGTCGGGGGTCGCGCAAAACAGCGCGCCAAAGCCGAGTTCGGCGACCAGCAGCCGCATCGCGTCACGGTCTTCCCAGCGGAAGGTGGAATTGGGGTGCATCAGCCTTGCCCGTGCTCCTGCGAAAGCAGGAGCCCAGGGTTACGGGCGTCGCCGCTTGTGGCTCTGGGCTCCTGCTTTCGCAGGAGCACGGGGTAGGGGCAACGCGTCACCGCGGCTTCTTCGGCCCGCTCTTGGGCACCGGGCTACCCTTGCCCTTCTTCACACCCGAGCCCTTGCGCGGTGGAGCAACCCCGTTCCGCGACGCGGGCGCACCCTTGCGCGCGACGGCCTCTCCACCGCGCGCGCGGCGTTCGCCCTTGCGTTCCTTGCGCACCGTTTTGGCGTGCTGCTTGGCCTTGACCTTCTGGTCGGCGCGCGTCGGGGGCGGGGGCTCGTCCATCGGCATCATGTTGCCGAGGATTTGTTCGAACCCCAACGTCGCCAGGCTTTCGGCGAAGTGCGTCGGCAGCTCGGCTTCGATGTCGATCTTGCCGCCGTCGGGATGATCGACCGCGATCCGCCGCGAGTGAAGGTGCATCTTGCGGCTGATATTGCCGGTCAGGAACGCCGCCGGGCCGCCATATTTGCCGTCGCCGACGATCGGATGGCCGATCGCGCTCATGTGCACGCGCAGCTGGTGCGTGCGCCCGGTGAAGGGCGTGAGCTCGACCCACGCGGCGCTATTCCCCGCGCGTTCGATCACGCGGTAGCGCGTACGCGACGGCATGCCCTCTTCCTCGTCGACGTGCATCTTCTCGCCGCCGGTGCCGGGTTGCTTGGCCAGCGGCAGTTCGATCATGCCGTCCTCGATCGAGGGTACGCCGACGATCAGCGCCCAATAGACTTTCTTGGCGGTGCGCCCCGAAAAGGTCTTGGCGAAGAACGCCGCGGCGCGGCTGGTGCGCGCGACGAGAAGCGCGCCCGATGTATCCTTATCGAGCCGGTGGACGAGCTTGGGGCGACCTTCATTGTCGTATTGCAGCGCGTCGAGCAGCCCGTCGACATGCTCGGTGGTCTTGGTCCCGCCCTGCGTCGCCAGACCGGGGGGCTTGTTGAGCACGAATGCTTGCGCGTCCTGATGGATCACCATTTCCTGCGCGAAGCGGATTTGGTCCTCGGACAGCGGCACGCGTTCGCGTTTCGGTTTGGCAGTCTCTTGCACCGGCTCGGGCGGCGGCATGCGCAGCGTCTGGCCCGGCGCGAGCCGGTCGCCCGGGGTCGCGCGCGCGCCGTCGACGCGCAATTGCCCGGTGCGCGCCCACATCGCCACGGTGGTGAAACTGGTGTCGGGCAAATGTCGCTTGAACCAGCGATCGAGGCGGATGCCATCGTCATCGGGCTCGACGGTGAAGGTGCGGATATCGCTCATGCCACAGCCCTTACGAGATATAGCCCGGCGAACAAGGCGAGGATCGATCCGACGACGGACACAAGCGCGTACGCAATGGCCACGCCCCAGTCGCCGCGCTCGATCATCAGCGCCGTGTCGAGCGAGAAGGCCGAGAAGGTGGTGAAGCCTCCGAGCACGCCGACGCCGACCAGCAATCGCGTGTGTTCGGATCCGCCGGAGCGGGCCAATGCACCCGCCAGCAAGCCCATCAGGAACCCGCCGATCAGGTTCACCGCCAGCGTGCCCCATGGGTAATTCGGGCCGAGCGAGGCGAGCGCCAGCCTGCCGACGAGATAGCGTGCCGCGCTACCCAGCGCGCCACCGGCCATGACAAGAAGGAAATTCATCCTATGGGCTGTAGCGGCTGGCGAGCCGCTAAACAAACTCCCAGCGTCACCCCGGCCTTGTGCCGGGGTCTGCGTTGCCCCTCCTGAAGTCAGCCGTGGTTGCACGGCGGATGCCGGGACAGGCCCGGCATGACGGTTGTGGGGTTATGCTTTGTGGCTTCGCATTCCCGCCTTTGCGGGGGCGCCGAGCGGTCGGCGGCAAGGAGCTTCAGCACCCATGCGAACTATGCGCCTTTGCTGTCCGTTACGGAAGACTCGCTCGCATGGATGCTGAAGTGATGACGTAGCGCAGGAAAGCCGATTTAGTTCCCGTTATTTGCGACCAGATCGACTTCTGTCCGGCCATCGGCACGTTTTTCGATATAGATGACATATGCGCCACCATCTTTCGCCCGAACGCCGCCCAGCACGTGCTGCCCGCCATCGGCCTGATGTTCGGCGGAATATCCGGCTGCCGTGGCGCGCCCGTAATACCAGTCGAGCACGGTTTGAACCGAGGCGCCGGTCGAGAAACTGACGACGCGCAACGCGCAGCCGCCCTTGGCCGCCCCGGCGGCTTCGTCGACGCGCGCGTCGGGATAGAGGCCGAGATCGGCGGGAAGGCGCTGCGCCCAGCCGGTCGAATATTGCAGCGCGCGGGCGCAGCCGGCGGTGCGCTGATCGGCCTGACGTTTCGCCAGCGCACCCAAGGTCACGGAATCGTCCTTGATCTTGCACTGCGGGCAATCGCGCGTTGGCGCGGGGGTGGGCTTGCTGCCGCCGCTCGACGATCCGCCGGCGTCAGCCGTCGCGGTGCCGTCGGTCTTGCCGGGGGCAACCGAATCGGGCGGTGTGGCCCCCGAATAGGGTTGCTGCGGCGGGCGCAGGGCGTCGTTGTTCGCCTGACCGGCCAGTGCGGGATCGACCATGATCTGGTCTTGCAGCGCGCTCATCATCGCGGGGTCGCGGCCATTGCCCTGACCATTGCCGGCGAGTTCCGCGTCGAGTGAATCGATATTGCTGTCGGCAGCGGGCTTCGACCCGCACGCGGTGAGCGCGATTGGCGCGAGCGCCCAAAGAAGGTTGCGGTACCGCATGACTATCCCAAGCAATCTGGCCCAAGCAATCTGTCCCAAGCACTCTGGCCCAAGCAATTAGGTCAGGTTCAACGGCACGTCATGCCCACAAAATGGTTAAAAAACGGGCCATCTTTGCACGGTGCTTGTCGAATCGGGACAGAGCCCACATCTGCCACGGCATGGTAAACCTGATCTCTATGTTGATTGGCATCGTCGTCCTGTTCGCGGGACTGGTGGCGTTCATCCCGTTGCTGGGGTGGATCTACTGGCTGGTCATCCCGCTGGGGGTGATCGGCGTGGCGATCGGCGCGCTCAGCCGGAGCAGGACCGGGTTGATCCTGAACCTCGTGCTGCTCGTCATATTCGGGCTGCGCTGGTGGATGGGCGGGTTCATCTTCTGACCGCGGCATCCGTAAAGAACACACTCGCGACTCGCCGCCGGTGGGTATAAGTAGCGCTGCGCACTCGTTCGAAGCGGGGGGCAGGAGGGGACGTCTATATGCGTTACACATTGGCAATCGCCGGGGCCGCGGCTGCGGCGATGCTCGGGCTGGCAAGCCCGGCGTTGGCGGAGGCATGGGATTTGCTGGTGACCAACAACACCGGCAAGGAAATCAAGTTGATCGAAGTGTCGCCGACGGGCGCCGGAAAGTGGCAGCCGAACAAGGTCGATGCCGACGAAAAACCCAGAAACATCAAACCCACAACGCGCGCCACGATCCATTTCGACAAGGATGCGTCGTGCAAATGGGATCTCAAGGCTACCTTCACCGACGATAGCAACGCGGTGTGGAGCAACATCAACATGTGCGACGTGTCGTCGCTGACGCTCCGCTACACGAACGGGGCCCCCACGTTCGTCGTCAACTGAAAGGGCCCGGCCAAGCTGGCCGAGCCCTTCGTTCATCGACGCCAGCGCGACGGCTTGATCAGCGGCACTGCACCTGGCCGCGATCGATTGACGCGCCCAGCGCGGCCCCGGCACCGATCCCGAGGAGCGTGCCCAGCGTGTTCGACCGCCCGCTGGACAGCGAGTTGCCGAGCAGTCCGCCGATCGCGCCACCGACGATCAGGCCGGTGGTGCCGTCCGACCGGCGGCAATAATAGCGCCCGTTCGATCCGCGATAGATCCGGTCGGTGCGATACAGCCGACGCGGCTGATAATTGCCGTCGCGATAATAGCGGTCGGCATAATAATAGCGCTGGCCCGGTTCCGGGCGGTTCCAGTCATAGCTCTGATATCGCCGCCAGTTGCGCGCCTCGCGGCGATCGTCGCGGGCACGGCGGTCGTCGCGCGGACCATCGGCGCGGCGCCGATCGTTGCGATAATCCCGGTTCCCGTCGCGCCCGTCATTGCGATAGTCGCGATTGGCCTCGCGCGGGTTGCTTTGAGCGGTCGCCGCCATCGGCGTGAGCGTCGCGCTGGCGGCCAGAGCGGCCAGAATGAGCCGTCGCATTTGTCTTCTCCCTTTCAGTTTTGGAGTGCCGCTAAAACCCGCACGCCGTCGAAAGGGTTGCGTGAACGCGAAACTACGTCGCGTTCACGCAAGCGACAGGTTTGTCCTAGGCGTTCAATGAGTGCGTTAGCGTAATCTCGGCATTGAGCACCTTCGACACCGGGCAATTGACCTTGGCGTCGGCGGCGATCCGTTCGAACTGCGCCGCGTCGATATCGGCGATCGTCGCAGTGAGCGTCAGGTCGGAGCGGGTGATGGCGAAACCTTCGCCCTGTTTGTCGAGCGTGACCTTGGCGGTCGTTTCCAGCGTGCCGTCGCTGAACCCTTCGCGGGCGAGGGCGAAGCTCAACGCCATGGTGAAGCAGCTGGCATGCGCGGCGGCGATCAGCTCTTCGGGGTTGGTGCCGGGTTCGTCGCCGAAGCGCGTGTTGAAACCGTATTTCTGGTCGGAAAGGACCCCCGACTGGGTCGATACATGCCCGATGCCGTCGCGTCCGAAGCCTTCATATTTTGCCGATCCACTGCGTGTCGTCATGTCTTGCTTCCCTTCGCGAAAACGGGCGCGACCCGCTGGCCGCGCCCGATCATATCAATCAATCGCGTCGGCGCCTCAACGGCAACGGCGGCTGCCGCTTTTGGCCACCTCGTTGCCGATCAGCGCGCCGCCGGCGGCACCCAGGACGGTGCCGACCGTGCGGTCACCGCGCGTGTCGATGGTGCGACCGACCAACGCGCCGGCGACCCCACCGACGATCGTGCCGACGGTGCCGTCGGGCTTGCGGCAGCGCGTGCGGCCGCTGTCGTCGCGCCATTCGCGATAGGCGTAGCGCTTCTTGCGCGCATCGGCGCTCGATGGGATCGCGACGGTGGAAACCACCATCGTTGCCGCGCTGAGCGCGAGAATCATTTTACGCATGTCGAAATTACCTTTGAACGGATTCAATGCCGGTTGCGTAACGTCCCCGCTACCGAACGGTTGCATGGCGTTCCAATTCGGCGACGAGGGGACGGCGCGGGGGGCGGTTCGGGATGTGCACGATATCCACGTTATCCACAGGCCATAGCGCGCGTTTCCCGCTTGGCGCGACTCGGAAATGGTGACAGCTTGATGACATCGGGAACGAGGGCGGACGGTCGAGAAATCGACTGAAAGTTCAAGGACTTGATCTTCGATAAGGACGGACGGAGCCGCAAGGCGAAGCGAGGAATTTCGAAGTGGACATCGGCCCCCGCTGAGTCCGGTTCGGAGCGCGCAAGCGAGCCGGTCGGATGATTGCAAACCGATGCCAAACATGGATGCAAAGGCCTTCGGGCGGAGCGTTCATGGGTTGCAGCGGAAAGCCGCTGATGAAGCCGGGAAACCGGGGACATTGGAAGGAGCCGGGGCAATCGACGCAATGAGGAAGCGCTTCGGCGCGGAGACGTTGTGAGGCCGCCGGTGGCCGGGAATGCTGAGACTCTTCGGATGATCGCGCCCGGCCCCGACGACCGGACCGGAAAGTGACGGCGGTCTTCGGACGGCTGGCGTGGACCGGAGCGAAGGGACGAACGCTTTCGGGCGGACGAAACGGAGCAAGCGCGACGCGCGGAATACCTCCGGGTGGTTCGAGCGGAGCGTGCGACGGGACGGAAACCTTCGGGCGACCGGAACGGAGCGAGCGCGAAGCGCGACAGGCTTTCGGGCCGGTCGAGTGGAGCGTGCGAAGCGAGGGACGTCTTTGGACGATCCGAACGGAGCGAAACCGCAATATTCCGCGAGTCCTCGGGCAAACGGAGTGGCGCACCATCGCAAAACCTGGCGCTGTTCTTCGGAAGAGCACGGATGTAGCGAGCCGCCGAAACCAGAAGGCGCGGGTCGGTCGCAAGACCGGACAAGCGGATCGAAGTCAGGCGACAGGGGAGTCGGTTGAAAGACCGGCTCCCCAATTGCGTTTGGGGCGCGCGCGCTCAGCCAATGCCTGGCGCCACGACGTACTGCGGCGCGCCACCCGCCCCGCACGGCGCGGTCAATCGCGCGTCACGTGGCGCCGACAATGGTCGAGATAGTCGACCTCATGGCTGCCTGCCAAATTCACCACGCATCCCCACAACCAGTCGGGCGACCCCGCCGCCCCGTCCTCCGCCACGTCCAAGGTCGCACGCCATGCCGAGCGCTGCTTCGCGGTCATTTGCCGCGCATGGGCGCGACCGACCACAAAGGCGAGATAGTGCGCAGCCTTTTCCGCTTGCGAGCTGGAAAATTGCGCGACTTCGAGTTTCATATCCTGGGGGAGCAGTTCGCGCACGAAAACGGATGTGCCGAGCACCTGCCGCGCCGCCATGCGGTCGCCCAGCAACGGGGATAGCGCCCGCGCACCGGCGACCACGCGCTCGGCCTGATCGCGCGGCATATCCGCGTGCGCCGCGACCGGCGCGACGGCGGTTACCGCCTGCTTGATGTCGACCAGCCCGAACTGCTCGCGGTCCCCGGCGCCCTTGATCGCGATAACCGCGGCATAGCGCAGCAGCCCGAGCGAGCTGCATCCCTTCATCCAATATGCCGCATCGACCAGTCGTATCTTATAGTCTTCGTCGGGGCCGGTCGCCAGAACCAGCCGCGCCAGCGCGGGATCGGCGAACAGCGCGTCGAGCGCAGCGCGCTCGTTCTTCTCGAGCCCCCAAAAGCGGCGGCCGAGCGGGATTGTCGGGTCGGCGCCGCCGATCCTCTCCTTCGCCAAATGCCGCCAGCGACGTCCCATCGAGCGACGCCTGACCGTGCGCACCACCTGCGGCTCTGGCCCCGGGTCGCCATCGACCGGGTCGGCGAGCGCCAGCGCATAGCCCGCCATCATGCGATCCATCATCTGCGCGGTGACAATACCCGACAGATCGGACCCTCTGGCGGCGGATGCCAGCGACAAGGCCAGCCGGATCAGGTCGTGCGCGGGATTGCCGATCACCGTCTGGTCGAGGTCGCGGATCTGAATCTCCAGATTATCCTTCCCGTCGGACAACGGACCCAGATTGCCGAGATGACAATCGCCGCAGATCCAGATCGCCGGTCCGGTCGGCGGCTGGATCGCGGCGGGCAGCGCGGCGAGCCGTTCGTAGAATCCCGCGGTATTGCCGCGGACGAACGCATGGGCAGAGCGCGCCATCTTCCTGGCGCGCGCCGAATCCAGCAACGCGGCCCGCTCTTCCGGCGATGGCAGTTTCATCGTGATTCCCATGGTTGAACGTATCTCGCGGTTCGCATGTCCGCGCGGCTGGCGCTATTCAAGCGGAGTCATATTGATCTGTGTTGGCCGCAGCGCGCGCTTGCAATATCAGGCGTCATGCTCCCCACCGCCCCGCAATGGCTTCCCGCAGTCGCACCGTGGCTCGACCTCGCGGGCCTTGTCGTGTTCGCCGCCTCCGGCGCGCTGGCGGCGGCGAAGCGCGGGCAGACGATCGTAACGCTGGCCTTTTTCGCGCTGGTGACGGGTGTCGGCGGGGGAACGGTGCGCGACTTGCTGATCGGCGCGCCGGTCTTCTGGATTCATGACAGTCGCGCGGCGGCCGCCTGCCTGGTCGTCGCGTTCGCGGTGTGGCTGACTCCCGCATCGTGGTGGCGGGGGCAGGCGCTCGACTGGTTCGATGCGGTCGGGCTCGCCGCTTATGCCGTGTTCGGCGCGGCCAAGGCGATCGGTTACGGCGTGCCGCCGGTCCCCGCCGCCTTGATGGGGGTGATCACCGCATGCGTCGGCGGGATCATCCGCGACGTGCTGGCGGGTGAGCCGTCGATCCTGCTCCGACCCGAAATATACGTGACCGCGGCGGCGCTGGCGGCCGGGCTGTATGTCGGGCTGGAGGAGCTCGGCGCGCCGCTCCCGCTCGCGGCGGCGGTTGCGGTGGTCGCGGGGTTCGCGCTGCGCGCGGTCGCGATCCGCTGGAAACTGGGCTTGCCGGCCTATCGCGGCGGCGTGGAAGATTAGCCACGCCTTGACGCGTGCCCCCCGGCCCCCGACCTCCGATCCTCACAGGAGAGATACGATGGTCGAAGCACGATGGAACGGCAAACTGATCGCGCGCAGCGACGATACGGTTGTTGTCGAGGGTAACCACTATTTCCCGGCGGCTTCGGTCGATGCCACGTTCTTGCGGCCAAGCAGCACCACGAGCATCTGCCCGTGGAAGGGAACCGCGCACTATCACAGCCTGCACGTCGACGGTGCCGACAACCCCGACGCTGCGTGGTATTATCCCGACCCCAAATCCGCAGCGGAAAATATCCGCGACCGCATCGCGTTCTGGAAGGGCGTGACGGTCGGCTGAGAGTAATAGGGGAGTGACGAACGCGATGGCGTCGTCCGCACTACCCTCGCTGCACGATCCCCACATCGGCGAACCGCTTCGGCTCGACCGGCGGCGTCGTCGAGCTGTTGAGCTCAAGCTGCCAGAAACCGATGTCGGCCCAGCGGCCCTGCTTGAACCCGACTTCCCTCAGCACCCCGCCGCGGCGGAACCCCGTCGCTTCGTTCAGTGTGATGAGATAGTCGTTGGGCAGCGACAGCACGCTGACCGCCTGGACGAAATCCTGCGCGCGCAGCGTATCGATCAGCGAGCGGTAGAGCGTCTTGCCCACCCCCTGACCCTGCACCGGGCCCGACACGTAGATCGAGGTCTCGACCATATAGCGATAGGCCGGGCGGTCGCGGAAGCTGCCGGCATAGGCATAGGCCAGCACGTTATCGCCATCTTCGACCCCGTTGGTCGCGACCAGCCACGGATAGAGCCCGTCGCCCGCCGCCATCCGGCTGCGCATCTGGCGCGCATCGGGGGCCTCGGTTTCGAAGCTCACCGTGCCGGTCATGACATAGGGTGCATAGATGGCGGCGATCGCGGCGGCGTCTTCGGGCCGCGCGGCGCGCAGCGCGATCACGACCAGATCGCCTTGATCAGCATCTGCACCAAGGTTCGGTCGTTGGCGCTTGCCCGCGCATCGCTGAACCCGCTGCATTCGAGGCAGCGCGCCTGCACCGAGCGTGTCGTCGCCAGCCGCTTCGCATCGCCCAAGGCGCGCGCCAGCATGTCGCTGCGCTGCGCCGCCAGCATCCCGAACACGTCGGTTGCCTGCGCGGTATCGGCGCTTTCGTCGGTATCGCTGCCGCTGGCGATCTGCTGGATCAATTGCGCGAACCAGCCGGGCTGTTTTTCCAGATAGACGCGCTGAACCTTGTTCGGGTCGAGCCCGGCGCGTTTGGCCGCCTCGGCCACCGCATCGTCGATCGTGCCGAAACGGTCGACCAGTCCGATCTGACGCGCGGTCCCGCCGTCCCAGACGCGGCCCTGACCGATTTCATCGACACGCGTCGTCGTCAGCTTACGCGCCGCTGCGACGCGGCCGATGAACGACTGATAGCCATTGTCGATCGCCCCCTGCAGGATCGCATCGACCTGCGGGTTGGTGCCGCCATAGATATCGGGCTGTCCCGACAACCCGGTGGTCTTCACGCCGTCGGTGGTGATCCCCAGCTTCTTCAACGAATTTTCGAAGGTCGGGATAATCCCGAAAATGCCGATCGAGCCGGTGATCGTATTGGGTTCGGCGAAGATCGTGTCGCCCGACGTCGCCACCCAATAGCCACCCGACGCGGCGAGCCCGCCCATCGACACGACGATCGGCAGCTTTTGCGCCTTGGCCTCCATGATCGCCAGCCGGATCGTTTCGGAGGCGAGTGCGGAGCCGCCGGGCGAGTCGATCCGCACGACCAGCGCCTTCAGTTCTTTTTTCTGCAGCCCGTCGAGTACGGCTTTGGCGATCGTGTCGCCGCCTGCGGTGCCGGCGGGCGCCTTGCCGTCGACGATTTCGCCGGCGATGGTGACGATGCCGATCTTGTCGCCCGATTTGGGCATCGGGTTGGCCGCGACCCAATCGTCATATTTGATCGACGCGAAGCCACCTGCGTCCTTCTTGGTCGGTTCGCCGGCAAGCGCCGCGACGCGCTTGTTAAACGCCAGCCGGTCGCCGAGCTTGTCGACCAAACCCGCGGCCAGATTGGCCTTGGCGATATCGCCCTTGGTCGCCGCAATCGCGGTGTCGGGGGTCGTCAGGAAGGTATCGATCTGGGCCTTGGGGCGCGCCTTGTGGATCATCTCCTTCCACTGGCCGAAGATCGATCCGTACAGCGCGGTCAGTGCTTCCTTGGCTTCGGGCGACTGGTCGGCGCGCTCATAGGGTTCGACAAAGGATTTGAACTTGCCGACGCGATAGACGTGGACGTTGACGCCGAGCTTGTCGATCAGACCCTTATAATAAAGCTGGTTGCCGCCCGGTCCCATGAACAGCGTGCCGCCCATCGGGTTGATCCAAATCTCGCTGGCGTTCGACGCGAGCAGATACGACCCGTCGGTATACGCGGTGGCATAAGCGAGTACGGGCTTGCCCGATGCCTTCACGCGACCCAGCGCCGCCGCGACTTCGCTCACCGCGGCGGGATAACCGCCGCCATAACCGTCGAGATCGAGCACAACGGCCTTGACGCGCTTGTCATCCTTGGCCGCGTCGATCGCGCGGACCAGATCGCGCAGCCGGAACTGATGGCCGGGGCCGGAGCCTTGCGCCGCCTCGAATGGGGTCGCGCTGGCCGGTTGTTCGACGATCGCGCCGTCGAGCTTGAGCAACAGCGCGCCGTCGTGGATCGACGTGTTGGGCTTGGCCGACAAAGCGGCGAACAGCCCGCCGAAGAACAACAGCATCAGGATCAGGACGAGCCCGTCCTTGATCGCCACCAGTATCTTCCAGGCGCCGCGAACGAATCTCACCGTATCGTCTCCCGTGGCGCGGTCACCGCGCCGTCCGCCCCCCCGATAGCCGCAAGTGTCATGGTTGAGCAATACGCGGGTTGCGCGGGGGACTTCCACCGTTCGTCACCCCGGCCGGAGTGCAGGGGTCTGCCAAGCCGCAACGGCATCGATCAGAGCCTCGAGGCTTTCCCTCGCCGCACGGCGGACCCCGGCACTTCGGCCGGGGTGACGGATTGGGAAAAGGGGCGAGGGGTGTCGTCCGATCGGTTCTTCCGCTATCCGCGCCCATCATGGACGCGCCCGCCGCCTTCAAGCCGCTGGCCGGCGCAGCCCCTGCGACGATGCGCGCCGAATTCGGCGCGCTGTTCTCGCTGTCGGCGCCGCTGGTGGGCGCCAACCTGCTCCAGATGGGGGTCTATGCGGTCGACGTGATGTTCGTCTCGCGGCTGGGCACGGTCGATTTCGCGGCGGCGACGTTGGGCGTCTATCTGTTCAGCCTGATCATGTGGGCGCTGATCGGCTTTACTGGCGCGTGCGCGCCGATCATCGCGGCGGAACTGGGCGCGCGGCGGCACGCGGTACGGCAGGTGCGGCGGTCGTTCCGGATGGCGATGTGGCTCGGCGCGGTGTCGGGCGGCGTTGCCATGCTGGCGCTCGCGCATGGCGAGACGATTCTTGGCTGGCTGGGGCAGGACGCGCACGTCGCGGCGCGGACCGGGGCGTTCCTCGATATCCTGTTGCTGGTGATGCTCCCGAACATTTGGGCCGGGGTAATGCGGACAGTGGCGGCGGCGCTGGGACGACCGGGCTGGGCGCTGGCGGTGACCGCGATGGCGCTGGCGCTGGGCACGCTGGGCAACTGGCTGCTGGTGTTCGGGCATTGGGGGTTCCCCGCGCTGGGGCTCGAGGGTTCGGCGATTGCCAGCGTGGCGACGTCGGTGGCGATGATGCTGGCCTATGCCGCGATCCTGATCTGCGACCCGAAACTCCGGCGCTATCGCCTGTTCGGGCGCTGGTGGCGGCCCGAATGGCCGCGGCTGATCGAGATCGCGAAGCTGGGCGCGCCGATCGCCGCGGTGTTCACGCTTGAAGGCGGGTTGTTCGGCGGCGCGGCGTTCCTGATGGGGCTGATCGGGGTGACCGAAGTCGCCGCGCACGCGATCGCGCTCAACATCGCGGCGCTGGCGTTTCAGGTGCCGTTCGGGATCGCGCAGGCCGCGACGATCCGCGTCGGCATGGCGTATGGCGCGCGCAACCATGGGTGGATCGGGCGAGCGGGCTGGGCGGCGATCGTCGCCGGCACGGCGTTCATGGCGCTGACCGCGAGCGTGATCTGGCTCGCGCCCAAAATGATCGTCGGCATCTATCTCGACGTCGGCGACCCCGGCCGCGCGCGCGAAGTCGCGCTGGCGGTGCAGTATCTCGCGATCGCGGCGATGTTTCAGCTGTTCGACGGGGCGCAGGCGGTCGCGGCGGGGTCGCTCCGGGGATTGCAGGACACCCGCATGCCGATGGCGATTGCGGCGTTCGGGTATTGGGTCGCCGGGTTCGGCACCGCGATCCTGCTGGGCTTTCGTTTCGGGTGGCAGGGCGTGGGAATCTGGGTCGGGCTGGCGGTCGGGTTGCTGGTCGTCTCGGTGCTGCTGGTGCTGCGTTGGGCGATGCGCGCTCGCCTTGGCCTGTTGCCGGCACTTACGGGCTGACGCGCCCCTGTTAATTTATGTTGGCAGCACCATTGACGGTGCGACACGGCCTCCACATATGGCCGCTGTTGGCACTCGGCTGAGTCGAGTGCTAAACCCTATCGAAACCAGAATAGAGGGACAGCAACCATGAACTTTCGTCCGTTGCACGATCGCGTCCTCGTCCGCCGGGTAGAAGCGGAAGAGAAGACGGCCGGGGGGATCATCATCCCCGACACCGCCAAGGAAAAGCCGCAGGAAGGCGAAATCGTCGCCGCCGGTACCGGCGCCCGCAACGAAGCCGGTGAAATCCACCCGCTCGAAGTCAAGGCCGGCGACAAGGTCCTGTTCGGCAAATGGTCGGGCACCGAGGTCAAGATCGACGGTGAAGACCTGCTGATCATGAAGGAATCGGACATTCTGGGGATCGTCGGCTGACGATCCGTCATCCCAGCGAAAGCTGGGATCTCAGGCTTCAATCGCGGCGCCTGCCGCACCAGACCCCAGCTTTCGCTGGGGTGACGAAACAGAAGGATTAGCCAACATGGCAGCCAAAGACGTAAAATTTTCGCGTGACGCACGCGAACGCATTCTGCGCGGCGTGGACATCCTCGCCGACGCGGTGAAGGTCACGCTGGGGCCGAAGGGCCGCAACGTCGTGATCGAAAAGAGCTACGGTGCCCCGCGCATCACCAAGGACGGCGTTACGGTCGCCAAGGAAATCGAGCTCAAGGACCGCTTCGAGAACATGGGCGCGCAGATGCTGCGCGAAGTCGCCTCGAAGACCAACGACGTGGCCGGTGACGGCACGACGACCGCGACCGTTCTGGCGCAGTCGATCGTCCGCGAAGGCATGAAGTCGGTTGCAGCGGGCATGAACCCGATGGACCTGAAGCGCGGCATCGACCTCGCCGTGACCAAGGTCGTCGAAGACCTCAAGGCACGCTCGAAGCCGGTCGCCGGCACCAAGGAAATCGCGCAGGTCGGGATCATCTCGGCCAATGGCGACACCGTCGTCGGTGAGAAGATCGCCGAAGCGATGGAGCGCGTCGGCAAGGAAGGCGTGATCACCGTCGAGGAAGCCAAGGGCCTCGAGTTCGAACTCGACGTCGTCGAAGGCATGCAGTTCGACCGCGGCTACCTGAGCCCGTACTTCATCACCAACCCCGACAAGATGACCGTCGAGCTTCAGGATCCCTACATCCTGATCCACGAAAAGAAGCTGTCGAACCTGCAGGCGATGCTTCCGATCCTGGAAGCCGTCGTTCAGTCGGGTCGTCCGCTGCTGATCATCGCCGAGGACATCGAGGGTGAGGCTCTGGCTACGCTCGTCGTCAACAAGCTGCGCGGCGGCCTGAAGGTCGCTGCGGTCAAGGCTCCGGGCTTCGGCGATCGTCGCAAGGCGATGCTCGAAGACATCGCGATCCTGACCAAGGGCGAGATGATCTCGGAAGACCTCGGCATCAAGCTCGAGACCGTGACCGTCGGCATGCTCGGCACCGCCAAGCGCGTGACGATCGACAAGGACAACACCACCATCGTCGACGGCGCTGGTGATGGCGACGCGATCAAGGCGCGCACCGAAGCGATCCGCGGCCAGATCGAAAACACCACCAGCGATTACGACAAGGAGAAGCTCCAGGAGCGCCTTGCCAAGCTCGCCGGCGGCGTTGCCGTGATCAAGGTCGGCGGTTCGACCGAAGTCGAAGTCAAGGAGCGCAAGGATCGCGTCGACGACGCTCTCCACGCGACCCGCGCAGCAGTCGAAGAAGGCATCGTCCCCGGTGGCGGCACCGCATTGCTCTATGCAACGCGTGCGATCGACGGGCTGAAGGGCGCCAATGACGACCAGACGCGCGGCATCGATATCATCCGCAAGGCGCTCTACGCGCCGGTTCGCCAGATTGCGGCGAATGCGGGTCATGACGGTGCGGTGATCTCGGGCAAGCTGCTCGACGGTAACGACGAAAATCTGGGCTTCAACGCGCAGACCGACGTTTACGAAAACCTCGTCGAAGCCGGCGTGATCGACCCGACCAAGGTCGTTCGCACCGCGTTGCAGGACGCGGCATCGGTTGCTGGTCTGCTGATCACCACCGAAGCGGCGATCGGCGAACTGCCCGAAGACAAGCCCGCCATGCCCATGGGCGGCGGTGGCGGCATGGGCGGCATGGGCGGGATGGATTTCTAATCCGCGAACGGCCTGATTGAGCGCACGCTCAATCGGGACTCGTTCCGGATCGGACGGCGGGGAGTTGCAGGTCGGTCATGCCCCCGGCATGACCTAAACGATGCGGGGCATCGTTTACCTGCAACTGGCTCCGCCGACGATCCAGACCGACGAAGGGTGCGGGCTTTGCCCGCGCCTGCCAGACCCAACAAAACGGGCCGGTGGATCACTCCACCGGCCCGTTTTTGATTGTCACCCCGTCGAATGAGCCCGTGCGCCGCCCCGGCGCGACGCCGCAGCTACCGCGTGGAAGATCCTGTATCGGCTCGTCCATGCCAGCGCACGCCATCGGCGGACGTCGTGGCGTCGGCATCCGGCCGCTGTCGCCGCGCATTGGCCAATTGCAACGCGTGCAGACCCGGGAGCAGCGCAGAGTCCGCAAAGTATTGTTCTTTGAGCACTCGACGATATGGTTCTATTCGACCAGATTGAGCCACGGTATCTCTCCCCGTCTAAAATAAGAGAAGCTAATCTCTTTGTCAGGGGTAGAACGATCCGTGGAGAAATATTGTTCCGTGATTGTAACAATAGTCCGCACGACTGAACACAATAAATGCACTATCGCTCACACATCATCTGCCCATCGATGCGGCCGTAATTAACCTATGTTGTCCCGCGATATATCATTGCAACATTACTCCGCCTATAGCGCGCGCCGAACTCGGCCATGATCGCCGGATCGTGGACGAAGCCCAATTTTTCGTAGAGGTGCACCCCCGCCGCGCCCTTTGAATTGCTGAGCAGATAGAGCCGGTCATACCCGAGTACGCCGGCGCGCTCGATCAGCGCTTTGAGCAGGAATTCGCCGGCTTTCCTGCCGCGAGCCTCGGCCAGAACGCCCATCTTGGTCAGTTCGAAATCGCGCGTGCCGGTTCGCCGCAGTGCGCCGGTGCCGACAATGCCCAATCCCGGCGCCTCGACGAACAGCACATCGCCGCCCGGCGCGATCAGCCGCTCATGCGGGGCTTCCAGAACATCGATGTCGGTCTGTTCGAGCACGTACATGTCCTCGATCCATTGCGCGTTGATGGCGTAGAACGCCTGCGCCAGATCGGGGGTGAACCGCCGAATGTTGAGTCCGCCATGCGGGCGCCGCTCGAGCGGCTGCGCAGCCAGCGCCGTTTCGATCGCGTCGATCTGGGCGAGCAGCGCCTCCACATCGCACACTTCGTTCACCGCAGCGCGCAGGCGCGGCCAGAGCAAGGTCACGGCCTGCTCCATCACGTCGCGACCCCGCGCGGTCAGCGCGATCGTGCGGGTGCGCTGATCGCCGTCACTGCGGACCGTGTCGACCAGCCCCATCTCGGTCAGATTGGCGATGATGCGGGTGACGGCGGGCTGGCTGATCCCGATCAGTTCGGCCGCTTCGCCCACCGCGAGCGGGCCGTTGCGATGAAGCGCGGTGAGGAGCGGCATCTGACTCGGCTGGGTGGGCAGGCCGCACTCGACCGCGATGCGCTCGGCACCGGCCTGCAAGCGTTCGGACAGCCGCTTCAACCGACTCCCCAGCATCACCGCGCCTTCGAACTTCACGACATCCTGCTGCATTGCCGCTCCCCGATCTCAATCCGCATACCATGTTATATAACACGCTATGTAGTCAAGTGCATTGCCCGGGCAAAACACTCTTTCCTTTCGCCGCGTGCCGCGACACAGTGTGGCAACCTTCCTTCCCACCCCGGAGTCTCCCATGCTCGATCTGTCCCGCCGCGAAGCTTTGGCCGCGACCGCGCTTGCCGGTCTGGTCGCGACCCTCCCGGCCTGGGCGCAGGATGCGGGGGGCGGGGCACAGTGGGACCTGACCGACCTCTATCCCAGCGACGCAGCGTGGGACGACGCGCGCAAGAAGGCGCTGGCCGACGTGCCCAGCCTGACCAAATACAAGGGGCGCCTGGGCGAGAGCGCCGACACGCTCGCGGCCTTCATGGTCGCGCAATCGGATCTGGGGAAGACCGTCAGCCGAGTCTTCACCTATGCCAGCCTGAAAGCCGACGCCGATCTGCGCGTATCGGCCAATCAGGAGAAGCAGGCGCAGGCGATCGACCTGTACACCGCGTTCGGCGAAGCGGTGTCGTGGGCCAACCCCGAATTGCTGACGATCGGCAAGGCGAAGATCGACGGCTTCATCGCGTCGAACGCGGTGCTGAAGAAGCGGTTCGACTTCGCGCTCGCCGACACGCTGCGGTTGGCCGATCACACGCTGTCGCCCGAAGCGGAGAACCTGCTGGCGGGGGTCGGCGCGCCGCTCTCCGGCCCCGGCGATATCCGCGAACAGCTGGTCGCGTCGGACATCCCCTGGCCGACCGTCACGCTGTCGACGGGCAAGCAGGTCCGGCTCGACGATCAGGCGTATACGCTCAACCGCGACGCGCCCAACCGCGCCGACCGCAAGCTCGTCTTCGACACCTTCTGGGCCGAATATGGCAAGTTCCAGAACTCGCTCGGCGCCGCCTATCTCAGCCATGTGAAGGCCGATGTGTACCGCACCAAGGCGCGCAAATATCCGACCTCGCTGGCGCGCGCGCTCTCGGGGAACAATGTGCCCGAAACGGTGTACCGCACGCTGGTGGCGGAGGCCAACAAGGGCCTGCCCGAGCTTCATCGCTATTTCGAGCTGCGGCGCAAGCTGCTCGGGCTGCCCGATATGGCCTATTACGACATCTATCCGCCGCTGGTCGCGCTCGACAAAAAGGTGACCGTGCCCGAAATGCGCACGATCACAATCGAGGCGGTCAAGCCGCTCGGCCCCGAATATGCCGAGATGTTCGCGAAGGCGACGGCGGGCAAATGGATGGACCCATTGCCGCGCAAGGGCAAGAAATCGGGCGCCTATATGAACCCCGGCGCGGCGTACGATGTGCACCCCTATCTGTTGCTCAATCTGGGCGAGAATTATTCGGGACTCACGACCTACGCGCACGAATGGGGGCATGCGATGCACACGCTGCTCGGCAACAAATATCAGGTCTATGACAAGGCCGATTATTCGATCTTCACCGCGGAGATCGCGTCGACCTGCAACGAGGAATTGCTCGCCGCGTACATGGTCGCGAAGGCCAAGACCAAGCAGGAGAAATTATTCTATCTCGGCCAGCAGCTCGAGGCGATCCGGGGTACTTTCTACCGCCAGACGATGTTCGCCGAATTCGAACTTGCGGTGCACGACAAAGCCGAAGCGGGCGAGGGGCTGTCGGGCGAGAAGTTCAGCGCGATCTATCTCGACCTGCTCAAGCGCTATCATGGGCCCAAAGTCGCGGTGTCGGACACGTACGCGTCGGAATGGGCGTATATTCCGCACTTTTACAACAGCTTCTATGTCTATCAATATGCGACGTGCATTTCGGCTGCGTCGTATTTCTCGCGCTCGATCCTGAAAGGCGGAGCGAAGGAGCGCGACAATTACCTGAGCGTGCTCAAGGCCGGCGGTTCGGCCTATCCGACCGACGTGCTTAAGGCCGCGGGGCTCGATATGGCCAGCCCGGCGCCGTATCAGGCGATCATTGCGACGTTCAGAGACACGCTCGACCAAGTCGAGGCGTTGCTCGCCTGAAAATAAATTTCGCGGGATTATATTGCGCGCAATGTAAACCGGCCTATCTGCTGGCTTCATTCATGAGAAGGACCGGCAGATGAGCATTTTGTACAGCACCAGGGTCACCGCGATCGGCGGTCGTTCGGGCACGGTTCGCAGCGAGGACGGCATCCTCGCGCTTCAACTCGCCATGCCGAAGGAATTGGGCGGCAAAGGCGGCGCGACCAACCCAGAACAGCTGTTCGCGGCCGGATACGCGGCGTGTTTCGAGAATGCGGTGATCCACGTCACACGCGGCAAGGATTCGAAGATCGACGACGACCAGATCCAGGTCGTCGCGACGGTCGGCCTCTCACCCAATGGCGGCGGGTTCGCGCTGTCGGTGGCGCTCGATGTAGCGATTACCGGAGTCGATCAGGCAACCGCCGAGGAGATCGTGGCCGCAGCGCATGCCGTGTGTCCCTATTCCAACGCCGTGAAGGGCAATGTCGACGTCGCCATCACGGTCACGGCGCATTGAGGCGATGGGGGAAGCAGACATGACGGGCGCGACCGACGATCCGCTGCGGCTCGACCGGCAGGTTTGCTTCCCGCTCTACGCAGCGTCGAATCTGCTGACCCGGCTGTACCGGCCGGTGCTGGCCGAACTCGGTCTTACCTACCCGCAATATCTGGTCATGCTCGTCTTGTGGGAATCGGCGCCGCAAAGCGTCGGGTCGCTCGGCGCCAGACTGCATCTCGACAGCGGGACGCTGACCCCGTTGCTCAAGCGGCTGGAGACGGCGGGGCTGATCACGCGCCAGCGCGATGCCGGCGATGAGCGGCGCGTCCGGATAGCGTTGACCGATGCGGGCGTTGCGCTGCGAACCCGGGCAGCGCGGGTACCGGAAACGCTGATGGCCGGGCTCGACCTGTCGATTCCCGAAATCGAAGCCTTGCGCGATTCGGTGCAGACGATGGTCGCTCAACTCGCCCCGCGCGATCGGTAGGGCGCTGGCGCTCTAAGGGAGTCCGAGCGCCTTCTTCACGTCGGCCCAGCGCACCAGCTTGAAGTTCTGCGCTTCGGGCGCGTTGTTGCCGTCCTGCGCGATCATCAGCCCGTCTTTCAGGTCCGCGCCGAACCCGGCGGTCGATATCTCGATCCCGTCGGTGTCGCTGGTGCCGTCGACGCTGCCCGACGGTGCAATGTGAAAGCGGCCCATGTATGCGTAATCGGGCAGCCGCCACACGGAGTAGGACGAATCTCCCTGGCTGGACGCGACGAGATAGCCGCCGCTGCGGCCCTCGGCGGCAATCGCCAGGCCTTCGGCATCGGCGACGAGGCGGACTCCGTCGTCGGCGGCGATCTTGACCGCTTCGACCGGGCCGGTGGGCGAGGCGTCGAAGCGCCACAGCCCGACATCTTCCTCGGCAACGTACAGCGTACCGGTGCGGTCGTCGGCGACGCAGCCTTCGGACTGCGTGCCGAGCTTCATCCGGCGCACGATCGTGCCGCTCGGTTGCGGGCCGGACAGATCGAGGCGGACCTGCAGGATCGCGCCGTCCTTGCCCACGACGAAGGCATAGACTTGGCCCCGCGCGCGATAGAGGCAGAAGCCATAGGGTTCGCGCATTTCGGTAATCGGGATCCGCGCGAGCGCGGTCAGCGTCGCACTGGCGGGGTCGAGCGAAAAGACCGCGATGCGTCCGTCGCCCAGCGTGCTGCGGTCGCTGGCAGCCACCAGCACGCCACTTTTGCCCGCGATTGTGACACCGCCGCGCAGATCGACATTGTTCACCCGGCCGGCGGGCAGGTTCGAGCGAAGCTTGCCGTCGAGCCCGTAGACGTTGAGCCCTTCCTGCTTGTCGGTCGCGACGATCAGGCTGTTCGCCGGGTCGCGCGGGTTACGCCAGATCGCGGGATCGTCGGCGGCATCTTTGGCGCTCGTCACGGCGGCGGTTTCGCGCCACGCGGGCACGTCGACCGTGCCGGCGGGCGGTGCCGGCGCAAGCGCCGGGGGCGTCGCAGCGCACCCGGTCAGGATCATGATCGCCGATATCGCAGCCGTGTAACGCATCATAGGCACCCCTTTGCGGCGGGCGCTTAGTAGCGTCAGGCAACCGCCGCAAGCGGGTCATCGATTCGTCACCGAAACGACATTGAACCTTCATTCCGATGACGCTGACCTGTCGCGAAATCGGGTTAGCGCCCGCTGCAACGCAACATTGGGAAATCCCAATGTGAGCATCAAACGGGGGTACGATCATGACCAACCACGGCAGCTGGCTGAGCGATGCATCGCGTCTCGCACTCGGCGCCCTCCTGCTCGCGGGGGTCGCGACCCCCGCCTTCGCCGCCGATGTCGCCGGACGAGTGATCGACCCGACGACGGGCGCCCCGCTGCCCGGCGCGACGGTCCGGGTCGGCGACAAGGTCGCCACCGCCGACGACAGCGGCGTGTTCACGATCAAGGACATTCCCGCCGGGCCGGTGCAACTCCAGATTTCGTATATCGGCTTTGCGACGGTCACGCGCGACGCGACGTCGAGCGATACGCCCGAACTCGTCGACTTCCCGCTCGATCCCGCACTCGCCGATACCGGCAAGGACATCGTGATCACCGGCACGCGTGCCGCAGATCGCCGCGCGTTGCAGGCGAAGAAGGTGTCGAACAACATTCAGGACAGCCTGAACGCCAACGATGTCGGCAAATTGCCCGACCAGAACGTCGCCGAAGCCGTGCGCCGCTTGCCCGGCATCTCGGTCGCCAACGATCAGGGCGAGGGCCGCTACGTCATTATCCGCGGCGCCAATCCCAATCTCGCCAACGTCACGGTCAACGGCCAGACCGCGCCGGCGCCCGAACCCGAGGGGCGGCAGGTCAAGCTCGACGACATCCCCTCGTCGCTGATCGGGTCGGTCACGGTGGTCAAATCGCTCACCGCCGACCGCGACGCCAACGCGATCGCGGGTCAGGTCGATATCGACACGCTCACGGCGTTCGATCGCAAGGGCGCGTTCGCCAATATCCGCATCGCCAACGGCTACAGCAACCTGAGCGGCAAGAGCCCGTATGAAGGCGACGCGACCGTCGGCACACGCTTCGGCCCGGACAAGACCTTCGGCATTGTGCTGTCGGGCAATTATTCGCGGCGTCCGATCACCTCGGAAAACCTTCAGGGGTCGTCGAACTGGCGCAGCGACGATCCGGGCGCGGTCGGAACCGCGCTGCCCGACGACTATCGATTGCGCGACTACAACCTGACGCGGACTCGCTACGGCGTGGTGGCCAATCTCGACTGGCGCCCCAGTCCGTCGGTGAGCCTCTATTTGCGCACGCTCTATTCGACGTTCAAGGATCACGAAACGCGCGACCAGTTCCGCATCGAAATTCCGGTAACGGCGCCGAGCGCAACGATCACCACCGCGCAGACCAACACCAATACCGCGATCGCCACGGGCGGCACGTTCAGCGCGCGCGGCACGCGTTTCCTGCGGCTGCGCAACGAGGACGACAGCACTTTCACCGGCGAACTCGGCGGCAAGTTCAAGCTGGGCGGCGCCGAACTGGAAGTGCAGGGCACCTACAGCAAGGCGCTCAAGAAAGACCCGCTGCGCTCCGAATTCTCGTTCCGCACCGGCAGCACCGCGCTGACCGGGCTGACGCTTGACACCAGCGACGTGCTGTTCCGCGTCAACACCGCCAACGGCACGCCGTACAATGCGGCGCTGTTTCAGGGCTTTCGCGTCAATTACGACCGCCGCCGCGCCGAGGAAAACCTGTATCAGGCGCGCGCCGACCTGACGCTGCCGATCGGATCGGACGGCAACAGCACGATCAAGATCGGCGCGAAATATCAGCAGACCGACAAGACCAACAATCGTGATTTGCAGCAATATACGCTGGCCAGTTCGACCAACCTGTCGACCAACGGCGCGTCATATGACAGTGGCAGTTCGATCTATGACGGGCGCTACCTGTTCGGCCCGCGGATCAACTACGATCTGGCGCAGACCTATTACACCGTGACCAATCCGGGCGCGCGGACGCAGAGCACGTCCGATCTTGCCACGACGCTCGCCAACTCGCTGGTCAACGATTACGACCTCAGCGAGAAAGTGCTTGCCGGTTACGTCATGGGCACGTTCAAGCTCGGCAAGCTGACGATCATTCCCGGCGTCCGGGTCGAGCACACCGACGGCACCTATCGCGGCAAGTCGTTCACCCCCGCCTCGACTCCGGCGCAGGATTTCAACGTCACCAACAAGCGCGCCTACACCGACGTCTTCCCCGACCTCAACGTGCGCTTCGACGCCAGCGACCGGCTGGTTATCCGCGCTGCCGCGACGACCGCGATCGGGCGGCCCAATTACGCCGATCTGGCACCGTATGTGAATGTGTCGGACACCACGCCGGGCGCAGGCGTAGTCGCGCTCGGCAACCCCAACCTCAAGCCGTACAAGGCGGTCGCGGGCGACCTGTCGATCGAATATTATCTCCCGGGCCAGGGCATCCTGTCGGTCGCGGCGTTCTACAAACATCTCGACAATCCGATCTTTACGTCGGGCTCGACACAGGCGGGCACGTTCGGCGGGGTAGCCTTTACCAGCGCGCTGGTGACGCAGCCGATCAACGCCGACAAGGCCGAACTCTACGGCGTCGAAATCAACCTGCAGACGCAGCTGCAATTCCTGCCTTCGCCGTTCGACGGGTTCGGGGTATCGGGCAATTTCACCTATACCGACGGGTCGGCGCAGGGCGTGCCGGGTCGCGTCGGCAAGGTGCCCAATTTCCTCCAGTCGAAATATACCGGCACCGCGCAGCTCTTCTATGAAAAGTACGGGATCACCGCACGGCTGGCGTACACCTATCGCTCGAAATATCTCGATACGCTGGGCGGTTCGGCGGCAACCGACCAATATACCGGCGAGAACAATTCGCTCGACGCGCGGCTGGCCTTTTCGCCGGTCAAGGCGTTCACGATCTTCGGCGAAGCCAACAATCTGCTCGATTCACCGTGGCGCCGGTTTCAGGCGATCCCGTCGCAACTGATCGAGAACGAGCATTACCGCCAGACCTATCGGATCGGCGTCCAGCTGGCGTTTTGACCGGCGGCGGGGGCGCCGAGCAGCCGGCGCCCTTCAGTCCTTCTTCATCGCCTCGATCAGCTTCTTCACCTCCTGGCTGCGCCCGCGCGGCAGGATCAGGACGTCCTTGCCATTGGCGACAACGATCAGGTCGGTGACCCCGACCAAGGCGACGCGGACGCCGTCCGCCTGGACCAGACAGCCTTCGGTCTCGATCGCGACGACGTCGCCCTTGCATGAATTGCCATGCTCGTCGCACGCATTGATCTCGTGCAACGCGTCCCAGCTGCCTAGGTCGCTCCAGCCCATGGAGACGGGGACCACGGCAACGCGCTCGGCCTTTTCCATCACCGCATAGTCGATCGATTCCGCTGGCGAGGCAGCGAAGCTTTCGGGGTCGGGATAGATGCGCGCGCCCTCGGTCACGGCCTTGAGCATCGATTGCTGCGCGGCGCGGAGCATGTCGGGGGCGTGGACCGCCAGCGCGCCCAGAAACGCGTCGGCGCGGAACAGGAAGATGCCGCCGTTCCAGACATGATCGCCCGCCGCCAGCATCGCTTCGGCGCGGTCGAGCGGGGGCTTCTCGATGAAATGCGCGACCTTGTGCACGCGCGGCGCAATCGCATCGCCGACATGGATCCAGCCATAGCCGGTCTCGGCCGCATGCGGATCGATCCCGAAGGTCACCAGCCAGCCCTGCTCGACCAGCGGTAGCGCCGCGTGGATCGCGGCGTGAAACGCCTCGACATCGGCGATCACGTGGTCCGAGGGCATCACCAGCAACGCCGCGTCGTCGCTCCCCGCGGCCAGTGCGGCAAGGGCGATGGCGGGTGCGGTGTTGCGCCCGGCGGGTTCGAGGATCAGCGCCTGCGCAGGCGCCCCGATCGCCTCCAGCTGGCGCTCGATCTCTTCCGCATGGCGGGCATTGCCGACCACGATCGACGCCGCGAACCGCTCGCCACTGGTGCGCGCGGCGGTCAGCTGAAGCATCGTTTCGTCGGCGGTCAGCGCGAGCAACTGCTTGGGCGTTTCGGGAGTCGACATCGGCCACAGCCGCGTGCCCGATCCGCCCGACAGGATCACAGGGATAATTGGCGTCGTGTCGGGCATTCACGGGTCCTTTGCTCTTGCGGTCTATCTAGGGGCTTAGGCTGCAATTGCGAAACTCGCATGTCGCCGCCGGTTTCCGCAGGCGTTCAACCTTTGTTTGTCAATTTCTGCGACACCGCGCGTGACTGTGTCGGAAAAGCTTACACGCGCGCGGTCAACGAAGGCAGGCGAAGACCATGATCAGGCTGTTCAAGCACTATGTGCCGCACGCCGTTTTGTTTCTCGGGTTCCTCGATTTCGGGCTGTTGATGACGGCCGCCGAGATCGCCTATTCCCTGCGTCTGCATCAATTGGGCAGCATCGTCGAGCCGATCAGCGAGCGGCTGGTTCAGCTGATGGTGTTCGCCGCCTCGCTGGAAACGGCGATGGTGGCGGTCGGCGTGTACGGCGCCGACGCGCTGCAATCGCTGCGCCGCGCGACGGCGCGGTTGCTGGTGGCGATCTCACTTGGCGTGATCGTGCTGTCGGTGGTGTTCTTCCTGTCGCCGCAACTCAGTTTCTGGCGCTCCAATCTGCTTTACGCGATGGCGCTCTCGGCGGTGCTGCTGATCGTGCTGCGTATCCTGCTCGGCAAGATGCTGGGCAGCCAGGTGTTCAAGCGCCGCGTCGTCGTGCTTGGCGCGGGTCCGCGCGCCGCCCGGCTGAAACAATTGTCGCAACAGCCTGGATCGGCGTTCGTCGTGGTCGGGTATTTGTCGATGAGCGAAGCCAACCGCGTCATCCCCGAAGCGATTGCGCGCGACGCGATCTATAACCTTGCCGACCATGTCGTGCTGCTCAACGCCAGCGAAGTCGTGCTGGCGCTGGAGGAACGGCGTAACGCCTTGCCGCTCAAGGACTTGCTGCGGATCAAAACCACCGGGGTCCACGTCAACGAAATCTCGACCTTCCTCGAACGCGAAACCGGGCGCGTCGATTTGCAGAGCGTCAATCCCAGCTGGCTGATCTTCTCCGACGGCTTCTCCTCCGGGCGGATGCTGTCGAGCATCTTCAAGCGGCTGTTCGACATTTCCGCCAGCGCGTTGCTGCTGATCCTGATGGGTCCGGTGATCATCGCCACCGCGATCGCGGTGAAGCTGGAGAGCAAGGGCCCGGCTTTCTATCGCCAGCGCCGCGTCGGGCTGTACGGCGTCGGGTTCGACTGCATCAAATTGCGCTCGATGCGGCAGGATGCCGAGATCGGCGGCAAGGCGGTATGGGCGGAGAAGGACGATCCGCGTATCACGCGCGTCGGGCGCTTCATCCGCAAATGCCGGATCGACGAACTGCCGCAATGCTGGTCGGTGCTGAAGGGCGAGATGAGCTTTGTCGGTCCGCGCCCGGAGCGTCCGCAGTTCGTCGAGGATCTCGAACAGCAGCTGCCCTATTATGCCGAGCGCCACATGGTGAAGCCGGGCATCACCGGCTGGGCGCAGATCAATTATCCTTATGGCGCGTCGATCGAGGACAGCCGGCAGAAGCTCGAATATGACCTTTATTACGCCAAGAATTATTCGCCGTTCCTCGACTTGCTGATCATCCTTCAGACGATCCGTGTCGTGCTGTGGCCGGAAGGCGCGCGCTGAGGCGATGGCCAGCACGTTGATCCTGTGGGGCCACGCGCTCGCCGCCTTGCTGTTCGCGGGGCTTGCGGTGTCGCAGCTGCGCGACGGCGCGGGTAGCGTGCCGCGCACGGCATTTCTTGTGGCGCTGGGGCTGACGGCGCTGTGGGCGTTGGCGGTGGCGGGGATCGGCGGCGGCGATGTCGTGACCAGGGTTGCCGAGAGCCTGCGCAATCTCGGCTGGCTCGGATTCATGTTCGCGTTGTTGCGGCGCGATCCGACCGCGCGCCAGTCGAGCGCGGTGAAGACGATCTACGGCGTGGTCGGATTGGTCGCGCTGGCAGGAATCGTGCTTAGCGTCGTGCAAGCGTCGCTGACCGGTGAGACGATGGCGGGCGTCGCCGCGGTTCGCATCCTGCTTGGCATGATGGTCGCGGTGGGGGCGCTCGTGCTGGTCCACCATCTCTATTCGGTCGTCGTGCCGGGCGTGCGCAGCGGGATTCGCATGGCCGTGATCGCGCTGGCGACGATGTGGAGCGCCGATCTGGCGCTCTATGTCGCCGCCTATCTTGGCGGATACTGGCCGCAGCAACTGGTCGCCGCGCGCGGGCTGGTGATGGCCGGGATCGTGCCGATGCTGGCGATTGCGGTGCATCGCAATGGCGACTGGACGCTGAAGATTTCGCGCACCGTGACGTGGCAGTCGCTCTCGCTGGTCGCGGTGACCGCCTATGTTCTGGCGACCGTGCTGGCGATGAGCGCGATCGACGCGTTCGGCGGCGGCTATGCCCGGGTCGCGCAGACGGCGTTCGTGTTCGGGTCGGCGGCGGCGCTGCTGACCTTATTCTCGTCGCCCGCGATCAAGGCCTGGCTGCGCGTGATGGTGGCAAAGCACCTGTTTCGCCACCGCTACGATTACCGCGCCGAATGGACACGCTTCACCGACACGCTGGGCACCCCGGGGGAGGGTGCGGCACCGCTTGAGGAGCGCATCGTCAAGGCGGTGGCCGACGTCACTGATTCGCCCGCCGGGCTGTTGCTGGTCGCGGACGGCAATGCGCTGACGCTGGGCGCTGGCTGGAACTGGGATGCCGAGCCGCCCGCCAGCGTCGCGGGCGAGGAACTCGCGCTGTTTCTGGCGCGCGGCGCGCGGATCGTCGAACTCGATAGCGTGCGTTCGGGTCATGCAGCACCCGTCGAATTGAGCGCCGTGCCGCAATGGATGCTCGATCAGGGCGCGGCGTGGGCGGTCGTGCCGCTGGTCCATTTGGGCAAGCTGATCGGTGCGATCCTGCTGGCGCGGCCGCCGATCGACCGCAGCCTCGACTGGGAGGATTTCGACCTTCTCCGCATCGCCGGGCGCCAGGTCGCGAGCTATCTGGCCGAGGCGCGCGCGCACGAGCAATTGGCCGACGCGCGTCGGTTCGACGAATTCAACCGCCGCTTCGCATTCATCATGCATGACGTGAAGAATCTGGTGAGCCAGCTGACATTGGTCGCGCGCAACGCCGAACGTCACGCCGACAACCCCGAGTTCCGCGCCGATATGGTCGCGACGCTCAAGGATTCGGCGGGACGGATGAACGATCTGCTAGCGCGCCTGTCACAGCATCATTCGGGTCGCGCCGACGATCCGGTGGCGGTCGAACTAATGCCGTTGGCCGAACGCGTCGCCCGGCGCCGCGCGGGCGGCCATCCGGTCGCCGTGACCGGCCAGCGTGACGGCGTTGCCGTGGCCGACCCGGCGCGGCTCGAACAGGCGCTGGGGCATCTGATTCAAAACGCGATCGAAGCCAGCCCGGCGGGCACCCCGGTCGCCGTCGTGGTCGGGCGCACCAGCATCGACGTGGCCGACACCGGCACGGGCATGAGCGCAGCGTTCGTCCGCGATCGCCTGTTCCGCCCGTTCGTCTCGACCAAGAATGGCGGGTTCGGGATCGGCGCATTCGAAGCGATGCAGCTGGTCCAGGCGATGGGCGGCGCGCTCGATGTGGTCAGCCGCGAAGGCGAGGGGACGCGCTTCACCATTTCCTTGCGCAGCGCCATTGCACCAGAACAAGTGGACCGTGCGGCATGACCAAACCCAAATTGCTGATCGTCGAGGACGATGCCGGGCTGCAGCGCCAGTTGCGCTGGGCCTATGACGGATACGACGTGATCGTCGCGAGCGACCGGCGCGAGGCAATCGACGCGATCCGCGCCGAAGAGCCTGCCGTGGTCACGCTCGATCTGGGACTTCCGCCCGATCCGGATGGCGTGAGCGAAGGGTTCGCGACGCTTGGTGAGATCCTGCGATTGAAGCCCGATACCAAGGTGATCGTCGCGTCGGGCCACGGCGCGCGCGAAAGCGCGTTGCGCGCGATCGGCGAGGGCGCGTGGGATTTCTACCAAAAGCCGATCGACATCGACGCGCTCGGGCTGATCGTCGCGCGGGCGTTCCACGTGCACGCGCTCGAGGCCGAGAACCGCCGTCTGGCCGCGTCGCCGGCGGCGGCGATGGGTGGGCTGATCACCGCCGCGCCCGAGATGCTCAAAGTGACGAGCATGATCGAGCGCGTCGCGGGCGCCGACGTGTCGGTCATGCTGCTCGGCGCCAGCGGGACCGGCAAGGAAGTGCTCGCGCGCGGGCTGCACAATGCGTCGGGGCGCAAGGGTCAGTTCGTCGCGATCAATTGCGCGGCGATCCCCGAAACCTTGCTCGAAAGCGAGCTGTTCGGGCACGAAAAGGGTGCGTTCACGGGGGCGGTCAAGACCACCGAAGGCAAAATCGAACAGGCCGACGGAGGCACGTTGTTCCTCGACGAAATCGGCGACGTGCCGCTGCCGCTTCAGGTCAAGCTGCTGCGCTTTTTGCAGGAGCGGGTGATCGAGCGGATCGGCGGGCGCAAGGCGATTGCGGTCGACACGCGGATCGTCTGCGCGACGCATCAGGACGTCGATGCGATGGTTGTCGCGAACACCTTCCGAGAGGACCTTTACTACCGCCTCGCCGAAATCGTCGTACGCATTCCCAGCCTGGCGGAGCGTGCCGGAGATTCGGCGTTGCTCGCCAAGCATTTCCTCCACCAATATGCCAAGTCGATGAACCGGCCGGTCACCGGCCTGTCGCCCGATGCGCTGGCGGCGATCGACGCGTGGGGCTGGCCGGGTAACGTGCGCGAGCTCGAAAACCGCATGAAGCGCGCGGTGATCATGGCCGACGGCAAACATGTGACGGCCGCCGACCTCGATCTCGGCGGCAAGGATGAAGCCGATCCGATCAACCTCAAAGCGATCCGCGAAGTCGCCGACCGCAAGGCGATCCGCCACGCCTTGGCGCGCGCCGAGGGGAATATTTCGAACACCGCCAAGCTGCTCGGGATCAGCCGCCCGACGCTCTACGACCTCCTCAAAAGCTATGACCTCCATGCGTAGGACGAACCCCATGAAGCCCATCATCAAAGGCGCCCTGATCGGCACGGTGGCGATGGCCGCTGTGGCCGGGATCACGTTGAGCGTGGCGACCCCCGCGCGCGCTGATGCGTCGCAGGCGAAGGGCGAGATCGTGCTTAGCCTGGGTCTGCTCAAGTCGGGCAATTTCAACGCCGCGCGGGCCTATGCGCAAAAGGCGGTCAAGGCCGATCCCAATTGGGGGCTGGCACATGCCGTGCTGGCGCGGACCTATCTGGCGCTGGGCGACGGCGTGGGCGCCGAATCCGAGCTGACGCGCGCCGCCGCCAAGGGTTTCGACATGAAACGCGGGCACCAGATGTTGGCCGAGGCGTGGTTGCTCCAGGGCGATGCCAAGCGGGCGCTGGCCGAGGTCGCAAAGGCGGACCCGCGCTTCGGCGGCTATTCGGCGCGGATCGCCGCGCGCGCGCTCGCCGCCCAGGGCAAGGTGGCCGAGGCGCAGGCGATGCTCGGCGAATTGCTCGACGCCGATCCGGCCAATTCCTATGCTTGGTCCGACCTTGGGCGGATCCGCTACACCGCCGGCGACATCGCCGGCGCGGCGGGTAATGCCGAGCGTGCGGTGGCGCTCGACCCGGCCAATCTCGAAGCATTGACGCTGCGCGGCGAACTCGTGCGCGACCAATATGGGCTGGCCGCGGCCGTGCCGTGGTTCACGGCGGCGCTGGCGCGTGACGCCTATTATCACCCCGCGCTGATCGAATATGCCGCGACCGTCGGCGACATGGGTCGCTATAACGACATGCTTTCCGCGACGCGCCGCGCGTTGGCGGCGCGCCCGGGCAGCCCGCAGGCGCTGTACCTTCAGGCGGTGCTCGCCGCGCGCGCCGAAAATTACGACCTCGCGCGCAGCCTGATGCAGCGCACGGGCGGGTCGATCGATCATTTGCCGGGCGTATTGCTGCTGTCGGGGACGCTCGATTATCAGGCGGGCGATTTCGAACAGGCGATCGGCAAGTGGCGCGAATTGGTCGGACGCCAGCCGATGAACATGACTGCACGCCGCTTGCTCGGCGCGGCGATGTTGCGATCCGGCGATGCCAAGAGCGCGCTCGACGTGCTGCGACCGATGGCGCTGCGCGGCGATGCCGATAGCTATACGTTGGGACTGGTCGGCCGCGCGTTCGAGGCGAATGGCGAGCGCGACTGGGCGGCGAAATTTCTCGATCGTGCGGCGTGGCCGATGCTGCGCGGTGCGACCCCGTTCGGGGCTGATGACAGCCTGGCGGTGCTCGCCGCGGCAGCCGACAAGGATCCGACCGACCCGGTGCTTGCGGTGGGCGTGGTCCGCGCGTTGATCGACGCCGGGCAGACCGGCGATGCGCTGGCCCGCGCGAAGGCGCTCGAAGCCGCCAGCCCGGGCGCACCCGCCGCGCATCTGCTGGTCGGCGACACGCTGATGACAATGGGCCGGTTCGCCGATGCGGCGGACGCGTATCGCCGGGCGGCCGATATCAGGTTCGACGAATCGACGATGCTGCGTACGGTCGACGCGCTCGACCGCGCCGGGCGCCGCCCCGAAGCATTGCGGGTGCTGGCGCTATTCCTCGACCAGCATCCGGAAAATATCGGGGCGCTGCGGCTGACCGCGCATTGGCAGATTGCGGCCAGCGACTGGGCCGGGGCGATCGGCACGTTGGAGGATTTGCGTTCGCGCGTCGGGTCGCGCGACGCCGGGCTGCTCGCCGAACTGACCTATGCCAATATCGGCGCGGACAATCTCGACGATGCGCTGTCTTACGGCGCCGCGGCGTACGAGCTGGCGCCGATGAACCCGGTCGCGACCGATGCCTATGGCTGGGCGCTGTATCAGGCGGGTGAGAATGCCAAAGCGTGCGATCTGCTGGAAAAGGCGGCGTCGCTGGCGCCTGCGCATGCTGGGATTCGCTGGCATTTGGCGCAGGTCTATGCCGATCTGGGGCGCAATGCCGAGGCGAAGGCGGCGATCACGCTGGCGCTGGGCGATCCTGCGTTCACGGATCGCGCGCCCGCGCAGGCCTTGCTCAAATCACTCGGCTAGACCCTAAACGGTTCCGTTCGATTGCGCCGGCGTGTAACAGCGCGGCGTGACCGACCCGATCGACCGTATCGCCGCTGCGCTGGAGCGGCTCGCCCCACCCGTTCCGGCGGATGCCGACCCGCTGGCGCACCCGGCCTATGTCTGGCGCGACGGGCGCTTGGTCGCGGCGCGCAAATTCGATCCGCTGCCGCTCGATCTGCTGCTCGGGGTCGATGCGCAAAAGACCACTTTGGTCGAAGATTTCGGCCGGCTGGCGGCGGGTTACGCCGCGCAGGACGTACTGCTGTGGGGCGCGCGCGGCAGCGGCAAGTCGGCTTTGGTCAAAAGCGCGGTGGCAGCGGTGCAGGCCGGGGGGAAGGCGCTCGCGTTGATCGAGGTCGCCGACATGCACGGGTTGCGGGCGTTGTTCGACCGGATCGACGGCATCCCGCGCGCCTTCATCCTGTTCCTCGACGATCTCGGGTTCGACGCGGCGGCCGACGCCCGCGCGCTGCGATCGCTGCTTCAGGGCGGGGCGGAAGCACGGCCTGCCAATGCCCGGCTGGTGGTCACCGCCAATCGCCGCCACCTCGTACCCCGCGACATTGCCGAACAGGAAAGCGCGATCAATCCGCGCGACAGCATCGACGATCATCTGGCGCTCGCCGACCGGTTCGGGTTGAGCCTGGGGTTCCATGTGCTCGATCAGGATGGCTATGTCGCGATCGTGCGCGGTTATGCCGATCGCTTCGGCCTTCCCTTCGATGCCGAAGAAGCGATCGGCTGGGCCACGCGGCGCGGCGGACGCTCGGGACGCGTCGCCTGGCACTATGTCACGGACCTTGCCGGGCGGACGGGGAAGAAACTACCTTTCTGACTGATTAGGATCAATTTCGGGCCGGGTCGGCTTGACTTTCGAGGGCGTAACGATGCCGAGTTCGATGATGGCAAGGATCGGCGAACTCGACTTACCGGATCGGTTGGCGCCGACGATCCCGCGCTGGGCGACGCAGGTCGGCGTTGCGCTGCTGACGATCAGCGTCGGCGCCATGCTGCGCTATCTGATCAACCTTGTCGCGCCGGGCGCGGCGGTGTTTGCGCTGGTCTATCCGGCGATCATGGTCGCGACTTTGTTCGCGCGCTGGCAATCGGGATTGCTCGCCGCCATCATATCGATCGGTTATTCGTTTTACGCCATCTACCTGCCGGCCCCAAACACGACGCAAAGCGGGCCTTACTGGACGTTGTTCGCGATCGTGGTGGCCGCCGGGCTAACGATCTTTCTCGCCGAAACCTTTCGTCGTGCGGTGCGCCGGGCAACGCAGGAGCGCGACCGCGAGATCGCCGACCGCGACCTGATGCTCACCGAATTCGAACACCGGGTGAAGAACAATTTCGCGATCGTCGCGAGCATGCTCGACATTCAGCGGCGCCGGGTGAGCGACCCTGCTACCGCCGAAGCGCTCGGCGCGGCGATGATGCGCGTCGACAGTATCGCCCGCGCCCACCGGCATCTGTACCGCGATGGGCAATCGAGCGAGGTCAATGTTCGCGATTATCTCAGCGACCTGTGCGGCGCGCTCTCGGACGCCCTGCTCCTGCGTGGCGGGGTGACGCTCATTTGCGATGTCGACGGGATGACGATCCAGCGCGATCATGCGGTGTCGATCGGGCTGGTGGTCAACGAGCTCGTCACTAACGCCGCGAAACACGCCTTTGCCGGGCGCGAGAGCGGGACGATCCATGTGTCGTGGAAGCGGCTGAACGACGGCGGCTGGCGATTGACCGTGGCCGACGACGGCGTCGGGCTGCCCGCCCAACCCCAGCCGAAACGCAGCGACGGCGGACTCGGGCAGCGGCTGATCGAAGCATTTGCCAAGCAGGCGGGCGGGACTCTCAACACCGTGAGCGATCGACAAGGGACGCGCGTCACGATGGATGTGCCCGAGTGAACGAAACTTCGCGGCGCTGACGCGTTATGTCGTTCATGCAACGACTCTGGTTGATCACCAATCCACATTCAGGCTCGACCGATCCCGCCAAAGCGGCCGCGGTCGAGCGACTGTTCGCCGAACGCGGCCTCACGTTGGCCGGGCGGACGGATTTTCCTGACGACGCGCTGCCGACTCCGAAAGCGCTCGATCGGGCAAAAGTCGACACTGCCGTGCTATTCGCCGGGGACGGGACCATCAATGCGGCGATCTGTGCACTGGCGGAATGGCAGGGCGCGGTCCTGATTCTGCCAGGGGGCACGATGAACATGCTGGCCAAGACGCTCCACGGCAACGCCGATCCGACGGCGATCGTCGCGGCGGCGCACACCGACCATCGCCGTGTGGGGCTGCCCTTTGTCGAATCGGGCAAGAACCGCGCTTTTGTCGGGCTGATCGTCGGTCCGGCGGCGAGCTGGTTTCGGGCGCGCGAAATGGTGCGTTCGGGGCGGTTGAGCCGATTACTCCCGGCGATCAGGATGGCGTGGCGCCGGACCTTCGGGCGCGGGATCCGGCTGGCAGGCGCGCCGGGCTTTCCACCTCAGGTGCAGGGCGCGTTTGTCCATGCGGTCGACGATCACTTGCAGGTCGCGGCGGTCGATGCGCGCGACTTCCGCTCGATCGCGGATCTCGGCTGGAGCTGGATCGCGGGCGACTGGGTCGCTGCGCACGCGGTGACCGAGCGGCGCGCCACGACCCTCAGCGTGGCCGAACGCCGCTCGGTGCTGGCGCTATTCGACGGTGAGCCGGTGTCGCTCGAGCCTGGTGCGGTGATGACCGCGGGTCGCTCACGCGCGCAATTCATCGCGACGATCGGGGAAGCAGCATGACCCGCCTGTTCCACGTCAGCGACGTCCATTTCGGCCGCGAGGACAAGGCCGCCGTCATATGGTTCGGAGAGCT
Organism: Pseudomonadota bacterium; assembly: GCA_040390165.1. GTDB lineage: Bacteria > Pseudomonadota > Alphaproteobacteria > Sphingomonadales > Sphingomonadaceae > Sphingomonas. Next base: position 112,655 of record JAZJYW010000014.1, on the reverse strand, counting down.
TGTTTCAGCCGAACAGCCCGATGCGATCGTGATGACCGGCGACCTGACAATGCGCGCGCGGAGCCATGAATTCGCGGCGGCGCTGGCATGGCTGCAATCGCTCGGGCGGCCCGTGACGGTCGAGGTCGGCAACCACGATCTGCCCTATTTCAACCCGTTCGACCGAATCTTCCGGCCCTATCGTCGTTATCACGGGGTCGAGGCTCTGGTCGAGAAGCCGCTCGACCTGCCCGGCGTGGCGATCGTGCCGCTGGTGACGACCGCGCGGGCGCAGTGGCGGCTCAACTGGGCGAACGGCCATGTCAGCACGCGCGAGCTGCAAAAGACGCTCGCGCTGGTCGAAGCGGCGCCGAAGGATTCAACGGTCCTGATCGCGTGCCACCACCCGCTGGTCGGGCGCGAGACCGGCATGGCCAGCCACACGCGGCGCGGCGACGCGGCGTTCGAGGCGCTGGCGCAGGCGGGGGTCACGGCAGTGCTGAGCGGGCACGTCCACGATGCCTTCGATATCGAACGGCGCGTGGGCGATGCCAGCATCCGCATGATCGGCGCCGGAACGCTGTCAGAGCGCACGCGATCGACCCTGCCGTCGTTTAATGAAATCCGCATCGAAAACGGTCGGTTCGACGTGCTTAGCCGAGAGATGGGCGCCGACGCCGCTTGACGGGACAGGGGCGGGCTATACGCTTCCCGGATGCGTATTGCCCTGGCCCTGCTCCTCGCCACGCCGCTGCTGATCGGCGCGGCCCCGTCCTACCAAGCGCGTGTTGCCGCGGTGTTGGCGAAGACGCCGCTGATCGACGGGCATAACGACTGGGCGGAGACGCTGGTCGACAAAGCGGGCGATACGCGCTGGACGCTCGACCTGACCAAACTCGACCCCAAAAAATATAATACCGACATCACGCGGCTGCGCGCCGGCCGCGTCGGCGGACAATTCTGGTCGGTTTACGTCGATGCCAGAATGTCGGGTCCCGATCAGGTCAAGGCGACGCTCGACCAGATCGGGCTGATGCGCGAAATCTTCCGTCGCTATCCCAATGTTTTCGCGCCCGCCGTGACCGCCGCCGATGTTCGCCGCATTCACGCCCAAGGCAAGATCGCGTCGATGCTGGGGGTCGAGGGCGGGGGGCAGATCGACGGGAGCTTCTCGGTCCTCCGCGCCTATCGCGCGCTGGGCGCGTCGTACCTGACGCTGACGCACAGCAAGACGATTGCCTGGGGCGATTCGGCCACAGACGATCCGCAACATTCGGGGCTGACCAAGTTCGGTGAGGCAGTCGTGCGCGAACTCAACCGGCTCGGCATGCTGGTCGACCTCAGCCATGTCAGCGAAGACACGATGATCGATGCGCTGCGCGTGTCGAAGGCGCCGGTGATCTTCTCGCACAGTTCGGCCCGCGGCCTCGACGATTCCCCCCGCAACGTGTCCGACAAGGTACTCAACTTGCTCGCCGCGAATGGCGGCGTGATCATGGTCAATTATGCGCCGGGTTACGTGTCCGAGGCACGCCGCCGCTGGGACGCGGACCGCAACGCCGAGAAGGGGCGCTATTATTCGCCGCCTTATGGCGGGCTCTATATCGGCCAGCCCGACCGCGCCAAAGCGGCGCTGGCCCAGTGGGAAAAGGATCATCCGCGCCCGGTGGTGACGCTCGCCGAAGTCGCCGACCACATCGAGTATATCGTCAAGGTCGCAGGGATCGATCATGTCGGGCTCGGCGCCGATTTCGACGGGGTCGATGGCAATTTGCCCGTCGGGCTGGATGGGGTCGATACCTATCCCGCCTTGCTCGCCGAGCTGATGCGCCGCGGCTGGAGCGACGCTGATATCGCCAAACTGGCCGGGGGCAATATCCTGCGCGTGATGGAGGCGGCCGAGCGCGTGTCGGCAAGCCTGGCGAACGAGCCACCCGCGACCGCGACGATCGGGATGCTCGACGGAAAATGAGCGGGTTCACGACGCGGTGGGCGACCGAGGAGGATATTCCCGCGATCGCCGCGCTGATGGACCGCGCGATCGCCGAATTACAGCGCGGTTTCCTGAGCGACGAGGAGATCGCGTCGAGCCGCCTCAGCATGGGGCTGGACACGCAACTGATCGCGGACCGGACCTACACGCTGGTCGAACTGGACGGGCAGGTCGTCGGCTGCGGCGGGTGGAGCTATCGCGCGACGCTCTATGGCGGCAGTCACAGCCTGGGCCTGCGGAACGACGCGCTGCTCGATCCGGCCAAGGACCCGGCGCGAATTCGAGCGATGTACACGGACCCCGATTTCGTGAGGCGCGGGATCGGGCGGTTGGTGCTCGCGACTAACGAAGCGGCGGCTTATGCGGCCGGGTTTCGCCGCGCCGAACTGATGGCGACGCTGGCGGGCGAGCCGCTGTATCTGTCGGCGGGGTACCAACCGATCGAGCGCGTGCGGAAGATGAGCGAGGGCGGAGTGCCGGTGCCGGGGGTGCGCATGGGGAAGGATCTGGCGGGCTAAGCCGGGACGGCGACGTCGAGTGCCAGCGGCCTGATCTTGAAGTGCAGCGGGGTTTGCAGCGATTCCAGTTCGCCGTCGAGCGCGACGTGCAGATCGCTCGCATGCGCCGAAACGGTCAATTCGGGCGCGGTTGCCAGTGCGGCGAAATCGCGCTCGCGGTCCGCCTTGCCGACAAGCGTGCGGGCTGCGAACCAGAGCGCGCTCAGCCGCGTCGCGCTGGCCATCGCGAAGATCGAGAGTTCGCCGTCGTCGAGCGCATCGCGTTGCCCGACTTTTCCGCCGTCGAGTGAGTAAACATTGTTGCCGACGAACAGCAACGGGGTGCGCACGGATTGCGCCGTTCCCGCTATTTCGATCCGCAGCAAGTGATGCTTCAGGCGGCGCAGCACCGCGCGCGCCGCCACGCCATTGGCCAGCCATTTGGGCAGGCCGTGCCGTTCCTGCTCGGCCTCTCGCTGGCGCACCAGCATCGGATACAGCCCGATCGACGCGTTGTTCAGGAAGAGTTGGTCGTTGACCTCGGCCACGTCGATCTTGCGACGCCCGCCGTTCGCCGCGACCTCGATCGCGGCGGTCAGGTCGGCGGGGATAGCGAGCTGTTTCGCCAGATGATTGTGCGTGCCCAGCGGCAGGATTCCGAGGGTCGTTTTCGCTCCCGCCTTGACGATCGCCGACGCGGCGGAGCGCAATGTCCCGTCGCCGCCGCCAACGATGATCAGCGGCTGGCCGACCGCCGCGTCGATCGCCTCGGCCATCTCCGCACCCGGCAGCAGGTGGACCTCGGCGACGACCCCCGCCGCCTTGCATGCCTTTTCGACGGTGTCGGCCAAGCCCTTGCCGGCCGACCTGGCGGTGCCGCCCTCGCTGTTGATCAGGATCGGGACGGGGCGGGTTGCGCGCGATTGTTTTGCCATATCTCCGGGGTCGTGTCGCGATCCGGCCCGCGCGTCCAGCGCTAATCGGGTGCGAGCTACCAATGCAGCGGCCGGATCGCGTCGATGATTGGTGCACTAGTACATCGCTTCGAACATGCGGCTGCCGCTCATGAAATAGCCGTTTTGGGCGTCGCCGTGCGCGTCGAACGCCCCGCAACGAAGCGATGCCGCTGCCCACGAACGTGTGCGTGCTCATGGAACGTCGGTCCTTTGGTAAAGGACGGCTCTAGCGGCGACGGGGGCGCAGGGCGCAGACTCGGAAAGTACGCATGTCTACCCCGCGCTCATTCCGCGCCAGATCTGGTCCAGACGATCGTGGACAGCTAAGCCTGTTCGCAATTGGCGCATTTGCCGCGCACCTCGATCACCGGGCGGACCGGTGAAAAGCCCGCGGCCTCGGCGGCGTGGCGGACGGTGTTGGCGATGCGGTCGTCGTCGATATGCGTGGTCTGGCCGCACGTGTCGCACACCAGGAAGATGCAATCGTGCAGGCAATCCGGGTGCGCGTTGGCGACGTAGGCGTTCGAACTTTCGACACGCCGCGCCAGATTGGCGCCGACGAACAGATCGAGGATGCGATACACGCTGTTGGCGGCGACGCGGCGGCCTTCGCTTTTCGAGACCGCATCGGCGATGTCGTACGCGCTGGCGGGCTTATCGAATTTGGACAGTGCATCGAAAATGCTCGCGCGCATCGTCGTCCATTGCTCGCCCGATTTCTCCAGCGTGGCTTGTGCCGCAACGGCCAGATCGGCGCTGGCCGGCTCGTGATGGTGATGTGCGCCCATGCCGCTGATTTAGGCGCTCGCGGCGCCGGTAACAAGCTTAGTTGGCGGCGCGCCGGTTGAGATCGTGCCCCAGCGCGAGCACCGCAACGCCGATCAGCGTCCATAGCGTTTCCTGCCCATCGCCATGCGGCAAGCTCATCGCGCCGGCCATCATGCCGAGCCCGAGCGAACCGGTCACCGCGGGCGCCATATAGCCATGTTCGAAGATGCCGCGACCCAACGCGATCGCGCCCAGGCCGATTGCGATGGTCAGCCCGACTTCGTGGAAGATCGGGTGAAGCAACAGCCCGCCCGCGGATGCCGCCAGCGCGACGAGCACGGCGCTGGCCAGGCAATGCACCGCGCACAGACCCGACAGCCCCATCGCAAAGCGATCGAGCTTGGGCAGGTGGTGCAGCAGATTATGGCGAATCGCGGTGGTCATGCTGCGTCCATCTAGGCGCAACGCCCCGACGTTACAACATCACATCGACGAAGATGATTGTCTTATTGAAGCTCATGAAAATGCGGGGGCGACAGAAGCCGCCCCCGATTGGCTCAGAAGGTAAATCCGATATACCCAAGCACTGTGGCGCCCCGGCCATAGAATTGCGAGAACTTGCCGGTGCCCGACTTGAAGGTCGATCCCGAGCCCTTTGAGTAGAAGCCGCTCCGGTCAGTGATGTCGGTATCGACATAGCTCACGCCGATTTTGAAGTGGCCCTTTAGCACTGCTTCCGCGGTCAGCGACCAGTCCCAATAGGTGTCGGACGTGGTAAAATTCGCCAACCCGAGCGAGCCGTTAGTATAGCCCACGTGTGCTTTCAGCGTAACCGGCGTTTTGGGAATGCCGCCCGCCAGTTCCCCGTACACATAGATGTTATCGTCGGAGCCGGGCGTGAAATTGAGGCCGGACTGACCGCCCCACGCATAGTTGCCGCCGATCTTCGCGTTGACCGGACCGATCGTGTAGTTGATCGACGCATAAGGCTCGAAGAAATCGGTCTTCAGGCCGGCGCCACCGCCAGGATAATAATAATAGAGCAGCCCGACATCGACGCCAACGCCGCTGAAGGTCTTGGTGTATCCTGCATAGAGATCGACTTCCGCGACCCCATAGTCGGTCAATAGCGGAGTGCTGCCATCGGGACCACCGTCGATCGTCGACGCCCAAGTCCCGACATAGAAGCCTAGCGCGCTGTTGACGTTGATCGTCGCCTGCACAGCCAGCTTCTCGTCCGACTGGGTCAGCCCACGGAACCGATAGTCACTGATTGCGGTGATGCCGCCGGTGACGGTGAACGCGGGCGGCGGCGCAGCGGCATCGTCCAGCGTAGCCACCGGAGCGGCGGGATCAGCAGCGACAACAGGATCGGCGGGTGCCGCCGGAGCGGTGGCTATCGGGTCCGCTGCAGTCGCCGGAATTGGATCCGCCAGGGCGGGAGTGGCGATGGCAAGCGCAAGCGCGCCAAGGCTGATATGGGAGAAGCGCATTGTGTTCCTTTCGAACCGAAAAAGCGTTCGTCCCCGCCTGCTCAGTGCCGGTCCAGCCTCTGTATCGGTGCAAAATTCGATGCACCGACCGGGCAGTTGAGCCTGACACTGGCCGATTCATTGCCCGTTTCCGCTGCGGCGCACAACAGCATTCGGCCCCAAACCGTCTCATAAACGTAATGTTGTTGCGGGAAAGCAACAGTCTGGTTTTGCGTTAGCGGTTTTGCCCGGCGGCGACCGCAGCAAAGGCCTGATCGAGATCGGCCATGAGATCGGCCGGGTCCTCAAGCCCGATATGCAGTCGAACCAGCGCACCGCCATAATCGGCGACGCCCAGCGAACGTTTAGGGTCGGCAGGGACCGCGAGGCTTTCGAACCCGCCCCAGCTGAAGCCGATCCCGAACAGTCGCAGGGCGTCGATGAACGTCGCGCGGCTGGCTTCGTCGGCGCCTTTGAGCGCGAACGAAAAGAGACCCGACGAGCCTTTGAAATCGCGCACGAACAAGTCATGACCCGCGCAGTCGGCAAGTGCCGGGTGCAGCACCTTGGCAACCTCGGGCCGATCCTTCAGCCAGCGCGCGATGTGCAACGCACTCGCCTCATGCTGCTTGAGCCGCACCGCCATCGTCCGAAGCCCGCGCGACCCGAGCCAGCAATCGTCGGGACTCGCAACTTGTCCCAGCTGGAGGCTGATGTTGCGCAATTTGGCGAAATGGCCTGGTGCGGCGGTCACCGCGCCCAGCATTACGTCCGAATGGCCCACAACATATTTGGTGCAGGCCAATACTGTCAGGTCGATGCCCTTTTCGATCGCCGGAAACAACAACGGCGTCGCCCAGGTATTGTCGAGGATCGTCGTCACCCCGCGCGCCTTGGCCACCGCGGCGATCGCGGGAATATCCTGCACCTCGAAGGTAAGGCTGCCGGGGCTTTCAAGCAGGATCGCGCGCGTCTTGTCGGTGATCAGGTCGGCGATGCCCGCCCCGATCGACGGATCGTAGTGGCGCGTGGTGATTCCGAAGGTCTTGAGGAAGCCGGTGGCGAAATTGGTCGTTGGATCGTACGCCGAATCGACCAGCAGCAAGTCGTCGCCGGGCTTCAGCACGGACAGCAAAGCCGCGGTCACTGCCGCGACGCCCGAGCAATAGAGGAACGTGCCTTCGGCGCCCGGTTCGAGCTCGGTCAGCGCGTCGGCCAGCGCCCATTGCGTCGGCGTGCCGCGCCGTCCGTAATAGAGCCGATGGTGCGTGTCGCGCCCGCGCTCGCGCATCTGCGCGACGTCGTCGTAGAGGATCGTCGACGCGCGCCATACCGGCGGATTGACGATCCCTTGCGTCCATTCCGCCCGCCGCCCCGCGGTCACGACGCGGGTGGCGGGTTTGTCGTCCTTGTTGCCGCCCTTGCTCACGCCGCTCCGGTCGCTTTCGGGGTCGAAAGGTCGGCGCCCCATTCGGACCAGCTGCCGTCGTACAACGCTGCTTCGTTGCCGAGCAGATGCGCGCCGAAGGCAAGCACAGAGGCCGTAATGCCCGACCCGCAGGTGGTAACGAGCGGCTTCGTCAGGTCCACCCGGGCGGCATCGAACTCGGCTTTGAGCGCATCGCCGGTTTTCCACGTGCCGTCGGCGTTGAACAGCTTGCCATAGGGCAGGTTCTTGGACCCCGGGATGTGTCCGGCATGCGTCGCGGGGCGCGGATCGGGCTCCTCACCGCTGAAGCGCGCCGGCGAGCGCGCGTCCAGCACTTGTTCGGCGCCGCTGTCGACATTGGCTTTCATCTGATCGAGCGTGCGTACGCCTTTATCGTCGGCCCAAACGGTGAAGTGGCGGTGGCGAAGCTGTTCCTTGCCGCTGGCGATGTCGCGGCCTTCGGCCTGCCATTTGGCGAGCCCGCCATCGAGGATCGCAACGTCATGCGCGCCGAACGTGCGCAGCATCCACCACGCGCGCGCTGCGGTGTGATAGGGCGAATTGTCGTAAAGAACGATCCGGCTGCCATCGCCCAGCCCGAGCGTCTGCATCCGGCTGGCGAATTTCTCGGGCGGCGGGAGCATCGACGGCAGGTCGGTATTGGTGTCGCTCAGATCGGCCAGATCCATGAACACCGCGCCGGGGATATGCGCTTTTTCATAGTCCGCTGCGGCATCGCCGCCGGGACCGCCGGGAAGGGTTGCGAAGAAGGTCGCATCGACCACGCGGAGGTCGTTCGCGCCCAATTCTCCTGCCAGCCACTCGGTCGTCACCAGCGCGTCCATGATCTTCTCCTTGTTACTCGTTCTGTGCCGGACTTGCCCTGGGGAAGAAAGAGACGGCGTCGGCGGGCTTTCTAGCCCCGCCGGGCGGCGGCGTCGAGGCGGGTTTCCGCCGCCGTCGCGAATGCTTATATGGGGTGGATGCTCCCAAAACATCTCGGCCAGACCAGCACGCTCCCGTCTTCTCCAGAAGCAGCGGTGCTCGATTATGTCGCCAATCCGCGCCCCGGCACGCTCTATCTGGTGCGCTTCGCCGCGCCGGAATTCACCTCGCTGTGCCCGGTTACCGGCCAACCGGATTTCGCGCATCTGGTGATCGACTATGCGCCCGGCGACACGATCGTCGAATCGAAATCGTTGAAGCTGTTCCTCAGCAGCTTTCGCAACCATGCGGCGTTTCATGAGGATTGCACGGTGGGGATCGGCCAGCGGCTGGTCGAGGAAATGAAGCCGGAATGGCTGCGCATCGGCGGTTATTGGTATCCGCGTGGGGGCATTCCGATCGATGTCTTTTGGCAATCGGGTGCGCCGCCGGAGGGGCTGTGGCTGCCCGATCAGGGGGTACCTGGATATCGCGGGCGTGGGTGATCCGGCGCAGGATTAATCCAGGTTAGCGCGAATCATTTGTTGCATTGCAGCAATTCTGCAACCATGATCCTGTCAATCCGTTCAGGGAGGTATGAGTCGGGCATTGTGCCCATTGTGCTAAAGTGGAAGTTCAACGATGGCGACGACGTCGGCACTGCCCCGGACCAACCATATCGCGCTGATCGGTAACTTCTTGCCGCGCCAATGCGGCATCGCTACATATACCACCGATACGTATTTGGCGCTCACGGATCGTTATCCGGGGATGCAGGTCGACGTCTACGCGATGAACGACCGCATCGAGGGCTATGACTATCCGCCGGCCGTAACGGGCACGATCGCCCAGGACAACCGGATGGCGTATCTGGCCGCAGCCCGCCAGATCGAGGCGAGTGGCGCCAAGGCGGTTTGGCTCCAGCATGAATACGGTATTTTCGGCGGCACGGCGGGCGATATGATCCTTGCTCTGCTCGACCGCGTGTCGGTGCCGGTGATCGTCACGCTTCACACGATTCTGGAAAACCCCAACGACGATCAGCGCCGCGTGATGGAGGGAATCCTGAAGCGCGCTGCCAAGGTCGTAGTGATGGCCGAGGTCGGGCGCGAAATCCTGACCCGTGTGTACGGCGCCAATCCCAAATCGGTCGTCATGATCCCGCACGGCGTGCCTGACCGTGCGCTGGTCGATCCAGATACGATGAAGGCGCAGTTTGGCTGGGAAGGCCGCAAGACACTCCTCACCTTTGGGCTGCTCGCGCCGAACAAGGGGATCGAGACGGTCATCGCGGCGATGCCGGCGATCGTCGCGGCCAACCCCAACGCGCTTTACGTCGTGCTGGGCGCGACGCACCCGAATCTGGTCGCGCATGAGGGCGAGGCCTATCGCGACCGGCTGAAGGCGCTGGCATACGATAAGGGTGTCGCGGAGAATGTTCGCTTCATCGACGGCTTCATCGAGCATGAGGAGTTGCTCGATTACCTACAGGCCGCCGACCTCTACGTTACGCCGTACACCAATCCGGCGCAGATCACGTCGGGGACGCTGTCCTATGCGGTCGGCGTTGGTAAGGTGGTTGTCTCGACTCCGTATATCCACGCCACCGAGATTCTCGCCGATCACCACGGCGTGCTGGTCGATTTTGGCGATGTCGATGCTTTCGCACGCGAAATCGGGCTGCTGCTCGCCGACGATGCGGAGCGCGTCGCCATGTCGAAACGCGCTTATGCGCGCGGCCGCACGATGATCTGGCCGCGGCTGGCTGAAGCGGCGATGGCCGGTATCGACGCGATCGTCGCGAACCATCCACGCCGTATCGTCAGCACCAAGGCGTTCACCCCGCTCGTCCCGAGCATCTCGGCGGTCGAGCGGATGAGCGATGCGACCGGCATGCTCCAGCATTCGATCCTGTCGGTCCCAGACCGCCGTCATGGCTATTGCATCGACGATAACGTGCGCGCGCTGATGCTGATGACCGCGATCGACGATCTCGACGAGGACGTCCGCGACAAGTGGATGACGGTGTATGCCGCGTTCGTGCAATATGCGTGGAACCCCGACGTTCGTCGTTTCCGCAATTTCATGAACTTCGACCGCACCTGGTGCGAGGATATGGGGTCGGAAGATTCGAATGGCCGCACGCTGTGGGCATTGGGCGTCACCGCCAAGCGCGCCACGGCATCGAAGCATCGCGATTGGGCGGTGCGGCTGTTCGACGAAACTGCCAGCATCGCATTCGAACTGACCAGCCCGCGCTCGCAGGCTTTCGCGATCCTTGGCGCGGCGGCGATGCTCAGCGCGCATCCCGGGCATCAGCTGGCGCAGAACATCCTCGATCGCTTCTCGACCGATTTGCTGGCGTTGCTCGAAGACGCGCGCCGGCCCGAATGGGAATGGTTCGAAATCGTGCTGGCGTACGACAATGCGCGCTTGCCCGAGGCGTTGATCCGCGCCGGCATGGCATTGAAGCGTAGCGAATTGGTCGAACGCGGGCTGTCGACGCTTAACTGGATCGTCGAGCGCCAGACCAGCCCCGAAGGCCGTTTCCGCGCGATCGGGACCGAAAGCTTCGGCCGCGTTTACGAGGAACCGCTGCCGTTCGATCAACAGCCGCTCGAAGCGCAGGCGACAATCGATGCGTGCGCGGCGGCGTTCAAGGCGACCGGCGATACGCGCTGGGCCGACGAAGCCAACCGCGCCTATCGTTGGTATCTGGGGCAGAACGATCTCGACCTGCCGCTCGCCACATCACAGGATGGCGGCTGTTTCGACGGGCTGATGCCGACCGGGCTTAACCGAAATCAGGGCGCTGAGTCGATTTTGGCGCTACAATTGGCGTCTTGCGCCATTTCCGCACTTGGAAAGCGCGTCGGAACCGTGGCAGGGTCGGGCCGCGCCGTCGCGTAGCCTCGCTCGCGCCGCCGCGCCTGATTTCGACTGGACGCGGGGCCGACTGTTGCTTGAGATTTTCCATCACAGCCTGAGGCTGTATTCCGACCCGTCGCGTGTCGTGGTCCGACCGTTCCATATCGGCTGGGTCGCCAACGGGTCGGGGCCGAGCCGCACCGAGCGGCTGGTCGATGCCGTGCTCGCGCTATCGACCTCGGAGACGCGCGACGAACTCGACGCCGTGCTCAAGGATTTCGAGGCGCGCCACTGGCAGACGCGCCGCGTGTTCATGACGCGTTATGACGAGATCGAGGAATTGCTGGGGCTCAACAGCAGCGATATCGGCGATGAAAAACGCCAGCTGATCGGGGCCTATTTCTGTCACGAATATAGTTATGCCGCGGCTGCTTTGATGAACCCCAGCGCGGTACCGCATTTCGATCAGTCGGGCATGCCCAAGGGCTCGATGCGTATCCTGATGAGCCTGCGCGCTGTGGGGGAAGGCCACATTTCCTCGGTGGCGTTCCGCGAAGGCATCATCACTTCGAAGAACGAACTCAAGCTCGCGCCCGAACCGCCCTTCGCGACCGCCGCCGACGTCCACGGCACCGACGAAGAGCATGTCCCTTCGGGTCCCGTGACCGTGCATCGACACCGTGACTCCACACTGTCGGGCACGGTGATCTTTCCGATCACCGACGCGCAGTCGAAGGGGCTGGAGGATTTGCGCCTCGTCCAGTTCACGCACGAAGACGGCCAGGTCGAATGGCTGGGCACGTACACCGCCTATAACGGGTCGCAGATTCAGTCCGAACTGATGCGGACCAAGGATTTTCGCGCGTTCGATCTGGTGCCGATGACCGGCCCTGCGTCGCGCAACAAGGGCATGGCGCTGTTCCCGCGCAAGGTGAACGGCAAATATATGATGATCGGGCGGCAGGACGGTGAAAACCTGTTCCTGCTCGAATCCGACCGGCTGACGCATTGGGAAGAGGGGACACGCATCCTCACCCCGCATTATCCGTGGGAGCTGGTGCAGATCGGCAATTGCGGGCCGCCGATCGAGCTCGACGAGGGCTGGCTGCTGCTGACGCACGGGGTCGGGGCGATGCGCAAATATTCGATCGGCGCGGTGTTGCTCGACAAGAACGATCCGTCGAAGATCATCGGGCGCACGGTGGATCCGATACTGGCGGCGAAAAATCAGGACCGCGAAGGCTACGTCCCCAACGTGGTCTATTCATGCGGCGCGATCCGCCATGGCGACGTGCTGTTCCTGCCGTACGGCGTCGCCGATAGTTCGGTCGCGTTCGCGTTCGTGCCGATCAAGGAACTGGTCGCGACGATGATGGGGCACGGAGTCTAGCGCGACGCCTTGCGTGCATAACGATACAGCAATGCGGCGATCCCCAGGAACAGCAACGTCCCGCCGATCAGCGCTTCGGTTTCGTGCCCCTTCATCAGCTGCAGCGGAGCATCGCTGCCGCTGAGATAGACGATGAATGCGAAGGCCACGCCCCACAGGCTTTCCCCGACGATCATGCCCGTCGCGGTCAGCGTGCCCATGCGGTCGGCGACCTCCGGGTTCTTGCTGCTCTTGGCCCAGCTATTGTAGAACCAGCCGATTACCGCGCCGGTCACTGTCGGCAGGATTACCGCCATCGGCAGATAGATACCGAGCGCGACGCCGAGCGGGGGAAGCCGCAGCAGCTTGAACTTGCCCATCGCTTCGTCGAGCACGATCAGCGCCACACCGGCGATCGCGCCATAGCCCAGCATCGTCCAGTTGGCGTCGCCTGACAGCACGCCCTTGGCCAGTGCCGAAATCAGTCCTGCCTGGGGCGCGGCGAGCGCGTTCGGCCCCGCGCCGGGCGTTCCGACGAACCCGAATCCGGCGTTGAGCACGTTGAGAACCGGTGGGATGATGATGGAGCCGAAGATCACGCCGATGACCAGCGCGACCTGTTGCTTCCACGGGGTCGCGCCGACCAGCTGGCCGGTCTTCAGATCCTGAAGATTGTCGTTCGAAATCGTCGCGACGCCGAACACGATCCCGGTGACAATCAACGAATAAGCGATCAGCGCGCTGGTCGTGTTCGCGCCGGGATGCTGGCCGAACAGGCCGACCAGCATCAGCGCGGAGCCGAGCACCGAGAGGATGCCGATGCCCGAAACAGGCGAGTTGGACGCACCGATCAGGCCCGCCATGTAACCCGTGACGGCAGCGATGAGCAGCCCGATCACCACCACGAAGATTAACGCGCCCGCGATCAGCGGGACCGCGGAAGCTGCGAGCGCTCCGCCGGCGATTACGTCCCACAGCAGCCACGCGATCGGGATCAGCGTGAGTACGGAAACCGCCGCGACCCATTTGATCGGCAAATCCTGCTCTTCGATCGCCAGCGTTTCGCCGGCGGTGCGCGCGCGGCTGGCGGCCAGCGCGGAACGCACGCCGCCGATCACGGGTCCCGCGATCTTGAGCAACGTCCAGATCGCGGCGACGCCGATCACGCCCGCGCCAAAGAATCGGACGTCGCGCTTGAAGATCGTGTTGACCCAATCGGCAATGTCCCCCGGCATCGGTTGATGGCCGGTCAGGATCGGAAGCAGGATGAACCAGCCGATGACGAGGCCGAGCCCCATCGCGGCCCCGACCGAAATGCCGACCAGATGGCCGACGCCCAGCAGCGCGAACGACAGGCTGCCGGAAATGCCCGTGGCGCCCTTGCCGACGCGAAAGGTCGTCGCGGCGGTGTCGGTGACGATTTTGGTCTGCGTGAAGATCGCGAACCCGGCCGATGCGATGCTGTTCCAGATCAGCACCAGTAACCCGCGCTTGCTCTCCTCCGCGCCCTCACGCGATCCCGCGCCGATCTGGAGCACTTCGGCGGCGGCGACGCCTTCCGGGTAGGGAAGATCGGTATCGACCACCAGCGCGCGCCGGAGCGGCACCGAGAACATCACCCCGAGGATCCCGCCGGTTGCAGTAATCATCGCGGTCTGGACGTAGGGGAAGCCGTGCCACCAGCCGATCATGACCAGCCCGGGCAACACGAAGATGATCGCCGCCAACGTCCCCGCCGCGCTGGCGACGGTCTGAACGATATTATTCTCCAAGATCGTCGCGCCCGGAAGCATCCGCAGGATCGCCATCGAGATCACCGCCGCCGGGATCGACGTCGCGAAGGTCAGCCCGACCTTCAGTCCGAGATAGACGTTCGCGGCGGTAAACAGCAGCGTGATGATCCCGCCAAGCAGGATGCCCCGAACGGTGAGTTCGGCGATGGGATGCGGGCGAGCGGATGCGATCGGTTCGGTCATCGCCGTAACTTGCACAGGTCGGCGCGGTCAGGACAGCGGTTTTTGCAGCGCGAGCGAGGCCGTGGTGTAGTCGCTGTGCAACGACCAGCCGAGCACCGTGTACAGTTCGCGCCCCGCTGGTGTCGCACAGAGCATGGCGTCGCGGATGCCCAGCGCGTGGGCCTGCTCGGCCAGCATGCGCATGATCGTGCTGCCCAGACCGCGGCGTTGGTAGGCGTCGGCGGTTCGGATTTGGTCGAACACAACCAAGTCGCCCATCCGCACAATTCGCCCCTTGGCGGCGTCCTCGCCGTCGGCAGAAATGATGCGCGCGGAGATAATGCGTTCCTGCGCGTCGATATCGAGCGAGAAACCGGTGCCGATCGACGCGGGGCGGTCGAGCATGGCCGAAAGCGGCGCGGTCATCATATAGCCCGGGGTGGCAATCTCCCAGCCGGGCGGGAGGAGCGGCGCGACAGCATCGGCGGGTGCGCAGACTTTGAGGTAGAGCAGGGGCTGGCCGATCCCGGTCGCGAGGATGCGGATCGCGTCGGCGTCGACATCCGCGAAGATATAGCGGCCGACCTGCTCAGGCGTGCCGACATGAATGTAGAGACCGCCGTCGCGTTCGACCGGCATTTCCGCGCCGCGCGAGATCGCCCAAGCGTCGGCCCATCGGGCGATCAGAATGGGATCGGCTTTCAGCATGTTCCGTCACCCCGGCCTTGTGCCGGGGTCTGCCTTTCATCCCGGGAAGCCGTTCATTGCTGCACGGCGGACCCCGGCACAAGGCCGGGGTGACGACCGAAAATAAGCGCCCGCCGCGGTCAATCGAACCCATTCTCCAGAAACCGCTCGGCATAGGCGCAGTGCATCGCGACGCCCTTGGCCATCACCGATTCCTCGATCGTCATCTTCGTATTGTGCAGCGGTGGGTTCGTCGCGGGGTCGCTTCCCTCCGCGGCAACGCCGATGAACGCCATCGCGCCGGGGATTTCGCGCAGGACATAGCTGAAATCCTCGCCGCCCATGATCGGTGCGGGCATCGGCTGCCACTGGCCGGGTTCGAGGTCTTCGGAAATCTGCTTGAGCAACGCGACCGCGCGCGGATCGCACATTGTAACGGGATAGCCGTCATCGATCCGGACTTCGGCGGTGCAGCCGTGCGCCAGCGCGATATTCTCGGCGATGCGCTTGAGGCCGGTGCGCGCCTTGTCGCGGGTCTTTGGGGACAGCGTGCGCAGCGTGCCGATCATCTTCACTTCGTCGGGGATGATGTTGTAGGCGCTGCCCGCCTCGATCTTGGTGATCGACAGCACCGCCGGGTCGGTCACCTGAATCTGCCGCGCGACGAACACCGACAGTGCGGTGACGATCTCGGCGGCGACCGGAATCGGATCAAGGCAATCGTGCGGCATCGCGGCGTGCCCGCCAGCGCCCTTGATCGTGAAGTTGAGCGCGTCGGTCGAGGCGAGCAGCGCGCCGGGGCGCGTCTGGATCGCGCCGGCGCGCGCGTTGGGATAGATGTGCAGCGCGAACGCCGAGTCCGGACGCTGGATGTCGAGCAGCCCGTCCTCGATCATGAAGCGCGCGCCGTGATGGCCTTCCTCGCCCGGCTGGAACATGAACACGACGGTGCCGGGCAACTGGTCCTTGCGCGCCGACAGCGCGCGCGCCGCGCCAACCAGCATCGCCGAATGGCTGTCATGCCCGCAGGCATGCATCGCGCCGGGGACCGTGCTGGCGAAGTCGAGCCCGGTTTCCTCGGGCATCGGCAGCGCGTCCATATCGCCACGCAGCAGCACGGTGCGGCCATTGTCGCCGCCGCCGCGCAGGATCGCGATGAATCCGGTGGTCGAGGTCGATTCGTGGATTTCGAGCGGCAAATCGGCAATCGCCGCGCGCAGCTTTGCGGTGGTGCGCGGGCATTGGTTGCCGACTTCGGGATCGGCGTGGATCGCACGTCGCAGCTTGACGATCTCGGCCAGTTCGGCCTGACCGGCGGCGGTCCAGTCGGTGGTCAGGTCGTTCATCGCTGGAAGTCCTTCAATCCCGGAAGTGAGCAGCTTACCCCGCTGGCGGGGAAACGCCAGCCCGGCGCGTCGCGATCCATCCGCCCAGCCAGCACAAGGGCAGCGCCGTCGCCGCGAGCGCGATCGGATACCAATGCGGACCGAGATCGAGGTTCCACGTCATGAACACGCCGAGCAGTCCCAGCGCGGTACCGATCAGGCCGAGGATCACGCTATTGCGCTTCGACGCGCCCGGCGCGATGCGCGCGGTCAGCCACGCTGCTTCGACCGTGATGGCGGACCGGTAAGCGAGCGCCAGCACATTGTGCCACGGATTCCGCATCGCGCCGCGCGGGATGATGTTGGTCGCATGCATGATCTCGTCCACGGTGATCGACAGCGCGATCACGACGACCAGTCCGATCAGGATTGCAACCATGCTACGGATCACGCCAGAGCCTCCCGTGCCTTCCGGCCGATCCGGCTGGCAAGTCCGGGCATGTCGGAGAGTGCACGCAACTCGGCCTCGCTCGCTCCGCCCAGATTGACGATGCTGACCAGTCGCGAAAAGGCGAAGTCGGGGTTGGGGCGGTCGGCGAGCGTGATTGCCTCGCCCCGCATGATCGCCCCGTCGCGCAGCACCCGGTAATACCAGCCCGACTGGCCGGTACGAACCATGTGCTTGCCCAACCGCGGTTCGCCGAAAGCCAGCGCCAGTTTGAAGCAAGGCTGGCGCGGCTGGCAGATTTGCAGGAGCGCGTCGCCGATGGCGTGAACGTCGCCGACGCAGATATCGACTTCGGCCAGCCCGTCGATCGTCAGATTCTCGCCCATGCTGCCGGCAACGAAACGGTCCGCGAGCGCCGGAAATGCCGTGGCCCATCCGGAATAGTTGCTCGCCGCATAGCCATAAACGGCCTTTTCAGGCCCGCCATGCACGCTGAGATCGGCTTGCGCATCGCCGTCGATCCCTAGCGGCCCGACCGCGACCGGGCCCGCGACGGCGGTCTTGAGGAACGCGCTCGCTACGCGCTCGGGGCCGAGCGGCGCGATCCGGCCGACCTGAACCGAGGCGAGCCGTGCGCTCACCGCCCCTTGAACAATCCGCCGCTGCCGGCGCCAATGTAGATGCGGGTGGTGTCGGCCATCCAAAAAACTCCCCTCGCCCCACGAGTGGGACGAGGGAGGGTTTAGCGGGGCATTGCGCCTGGTGCCAAGGTTCAGTTCTTCAGCTTGACCGCGAAGAACAGGCTGCCGAAGCGCGGACGCGTGATGTAGAGCAAAACGGTGGTTCGGCCCGCCGCTTTGGCCTCGCGGATCGCCGCATCGACATCGGCTGGCGTCTTGACCGGCGCCTTGTTGACCGACGAAATGATGTCGCCGCGCTGCAGGCCTTTGCCCGCCGCGTCGCTCGACTGGTCGATCCCGGTTACGACCACGCCCGACACGCTGCCCGCGTCGATCCCCAGACTGTTGGCGATGCCCGGTGTCAGCACGCTGACCTGAAGCCCGAGCGCGTCGATCGTCGCGTTGAGCACCGGCGCCGGACCGCCGCCGGGTCCGCCCGGGGCAGCGCCGCCCGGAACCAGCCCCGCCAGTTCTTCCTCGCTGGGGCGCACGCCGACCGTGGCGATGATCACCATCGGCTTGCCGTCGCGGATCACGTCGAGCTTGGCCTTCGATCCCGGCGCCAGATTGGCGATGAGATAGGAGAGCGTCTGGTCCGGATTGATTTCCTGACCATTGACCGCGACGATCACGTCCTGCGGCTTGATCCCGGCCTTTTCGGCGGCCTGACCCGGTTCGACGCGGCCAATGATTTCGCCGATATTCTTGGGCAGGCCCAAACTGGCGGCGATATCCTCATCGACCGGCTGGCGCCCGACGCCGAGATAGCCGCGCTGGATCTTGCCGCCCTTCATCATCGTGTCGATGATCGGCTTGGCCGCTTCGGCGGGGATCGCGAAACCGATCCCGACCGATCCTTCGGATGGCGAGAAGATCTGCGAATTGATGCCGATGACGTTGCCGTCGAGGTCGAACATCGGCCCGCCCGAATTGCCCTTGTTGATCGCGGCGTCGGTCTGGATGAAGCGGTCATACGCCCCGCCCTGACCCGTCACGCGGTGCAGCGCGGAGATGATTCCGGCGGTCACGGTGCCGCCCAAGCCGAACGGATTGCCGATCGCGATTACCCAGTCACCGACGCGTGCCTTGGTCGAATCGCCGAACTTTACGTAGGGCAGCCCGGCCCCCTCGATCTTGAGCAACGCCAGGTCGGAGGTCGTGTCGCTGCCGATCACGCGCGCGACATATTCCTTGCGGTTGCTCAGCGTGACGGTGATCGATTCGACCTTCGCGCCCTTCGCACCCGCCGTAATGACGTGCGCGTTGGTGACGACATAGCCATCGGCGGAGATGATGAAGCCCGATCCCAGGCTCTGACCCTCGCGTGTGACGGGATCGGCACCAGCGCCGCCGCCTTCACCCAGCAGGTCGCTCAGCGGATTTCCGGACGACGATACCTGCACCTTTTGCTTGGTCGAGATGTTGACCACAGCCGGTTGCAGCTTGGACACCATGTCGGCGAAGCTCATCGGCGCGCCGGGTCGCGGTGCGGCGGAAGCGATCCGGCCGGGTTCGTTCTGAGCGGATTGCGCGAAGGCGGTCGATTGCAGCGCCATCGTGGTGGCGGCGCCCCCCAGCAACAGGGCAGTGGTAATGGCGTAGGCGTAGCGCACTTGGGTTGTTTCCTTCTCGTCTGGACCGGCCCCAGTCGATTCTATCTGACCGTGCCAGTCTGAACGGCGATTGAATATGAACAAATTGCAAGGAAGCGAATTGGCGAAACTCGCCATCCCGCAAATTAGCGATCGCGGCCCTCGAATTGTTTCAGATACGAATTGTCGGGCGTCAGGATCATGTTGGTTTCACCGGGTTGCGGTTTGCCGTCCGCGCCGATTCCGAAGGTGGTCCTGTAGGACTGCATCGCGCGATAAAAGTCGTAAAAGACCGGGTCCTTGTTGAAGGCATCGGCATAAATCTTGGCGGATTGCGCGTCGGCCGTGGCGCGAATGATGTTCGCATCGCGCTGTCCTTCAACGCGGATCGTCAGCGCTTGTTGTTCCCGCGTATTCTTCATGCGGTCGAGTGCCGATTGCAGCGGCGATCCTTCCGGATAATCAGCATGCTTGATCCGCACATCGATGATCTCAACGCCGTAGTTACGCGAGAAACGCTGCAGCGCGATCTGAATATTGTCCATCAACTGGCCGCGCTCGGGGCTGAGCAAAGTCTTGAAATCGACTCTGCTCAGTTCCGAGCGGAGTGCCGACTGGAACAGCGGCTTGAGCGTGTCGCTGACCCGCTGTTCGGCGCCCGAGGTCATGCCCAGCGACCGGACGAGACGCAGCGGATCGACGATCCGGAAGCGCGCAAAGGCATCGACTTCGAGCCGCTGCTGGTCGGTTGACAGCACCGGCTGGTTCTCAAGATCGAGATTGAGCACGCGTTTGTCGATCCAGATCAGGCGATCGACAAACGGAATGCGGGCCATCAACCCGGCGCCGGTCTGGCCGAGCGATTCGCCCTGCTTCCAGCGATTGACGGTGCCGACCGGCTGTTCCCAGCGGACGATAACCGCCTGTTCGGTTTCGGGGACGATGGCGAAGGTGCTTGCCGCGACGATCAGCGCGAGCAACGCCGCGACGCCCAGTGCGATGGGATTGCGCAACCAATCGAACATCAGCGCGCTCCCGCTTGCGGTGCATCGGGCAGCGTCTTGCCCGATGGCAGCAAGGGCAGAAGCGGCGAAATGCCCCGCGGCTCGACGATCGTCTTGTTGGTCCGCGCCAGCACATATTCCATCGTGTCGTAATACATCCGGCGGCGGGTCACTTCGGGTGCGAGCTTATATTGGGCATAGACGCTGTCGAACGCCGCTGCCTGCCCCTGCGCCGCGGCGATGACCTGCTTGGCATAGCCGTTCGCCTGCGTGATATTCGACTGCTTCTCATTCTGTGCGGCGGTGACGCTCTTGAACGCGTCCATCACCTGCGATGGCGCGGACGCGTTGTTGACCGCCACGCTGACGATGTTGATGCCCGATTGATAATCGCGCAAAATCTGCTGCATCGCTTCCTTGACCTGTGTCTGAATCTCCAGCTTCCCGGCCCCCAGCACCTCATCGAGCGTCGAATTGGCGATGACCGCGCGGATCGCGGTTTCCGCGGTCGCCTTGACCGCATCGTCGGGAGATTCGAGCTCGAACGCGTATTTCTGCGGGTCGGAGATGTTCCACTGCACCGAATAACTGAGATCGACGAGATTGCCGTCGCCGGTCAGCACCAGGTTGGGATTCCCGCCGCTTTCAGGGAAAGTGACGGTCTGAATGCCGGTCACGTTGATGCTCTGCACCGACGCGATCGGCGAGGGCAGGGTCAGATTGAACCCGGGCTGCAATGTCCCCGAATAGCGCCCGAAATAGGTCACAACGCCGATTTCCTGCGTGCCGATCAAATGGACACTGGTCAGCATCAGCCATGCGAGCAGGACCAGCCCGGTGCCGAGCGTCCACAGCCGACGGGCGTTCGCGCCGCCGGGCATCTGAAAGCCACCGCCTCCTCCGCCGCCATTGCGGCCACCGCCGCCGCCCGACCGCGCGCGGCGCAACAGGTCTTCGAGTCCGGTGGCAGCGCGCGCGCCACGGCCGCGCGATCCGCCGGGCGGCTGCGCCCAGGGGTTGCGCGGGCCGGCATCGTCCCCGCCCTTATCGCCGGAATCGTCGCCGCCAGCACCGCCGCCCCAGGGGCTCTTCGGTTTGTCGGACATGAACAGGGGAATGCGGCGCCACCAGGCGAATGCGGTCGTCATGACAGTCTTTATAAGCGCGCCCACGCGGAAAAACAGTGGCAAGCGTGCGTAGCGCGCCTATCTGGCCGGAATGGACGAAACAGCAGGGCTAAAGGCGCGGGTCGCCGCGGTGGCGGGCCACCGCGCAACGGCGAAACTCGAAGGGGCGCGGGCCAGCGTCATTCTCGACGTTACCGGGCTCGATCCCGGCGAGCGTGAGGCAATGGAGGAGGCCGTGCGCGCCGCGGCTTTGGCTGGGCCGGGCGTGACCGAGGTGCGCGTCGCGATGACCAGCGAACGCGTCGGTCGCCGGCTGATCGCGGTCGCCAGCGGCAAGGGCGGGGTGGGTAAGTCCACCGTCGCCGCCAATCTGGCGGTCGCGCTCGCGAAAGCAGGGCGCAAGGTCGGTTTGGTCGATGCCGACATCTACGGTCCCTCGCAGCCAACGCTGATGGGCGTCGAAGGAAGCAAGCCCGAAGCGCGCGACAAGACGATGATCCCGGTCGCGACGCCTTACGGCGTGCCAATCCTGTCGATGGGGCAGCTCGTGGCGCCCGGTCAGGCGATTGCATGGCGCGGCCCGATGGCGGCCAGCGCACTTGGGCAGATGATCGACGGCGACTGGGCCGCGACCGATACACTGGTGATCGACCTGCCGCCGGGTACCGGCGACGTGCAGCTGACGATGATCCAGAAGTATAAACCAGCGGGTGCGGTCATCGTCTCCACCCCGCAGGACCTCGCGCTGATCGACGCGCGGCGCGCGATCGACCTGTTCGCCAAAGCGGGCGTGCCGGTGATCGGGCTGGTCGAAAATATGGCGGGCTATGCCTGCCCGCATTGCGGCGAGGTGTCCGACCCCTTCGGTCAGGGTGGCGCGGAGCGCGCGGCCAAGGAGTTGGGAGTGCCTTTCCTGGGTCGAATCCCGCTGACGATGGGGATTCGGGCCGCATCGGATGTGGGCGAGCCGCCGGCGTTCGGGAACGGCCCCGACGCCGCCGCGTTCACCGATATTGCCGACAAGGTCGATGCTTGGCTGAAGGAACCTGCTCATGCCGCTCACCGCTGACGAAGACATCCGCACGCTGCTTCAGGGCGCACGCACGATCGCGATGATCGGCGCGTCGGACCGGCCCGACCGGCCGAGCAACCGCGTGATGAAGGTGCTGCAGGATCACGGATACCGCGTGATCCCGGTCAATCCGCAGATCACCGGCGAGCATATCCACGGCGAGTATGTCTTCCACGATCTGACCCAGATCGGCGTGCCGATCGACATCGTCGACATCTTTCGCCGTCCGATCGCGGCGGGCGAGGCGGTCGATGAAGCGATTGCGTCGGGGGCGAAGGCGGTGTGGCTGCAACTCGGCGTGATCAACGAGGACGCCGCCGTGCGCGCCGAGAGGGCAGGGTTGAAAGTTGTAATGGACCGCTGCCCGGCGATCGAACTCCCGCGGTTGGGGGTCGACCCGATCCCAGTCTGACCGCAAAACTGCCGTATTCGCGGGTCATACCGGTGGAAATGGGGTGGAGGCGCGAATGTTGCTGTGGATGGCCTTGCAGGTTGCGCCCGATATCGACGCTGCGCTGGTGCGCTACCGCGAGCGGACCAAAGCGGCGATCGAGTGCCGCGCCGATCGACCCGACGACATCGTGATTTGCAGCCGCCGCGACGCCGATCGCTATCGCGTGCCGTTCAACACGATCGACCCCAACGATCCCAAAAATCAGACGGTCGCCGCCGAACGCGACCGGCTGCTTGCGCGCACCAACAACTGCCAGGAAAAGTCGACGTTTCTGGTCGGTTGCGGGAAGGTCGGTGTCGGGGTCAGCACGGCGCGGGGCTTCACGCTCGGTGGGGAACGGCCACTCGCGCCCTGAATGCGGTAAGTCGTTGAAATCGATGCGTCCGACCGGTGATCCTGTGCGTTAGCGCTTACGGGTTTATCGAGACAGGGGACCGTCCGATGTTCACGTCGTTGCTCGTCGTCATGCTCACCGCGTCATCGTCGGTGTCGTTGCAGAAGTTCACGCTCAAACCCTCGCCGCCGGCCAAACGCTGCGTTGGCAGTTGCGCGGAGCGCTATCGCCTTCCGGATGTCGATGACGACGCGATCACCGCCAAGGATCGCGCGATGCGGCAGGACGGAAGCAAGTGCAATGTCGTCGGAGCGCAACGCTGCCTGAGCAAGCGACGCACGATCATTCGCGCGAGCCTGGGCGAATGAACGCGTAGCCCGCAACTATCCCAGGATATGCATCCATACCGGTTCGCCGGTCAGGCTGGATGACCCGCGCAGCTTTTCGAGTGCATGCGCGACGGCGCGTTCGGGGCCCTCGTGCGTGACGATCGCGACCAGCACGCTGCCGTCCGCGCTGACGCCGCGCTGCATCAGGCTTTCGATCGAGACGCCGGCATCGCGCATCGCGGCGGCGATTTCCGCCAGCACGCCGACCTTGTCCGCGACGAGGAAACGCAGATACGCGCGGCCGCGGCGATCACCGGTGTCGGCGGGGGTTTGCGCCGTCAGGCTGGCGGCGGGCATGGCATAAGGCGGGCCGAATTCGCCGCGGGCGATGTCGATCAGGTCCGCCACGACGGCGCTGGCGGTCGGGCCGTCGCCCGCGCCTGCGCCCTGGAACAGCAAGCGGCCGACGAAATTGCCCTCCGCCACCACGGCATTGAGCGCGCCCGATACGTGCGCCAGCGGATGGTCGGTGGGGACCAGATGCGGGTGGACGCGCTGGAACAGCCCGTTGGCATTGTCCTCGGCCATGCCGACCAGCCGGATGCGATACCCCAGCGACGCCGCCTCGGCGATGTCGGCGGCGAGCACGTGGCGGATCCCGCCGATCGCGACAGCGTCGAACGCCGGGCGCGTGCCGAACGCGAGGCTGGCGAGGATCGAGAGTTTGTGCGCCGCGTCGACCCCGTCGATGTCGAAGCTCGGGTCGGCTTCGGCGAAGCCCAGCGCCTGCGCCTCGGCCAGCACTTCGGCGAAGTCGCGGCCTTCGGCCTCCATCTTGGTCAGGATGAAGTTGCAGGTGCCGTTGAGGATGCCGTAGACTCGCCCGATGCGGTTGGCGGCGGCGCCTTCGCGCAGGCCCTTGATCACCGGGATTCCGCCCGCCACGGCGGCCTCGAATTTGAGCGCGGCGCCTGCCGCCTCCGCGGCCTCGGCGAGTTCGAGCCCGTGATGCGCCATCATCGCCTTGTTGGCGGTGACCAGCCCCTTGCCCGCCGCCAGCGTGGCGCGGGCGAGCGTGAGCGCGGGGCCGTCCGACCCGCCGACCAGTTCGACCACGACGTCGGCGTCGCTATGCTGTGCCAGCGCGGCGGTGTCGTCGACCCAGTCGAACCGGGTGATATCGACGCCGCGGTCCTTGGCGCGGTCGCGGGCCGACACCGCGACGATCTCGATCGGGCGCCCGGCGCGGCGCGCGATCAGGTCGCCATTGGCATCGAGCAAGCGGATCACGCCGCCGCCGACGGTGCCGAGCCCGGCGAGTGCCACGCGTAGAGGTTTGGTCATGCGTCGCCCCAAGATTCGTCATGCCGGACCCGATCCGGCATCCCTGTCCTACCCGTCATGGGGTAGCCCGGCGCTAGTGGCGGGACATCGACCCCGGATCAAGTCCGGGGTGACGGTCGGCCGGCGAAGTGCCACCGCATCAGGTGCGCGAAGCGGCGATCCCGAGCGCCTTGGCCAAAGCTGCCCGGCGCAGCACGACGCTCGACGGCCCGGGGACGCGCGATCCGGCGAGGCAGCCGGCAAACACCGGATCGAGCCGGCGCGCGGCGGCATTGCCGTCGTCCGAGCCGAGCGGCGCGCGCACGAAGGTCAGGCTGGTCATGCGGTCGCGACCGACCACGCATTTGCCGACGCTGGCCCATTGCCGCATCAGGTCGGACTGAACCGGCGCAACGCGACCGGCGCGCGCGCCGTCATCCGACACAGCACGATCGAATTGCAGCACGTCGAGCCCCGGACTCGCCGCCGCAACCGATGCGAGCAGCAACCCGCCGGTCAGCATGGCAGTCGTCAAAAGAACGCGACGCATTGAATTCCTCCCGTTACGCATCCGTTCTACCACAAATCGATCAGGCTTTCACCAGCCCGATTTCGACCAGCCGTTCGTGCAGATAATCGTGCGCGGTGATCGGGGTCGGATAGTGATTGGGGTTCGCCGCGGTGACACAGCCGGGCAGGCTCTCGATCAGGAATTCGGGGTTGGGGTGGAGGAAGAACGGCATCGAATAGCGCGAGAAACCGCGCCGTTCGGGCGCCGGATTGACCACGCGGTGCGTCGTCGAGGGCAGCACGTTGTTGGTCAGCCGCTGCAGCATGTCGCCGACATTGACGACCATCGCGCCCTTGGGCGGATCGATCGCCAGCCATTTGCCGTCGCGGTCGAGCAATTGCAGCCCGGCCTCTTCGGCGCCGAGCAGCAAGGTGATCAGGTTGATGTCCTCATGCGCCCCCGCGCGGACGCCTTCGGCATCGACCGGGATCGGCGGATAATGCAGCAGCCGCAGGATCGAATTGCCGTGATCGACCACCGTTTCGAAATAATCGGGCGACAGCTTTAGGTAGCGAGCGATCGCCGACAGCAACCGGTCGCCCGCGGTGTCGAACGCGGCGTACAATTCGCTCAGCGCCTGCTGAAACCCGGCGGGGCGTGACGGCCAGACGTTGGGCATCATCTCGGCGGCGGCGGGATGTCCGGCGGGCAGATCGCGCCCGACGTGCCAGAATTCCTTGAGGTCGACGTGCTTGGCGTCCTTGGCGATCTCGGTCTTGAACGGCGTATAGCCGCGCTGCCCGCCCAGTGCCGCATCATAATAACTGCGCTTCTCCTCCTCGGGCAGCGCGAAGAATTCGGCGGTCAGCGACCAGGCGCGCGCGATCAGCTCGGGCGGAATGCCATGATCGGCGATCACCGCGAAGCCATAACGCTGGAACGACCCGCCGAACGCGGCGGCGAAGGCGTCGGGGTCGCGCGCCGCATCGGCGAGGCTGAGCGTGGGGACCTGGGCGGAAGGGGTATCGAGCATGATTGGTGTCCGGAAATTCAGGAGGATTTCCGGATGATAGACCGTTGCCCCGGGCGAGGCAAAGTCCGTCACATTGCGCATTGACCGCGGCGGCAGTTCAGCCACCCATCTCGATCGTGCCCTTCGACTTACCCGCGCCGTCGTCGTTCAGCTCGAGCTTGAACGGCTTGCCGTCCTCGGTTTTGCCCGTCAGGCCGTTGCCGGCGGTTGACAGCGTGTAGCTGGCCTTGCCCAACCGCTCCTTCAGCCAGTCGCGGACGGTCGTGGCGCTGGCCGGGCTGGTGAAGGCGACGCGGACCTTGTCGTCGTCCTTGTCCTTGCCGCCATCGACGTTGAGCGAGCTGATTTTCGAGCCCGGATAAAGATGCACGCCGTTCATATCGAAGTCGTTGGCATCGAGCGCGATTTTGGGGACCTTGATGTCGGCCTTGAAGCCGGGCGCGTCGATTTTGAGCGTGCCATTGTCGATCCCTCCGGTGACGGCACCCTCCGAATCATTGGCGTTGAAGCTGAACTGGGTGCTGTCGTTGCCGTCCTTGTCGCCACAGGCGGCAAGCGCGAGCGCGACGGCGGCGAGGGGAATCAGGCGGACCATGGCGGGCTCCTAAGTGCGTTATTTATATAACACACCTAATCGCCCGCCATCGCCGCGTCAATGGATCAGCTCAGCCGTTGAGCAGCTTTTCCATCGTCTTCTGGTGCAGCCAGATGTTCATCGTGGCGCTGTCGTTGGTGTCGCCGGTATAGCCCAGTTCGCCCGCCAGCTGCTTGCGCGCGTCGAGGCTCGAATCCTGGCCGATCGCCTTCATCAGGTCGACGATCGAGGTCTTGTAGTTGAGCGTCTCACCGCGGGCCTCGGCATGCTTTTCGAGCACCGCGAAGATCTGGTCTTCGGTCAGGGCCGCGGGGGGCGGCGGCGGCGGCGGGGGAGCGGCGGCTTCGGGGGCCGGCGCAGGCGCGGGTGCCGGTGCGGGGGTGCTCGACCCGAAAATCGCGTCCTTGATCGTACCGAAAATGCTCATCTGTCTCTCCTCTTTCGACGCTCGAATCCGATGCCTCTGTCGGCGAGGGTAGAGCTATTCGCTGCGCGTGACAAAAATAATTCGGGGGCTGACGTACCCGCCTCGGTCGGGCAATAGGGCGCTATGCCCCCGGCCGATGTCCTTCCGCGCGACGCCCAGTCGCCACCGCTTCGCTTTGTCGAATTCGTCGCGCTGATCGCCGCGCTGATGGCGGTCGGCGCGCTGGGCATCGACACGATGCTGCCGGCGCTGCCGATGCTCGGGCGCGACCTCAACGCCGCGCCGGCCGACTTGCCGCTGGTGATCGTGATGTTTTCGACCGGATTCGGCGTGGCGCAGCTTGTCCACGGCCCGCTGTCGGATCGCTTTGGCCGGCGCCCTGTGCTGTTCGGCGCGCTGGCTTGGTACGTGCTGATGAATCTGCTGTGCGCGCTGGCCGGCAGCTTCGACCTGCTCCTGCTCGCCCGCGTCCTTGCAGGGTTGGCGATCGCCGCCACCCGCGTGGTGACGATTGCGCTGATCCGCGATTGCTATTCGGGCCGGGCGATGGCGCGGGTCAGCAGCCTGGCGGTGATGACCTTCATGATCTTCCCGATCATCGCGCCGAGCATCGGCGAGATTATCCTGAAATTCGGGTCGTGGCGGCTGATCTTCAACATGATCGCGGTGGTCAGCGCGGTCATCGCGGCGTGGTTCATCGTGCGCATGCCCGAAACGCTGGCGCGCGAGAATCGTGTGCCGCTGGAATGGTCGCGGCTGATGGCGAACTGGCGCTTCACGCTGAACGACCGCCAGTCGGTGGGCTATGCCGCGGCGGTGATCGGGCTGCAGGGCGCGCTGTTCGGGTACATCACCAGCATCCAGCCGATCGTCGCCCAGATCTTCAAACAGCCCGACCGGCTGGGGCTGGTCTTCGCATTGTGCGCAGGCATGATGATGTGCGGCAATCTGCTCAATTCGCGGATCGTGATGCGGCTGGGGATGCGGCGCATTTCGCATGGCGCGATGTTGGTGCTGATCCTCGCGGCCGGCACCAGCCTGATCATCGAGCATGTCGGGCTGGAATCCTTGTGGCTGTTCGTCGCGATGCAGGCGGTCACGATGATGTGCTTCGGGCTCGCCGCGTCCAATTGCTCGGCGATGGCGATGGCCAATATGGGCGCGATTGCCGGGACCGCGTCGAGCCTCCAGGGATTCGTCATCACCACCGGGGGCGCGTTGATCGGGGGATTGATCGGGCGCTCCTTCAATGGCAGCACGACACCGCTTCATCTCGGCTTCTTGATTGCCGGGCTGGTGGCGTTGGCATTGGCCGCGATTGTCGAACGCGGCCGGTTGTTTCGCCCGGTCTGACGAATCGTCCGATCGCAGCGGAACCGGAACGGGGCGCGCGCCGTTCGCGCTTCAGTCATTCGGGAGAATTAGCATGGGCGGACATCAGGTGCCGGGACAGGGAACCGGCGACGACGGGTTCGACGAAGAGGGCTATGACGAGAGCCAGCGCGCCGAGATCCTGGAGGCCACGCGCGACGGGCCGACCGACGGCACGATCCTGACCGATCTCGACCCCGATCTGGGCGACGAGAAGGACACCGACGAGATCGACATGGAAGACGATGAAATCGGCGAAGAGGACGACGACGCGGACGCCGACGACGACGATATCGACGAGGATGAGGTTCAGGCCGAACTCGACGACGGCAGCGTCGAGGACGACGAACTGAACGACGCCGACGATGCCGCGCTGAAACCGTGACCGGTTGACCGGCGGGCTGGGCGATATCTAGACTGGCCGCACTTCGGGGAGTGCCGCCCATGTCCAGAGACCCGCGCGTCGACGCCTATATCGATCGCCAGGCCGACTTCGCCCGGCCGATCCTCGGTCATATCCGCGAATTGATCCACGCGCATGCTCCGCCCGTCGAGGAGACGATCAAGTGGAGCATGCCGTTCTTTACCTATAAGGGCGAATTGCTCGCCAATATGGCGGCGTTCAAGGCGCACGCCTCGTTCGGGTTCTGGAGCCGTCAGGCGCTCAAGACCGGTCAGGAAGGCGAGGCGATGGGGCAGTTCGGCCGGATGACCGACCGCGCAACGATGCCGACCGATGCGACCATTCTGGCCAAGCTCGATCAGGCACTCGCGGTGATCGACCGGGGCGAGAAGCCGAAACGTCCATCCAAACCGCCGAAACCCGAAGCCGAAGTCCCTGCGGACCTGGCCGAAGCTCTGGCGCGCGACGACCAGGCGACCGGGCATTGGACCGCCTTTCCGCCCAGTTGCCGCCGCGAATATTGCGAATGGGTCGCCGGCGCCAAGCGCGAGGACACGCGCATGAAACGGATTGCCCAGACGATCGAGCAGGTCCGCGAAGGCAAGAAGCAGCATTGGAAATACGAGACCTGTTGAACGTCGACGCGGACGATTGACGGCTTCCCATTTCGTGATACGTTATCACGTCACCAATTCGAGGAGGACGTATCATGGCCGCTCGTGTCGCCGATCCCCAGCCGATCGCATCGATGAACATCACCCCGTTGATCGATGTGCTCCTCGTGCTGCTGGTGATGATGATCCTGACCATTCCGCCCGTGACCCACACCGTCAAAGTCGACCTGCCGACCAGCGGACCGTCGTCGCCCATCCCGCAAAAGAAGCACCAACTGGACATTGCCGCGTCCGGCGCGCTCCGGCTTGACGGAACGGCGATCGATGAAGCGGCGCTGGGGACGGGGCTGATCCCGATCGTCGCGGACGACGCGGCGTTGCTGACGATCAACGCCGACGCCGCGTCGCGCTATGTCGTGTTCGACCGTGTGCTGGCAACCGTCAAACGGGCCGGCGTGACGCGGCTGGGCTTTGCCGGGACCGACCGCTTCACCGATTTCTAGCGTCCGCCGCACACGCGCTACGGCAACCTTGACCACGCCCGGCCAGCCGCGCATCGCAGGCGCCGTGATCGGCTGACCGGGGAGGTGCTTGATGTGGACCGTCGCTTTCCTCGCGATGTCCAACGTGTTCATGACGGTGGCGTGGTACTGGCACCTGAAAGGCGGGATGAGCAAGCCGCTGTGGATCGTCATCGCGATCAGCTGGGGCATCGCGTTCTTCGAATATTGCCTCGCGGTGCCGGCCAACCGGATCGGCTATGCCAGCGGCTGGTCGGGCGGGCAGCTGAAGGTCACGCAGGAAGCGATCGCGTTGTTGGTGTTCGGGGTGTTCATGGTCACGGTATTGGGCGAGCCGCTGAGCTGGCGGCATCTGGGCGCGTTCCTCTGCCTGGTCGGCGCCGTCGCGTTCCTGTTTGCCGGGCGTTAGGCGCTAATTGCCCACCGCGTTGGCGAGCGTCGCAAGGTCCGCCTTGGTGACCGCTTCGCCGGTGGCGTCGGTGGCCGCCGCGACCGAATTGTTGGTTGCCGGATCGGGCGCGTTGGCTTCGGCCACGTCATACGCGGTCCACAGGATCCCGCCCGCCCAGAACATCGCCGACCAGCGGCTGCGAAAGATCTTGGCCGAGAACATCCCGCTTCCTACCCCCGCCGCGGTTAACGCGCCGGTGCGGAATGCGGTTAACGGCGGGATTGCCGCGCGCGCGCCGGAGGCATAGCATCGCCGCCAACACGCCTGTTGGGAGAGACGCAATGATCGGGACCAAGTCTGCACTGACGCTGTTGCTGGCCGCTGGCATCCTGACCGCCGCGGTGGCGAGCCGGCGCGACGATGCCGATGCGCTGATCGCCGCGCGACAGGCGGCGTTCAAGCTGTCGGGCGCGACCTTCGGCGGCATGAAGGCGACGATCGACGCGGGCACCGACGTCAAGCCGCTGGCGTCCGGCGCGCGCGCGCTGGCGGGCTGGGCAAGGGCGCTGCCCGGGCTGTTCCCAAAGGGCAGCGACGGCGGCACGACCAAGGCGCTGCCGACCGTGTGGAGCGACCCCGCGGGGTTCGCCAAGGCGGCGGCGTTATACGAGGCCGAAGCCGCCAAACTCGCCGACCTGGCCAAGGCCGGCGACGCGCCGGGCGTCGCCGCGCAATGGGCGGTGGTGCGCGGCACCTGCAAATCGTGCCACGACGGCTTTCATCAGCCCGAGCCGCCGCGCTCCTAGTTCGGCATCACCTTCCCGCTGATTTCGCCGTCGCCGAACTTGTCGGTGTGGACGTTGAGCACGATCCGCCCGGCGTTCATCGAATCGACGAATTCGTCGAAGGTCGCCGGCGATTCGAGCAGTTTGGCGCCTGCGGCGAAATCGTACCCCTTCAGCGAGACGTGGAACCCCGTCTTCGTCGCGCGGTAGGCCGCGCCGTAGGGCAGCGGCAGGATCAGTTCGACATCGTCGGCGCTGCGATATTCGTGGAAATGCACCGGGCCCTTGGGGTCGGCGACCAGCGCGTCGCTCAGCTGATCGAGCGTGATCCCGGTCACGTCGAGCTCGACCGAGACGCGCTTGGTCTTGGTATCGACCCTGATCACCGCCTTGCCGCTGGCGGGCGATCCCGTGACGGTCGGCGCCGACGTGCCGCCCAGCGCCGCGCGAAAGGTCAGCGTCTTCGCGGTGGCCGGACTGGCGATCGCGATCGCGGCGATGGTGGTGACGGCAAACAAGGGCAGGCGCATTCGATGTTCCTCTGACGTGTTCTTGGGGGCCGCCTAACGCAGCCAAGCTGTCTGCAGCATGAAGTGCGGGGTCAGGCCTTTCCCGTCACCTGCGCGACGTGGAGCGTGTCGGCGTACTGCTGAAACTGCACGATCTTGCCATGCTTCAGCCGCCAGACGTGCGCCATCTGCGTATTCTGCGGCTTGCCCGTCGCCTTGTACGTACCGACATAGCGCCCCAACGCGATCACCGTGTCGCCGCCATCGACGATCTCCTCCACGACGACGCCGAACCCGTCCCATTCGGACCCGCAGCGCGCGAACACCCCGCCCGCAATCGCCATCGGCCCGACATAGGGATTGCCGTCGGCATAGGGGAAATTCTCCGCCTCGTTCCACACGATGTCCGGGCTCATCGCGCCGAGCAACGCCGGCACGTCGCCGGTTGCGAAAGCGTCATAGGTCCCCTGGATGATGGCGACATTGGCTGCTGACATGCTGGTTTCCCTCCGGTGGTTCGTTGACGCGTCGCTACCATGACCGGGGGCGGCGCCGATAGGCGAAAGCGGTCACGTCGCATTTGACCAATATTCCGCGCTGCGCAGGGGGTACCCAAGCGCCATGCCCCACGGCGCAACGATGCGGGCGGATTCGCCCTTCAGCTATCAGTGCACGCGCTGCAATTCGTGCTGCACGGGGAAGCGGATTCAGGTCAACCCGTACGAGATTGCGCGGCTGGCCGAGGCGCGCGGCGTATCGACCACCGAGCTGCGCGACCGTTACACCACCGACGGCGCGCTCAATCAGGACGACGAGAGCAAGTGCGTCTTTCTGGGCGAACAGGGCTGCGGGGTGCATCCTGACCGGCCGCTCGTCTGCCGGCTGTTCCCGCTCGGGCGCTCGATCACCGCGAGCGGCGACGTGACGTTCGGCGAGGTCGACCGCAGCTGGGCGCGCGGGCGCTTCGCCACCGACGGCGTGGTGATGGACTATGTCGAGGCGCAGGGCGCCGGGCCGTTCATCGCCGCGGCCGACGCCTATTTCGACTGGTTCTGCCGCGCGAACGATCGGCTGAACGCGGCATCGGGGGGAGAAGCCGGGGATGACGGGCAGGACGACCTGCTCGACATCGACACGCAGCTCGCGCGCTGGAGTGCGGCGACCGGGCTGGACCAACCCGTCGGGGCGGAGGCGCGGATGCGGTTGCACCTCAGCCTGCTCGACGAAACACTGGAGGAAGACCATGTCTGACCAACCGAAGACCACACGCCCCGCCATCGCGGCGGCGGTATCGATGCTCGGCCTGTCGCTGGGCGTCAGCGGCGCGCACGCGCAAAAGGCCCCCCCCGTGCCCGCGGGCAACCCGCAAGGCGTGTTGATCGGGCTCAACCAGCCCGGCGCGCAGACCAGCGACCAGATCAAGAGCGAACAGCTCAAGAGCCAGCAGCTGAAGAGCAGCCAGATCAAGTCGGATCAGATCAAATCGGACCAGTATAAGAGCAGCCAGTTCAAGTCCGACCAGTATAAGAGCAACGCCTACAAGACCGGGCAATAGGCCCGCGCGGCCCGAAACAGCGGGAGCCCCTCCCCTTCAGGGGAGGGGTTGGGGTGGGGCAGTGCCGCGAGCGCAAGTCTCGGTGAGACATCCCCCACCCCTTACCCCTCCCCTGAAGGGGAGGGGCCAAGAGATTGGCAGCCCGCCGGCCATCTATCGGTTGTCCAACTGACTCCTCACCGAGGTCAGCCCCAGCCGGGTCACCCGGTACGGCCCGCCGCCCGTACTGGCGATCAGGCCGCGCCGCTTCAATTTGCGGAACAGCCCCATCGTGCAGTCGGACAGCACATGCCCGTCGCGGTTGAAGCAATCGACTGCGACGATGTGCCCGGTGTCGGCGCAGCGGCGGTGCCGGAGGCACCCGCCCTGCGCGAGCGCGTGCAGCACGCGCTGTTCGTGTTTCGAAATATTCACTGGAAATGCCCGTCATGCCTGGATGAGACACGGCGTCATCCGGCGGGGGAAGCCCGCGGGCGGCGCGACTGACGACGATCCCTCCGCAGCGGCAGGGCCGTCGGATCAGCGGGCGACACTTTCCTTCATGCTTCCTCAGCGCGTAGTGAACGGCCCGAAAGATGCCGACGGGCGCCGATTTGGTCAAGCGCCGGGGGCGTAAGTTGACACCAGGTTGACACTATAAACGCTGCAACGCGGTCACTCCCGATAGCGCGTACAAGGCCCGACGGTGCCCCGAGCGGTGGTTGGGCCGTTGGCAGCGCGCGCGTGAATTTCGACAGCCATTTGCGACTCACGATGGACTCGAAGAAGTCGATCAATATAACCTATATGGTTCGTGTAGGAAAGCTTTTCGATGGGTCCGGGGCGCCGGTCCGGGGGCGAGCGTTTGCATGGCGGCCATTTGCTCCGATCCGGGCGGACCGGCTTCCCCGCCGGGCGAGACAGGTCTAGGCGCGACATGATGAAGCATGAGGTTCCGCCGATCACCGACAAGGTCGAGGAGAGCGATCTTCCGCCCGAGCAGGGCTATGCCGCGTGGAAGGCCGCGAAGATCGCGCGCGGGCTGGCGCAGGCCCGCGATCGCGCCGCGATGATCCCCGTCGAGCAGGCGCTCGATGACCTGAAGCGTGCGCGTTAGCCTGACGCCGCAGGCGACCGGCGATTTGGTCGCGATCCGCGACTGGATCGCCGACGACGATCGGGATGCGGCCGACCGCGTGATCGACGACATTATCGAGACGATGCTGAAGGTCGCCCGCTTCCCGATGATCGGCCGCCCCGGCGCGGTCGACGGCACGCGCGAATTCGCGGTCGTCGGGCTGCCGTATCTGATCGTCTATCGCTTTGCGTCGGGAGAGGAGATCGATGTGCTGACGGTGCTGCACACAAGGCGGCGGTATCCGGTGGGGTGAGGGTAGTTCGCACTTCCCGAACTTTTCCGGAGGGTGTATCTTACGGGTATGACCCGCGAGAAATCCCTGTTCGACGTGGACGACCCGGTTGCCGAAGCGGCGGCGGACGCGCGCGCCGAGGCGGACGTGAAGGCCGGGCGGCTGATCAGCCATGAGGCGGTGAAGCGCTGGGTCGCATCGCTGGGAACTGCCAACCCCTTGCCGCGGCCGCGCGTCGGGGACTGAGTTGCGAACGATTGTCTGGACCGACGAAGCGATCGGCCATTTCGAGGCAATCACCACCTATATCGCAGCGTTCAATCCGGCAGCCGCCGATCGGCTGGGCGAGCGGCTTATCGCGTTGGCCGATAGTCTGGCGGAGTTTTCGGACCGCGGGCGCGATGCGGGCAACGGGCTGCGCGAAATGACCATCGTTTGGCCGTACGTGATGCGGTATCGGGTGGAGCCGGAGCGGGTGATCATCCTGCGCGTGCGACATGGTGCGCGCGGAGAGGAGTGATTAGGTGACTTAGTAAACTGTCACCGTAATCTCACCGTAATCTAGTAAACGGTCACCGTGATCCCCCCGTGATCGATACGGCCGAACGTGAGGTTTACTTTGCGCCGGCCAAATTCAGCTAGACCGGGGAAAGAATCAACTGATCTATCTTTGGCAATTCAACAACTGCTATTTTTAAGAGGTTCACGAACTCAGCTGTATCAGCAAAGTAGTTTCTGTAGGCAGACCGCATACTTTCTTGCGCGTCCGCTTTAACAAGAACGAGGTCGGCCTTGCCTGAAAGTTCTTTCTCCAAGTCGTTATAGTCTCTAATTCCAGCGTTAATAGAATCATATGACCTGACTTCAATTCTAGATCCGTCTTCCAAATCTTTGAAGTAAAAAATAAGAATAGAAGTCTTTTCAAACTTCTCACCAGTCACCTGGGTGTTAACATTTTCAAATATATCAATTATATGGGTTTCGCTGTTTAGCCTATTAAATTCATCAACTAAATACTGATTTGTTACTTCTGGCAAGCATGAGGTCTTCTTTTCAACGAATCGAGCCAAGATTTCACTGGTGATCTGAAAAAACTCGATAAATGCCGGGCTACCTTGTTTAAACTTAGGGTTGTTGCCCGTGAGGAGGCCTGCGGTCTCAACGGCTGTCGCCCATGTATGCTGTAGCGTGGTTCGATATTGAATCTCTACGCGCATCCCGTTCCACGGTTGATTCTCGCTGGCATGACCTTGCCGCGCTTCTACTTGATACTCGTAAATTTGATGAATACCTCGATATCCGTCGTCTTTCGGCTCGTTGATGTAATCCTTTTGATATCGTAGTTTGTGATTAAATTTTCCGGCATCCATCATCGCTTTGAATTCAAATAGATGATTAATATCGTCGAAAATCACGCGGCAACCTGCGATATCTTGCATCTGTGACAATCGAACACTCATGTTGGGATCGCGGGAGAGTTTGTCTATAATTGTTGGGCGACGCTTCAATCGCTGAACAACGAAACAGTGCATTTTGCGAGCGCGATTATAAAGAACTTGCTTGAAGGTATTGAGGAGCTGTGCGTGAGCGGCGCGCCAGTTTTCAATTACAGCGATGTCTTCCTGCGTTTCGTGTCCGGACGCGGCGCGGCTTCCCGCCTGATCAACGCGGTTCTTCGAAAATTCTGGCTCCGCATAGAAACTCATTCAGCCGCAATCCCCGCATTCCCGAACATGTCCCCACTCTCGCCATCACCCCCGGCATCCTCGTTCGCCGCCGGCTTCGCGTTCGCCTTTTGCCGCTTGTCGAATGAATCCCACACGTCGTTCCACTGGCCCTTGGTCGCGGCCTTCGAATATTCGGTCGCGCGCTGTTCGAAGAAGTTGGCGTGCTCGACGCCGTTGAGCAGCGGGGTCAGCCACGGGATCGGGTGTTCGTCGATCATGTAGATCGGCTTCATGCCCAATTGCCCCAGCCGCCAGTCAGCGATGTAGCGGATGTACTTCTTGATATCCTTGGGGTTCATGCCGTTGACCGGGCCCTGTTCGAACGCCAGGTCGATGAACGCATCCTCCAGCCGGACGGTGGTCTGGCACTGGTCCATGATGTCGTCGCGCACCGCCTTGGTCAGGCAGTCGCGCTCCTTCACGAAGGTGTGGAACAGCTTGATGATGCCTTCGCAGTGCAGGCTTTCGTCGCGCACCGACCAGCTGACGATCTGCCCCATGCCCTTCATCTTGTTGAAGCGCGGGAAGTTCATCAGCATCGCGAACGACGCGAACAGCTGAACGCCCTCGGTGAAGCCGCCGAACATCGCCAGCGTGCGCGCGATGTCCTCGTCGGTGTCGACCCCGAACTGCTGCAGATAATCGTGCTTGTCCTTCATTTCCCCATATTCGAGGAACATGCCGTACTCGCTCTCGGGCATGCCGATCGTGTCGAGCAGGTGGCTGTACGCCGCGATGTGCACCGTCTCCATGTTGCTGAACGCGGTCAGCATCATCTTGATCTCGGTCGGCTTGAACACGCGGCCGTATTTGTCGTGGTAGCAATCCTGCACCTCGACATCGGCCTGGGTGAAGAAGCGGAAGATCTGCGTCAGCAGGTTGCGCTCATGGTCGCTGAGCTTCTGCGCCCAGTCGCGGCAATCCTCGCCGAGCGGCACTTCCTCCGGCATCCAGTGGACCTGCTGCTGGCGCTTCCAGAAATCGAACGCCCAGGGGTATTCGAACGGCTTGTACTGCTTGCGGGCTTCGAGAAGGGACATGGTCGACTCCGGGACTAGAACTTGAGTGAAACGATACCATCGATCGGGACCAGCCCGAACGACAAAGCGACACCGACGAGGAAAACGATCGGGGCCGAAACGAACAGCATGCGCGCCATCTTGCGCAGCGAGGCGGGGTCGGTCGGCGGCTCGGCCGGCGGGCGACCGACATCGGCCTCCGCGCGATCGGCGACCGAGCGGAAGACCAGCGCGAGCATCAGGTCGGTGAGCGCTAGGGCCGCGAACAGGCCGAGGAGGAGGGCGCCGCTCATAGATGGCCTACGATCAGCAGACGCAGCCCGACGACGACGGTTACGGTCGTGAAAATAATCGGGGCCATCACCATCATTACTCGGCCGTGCTCGCGGATTTTTTCGAGCTTCATCCTGCCAGGATTCAGGCTCGGGGGTTTTGGCCCGGAAAAGAGGCCACCGAGGAACTTGCCGGACCAGGGGTTATGGTTGAGCTGGCTCCAGCTGAGACCGATAACGTAGTTGAGCGCACAAATTGCGCCGACGCCGGCGATGAGCATCAGCCCGCCGC
Source organism: Pseudomonadota bacterium (assembly GCA_040390165.1). GTDB lineage: Bacteria > Pseudomonadota > Alphaproteobacteria > Sphingomonadales > Sphingomonadaceae > Sphingomonas. The sequence continues at coordinate 74,696 of JAZJYW010000014.1, read as the reverse complement.
TCATTGCTCGATGCTCCACTGCCGCATGGCATTGGCCGACACGCCCAGCACCACGCCGCCGGCGAGCAGCATGATGCCGATCATGCGGAACGCATAGACCTTGCCCGGCGATTGCGGGCGCGTCAGCGCGAGCAGCAATCCCGCCCCGATCAGGCTCAGCAGCGCCGCGACCGCGAACATGATGGCGATCTGCCAATTCATGCGCGGCCCCTTGCATCGAATCCGAAACTAGTGCGTTTCGCCCCCGGAACCATCCAAGGAGCAAGTCCATGACCGACACCAGCCAGATCAAGGAACATATGGAAGTCATCGGCGCCGACGGCGTCCATGTCGGCACCGTCGACCATCTCGACGGCGACCGCATCAAGCTGACCAAGAAGGATTCGGGCGCGGACGTCGCCGAAGGCACCGGCAGCCATGCCGGGCACCATCACTACATCTCGACCGGCCTGATCGCCGGCGTCGAGGGCGACAAGGTGCGGCTGAGCGCCAACGCCGACGTCGCGGTGACGTTCGAGGAAGAAGAAGCGGGTTGAGGCATGCTTTCCCTCTCCCCTTGTGGGAGAGGGAGGGAGAGCCGAAGGCTCGGAAGGGTGAGGGGGAGTGAGACTTACGCCCCCCTCATCCTTCCCACTCGCTGCGCGAGCGGGCCCCTTCCTTCTCCCACAAGGGGAGAAGGAGCTTAGGATGACGTGCTCACCCACGAGCGGCGTCCTTCATTTTATCCGGCAAATTGTCCGCAACGACCGCGATCACGCCGTCGATATTGCCCATCACATCGTTGTTCCAGAAGCGGATCACGCGATAGCCTTCGTCGTTGAGGAAGCGCGTCCGGGCTTCGTCCTTTGCGCGCTTGTCCGCGTGCGTTGCGTCGTCGACTTCGACAATCAGCCTGGCACCGTGGGAACAGAAATCGGCCTGATACTTTCCGAACGGCACCTGATGGCGGAATTTGGCAGCCGGGAACGCGCTGCGCAGCGCGGTCCACAGACGCAACTCGGGATCGCCCGCCTCGTGGCGAAGTTGGCGCGACCGGCTTACGGTCGATGCCGGCAGCAACTGACGCTTGGTCAGCCCGTCGGCATTCCCCCTCACCCTTCCCACGCGCTTCGCGCGCGGGCCCCTTCCCTCTCCCACAAGGGGAGAGGGAGTCAGGTGCGTGTCGTCACTTCCCTCTCCCCTTGTGGGAGAGGGAGGGGGCGGCGAAGCCGCGGAAGGGTGAGGAGGACTACCAATCACCTATCCACTCACTGGCACGCCAGGCATTCGTCATAATCGGTGCTCTCGCCCAGCTCGAACTTGGGCGCCTCGATCGTGTTGTCCGCCTCCACGCCCCCCGCGAACCCGGCGCGCTGCACCGACTTGCTCCGCAGGTAATAAAGCGATTTGATCCCCAATTCCCACGCCCGGAAGTGGAGCATCAGCAGATCCCACTTCTCGACATCGGCCGGGATGAACAGGTTGAGGCTGGTCGACTGGTCGACATACGGCGTGCGGTCGGCCTGGAGCTCGATCAGCCAGCGCTGGTCGATCTCGAAGCTGGTCTTGTAGCAGTCCTTTTCCTCCTGGCTGAGGAAGTCGAGGTGCTGCACCGACCCTCCATGTTCGAGGATCGAGCTCCACACCGCTTCGCTGTTCTTCGACTTCTCGATGAAGATCTTCTCGAGATACGGGTTTTTGACCGAGAAGCTGCCCGACAGCGTCTTGTGGGTGTAGATGCACGCCGGGATCGGCTCGATGCACGCGGATGTGCCGCCGCAGATGATGCTGATGCTCGCGGTCGGGGCGATCGCCATCTTGCAGCTGAAACGCTCCATCACGCCCATGTCGGCGGCGTCGGGGCAGGGGCCGCGCTCCATCGCGAGGTGCATCGACGCTTCGTCGGCCTGCGCCTTGATGTGCTTGAACATTTTCATGTTCCACGACTTCGCCATCGCGCCTTCGAACGGCAGCCCGCGCGCCTGCAGGAACGAATGGAAGCCCATCACGCCCAGCCCGACCGAGCGCTCGCGCATCGCCGAATAAGCGGCGCGCTCCATGCCGGGTTCGGCGCGGTCGATGAAATCCTGCAGCACATTGTCGAGGAAGCGCATCACGTCCTCGATGAAGCCGTCGGCCTTGTGCCACTGGTCCCACGTTTCGAGGTTGAGCGACGACAGGCAGCACACCGCGGTGCGGTCATGCCCGAGATGATCCTTGCCGGTCGGCAGCGTGATTTCGCTGCACAGGTTCGAGGTCGATACTTTCAGCCCCAGATCGCGGTGATGCTTGGGCATGTTCTCGTTCACATGGTCCGAGAAGATGATGTACGGCTCGCCGGTCGACAGCCGGGTTTCGACCAGCTTCTGGAACAAGGCGCGGGCGTCGACCGTGGCGCGCTCGCTGCCGTCCTTGGGGCTGGTCAGCTTCCACTCGTCGCCGTTGCGCACGGCTTCCATGAACGCGTCGGGGATCAGCACGCCGTGGTGCAGGTTGAGCGCCTTGCGGTTGAAATCGCCGCTGGGCTTACGGATTTCGAGGAATTCCTCGATCTCGGGATGGCTGATGTCGAGGTAGCAGGCGGCCGACCCGCGGCGGAGCGAGCCCTGCGAAATCGCCAGCGTCAGGCTGTCCATCACGCGCACGAACGGGATGATCCCGCTGGTCTTGCCGTTGAGGCCGACCGGCTCGCCGATCCCGCGGACATTGCCCCAATAGGTGCCGATCCCGCCGCCGCGCGACGCCAGCCAGACATTCTCGTTCCACGTATCGACGATGCCGTTCAGGCTGTCGGGGACCGAGTTGAGGAAGCACGAAATCGGCAGGCCGCGGCCGGTGCCGCCGTTCGACAGAACGGGGGTGGCGGGCATGAACCACAGCTTCGAAATGTAATCGTACAGCCGCTGCGCGTGCGCGGCGTCGTCGGCATAGGCAGAGGCCACGCGGACGAACAGATCCTGATACGATTCGCCCGGGAGCAGATAGCGATCCTGCAGCGTGTCCTTGCCGAAATCGGTGAGCAGCGCGTCGCGCGAATGATCGACGTCGAGCGCGTAGAGCTGGAGCGCGATCGATTTCGAATCGCCGCGCGGCTTGTTGGCCTTGACCGGCGCCGTGGTGCTTGCCGCTTCGAGTGCATCCGTCGCCATAGTCTCGCCCGTTCCTTCGGTATCTCTGAAGTCCATTTTCCGCCCCTGCTAATCCGCGCTTACAACCGACTCGGAGGCGAACCCCCATGTTACCATTCGGGGACAGGCTGACGAGAACAAAAATAGTCCACAGCCTGTGTACCGGGCACATGGGGAGCCTTTCCGCGATATGGTGTCGCGGGCGGATTTCCACCAGTGCTTGGGCTCACCCCTGAACTCAACCCCTACAGATTGTGCCCATCGCGCGCTCGACGCAATACGGTAAATGACATTTTAGGGACTCGGTTCGTCGCTATTTTGAGTCGGTTCGTCACGCGCTCAAACCGCCCCAAACCCCGCGACGCGCGGGTTTCTGCGGGGTTCAGCGAAGGCAAGGGAACGAACGCGGAACATGGCGATATTTTTTGTGACAGTGTGGCCCGGCCGCGGAGGGCCCGGTCGGGTCGATTCACGATCGCCCGGGCCAATGATCCCGAATCAGATTCGCGGATTTCGGGCTGCAGGTCGCCGCGCACTGTCGTCGGGCGACCGTCCCCGGCACCGGTCGTGCCACCGGACGCGGCACAGGCGGACAGGTGAATGGATCGGACGGTTCTCCTGACGGAGTGCCCCCCGCTCGCTTCAACCCGCCTTGCGTATCGGCTTGGCGGCGGGCGTTGTGTTGAGACGCTCGAGATTGAAATTCTCGGTGAATTCCAGCCCGGCCTTGCCGTTCTTCGCCCATTTGACGCGCGCCGGGAACATCCGCCCTTCGAGCAATTCGATCATCACGTCGACGCCCGATGCGTCGTGATCTTCGGGGAATTCGATCCCGTCGATCAGCGCGCCGGTCGACGAGATATTGCGGATCCTTACCTCACCTTTGGTGGTGCCAAGGTCGAGCATGCCCGAGCGCAGCATGGTCGAGCGCGGTGAGCGGCTGACTTTGAAGCCCTGCGCGGTTGCGTGGCCGTCCGCCGCATTGAGCTGGCGAATCACTTCCTCCGACCGCGCCGGCTTGCCATAGACGAAGCCCTGAATGTGGCTGCACCCGAGTTCGCGGATCAGCTCGACTTCGTCCTGATGCTCGACGCCCTCCGCGGTGGTTTCCATGTACAGCGTGTTGGCCAGCGTCACGATCGCCTTGATGATCGCGGCGTTGCGGTTGCCCGGTACGGCGGCGCCGCGCACGAAGCTCTGGTCGATCTTGATCTTGTCGAACGGCGCTTTCTTCAGATAGCCGAGCGACGAATAGCCGGTGCCGAAATCGTCGAGCGCGAGGCGCACGCCGATCCCTTTCAATGATTTGAACATCTGGTCCGAAGACGCTGTTTCGTTGAGGAAAACGCCCTCGGTGATTTCGAGTTCGAGCCGGTGCGCGGCGATCCCCGCATTGGCGATCGCGCTGGTCACGATCGCCGGCAGCGCGGGATTGGCGAACTGGATCGGCGAGACGTTGACCGCGACGCGGACATGGCTGGGCCAGGTCGCGGCTTCCCGGCACGCGGTCCGCAGCACCCATTCGCCGATCGATTCGATCAGCCCGCATTCCTCGGCGATCGGGATGAATTCGGCCGGGCTGATATTGCCGCGCGTCGGATGCTCCCAGCGGATCAACGCCTCGTAGCCCACGATCAGCGATCCCTCGGTCGCCACCACCGCCTGATAGGCGACGTGGAACTGGTTGCCCGCCAGCGCGTGACGCAGATCGTCCTCAAGCTGCTTGCGGCTCTTCGCGCCGGCGAGCAATTCCTCGCGGAAGAAACGGTGGATCCCGCGCCCGTCGCCTTTGGCTTCATACAAAGCGAGATCGGCGTTGCGGATCAGCGTTTCGGCGTCGTTGCCATTGTCGGGTGCGATCGAAATGCCGATCGAACAACCGATCGTGATCGACGAACCGTCGATGAAATAAGGTTGCGACAACGACGCGATGACCGTGCGCGCAAGTTCGCCGAGCCGCTCGCGATTGCCTTCGCCGGGCAGCACGACCTGAAATTCGTCCCCGCCCAGACGCCCGACCAGCCCGGCTTCGCCGACGCTGCGCTGGAGCCGCTGTGCGACCTGCTTGAGCAACGCGTCCCCCATCTGATGCCCGAGCGTGTCGTTGACCGCCTTGAACCGGTCGAGGTCGAGCAGGAACAGACCGTTGGTCGCCGGACCGCCGGCATTGGGCGCCAACGTCTTGTCGAGGCTGGCGCGCATCCGCTGGCGGTTGGCGAGGCCGGTCAGGCCGTCGAACAGCGCGAGGCGGGTGATTTCGGCTTCGGACCGGCGCTTTTCGGTCAGATCGCGGCCCGACCCGACAAAGCCCTGGAAGCGCCCGAGATCGTCGAGCATGGGACGCCCCGAAATCGACCACCAGCGATCGCTGTCTTCACTCGCTGCGGGGCAGACCGAATAATCGGTGAACGAGGTGCGGGTCGACAGATGGAAGTTGAGCGTGCGTTCGGTATCGCCCGATTCGGCGTCGACGCGAAAGATATTGATCAGCCGCGCGCCCACCGTCTCGACGCCGTTGCGCGCGAATTCGCGACCGACCTTGGCCGAGATATAGGTCATGTAGCCCTGGCGATCGGTCTGCCAGAACCAGCCGTCGCCATGTTCTTCGACCTCGCGGACGAGCTGTTCGGCAAGGCGCCCGGCGTTACTCGTTGCTGTCCGACGCTCGATCACCGTTTCGTCCGAGCGGGCGAGCCGGACGGTGGCGACGATCAAGGTCACGAACGCGAGCCCGGCGACCGCCGACGGCGCGGCCAGGCCGGTCTTCAGGAACACCATGGCGCCGAGCGTTGCGGCATAGCCCAACGTTGCGGCGCGCAGCGGGTGGATCGCGATGGCGGTGATCGTCACCGCCGCAAAGATCGCGATAAACCCGGCGAGGTGATATTCGGCGAGCGGCATGCCGGAGAGCAGCGGCAACAACGACATCAGTCCCGCGCCGATTCCGGCACCGCACAAGGTCAGCGTGCGCGTTTGGGCATGCGGCGGCCAGTCGCGCGCGGCGCGCAATTTGAGCTGAAGCAATGTTGCCAGCGCCATCACCATGATGAAGGCACCGCGTATGGCGGCTTCCCGGATCGTGTCGGCGCGACCGCTGGCATAAGCGAGCGCGATGATGGTGCCGGGCGCCAACGCCTGTGCGAACAGCACGAACGGCCACACGGCGGCAACTTCGCCGATCCTCGCCATCCGGCTTTCGATGACTTCCGCCGCCGAATCCGGGTTGAGCGCCAACGCCGCCCAGATCGAGCGGGAGGTTACGGCCTTATGACGATCACGGCGGAACATGGGATCGTGCTAGATAAAATAAGTTAGGAAGTGCTTTCGGTCGGCCAGCTATTCGCGAGCGTCGCTCATAATGGGTATGCTCGCCGCGGCCGTCAGGGTCTGTACCCCTCCCATCCCGCGGGCATCCCCAAGGGCCCGAGCAGATCGTTGATCAGCGGCACGAAGATATTGACCGCGCGATTGTCGTTGGCCAGCAGCAGGATGCAGCTGCGGCGCTGATCGACGCAAACGGCATAATTGTCCGTCCCGTCGTCATGCCCTTCCTTGAAAAAGGCATGGCCGAAGCGGCTTTCGAACGTGCCCCAGCCGACGCCGTACCCCAGCCGCATGCCGCGCCACTTGCTGGTCCGGTCGTCGCGCAGCGTGGGGAATTGCGTCGCGCTGTCGATCAGAACCGACGGGCGGATCATCTCGGCATGCGCACGGTGGCTCATGCCGTCGCCGCGCACCACGGCGGCAAGGAAGCGTGCCCAGTCGGCCAATGTGGTGTCCATCGATCCCACCGCATCGGCCCGGCCACGCTTGCTGAACCCCTGGCGTTCGCCGCTGTCGGAATAGCCATAGGCAAGGCGCCCCATATAGCTTTCGCGCCACGTCATCGACGTGTCACCCATGCGAAAATGGTCGAACACGCGCGCCTGCATCTGCTCGCCGACGTCGATCTTCAGGCCCTGTTCGAGCACGAATTGCGCCAGCCGGATGCCTTCGCCCGAATAGCCATAGCGTGCGCCGGGATCGCGGTGGAAACGCAGTTTTCCGTCGGGCTCGAGAAAACGCAGATTGGCGAAACCGCTGGTGTGATTCATCAGCATGCGCAGCGTCAGCGAACGCCAGCGCTCGTCGCCCTGCAGGTCCTTGTACGCATCGTAATCCGGCAGCGGCCTGGGCAAATAGTCGGCGATCGGCTTGTCGAGATCGACCTTCCCCTCATCGACCAATTGCATCAGCATCCACGCAAAGGTCGCCTTGGTCAGCGACGCGCCGTACATCACCGTGGCGGTGGTCAGCGGGATCCGATTTTCGGCCCAGGCATAGCCATAGCTCTTCATGAACACGATCTTGCCGTTGCGGATGACGGCAATGCCGATCCCGGTAACCTTGTTCGTTTCCATCAATCGCGCGACTCGCGTGTCGATCTGCGCTTCGGACAGCGATCGATTGTCGAGCGTCGCATAACTGCGTTGCGGCAATACGGTGGTTGCGCCGGTGAGCAGGCTGGCGATCAGGGCGAGCGGGAGGATGCGGGCGAGCATGGCGCACCGTTACGCTAATCGCGGCGCGACGGAAATGCCGGGTCAGCGTGCGGCGAGCGCTTCATAGGCGGCGGTCATGCGCGGGAGCACGGGATCGTGCCCGACGGGCAGGGGAGCGCCCAGATGTTCGTGGCGCATTTCGCCCATGAAGGCGTTCCACAGCGGCCAGTCGCCTTCCTCGAGCAATTGCGCGCGGATCGCGAGTTCGGGCGTGGTCGGCAAATGGCGTCGGCCCCATGCGCCGATCTGCGCCAGCACGGGGAGCAACTGGATCGCCGGTTCGGTCAGGCTGTAGATCGCCTTTTGCTTGTGGCTGGGATCGTCGGTGCGCGTCAGCAGCCCAGCGCTTGTCAGTTTTTTCAGCCGGTCGGCGAGGATGTTCGACGCGATGCCTTCTTCCGAATTGTTCAAAAGTTCGCGGAAGTGTCTGCGATTGCCGAACATGATGTCGCGGATCACGATCAGGCTCCAGCGATCGCCGATCACCTGCATCGTCAAATTGATCGGGCAGCCCGACTTGGCATCGTGGATAAGGATTGGCATGACTGCTTGCAAAGTAGCGACGGTCGAGCCAAAAACAACCAGTTGCGATTCGCAAGCAGTATATCGGAGAGAGTGATGGGCAAAGTACGCGTCGGCGGATTTTCGGTGTCGATCGACGGGTTCGGCGCAGGCCCCGGGCAGAGCCTGGCCGATCCGCTTGGCAAGCGCGGCGGTGAATTGCACCAATGGTTCTTCGGCACCCGTTTCTTTCACGAAATGACCGGGCGCGACGGCGGCGCGGACGATAATATCGACCAGCGCTACGCGCAGCGCGCGATGGCCGGGTTCGGCGCGTTCATCCTCGGTCGCAACATGTTCGGCCCGGCGGGCGACGATTGGGGTGGTCCCGACTGGAAAGGGTGGTGGGGCGACAATCCGCCGTACCACGCGCCGACCTTCATCCTGACGCACCAGGCGCGGCCACCGATCGAGATGGCGGGCGGTACGACCTTCATCTTCGTCACCGACGGGATCGAAAGCGCACTCGACCAGGCCAGGGCGGTGGCCGGCGAGCTCGACGTCAAGATCGGCGGTGGGGTCTCGACCGTGCGGCAATATCTGCGGGCCGGGCTGATCGACGAACTGCATTACGCGATATCGCCGGTGTTTCTGGGGCAAGGCGAGGCGATGTTCGAGGGGATCGACCTGCCCGCCTTGGGCTATCGCGTGACCGAACAGGTCAACAGCGCGGACGCGATGCACGTGGTGCTGACCAGGGGGGATGCCAAATGACGCTCAAACTCTACGCTCACCCGCTGTCGTCTTACTGCCACAAGGTGCTGATGGCGCTGTACGAGAACGCTACGCCGTTCGAGTTCGCGCTGCTCGACGGCGGCGAGCCGGTGACAAGCGACTTTGCGCGGCTGTGGCCGATCGGCAAATTCCCCGCACTGACCGATGGCGAGCGGCTGGTGACCGAAGCGACGATCATCATCGAATATCTCGACGTGCACCATCGCGGGCCCACGCGGTTCATCCCCGACGACCCGGACGCGGCGATCCAAGTGCGGTGGATGGACCGCTTGTTCGACAATTATTTCGAGACGCCGTTCCAGCGCATCGTCGGCACGGCGATCGGGCTCGATCGGTGCGACGAGACCAGGGTTCGCGGTGCGCTCGACACTGCATACCGCTGGCTCGACGGCTGGATGGAGGGGCGTGAATGGGCGGCGGGCGGCGCGTTCAGTCTGGCCGACTGCGCGGCGGCACCGGCCCTGCTCTACGCCGACTGGACCCACGCGATTCCCCAAGAGCATCGCAACGTCTGGGCGTATCGCGACCGGCTGCTGGCACGGCCCAGCTATGCCCGCGCGCTCGATGAAGCGCGGCCGTACCGTCACATGTTTCCGCTGGGTGCGCCCGAGGGACGGGATTAGGCGGACAGCGGGTCAGGTGCTGTGGTAGAGTTTTTGGTCGCCCTTGCTTTCCCAACAATGACCCTGTGCGCATGCGTGATAGACATGCAGTCCGCCACCCACGCACGTGTCGCCGCATAAGGGGCAGACCGATGCACAACCTCGCTTAGGATCGCCGGTAGCGGGGTCAGGGAAAGGCGCGCGGACCGCTGAGGCCCAATGCCCGCAGACATTGCAATATTCAGCGCCCGTACTCGGTGACGGACACCACGGGCAAGTGCAGTATGGGTTGCACGAGTTGCACATCGACGGACTCCCCCGATCAAATGACATCAACGCTGTACTGCGCAACCACATAACCCGATTTCGCAGCGTCCGTGCGTATATCGCCACCGAATTGGACCAGATGCGCTGTTACGGCGGCACCATGGGAAACGGGCTGCGCGAAAGGCAGCCCGGGTCCCTAAGGCTACCCCAACCGCCGTCGGTTGGCCCTGACCTTGCGGCGATAATGGCGCAGGATTTTCTGCGTGCCTTCCAAGGGCGTCTTGCCCAACTGACCGGTCATCATCGCGGTCTGGAGTTCGATCGCCGAGTCGAGCTTTTCGCTGACCATCCGCTGCGCTTCGTCGCTCGACCCGGCGCCGCCAGTGGCCATCTTCGCCATGCGCAGCCCGATCACCGCGGACGCCTCCATCCCGAGCGCCCAGGCGTTCGCGCTGGCATTGATCCAGCCGGTATAAGGCCATTTGTACATCTGCGTCCCTCGCTCACTCTTACTACGGACGGTCAACGAGCCGGACCGACGATCGGACCCGTCGCTCGCCGACCGTTGCGAAATATCGCGCCGGCTCTTACGGCCCAAGCGCATGACCACGACCATTCGCTCCGCCGACCTGATCGAGAGCGTCGCCGACGCGCTCCAGTTCATCAGCTACTTCCACCCGATGGATTATATCCATGCCTTGGGTCAGGCATATGAAGCCGAGCAGGGCCCGGCGGCGAAGGACGCGATCGCGCAGATCCTGACCAACTCGCGGATGTGCGCCGAGGGGCATCGGCCGATCTGCCAGGACACCGGCATCGTCAACGTGTTCGTCGAATGGGGCATGGATTGCCGGCTCGACGATACCAGCCGCTCGCTGCAGCAGGTCGTCGATGAGGGCGTGCGGCTGGCGTATCTCAATCCGGAGAACAAGCTTCGCGCGTCGGTGCTCGAAGACCCGGCGTTCACGCGGCGCAACACCAAGGACAATACGCCGTGCGTGCTCCACGTCGACATGGTGCCGGGGTCGCGCGTCTCGGTCGACGTCGCGGCGAAGGGCGGTGGGTCGGAGAACAAATCCAAGTTCAAGATGATGAACCCCAGCGATTCGATCGTCGACTGGGTGCTCGAGATGCTGCCGCAAATGGGCGCGGGCTGGTGCCCGCCGGGGATGCTGGGGATCGGCATCGGCGGCACCGCCGAACATTGCGTGCTGCTCGCCAAACAGGCGCTGATGGAGCCGATCGACATGGGGCCGCTCAAGGCGCGCGGGCCGAGGACCGATATCGAGGCGCTGCGGATCGAGATTTTCGACAAGGTCAACGCGCTGGGCATCGGCGCGCAGGGGCTGGGCGGGCTGTCGACGATCCTCGACGTCAAGATCAAGGATGCGCCGTGCCACGCCGCGGGCAAGCCGGTCGCGATGATCCCGAACTGCGCCGCCACGCGCCACGCGCATTTCACGCTCGACGGGTCGGGTCCGGCGTTCCTCGACGCGCCGAAACTGGATGAGTGGCCCAAGGTCGACTGGAAACCCGATGCGGCGGCGATCCGGGTCGATCTCGATACGCTTACGCCCGAGATCGTGCAGGGATGGAAACAGGGCGACCGCTTGCTGCTCAACGGCAAGATGCTCACCGGGCGCGACGCGGCGCACAAGCGCATCGCCGATATGCTCGCGAAGGGTGAGGAGCTGCCGGTCAGCTTCAGGGGCCGGGTGATCTATTATGTCGGGCCGGTCGATCCGGTCGGTGAGGAAGTGGTCGGCCCGGCAGGTCCCACGACGGCGACGCGGATGGACAAGTTCACGCGGATGATGCTGGAGCAAGGCCTGCTCGCGATGGTCGGCAAGGCCGAACGCGGTCCCGATGCGACCAAGGCGATCGCCGAGGGCAAGAGCGCGTACCTGATGGCGGTCGGCGGCGCGGCATATCTGGTGGCGCGCGCGATCAAGGGCAGCAAGGTCGTCGGGTTCGAGGATCTGGGGATGGAAGCGATCTACGAATTCGAGGTGGTCGATTTTCCCGTAACGGTCGCGGTGGATAGCGAAGGCAACAACGTTCACCAGCTCGCGCCCTTGGTGTGGAAAGAGAAGATCGCGCGGGAGAAGTTGCTGGCATGATCGTCACCCCGGCGAAGGCCGGGGCCGCCGGGTGACCGGGCGAACGCCGGGCCAGACAACACAGCGGCCCCGGCCTTCACCGGGGTGACGGGGGAGAAGTTGGGCGGCTACACTTACATCATGACGAACAAGCCGTTCGGTGTGCTGTACATCGGGGTAACGGCCGACCTTGCTCGAATTCAGGCACATCGCGAAGGGCGTGGATCGGCCTTCGCGAAGAAGTGGGATTGCAAACGTCTTGTCCTGATCGAAGTGCACGACCGGATCGAGAACGCCATTGTCCGCGAGAAGCAACTCAAGAACTGGAAGCGAGTGTGGAAGTGCTGATTGATCGCCGAAGCGAATCCCAACTGGGATGATTTGTGGGATACGCTTAATGGCTGATCCTCACCCCGGCGAAGGCCGGGGCCGGCGAGTTTGTGCCGCACCGCTCGCCCGGAAATCCAACGGCCCCGGCCTTCGCCGGGGTGACGGGTAGTGCCCCCCATCTGGTTTCCCGCGACGCTCCTCGCGGGCGCGCTGCAGGCGTGGCGGACCGCGGTGCAGCGGCGGATGTCGCGGACGTTGTCGGTCAATGCCGCGGGGCTGGTGCGCTATCTCTACGGCTTGCCGGTCGCGATCGCGATGGCGTGCGCGTACCAGTTCTGGCTGGTGCCGGCGGCGTTCCCCGCGCTCGGCGGCGGCTTCCTGCTCTATTGCGTGCTCGGCGGGCTGGCGCAGATCGTGGCGACCAATTTACTGCTGATGGCGTTCGGCGAGCGCAATTTCGTCGTCGGCACGGCCTATTCGAAGACCGAGGCGGTGCAAAGCGCGGTGCTGTCGGTGCTGCTGCTCGGCGACCGCCTCAGCGTGCCGACATGGATCGGGATCGGCTTCGGCGTGGCGGGGGTGATGCTGCTCGCGACCGGGGGCAAGCGCGTGTCGTCCACCGACCTGCTGCGCGCGCTGGGGCAGAAAGCGGCGCGCTATGGCGTCGCGTCGGGGTTCGTCTTCGCGCTGACCACGATCGCGATCCGACGCGCGACGATGGAAGTCGCGACTCCCGACCATATCCGCGCCGCGCTGATCGTGCTGGCGGTGACGGTGACGCTGCAGACGGTGATGCAGGGCGGCTATCTGATCTGGCGCGAGCGCGATCAGGTGGCGGGGGTGTTCGAAGGGTGGCGCACGGCGGGGCAGGTCGGGCTGATGTCGTCGGTCGGATCGGCGTGCTGGTTTGTCGGGTTCGCCTCGGCACCGGTCGCGCTGGTCAGGATCGTCGGGCAAGTCGAAGTCGCCTTCACCATGGCGTTCGCGCATTTCTATTTGGGCGAACGCGCCGCGCGGAGCGAGATCGCCGGGTTGCTGCTCGTCGCGATCGGCGTAGTGCTGGCGCTCGCGGGGGCGTGGTAAGGAGACGGTATGGCGTTCGATATCGAAGCGATTGCATATGTTCGCGGCGGCCGCGCCGAAGCCGTCGACGACGACTGGGATCGTGAGACCGCGATCGTCGAGCTGGTCGAGACATTTGGGCCCGATGCGCTCGCCGGGCTTGGCGATTTCAGCCACGCCGAAATCACCTTCGTGTTCGATCGCGTGCCCGCCGACCGGATCGAAACCGGCGCGCGGCATCCCCGCAACCGCGCCGACTGGCCGCTCGTCGGAATCTTCGCGCAGCGCGGCAAGAACCGGCCCAACCGGATCGGCATCACCGTTTGCCGGATCGAACGGGTCGATGGCACGCGGTTGTTCGTGCGCGGGCTCGACGCGATCGACGGCACGCCGGTGATCGACATCAAACCCGTCATCCGCGAATTCCTGCCGCGCGGCGAGGTCCGCCAGCCCGACTGGGCGAGCGAGTTGATGGCGGGGTATTGGGTCGCGTGAAAAAACTGCTGCGGGGTCTGGGTACTGTCCTGCTCTTTGCCGTCGTGGCGCTGTGTCTGACGATCTCGATCGTCCCGCATTTCCTCGATGCGCGTTATTATCGCGGGGTCGTGACCGATCATTTCGACGGCGAGCGGTTTATCAATCCTGATGGCGACGACGGCCTGCCGGTCAACGCTGGCGTCGCGACGATGTGGCGCTATTTCACCGGCAATGACGGACGTCCGATTTGGCCGAAGCGCGTGATAACGGCGTCGGCCAAGCCGCCCGCCCGGGTCGACGGCGCGCGCATGCTGGTGACGTGGATCGGGCATTCGAGCGTGCTGGTGCAGACCGGTGGCCTTAATATCCTGACCGATCCGGTGTGGAGCGACAGCGCGGGGCCGTGGGGCTTCGGGCCGACGCGCGTCGCTGCGCCGGGTGTGCGGTTCGCGGATTTGCCGAAGATCGACCTCGTTCTGGTCAGCCACAATCATTACGACCATATGGACCTCGCCACGCTCAAGAAGCTGTGGGACCGCGACAGGCCGGTGATCGTCACCAGCCTCGGCAACGACAGCGTGATCGGGCAAGCGGGCGTGCCGGCCAGGGCGCTCGACTGGGGCGGGCGCGTGACGATCGCGCCGGGCGTCGAGGTGATCGTCAACCGCGGTCACCATTGGGACAGCCGCTGGTTCGCCGACCGCAACCGCGCGCTTTGGTCGAGCTTTGTGGTCAAACTGCCCGGCGGCAATCTCTTTTTTGCGGGCGACACCGGGGCGGGCGATTTCAAATGGGCCGATCAGGCGGCGAGCTACGGCCCGATCCGGCTGGCGCTGATCCCGATCGGCGCGTTCCGCTTCGCCGCCGGGCAAATGGCGGCGGGGAGCCATGTCGGGCCGGTCGATGCGCTCGAGATGTACCGGCGGCTGGGCGCGTCGCGCGCCATCGCGATCCATTGGGGGACGTTCCGGCTGTCCTACGAAGCATGGGACACGCCCCCCAAGTTGCTCGCCGCGGCGAAGGCGTGCACCGGGCAGCGCGGGTTCGACGCGGTGCCACGGGGGCGGACGGTCGAGGTTCCGGCCTACACGCCGCGGCCGGTTCGCCCCACCATGCTGCGCGACGCGCTTCTCAAATGCCTCGATACGCCGCAGGTCGCCGCGTTGCGCTAAACCGCGCTGGTGCTATGACGTCACGCAACGGGGGGAGGGGTCCATATGTCCCGAGAACAGGCGTCCGAGCGGCGCTATGAAACGACACTCGACCGCGTCGGGCTGGCGATCGGCGCGGGCGGATTGATGGGCGGCGCGATCGTCGTGCTGATGATGGTATTAGCGGCGCCGATCGGCGTGGGGCAGATCGCCATCGCGCTGCTGGTCGGGTCGATCATGACCGCGCTGGCGATCACCGCGCTGGCGTCGATTCCCTGGGCGTTGATGCACGCTGCGGGCAAACGCGGGCCGCTGGGCGCAGCGTTGCTCGGCGGGATCATCGGCTTCGTGTTGTTTCTGGGGGGTCAGACCTATGGTTATGGCCTGTTCCTGATGCCGGCGATGGACGCGCGCACCCTGCTGTTCCGCTGGGCCAGCGGGATCGCGACCAGTTTCGTCATGGCGGGCATGTCAGCGGGGGTCGCCGTCGTGATGTGGCGCGTGGCCTATCGGCGCGTGGGGTAGGCTTCGAGCGAACGGCCGCCCGCTCGCAAAGAGCGAGCGGCCTGATCGTTACATCGTCGCGCCAGCCGGGACCTTGACGTCGGTCGGCTTGCACTCGCCGCTGCGGGTCCAGACGGTGTGCATTTCCATCAGCCCTTCGCGCGTTCCGTTGGTTTCCAGCCCCTCGATCGTCATCGTCATGTCCTGCGACGTCGAACTGAGCGTGCCGGTGACGGTGACCTTCGTCGATTTGCCGTTCGGCATCTTGCAGGTACCGTCGACGTCGATGCCGGCGCTGGTCACCGATTTCTTGGCAAAGGTGCAAGTGCCGCCGGGGCCCCCGATCTTTTCGAAATTCTTCATCGCGTCTTCTTTTTCGGCGACTTCGGGGGTGATGCACACCGACATCGAATTCGCCATCGCCAATGCCTGCTCAAGGCCCGGGCGCGCCTTGTCGGCGTCCTTGCCTTCGAACTTCTTGAGCTCGATCTTTTGCGACCAGCTGCCCGGCTGACGCTTGGGCGGCGGGCCGGGTTTGAACAGGTTGCAGCCGGACAGCAGCAAGGCGGCCGCACCGGCCAGCAGGATCGTCTTGGTCACGTAATTCTCCCTGGGATCGTTTGTCGTGTCGTCGTGAGTTAGCCGCAGTCGCCGAGGCGCCGCGCGACGCTATGGGTCTTTTCGGTGCTCGATACCTTGCCGGTCATCGTCACTTCGGAATCGGTGGTCACTTCGGTCGGCGAATAGCTGCCACTGGTCTTCACCGCCAGCGTGCCATTGGGCAGCTTACAGCTCATCACCAACGCAATCTTGCCGCCGGCAAAGGTGCTGGTGGTCGCTGTGCAGGAGGCGTTCGCCATCTTGAGCATGTCGCCCGGCCCCTTCGATGCCTGTTCCGGCGTCACGCAGCTGGTCATCGTCCGCGGTTCGGTCTTCGGGAGGGCGATGCCAGGCGGCAGCCCGGTCATCTTGCGGTCGAGCACCTCCACGCGCGTTTCCCACTTGCCCGGCTGAATGCGCATCGACGCGACGGTCGGCGCGGCGCCGCTGCTGGTCGTGGTGACCGACCCTGTCGCGGCGTTGGTGGTGACGGTTGTCGTGCCCGTGGGCTGCTGCTGGCACGCGGTGAGCGCGAGCAGCGAGGGCAGTGCGGCGGTGAAGACCTTGTGCCGGATCATCGTCTCCCCTTTCTTACGACCATCGGTCAGTTGCTGCGGTCGCCCATACGGTGCGCTTCGATCGGGTATTCGAAGTCGATGCCGAACACTCGACTGACCGTCGTTAAGCGATAGTCTTCCCGGCTATAGTAGCCCCCAATCCGCATGGGAACCTCCTTGATATCGGCCATGCCGGGGCAGATTAAGGGCATGACGCGCATATCGACGGTCGAAAAATTTCGAGGACATTTGCCAAAGGACAGGAGGGTTGAGATGGTTGATACCAGCGCCGGCGACATCCTGGCCGATATCGGAGTTCTCGTTTCTCGTGATATCAAGACGGACCCCGATGGCACGTTCATGTACGCCGAGGCTGAAGAAGGCTGCGTGGGCGCTTCGCTCTTCAAAGACGTGGGCGAAAAAGTGATTTGCCGCATGCCTAGCGCCGACCTGTCGAGACGCATCATGGATTTGTGGGAGGCGGCCGACGCGGACAAAAAATGGAACGCGCTGTTCTACACGATCACCGGCGACCAGTTCGATGCGCGTTTCCAGTTTGAGGACGGCTGGGACCCTGAGGAGCACGAAATCGATCGCCGGCCGCGTGTGCTTGAAGCCAAATATGGCAACAAGCCGATCGATTTTTCTGATCCTGAAGGTGAAGACGAGGAGTGGCACGAAATCAATCGAAGTTAACGTTGGCACTCGCCCACACGGTGCGCTTCGATCCGTTGTTCGAAGTCGATGCCGAACACCCGGCTGACCGTCGTCACGCGATACTCTTCCCGGCTATACGACCCCGATATCCGCATGGCGACCTCCTTGATGTCGTCCATGCCGGGGCAGATCAGCTGCGCGTTGATGTTGCCGCCCGAGACGTCCCACGCCTCGCGCTTGCACGCGCGGCCGCTGCCACCGGGGTTGGTCAGGGTCTCGGGGGTGATGGCGGCGGCGTCCTCGGCGCTCAGGCAATAGCTGCGCGATTTGGGCAATTCGGTCGGGACGGGGTTTTCGCCCATCGTGGGGGAGGCGGCGGTCACGTCCTCGACGGTCATCTCCCACTTGCCGGGGCGGAGCATCGACTGGTCTGCGGGGATCGCCGCGCCCTCGACGGTTGCTGCCGTGTTGCCCGATTGCTGGCCGCACGCGCTCAGCCCCAGGACGATCGTTGCCGCCAGCAATGTTTTCACGTCCGCCCCCGCATTGAATGTCCTCACTTTGTTCTCCATATTCCAACACTATGGCAATTCAGATTCGCACCAGCCTGGCCGAGCCCGAAACCAATGCGTCGTTCGTGCCGCACCGCGCCGAGCGCCCCGACAAATTAGAGGGCGGCAAGGCTTTCAAACTGGTTAGCGAGTATGAGCCGTCGGGCGACCAGCCCTCGGCGATCAAGGAGTTGACCGAATCCGCGCTGGCGGGGGAGCGCGATCAGGTGCTGCTGGGCGTGACGGGGTCGGGCAAGACCTTCACCATGGCGAAGGTGATCGAGACGCTCCAGCGCCCGGCGCTGATCCTCGCGCCGAACAAGATCCTCGCCGCGCAGCTCTATGGGGAGTTCAAGAGTTTCTTCCCCGAAAACGCGGTCGAATATTTCGTCAGCTATTACGATTACTACCAGCCCGAGGCCTATGTCGCGCGGTCGGACACGTACATCGAGAAGGAAAGTTCGACCAACGAATCGATCGACCGGATGCGGCATTCGGCGACGCGCTCGCTGCTCGAACGCGACGACGTGATCATCGTGGCGTCGGTGTCGTGCCTGTACGGGATCGGGTCGGTCGAAACCTATTCGGCGATGATCTTCGACCTGAAGAAAGGCCAGACGGTCGATCAGCGCGAGATCGTGCGCAAGCTGGTCGCGCTGCAATACAAACGCAACGACGCGGCGTTCCAGCGCGGCAATTTCCGCGTGAAGGGCGACACGCTCGAAATCTTCCCGTCGCATTACGAGGACACCGCGTGGCGCGTGTCGTTCTTCGGCGACGATATCGAGGAGATTACCGAGTTCGATCCGCTGACGGGGAAGAAGGTGGCGACGCTCAATTACGTCCGTGTGTTCGCCAATTCGCATTACGTCACGCCGGGGCCGACGCTCAAACAGGCGATGGGGGCGATCAAGCACGAACTGGCCGAGCGGCTGAAAGAGTTGGTGATCGAGGGCAAATTGCTCGAGGCGCAGCGCTTGGAGCAACGCACCAACTTCGACTTGGAAATGATCGCGGCGACCGGATCGTGCGCGGGGATCGAGAATTATTCGCGCTTCCTGACCGGGCGCATGCCGGGCGAGCCGCCACCCACCTTGTTCGAATATCTGCCCGAAAACGCGCTGCTGTTCGTCGACGAAAGCCATCAGACAATCGGCCAGATCAACGGCATGTCGCGCGGCGATCACCGGCGCAAGATCACGCTGGCGGAATATGGATTCCGCCTACCGAGCTGCATCGATAACCGCCCGCTCAGGTTCAACGAATGGGACGTGATGCGCCCGCAAACCACCTATGTCTCGGCGACGCCGGGGCCGTGGGAGATGGAGCAGACCGGCGGGGTGTTCGCCGAACAGGTGATCCGCCCGACCGGGCTGATCGACCCGCCGGTCGAAATCCGCCCGGTCGAGGAGCAGGTGCAGGACCTGATCCAGGAGTGCAAGAAGACCGCCGAGATGGGATACCGCACGCTCGTCACGACGCTGACCAAGCGCATGGCGGAGGATCTGACCGAGTATATGCACGAGGCGGGATTGAAGGTCCGCTACATGCATTCCGATACCGAGACGCTGGAAAGAATCGAGCTGATCCGCGATCTTCGCATGGGTGTCTACGACGTGCTGGTAGGGATCAACCTGCTGCGCGAGGGGCTCGATATCCCCGAATGCGGGCTGGTCGCGATCCTCGACGCCGACAAGGAAGGGTTCCTGCGCAGCGAGACGTCATTGATCCAGACGATCGGCCGCGCCGCGCGCAACGTCGAGGGCCGCGTGATCCTCTATGCCGACCGCATGACCGGCAGCATGGAGCGCGCGCTCAACGAAACCAACCGCCGCCGCGAGAAGCAGGAAGAGTATAACCGCGAACACGGCATCACACCGACCACGATCAAGCGCGACATCGGCGACATCATCGCGCACGTCGCCAGCCGCGATCAGGTCACCGTGCCGATCGACGATGACCGCCCGCACATGGTTGGGCATAACCTGCGCGCGTATATCGAAGAGCTCGAAAAGAAGATGCGCAAGGCCGCGTCGGATCTGGAGTTCGAAGAGGCCGGAAGGTTGCGCGACGAGATCCGCGGGCTGGAGGCGGAGGAACTCGGGCTGCCGGCGGACGAGCGCAAGGCGCCGGTGATGGGGCGGAGCAGCGAAGGCAAGCCGGGGACGCGGAAGACGCGGTATGGGAAGAGCCAGAAGATGCGTGCCGGGATGCCCGGGAGTAGTCGGCGGGGACGTTAATTCGATTCAAGTTGTCGATCGAGTTTCGTATGCTGGCAGGATTGCTATGCATAATCGAGACGATTGATGATCCGCAGCTTCGCAGGTCGCGAAACCGAACGCATCTGGCGCAGCGAGCGCGGTCGCAAGCTGCCGCCTGAGATTCAAAACGTCGCTCGACGGAAATTGCGCTATCTGAACCGCGCCAAGGCGTTGCAGGATTTGCGTATGCCGCCGGGCAACCGTCTTGAGCAGTTGAAAGGGTTCACACCGTTGCGATATAGCATCCGGATAAACGACCAGTGGCGGATCACCTTCTGCTGGTCGAACGGAGGCGCGGACGATGTCCGGATCGAGGACTATCACAAAGGATGAGGATCGGTTGGACAACGTCCATCCGGGCGACATTCTGCGCCACGATTTCCTGATCGGCAGCGAAATTCCACTGATCGAAGTGGCCCAGGCGAGCGGAGTGAGCATGAAGGTGCTGACGGACCTGCTCGACCGTCGGATTGCCGTGGATGCTGTTACCGACCTGCGGCTGGCGCGATATTTCGGAGTTTCGGAGGGCATCTTCATGGCTCTCCAGAACGATTACGATATTGAAGAAGCCAAGCACGCGCTCAACGGCGACCTTGACCGTATCGTCCCGCGCGCAGCTTAACCGACGGTCGAGTCTTACGTCACGCGTGCGGGGCCAGCGCTGATCGCCACAAGCCGCTGAAAAACTCGACGAAAAGGGTAGGCGTGTCGTTTTTATCCTATCGCAGTGCAGCAAATGTCGTGACCATGCCTTTGTAAATCAAGGGGAATGCGTCATGGCGTCACTGGTGGAGCGAAGCCGCCCGAGGTTGAGCGACGAACGGCGGTTCTTCGCCGGGTCGGCGATCGTCATCGCGCTGGCGACGTTCATCGGCTTCGCGCCCAGCTATTACCTCGCGCCGGTGTTCAGCGCCAAACCGTTATCGACGCTGCTCCATGTCCATGGACTGGTCTTCACCGCGTGGATCCTGCTCTACGTCGCGCAGACCGCGCTGATTTCGGCCGGGCGCACCGACATTCACCGCATCGTGGGGCCGGCGACGATTGCGCTCGGCGTCGTGATGGTGCCGCTGGGCATCTACACAGCGATCGTCACCAAACAAGTCGTCGCGGCCAATCATTTGCCGCCTTCGGGGCCGCCTTTGGTCTTCCCGCTGGGCGCGATCCTGACCTTCGCGGTGCTGACCACCGCCGCGGTCGTGATGCGCAAGCGCGCGGCGTGGCACAAACGCCTGATGCTGCTCGGGACCGTTGCGATCCTGACCACCCCGCTCGCGCGGATCACGCGGTTCACGCACATCGGGCTGACCCCGGCGTTGGGAGGCATGGCGCTGACCGACCTGTTGCTGGCGGCGCTGGTGATCTTCGACATCAGGACGCGCGGTAAGCTGCATCCCGCGACGATCTGGGGCGGGGGGTTCTTTCTCGCCACGCAATTGTTGCGCATCGGCCTCAACATGACGCCGGCGTGGCAGGCCTTCGCCAAAGGCCTGACCGGCTAACCGACCGTCAAATCCTGCTTCGCCGCGTCGTAATAGCTCGCGACCCGGTCGGCATAATCCTGATCGAAATCGGGCGCGGTGCCCGACCAGCTTGGCCCGCCCTCCAGCACCTTTGGTTCGACCCCGGCGACATATTGGTCGTTGGCGAGGTCGTAGGCGAGCAACTGGATCGGCACTGCATAATAGCTTTTGCCCATGCCAAGAAAGCCGCCGAGGCTGAGCACCGCGTACATCGCGCGGCCCGAGCGCTTGTGCACCATGAAGGTGTGGACGGTGCCGATCGCCTTGCCGTCGCGGCTCTTGATCTTCATCGTCTCGGCCAGATTGGCGGCGACCAGCGGCAGGATCGGAGTGTCGGCCAAGGTGTGCGTCCCTTTTCGTTATCGTCGCCATAGCGGCTTAGCGCGAAGTTCGCCGCTGATCCACGCCCGCGCGGCGCTTTGTGGTTGAGGCGCTGCAATAGTGCGGCCATGATCGCGCGATGCGCTGTTTCGCCCCCGCCGCCCTGATCGCCCTGACGCTCGCGGGATGCACGCAGCCGCCGCCAAGGACGGCACCGCCGATCCCCACGCCGACCCGCGCGCCCTTGCCCCAGCCGCGGCCGGCACCGACGCCGGCGCCGCTCGCGGCGGACTGGCGCGACTGGCCGTTCACGCCGGGGGACTGGAGATACGTCAAAAGCGCGGGGTCATCCTATGCGAGTTTCGGTGGCGGCGGCCAGGTCCTGGCGCTGACGTGCAATCAGTCGGCCCGTCAAATCGACCTTAGCGGCGTCGCCGTCGGGTCGCCCGTCACGATCCGAACGACCACGGCCACGCGCGTGTTGAACCCGCGCAGCGGCGGCGGCGATCCGCCGATCGCCATCGTCACCTTGCCCGCCGCGGACACATTGTTCGACGCGATCGCTTTCAGCCGTGGGCGGTTTGTCGTGGAGCAAGCCGGGAAACCGCCCATGGTGCTGCCGCCCTATGCCGAAATCGGCCGCGTGATCGAGGATTGCCGGGGATAGTGCTCGCGGTTCGACGCAGCACAGACCGATGAGAATCGTCGATTTT
This sequence comes from Pseudomonadota bacterium, assembly GCA_040390165.1. Lineage (GTDB taxonomy): Bacteria > Pseudomonadota > Alphaproteobacteria > Sphingomonadales > Sphingomonadaceae > Sphingomonas. The sequence goes on along the minus strand of JAZJYW010000014.1, from coordinate 52,077 downwards.
CGAAATCATTACAAGACTTGAAATGCGATTCCAGACGATTCACATAGAGGTCGTGTCCAGTGCTGGGCACGGTGTTTCAACAAGCGAAAGGAGGTGATCCGATGTCTCATGGTTCAGCAGTGAGTTCGGTTCGGTTCGTTCGGGGGACGCACCGCTAAATTCGCCGGTTCCTGACGGGAGGTATGTCCCTCCAATCAACGCAGGAGCCATAGAATTTGCGGTCCGCATGGTCCTCCGGGCTGGAGCTTCCGGCCGCTGACCATGTCAGGAGGTTGCCGGGGTGTCGAGAGACCCCCCGGCAGCCTCTTTTCATTTTGTAGGGGTGACACGCGGGGGCGAAGATGGGGGACGATCTAAGATACCGGTTGGGCGGACTGCTTTGCCTTGCCGCCGCGGTGGCGTTTGGCTGGTGGGGCATCGTTCGACCGTATCAGGACGCCGTGGCGCACGCGCCCAAGGTCGAATATTCGATCAAAATCTTCATTCTGGTGCCGGCGCTGGCGGTGTTCGGCCTGTTTTTCCTGATCGGCGGCGCACGCTGGCCGTACCGCAATGCCGAGGCCAAGAATCTCACGCCGATCGGCTGGGCGCTGATGGTCGCCGTGGCGGTGATTTCGGGCGCGACCTTCTGGTGGCTCCAGCACACTTTCGACGCGCTCGGCTACACGGGCTAGGCGATCTGATACGCCTCTTCGTCGAACCGCTGCATCAACCGCGCAAACTCGGCGGTATTGCCCGCCCAGTTGTTGGGCATCACTCCGCCGTCGGTCTTGTACCAGCTGCCGCATCCGCCCGCCCATGACGTCGTCGCAAGCCGTGCCTGCAACGCATCGTTATAGGCCTTGTGCGCCTCGGGCCGGACGGCGATCCGCCGCGCCTCGCCGCGCGCGATTTTCAGGATCGCGGGCAGCGCATATTCCATTTGGCGTTCGACCATGAAGATGATCGAATTGTGACCCAGATTGGTGTTGGGGCCATACAGCAGGAACAGATTGGGGAAGCCCGCGACGGTGGTCCCGCGATACGCGCTGGCGCCTGCCTTCCAGGCGTCGGACAGGCTGCCATCGGGGCCGGTGATCGCGATGGGCGCGACGAAGCCGTGCGTTTCGAACCCGGTCGCCCAGACGATCACATCGAGGTCGACCGGCGTGCCGTCGGCAAGGCGGATGCCTGCGGGCTCGATACGGTCGATGGCTCGCGTTTCGAGCGTGACGTTGTCGCGTGTCAACGCCGCGAAATAATCGTCCGACACCAGGGTCCGCTTGCAGCCGATCGGAAAATCGGGGGTTAGCTTCGCGCGTAGCTCGGGATCGCTAACCTGCTCGGCGAGATAGTCGCGCGCGAGTTGCTCCATCTGTCGCGCCTTGGCGCCGCCCGGGCGCTCGATCGCTTTCCAGATCTGTTCGAGCCGCAGCCAGATCAGCGCGCGTACCGCCTTGCGCAGCAGCGGGACGCGCGCGAATAGCGTGCGCGTCACGTCCCCGACCGGTTTGTCTTCGCGCGGGATGACCCAGTGCGGCGAGCGCTGGAAAACGGTCAGGTGCGCGGCGTCGGCGGCGATTTCGGGCACCACCTGGATAGCGCTGGCACCGGTGCCGATCACCCCGATCCGCTTGCCCGCGAGCGGCACCCCGGCATCCCAGCGCGCGGTGTGGAATTGCGGTCCCGAAAAGCTGTCGGCGCCGGCGATTTTAGGGATGCTGGGCCGATTGAGCTGGCCGGTGGCGACGATCAATACCGGTGCTGACCAGCGCCGCCCATCTTTTGCGGTGACGGTCCAGCGCGCGGTCGCCTCATCCCAATCGGCGCTGCTCACGTCGGTGCCGAAGGCGATGCTGGCGCGCACGCCGAAGCGGTCGGCCTGGGCGCGGAAGTAAGCGAGGATTTCGGGTTGGCGCGCGAACAATCGCGACCAGTCGGGGTTGCCGGCGAAGCTATAGCTGTACAGGTGGCTCGGCACGTCGCAGCCCGATCCCGGATAGGCATTGTCGAGCCACGTGCCGCCGACATCGTCGCTTTTTTCGAGCACGACGAAATCGACGCCCGCCTGTTTCATCCGGATCGCGGCGAGCAGGCCGGACATGCCGGCCCCGATGATGATCGTCTGGAGCGGGGTAGGGGTCATGCCGTCTCTATAGCGCGTCACCCCGGGCTTGTCCCGGGGTCTGCCGTGCCGCACAATGCATGCGTACAGCAGTTGCTGCACGGCGGATGCCGGGACGAGCCCGGCATGACGGAACAGGGGTCGTCCATGCGCTCAATCATCTTTTTCCTGCTGCTCGCCGTACCGCTTCCCGTTGCGGCGCAGACGGCACCCAACACTGCTCCCGGCTTGCCGCGACCGCTGCCGGCGGTCGAGGAGCAATCGATCGACCAGATCCGGGCAGTGCTGAGCGCGGGTGGTGCGACGAGCGAGATGGTCACGCAGGCCTATTTGCGCCGGATCGCCGATATGGATCGCAAGGGTCCGGCGCTGCGCGCGGTGATCGCGGTCAACCCCGACGCCATCGCCGAGGCCAAAGCCAGCGACGCGCGGCGCAAGGCGGGTAAATCGCTCGGCCCGCTGGATGGCATCCCGATCCTGATCAAGGACAATATCGAGACGAAGGACCCGATCGCGACGACCGCGGGGAGCCTTGCTCTGAAGGACAATGTCACGCGTCGCGACGCCCCGGTGGTCGCGCTGCTCCGCGCGCAGGGTGCGGTTATCCTGGGCAAGACCAACCTCAGTGAATGGGCCAATATCCGCTCGACCAAGGCAATGAGCGGGTGGAGCGGCATAGGCGGGCTGGTGAAGAACCCCTATGCGCTCGACCGCTCGGCATGCGGATCGTCGAGCGGCACCGGCGCGGGGATCGCGGCGAGCTATGCCGCGGCGGGGCTGGGCACCGAAACCGACGGATCGGTGGTGTGCCCGTCGTCGATGATGGGGCTGGTCGGATTGAAGCCGACGCTCGGGCTCGTCAGCCGCAGCTTCGTCGTGCCGATCAGCCACAGCCAGGATACGCCCGGCCCGATGGCGCGCAGCGTCAGGGATGCCGCGCTGCTGTTTTCGGCGATGATCGGCACCGACCCCGCCGATCCGGCGACCGCCAGTGCTAACACATACCGCAAGGACTATGCCGCCGGGCTCGCTGCCGCGTCGCTCAAGGGCGTGCGCATTGCGGTTTACCGGCCGGATATGCCCGCGCTGGAGAAAATCAGGTTCGAGGAAGCGCTGGGCGTGCTCAAGGCGCAGGGCGCGGTACTGGTCGATGTCGAGCGACCCAAGACCGAGGGCATGGGCGACGCCGAATTCGACGTCCTCAAGTTCGAACTCAAGACCGATCTCGACAAATACCTCGCGAGCACCCCGGCGGCGGTGAAGACTCGCTCGCTGACCGACGTGATCGCGTTCGACACCGCCAACGCCGCCAGCGAAATGCCCTTCTTTGCGCAGGAAATCTTCGACATGGCGGGCAAGACCAAGGGCGTGGACGAAGCGACGTACAAGGCGCAGCGTGCCAAATCGCTGGCGCTGGCGAAGGGCGCGATCGACGGCATGCTCAAGACCGCCAATGCGACGATCCTGATCCAACCGACCTATGGCCCGGCGTGGCTGAGCGATCCGGTCTATGGCGACCAGTTCAGCGGGCCGAGTTCGTCCGAGCTGCCGGCAATATCGGGCTACCCCACCCTGACGGTCCCGATGGGGCTGGTGCGCGGACTGCCCGTCGGGCTGTCGTTCATCGGGCCGGCGTATAGCGAGGCGACATTGCTGGGCGCGGGCTATGTTTACGAGCAAGCCGCGAAGGCGCGCGCCGCGCCGCGGTATCTGCCAAGCGTCGAGCCGGGGCCGGAGATTGACGGGAAGCGCTAGCATTCGTCACCCCGGGCTCGACCCGGGGTCCCGCTTTTTTGCGCGCTGAGTGAAGAAGCGGGACCCCGGCTCAAGGCCGGGGTGACGGGTTCTTGTCGTCCGAGCCAAACCCCGGTTTAGCGAACTTTGGCCGCGAACCGATATTGCCACAGCATCAGCAGCGGCACGACCACCAGCTCCATCGCGAAGCCGAAGATGTGGCCCTTGCTCGGCGGCCCCACCGCGAGCAACGAGACGACGCGCGACAGCCCGCCGCACACCACCAATGCGCCGAGCAGACGGAAGCGCGGACCTTTGTTCTCGATGTCGGGCACGCAGCTCGCGAAGGCGAGGCCCAGCCCGAAGAAGATGCCCGAAATATAGCGGAAATGGCTGTCGAGATCGGTTGGGATGACCGGCGCATGGCCGAGGAAGCCGGGGCCGTGCAAGATGCTCTGCCCGCCGACCGACAGCGGCACGAGGCAGGCGAGCGCGACGACGATTTGCAGGAGGCGTTTCTCGATCACGAGTCGCGATGCTCGAGCAACTCGGCACGGATATGCACCGCGCGCAGCGACACGCGCACTTCGATCATGAACGCGACAAGCGAGGCGATCAGCAGCAGCATCGCGAGGATGAACGCCACCGCGACCGTCGTGCCGATGTGCAGCACGGCCAATTCGGCGACGAACAGCAGCGCAACCACCATGCACGTCATCACCGCGCTCGATACCGCCATGAATAAAGCGGCATTGATGATCGAGATTCGCCGGTCGAGCAGCCGCAATTCCCACACATGGCGATCGTGCTCGGGGCCGGTGGAGCGCGGGTGGAGCGCTTCGAGCACGCGCGCCCGGTCGACCACCCGCGCCATGCGCCCGGCGAGTACGTTGAGCAGCGCGCCGATGCCGGCCAGCATGAACACCGGCGAGAGCGACAGCTGGATCGTCTGGGCGATCGTCGAAACGGTGGTGGATTGCATCGCCGGCATGATGGCCGGATGCGGCGGTTATGGGAAGCGGCATCCACCGCTTGGTAACGGACCGCGCGTATAGCCTGCGCGCATGACCAAGCCGATGATGCTCAGCGACTTCACGCGCCTGCCGCCGACAATGCGCGCGACCGCGTTCGACGGATTGTCGGCGCTGATCGATACGGTGGCGGATCACGCCCCATCGACCCACCGTTTCCTGCGCTATCAGTGGTTCGCCGCCGCGCTTGCTGCTTACGGTCAGCGTTGCCGGACATTGGTGGTCGAACACGATGGTGACCCCATCATCGCGTTGCCCTTCGCGGCGTTCGGGCCGGGTCCGGCGCAGCTCGCGACGGTGCCAGGCAGCTACTGGCCGTTTCGCGGCTTTCCGGCGCACGAGCAGGCCGACGCCGCCGCGTTCGACGTGCTGGTCGAACGGCTTGAGCGCGAGGTCAACGGACTGCGCGTCGGGCCGAGCTATGACGGCGACCCGGCGACGGGCGCGCTGATCGCCGCGGCAAAGCGGCGCGGCTGGGTGGTGCTCGATCGCTTCGTCGCCGACAGCTACGCGCTCGATATGGTCGCCGCGCAGGCCGACCCCGACAATGGGGGGGGCTGGCCGCGCACCTCGACGCTCAAGAAGAATCGCTTTCACGAAAAGCATCTCGGCGCGCATGGGGCGCTCGACTGGAAATTCCTGAACGGTGCCGAACTTCTGGCGGGCGGGTTCGATCAGCTTGCCGCGATCGAGGAGAAGAGCTGGATCGCGGCGCGCACCGACGGCAGCGATGCCAAATTCACGCGCAGCGGTCACGGCGCATTCTGGCGTCAGGCGGCGACCGATCCGGCGATCGCGGACATGTTGTGGGCGGCGTTGCTGACGGTCGATGGCGAGCCCGCGGCGTTCTCGTTCGACATGAACCTGGGCAGCCTCAAATACGCTATCGCTAACAGCTACGACCCCGCATTTGGCAAGCATTCGCCGGGGAAATTGCTCTATTACCGCAATCTCGTCATGGCGATGCAGGATGGGATCACCGACGTCGATTGGGGTGCGGGGGACAGTGGGTATAAGCGCGTGATCGGGGCAGCCAGGGGCCCGGCGATCCGCGACTGGCTGTTGCTCAAGCCCGGCGCGCCGGCGATGCTGGGTTGGGTGTTGCAGGGTATGTGGCGGCGCTCGGGGCACGCCCCCGCGCCGGTGAGCGGCGAAGCCTAATCCGGTTCGGCCCAGCGGATTTCGACCCCGCGCGCAGCGGCGCCATCGATCATCGCCTTGACGATCTCTGCCAGCGTCTCTGGTCCGATCGCGCTTTCCGCGTTCAGCCGGACCGTCAGCGTATCGGCGGTTGCCGCAACCACGCTCAGCGCCACCTTACCCGAAACCGGGGGCGCCGGCTCTTCGCCCTTGGACACGTCGTCGATCAGTTTGAGCACTTCGGCTGCCGTGTAGGGCGGTAACTTATCGTCTCGCCGCCCGGCCTGCGCACGCGCAATCTGCGCGGCCGTCGCCAGGATCACCGGCGCCATCGGACCCTCCAGCCGTTCGGCGAGCATCGCCGCGGTATCCAGCGACAGGTCGCCGGGCGATCCGAACGCGGCAATCACGCTGTCGGGCAGATGCGCCACGCGAATCATCCGGCCCAAAGATGCCAGCGGCACGGCCAGCCGCTCGGCCATCGCCCGCGCGTTGCCGTCATAATGGCTTTCGAGCGCCGCGACGTAGCTGCGTGCTCGCTCGATATCCGACACGTCGCGTCGCGCCCGGTTTTCCAGATCGGCCAGCCGGAACGCGCCCTCGTCATCCAGAATCTCGACCTGCACCAGCAGCCGCAAATCGGGCATCGACGTGCGGCGCAAATGCGACACCGCGAAATGCCGCCGCGTGCCCGAAATCACTTCATATTCGATCGTCGCGTCGTCGAACACCGGGCGGACGATCACCGCGACCTTCTGCATCCCTTCGCGCATGATCGAATCGATCAGGTCGCGGCAATTGTCGGGGGTCAGTTCGGCATAATCGCGCGAATTGCCCGGCCAGATGCGGACCCGCGCCGGATCGACGAGGAACTGCATCGCCTCATAGACCCATTCGTCGCGTTGCGGGGGCGTCGGCAACGCCGGGGTCCGCTCAACGGGATCGGCGTCGGGCGCGTCGTCGTCGACCTGCGGAGGCGCGCGGCGCAGCAGGCTGGCAAAGCTCGGCTTGGCGCGGCGGGCGGTCATGACGCCATCCTATGCCGGGATCGGCCTCAGGTGTAGCGAAATCGGGCTAGGTCGCGATTGCGCGCAATGCGGCAGCGAGCGCATCCATGTCGCGCATCCGCGTCGCCAGCGCCGGGGTCACCCGCACGCACGATCCCGACGCCAGCCCGTCGCGGTGCACGGTGAAGATGCGATGCCGCTCCAGCAGCGTCTTCGCCAGCGCGACATTGGCGTCGTGCGAGGTCTTGCCGCGCAGCCGGAATGAGGTGATCGCACCGTGCAGCCGGGGGTCGCCGGGCGCGAGGATCTGGATCTGCGGCAGGTCGGCTACCGCATCAACCCAGCGATTCCTCAGCGCCCGCAGCCGCGCTTCGCGCCGGGCTCCGCCGATCGCCTGCTGAAACGCCAGCGCCGCGGGCAACGTGAGCAGCGCGGCATAGTCGACCGTGCCGGTATGAACGCGCGATCGGATGTCGGTGCTTGTCGGCACTTCCGCAGCGTCAGCGTCGATCGCGGCGATCCGGTCGCGCTTGATATAGATCGCGCCGACGCCGAGCGGCGCGCCGATCCATTTGTGCAGGTTGATGCCGACAAAGTCGGCCTTGAGATCGGGCAGCCTGAAATCGAGCTGACCCACGCCGTGCGCGGCATCGACGACGGCGTCGATACCACGCGTTCGCGCCAGCGTTGCGATCTCGGCGACCGGGAGCACCAGCCCGGTGCGGTGACTGACATGCGTCAGCAGCACCATCCGGACCTTGGGGTTGGCGTCGAACGCGGCGGCATAGGCATCGATCAGTCCTTGGTGCGTCGCCGGTTCGGGCAGCGCGATCCGCACGACAGCCACGCCGCGGCGCGTCAGCGACTCCATGCTCGCCTGCATGCTGTCATAATCGAGATCGGCATACAGCACCGCGTCGCCGGGCTTGAGCCGGTTATATTGCAGGATCAGCGCCTTCATCGCCTCGGTCGCGTTGCGGGTGAACGCGATCTCGGTGATGTCGACGCCCATCGCGATGGCCAGCGCCGCGCGCGCCGCCTCGACATCGCCGACCATCGAGCGCCGCGCATAGTAACTGGTGTCGCGGTTCACCCGCTCGACCGTCGCGCGATACGTGGCGAGCACGGGCCGCGCCATCATTCCCCAATTGCCGTGTTCGAGCTGAATGACCTCGCGCGTCACGTCATATTGATCGGCGATCCGGTCCCAATCGTCCGTTGTCGCCGCCGCCGCGATGGCCGGCGCGGCAAAGGGCAAGGCGACGCCGCCGAGTATCGTCCTGCGATCCAGCTCCACGGCGTGCTCCTGTCAGACTCTCAGATACCGAAAATACCACACTTCGCGCCCCTGTCGCCGTGCCTTGCGTTCGTAGCGCGTTTCCGGCCAGTCGTCGGGGCGAGTGAGGAAATCGTGCGGCGTCTCGGCGGTCCAAACGAAGTCGCGACGCTTGTTCATCACCATCATCGACCAGCGGCAATAGGTTGGGTCGTCGGTGCCCAGCCGGAATTCGCAGCCGGGCTTGAGCTTCGCCGCGATCAGGTCGAGCGGACCGTCATTGATCATCCGGCGCTTGGCGTGGCGCGCTTTGCGCCACGGATCGGGGTGGAGCAGGTAGACGCGGCTGAGGCTGGCATCGGGCAGCCGCTCGATCACTTCCAGTGCGTCGCCCATATGCAGCCGGACGTTGTCCAGTTTCTCGTCGCGGATATGGTTGAGCGCGCCGACCACGCCGTTGAGGAAGGGTTCGCAGCCGATAAAGCCATGATCGCGCCGCGCGGTCGCCTGCCCGGCCAAATGCTCGCCCGCACCGAAGCCGATCTCCACTTCCAACGGGCGGTCGTCGCCGAACAGGGTCAACGAGTCGATCGCGCCGTCCTCGGACACTCCGACGCGAGGCAGCAACTCCTCGACCAAGGCCGACTGGCCCTGACGCAATTTGTGCCCCTGGCGGCGGCCATAGAGGCGGCGGATCGTGGTCGGATCGTTCATGGGGAGCCGGTTAGAGCGTGGCGCGGCGAATGCCAATCCGCCCGGGGCCGTCGATCGAGGTCGAAAGGTCCAACGCGGACCAGCCGTCGCTTGACATATCCACGCGCCGCCCGCGTACTTGGCAGGGGGATGCGATTTCTCCACGAGGGGGTTCGTCGAAGAATCGCCGTGGACAACCCGGGGGGAGCGATGTCCGAAACGATCATTCCTGCCGCCCGACCGGTCACCTCATTTCGTTCGCGCAGCGTAACGAAGCGGGCGATTGCCGGGCTGGTGCTGGCGGTGTCGGTCCACGCCGTGCCGGCGTTCGCGCAAAAGATCGTCCTGACGCCGTTGGCCGAGGCGCGGTTGCGCGCGGAGCATGTCGAACAGGCCGGGCTGCCCGACAATTCGGATGCGCTGACGGTGCGCGTGCGGACCGGGCTGTCGGCGAAGCTTGATCGGTGGAGCGCGCTGGTCGAGGTACAGGGCACGCTGGCGATCGGATCGGATTATTATGACGGGTTGAACGGCCCCGCGACCCGCCCGCTGATCGGCGATCCGCAAAGCATCGGGCTCTACCGCGCGCAACTCCAGTATAAGGGCAAGGCGGTCGTCGCGACGATCGGTCGCCAGCGTATCTCGCTCGACGACGACCGCTTCGTCGATGCTGCATTGTTCCGCCAGAACGCCCAGACCTACGACGCGGCCCGGTTCGAATGGACCGGCCTTCCCAAGCTGCGCGTCGATCTGACCTATATCTGGAGCGTGCGCACGGTGTGGGGGATCGACGGCGCCGCGGCGCGGCCGACCTCGATTCCGGGCGACGATGTTCTGGGCGAACTGTCCTATGCGACGCCGATCGGCACGTTGACGGGGTTCGGCTATCTGGTCAGCCAGAGCGATCCGGCGGTGCAGGGCTATCGCCTGTCGAGCCAGACATGGGGCGTTCGCTTCGCCGGCACCCGCGTTTTGCGCCCGAAGCTGAAATGGAATTACAAGATCAGCTATGCCCGCCAGGCCAATTGGCGGCGCAACCCGAACGATTATGCCGCATCATTCTACCTTCTCGATACCAACCTCGAATTGGGCAAGGTCAAGATCGGCGGCGGCGTCGAAGTGGCGGGCGCCAGCAACGGCACAGCGCTGACGTCGTTCCAATATCCGTTGGGATCGGGGTTTCGCTATCGCGGCTGGGCGGGCAAGCTGAACCCGACCCCGCCCGACGGGTTGCGCGATTTCTACGGGTCGATCGGCTATGCCCGGCCCGCTTGGGGAGCGTTCAAGGCCGTGACGCTGCAAGCGATCTATCACCGCTTCGATAGCGACCGGCTGGTCCGGCATTATGGCGACGAACTCGATCTGCTCGCGAGCGGCAAGCTCGGCCGGTACACGCTGTCGGCGCGCTTTGCCGGGTATGACGCCGACCTGTTCGCGACCCGGGCGCGCAAGCTGTGGCTGCAACTGGACTGGGCGCTGTGACGGGGAGCGGGTACGGGCCAAGAGATTCAGAAACTTCCGCAGCCCCTCAGCTATTCGCTTGCCCCTCGCATCAATCCGACGATCTCGCCCAATTTGCGTCGCCCGCCGCCGCTCAACAGGCTGGCCCGGAACACGCGGCCGAGGAGCCAGATTTCGAGGACGATGAACAAGGCGAGCACGGCGCCCGATCCGACGATTTCCCACATCGGAATACCGCTGCCCAAGCGCGCCAGTACGGTGAACGGCGTGTACAGCGGCAGCCAGGTCAGCACTTCGACGCCGATCCCGCCGGCGCCGCGCATCACCGCCTGTAACAGTAATGTAAACGGCAACATGATCAGGAGAATCACCGGGGTCAGATAGCCCTGCGCATCGCGCATCGAATCGCTCATCGCGCCGATCACGAGAAACAGCATCGACACCATCAGATACCCCGCGACGAAGAAATACACGATCGTCGCGATGCTCCCGATCGACGACACCGGCTCGAGCGCGGGGCGGATGAATTCCGCGATCGCCCCCCGCGTCGCGTAGGCGGCGAAGATGCCGCACGCCGCCCAGGTCAGAATCATCGACAACCCCACCGCGACCGTCCCGACGAGCTTGCCGTACATCAGCTCGTTGGGGGAAACGCAGGCAAGCACCGTTTCCAGCAGCTTGTTGCTGCGCTCTTCGACGGTCCCCTGGAGCATCCAGCTGCCCGACAGCATCAGCGACATCATCAGGATGTAGGCGCAGGCGAGCGGAAGGATCGAGCGGATCAGCACGCGTTCGCGTCCGCTGCCCTCGGGCGGCGATGTCACCTGAATCGCCGGCGCGATCGATCCCGCCGTCGCGGCGGTCTGCGGTGCGACGCCATTGGCGGCGAGATAGCGTGCGCGCAGATCCTGCGTCAGCACCGCTTGCAGCGTCTTGACGAAGGAGGCGCGCGGCACGCCGTTGGCCCACAGCCGCACTCCGGCCGAAGCGCCGAAATTCGCTGGGATCAGGACGACATAGTCGATCGGCTTGGTCTTGGACTTTTCATCCGGTTTCAACAGCGGGCGAAGCGCCGCGTCGATCGCGTCGGGCGCCGCCGTAGCGACACTGGCGGGTGTATCGACGATGCGATAACCGAGTTCGGGCGGTTCGAAGCCATCGGCATCGGCTTTCGACACGCGCGCGATCAGCTTGCGCGCGCCTTCGGCACCGCCGTCCGCGATGAAGCGCGCGACATCGGCGTCGCTATACCAGCGATCCTTCTGCGCCCAGAGCGCGTCGGGGCGCGCGCGCTGAAGATCGTGCCGCCGGACATAGCGGGCCAGCGAATCGAGCACCGCGCGCTGTTCGTCCAGGGTAATACGTTGACGGATTGCGGCACCGGCAGCGCCGCCCGCTTGATCGACCAGCATCACCGTTTCGGTGTCGGATTTGTCGATGAAGCGCGACGCGAGCGGCCCCAGCGCGAAGGCGAGTGGCAGGATCAGCAGCGTGATCCAGAAGCTGCGGGTCATCGCGATCTGACGAAATTCGCGCGCCGCGACGAGCAGGATGTGTTGGAGCATTATCGTGCCTCCCCGCCGACGACATGGAGAAAGACGTCGTGCAGGCTGGCGCGGCGCTGCTCGAAGCGGCGCAGCGCGAAACCTTGCGCGGTGCAATGTTCGAGCAGATCGCCGGGATCGGCGCCGGGCGCGAGCTGCACTGCCCATTCGCGCCAGACGCCATCGCCGTCCAGCTGCTCGACGCCGATCACACCGGGCAGGCCGTCTGGCGACCCCTTTGCCGAAAGCCGCAGATCGACGGGCAGGGTCGCGCGCGCCTCGTCCTGCGTTCCTTCGAAGAGCTTGCGGCCATGCGCGAGTAGCAACAGCCGGTCACATAGCCGTTCGGCATGCTGCATGACATGGGTCGAGAAGACGACCGCCGCGCCGTCCTTTGCCGCGCGCGTGATTTCATCCTCGAGCAAGCCCTGGTTGACAGGATCGAGGCCGGAAAAGGGTTCGTCCAGAATGAGCAGCTGCGGCTTGTTCACCACCGCCGTCGCGAGCTGAACCTTTTGCGCCATGCCTTTGGAAAGCTTGTCGACCGACGTTTTGGCGAACCCCTGCAGGCCAAAGCGCTCCAACAAGGTCTTGCCCTCAGCCCGGGCATCGGCGGCCTTCATGCCCTTCAGTCGGCCGAAATAGACGATCGTATCGAGCGCGGTCATCGAGCGGTACAGCCCGCGTTCCTCGGGCAGAAACCCCAGCATCGCGCTGTTGGCGCGACCCGGCGCCCGGCCCAGTACGGCAATCGTGCCGGCGTCGGGGCGCAAGATGTCGAGCGCCATACGCAACGTGGTCGTTTTACCCGCGCCGTTCCCGCCGAGGAAGCCGAAGACCTCGCCCGGCGTCACCGCGAAACTCAGGTCATCGACCGCCGTGAAGTCGCCGAAGCGCTTTACCACGCCGTCCAGCCGCAAAGCATCCATCGCCCGAATTCCCCAAGACCGTCTTCGCTCTAGCGGGTGTGTCAGTTGGCTACAACAGCCTCGCCGCCGCAAACGTCTTCACCTGGATCAAGCAAAAAGGGCCGGGGATCGCTCCCCGGCCCAACTTTTTGCCGTTTCGCTCGGCTTACGCCAGCGCCGCCTTCAGATCGTCGACCAGATCGGTCCGCTCCCACGGGAAGAAATCCCCTTCGGGCTTGCGCCCGAAATGGCCGTAGGCCGCGGTCTTCTGATAGATCGGCTTGTTGAGCTTGAGGTGCGTGCGGATCGCGCGCGGGGTCAGCCCGCCCAGCTTCTCGATGCTCATGATCGCTTCTTCAATCTTGTCGTCGCCGACCGTGCCGGTGCCGTGCGTATCGACATAAAGCGACAGCGGCTTCGACACGCCGATCGCATAAGCAAGCTGGATCGTCACGCGCTGGGCGAGGCCCGCGGCGACGATGTTCTTCGCCAGATAGCGCGTGATGTACGCCGCCGAGCGATCGACCTTGGTCGGGTCTTTGCCCGAGAACGCGCCGCCGCCGTGCGGGGCTGCGCCGCCGTACGTGTCGACGATGATCTTGCGCCCGGTGAGACCGGCGTCGCCGTCGGGGCCACCGATCTCGAAGCTGCCGGTCGGGTTGATGTGATAGACGGTTTCGTCGCTGAGCAACGCCGCCGGGATCACGTCGGCGACGACTTTCTTCACATAAGCGTGGAGTTCGGCTTCCTTGTCGCCTTCGTCATAGCCCTTGCCGTGCTGGGTCGAGACGACGATCGCGGTCGCCGCGACGGCCTTGCTGCCTTCGTAGCGGAGGGTGACCTGGCTCTTGGCATCGGGTTCGAGGAACGGCGCCGCGCCCGAATGGCGGTCGGCGGCCATCTGCTCGAGGATCTTGTGGCTGTAGTAGAGCGTGGCGGGCATCAGATCGGGGGTGTCGTCGGCGGCATAGCCGAACATGATGCCCTGATCGCCGGCGCCTTCGTCCTTGTTGCCGCCTGCGTCCACGCCCTGCGCGATGTGCGCCGACTGCGGATGCAGGTTATTGTAGAATTTGAAGGTTTCCCAGTGGAAGCCGTCCTGCTCGTAACCGATGCGCTTGACCGTCGCGCGGACGGTGGCTTCGACTTCCTCGGGAACGCCAGGCGCCCAATTGCCGGCCTCATCCATGATGCCCTTGCCGCGAATCTCGCCTGCCAGCACGACCAGCTGCGTGGTGGTCAGCGTTTCGCAGGCGATGCGCGCTTCGGGGTCTTTGGACAGGAACAGATCGACGATCGCGTCGGAAATCTGGTCGGAGACTTTGTCGGGATGGCCTTCGGAGACCGATTCGGACGTAAACAGATAGTTGGAACGCATGAGATTTCCTCGTGGGCGGGTGACGGAAAGCGGGCCGTTGCCATGCCCATATAAAGCTTTCCTTATATGCGGGATCGTCCCTAGCGGGCGCGTCGCCGGATGGCAATTGCGAGAATCAGCAACAGCGCCGCGACGATCGCCGCCATCCAATTGCCCAGGCGGGCGAAGAGCGTCGGGGCGAAGGCGGGCGGGATCGGCGCTTCGATCGCGCCGGTCTTGTGCATCGGAATGCTGGCAAGGATGCGCCCGTCGGCGGCGATGATCGCGGAGATGCCGGTGGGGGTCGAGCGCACGATAGGAATCCCTTCCTCGATCGCGCGAAGCTGCGCTTGCGCCAGATGAGCGGGCGGGCCGTATTCGCCGAACCAGGCGTCGTTGGAGGGGTTGAAGATGACATCGGGACGGTTGGCGGGATCGACCGTCGCGCCGGAGAAGATTACTTCGTAGCAGATCAGCATCCCGACCTTGCCGAATCCGGCGAAAGTGAGCGTGCGGGGCCCCGGGCCGGGGACGAAATCCATGTCGCCGGGCACCAGCCGCGACAGGCCGAGCGGCTTGAGCAGCCATGGCAGCGCAAGATATTCGCCATACGGGACCAGATGCGCCTTGTCGTAGCGCCCGTGCAACCGCGCGTCGGGGCCGACCGCGACGATCGAATTGGCGGCGGCGGTCATGTCCTCGGTGCGTTTGTCGAAATACATCGTCTGCGTGCCGGTCAGCACCAGGTCGCGATCGCCGAGCAGCATCGCGATCCGCGCGCGGCCCATCACCGCGCTGCCGATCGCCGAATAGACATACAGGGGATAGCCATCCTCGAGCGCAAAACGGACCGCGCCTTCGGGCCAGACGATCAGCTTCGGATGGTCGGGATCGGGTTTGCCCGCGAGCTTTGCCAGCGCCTGGAAATTGTCCTCGGCATAGGTATCGGTCGGGCGTTCTTCTTGCGCCAGATTGGGCTGGAGAACGCGGATATGCGCCGGACGCGGGGCGGTGGCGGGGGTGGGGAGGGGGGCGAAGACAGCGATCGCGATCGCCGCCGCGACAAACGCAGCCAGCCGCCAGCGCCGCACCGCGAGCAGCATCAGTGCGCCGCTTGCAACGACCGTCAGGCCGGACAGCGCGTAGGTGCCCACCCAGGCGGCGATTCTGGCGACGGGCAGTTCGGGGATCCAGATCACGCTCAGCGGATTCCACGGATAGCCGGTGAACATCGTGCCGCGCAGATATTCAGTGGCGATCCACGCTGCGCCGGCGACAGCCACGAATGCCGTGTCGGGGCGGGCGGCCAGATCGCCGCGCGCGGAGGCACCGAAACGCCACGCGAGGCCGGCGGCGAGCATCGGATAGAGCGCGAGATACGTCGCGAGGGCCGCCACGCTGACGTAGCCGAGCCAGGCCGGCATTGCGTCCTGATAGACAAAGGGCTGTTGAATCCACAGATCCGCCACCGCGAAATGGCCCACGCCGAACAGCCACCCGGTGGTCAGCGCGCGGCGGAGCGTGGGGGCTTCGTGGATGAGGAACAGCAGGATGGCGAAGGCGGCGAGCGTCAGTGGCCACGCGCTCCACGGCGCGAAACCGAGCGCGGAGAGTGCGCCGAGAGTGAGAGGGAGGAGGCGACGCAACCTGATCACGATAGAAGTCCGCCATTCCCAACTCGTTATGCCGGGCGTGTCCCGGCATCCGCCGTGCAGCACGTGCTGCACGCCTTGCCTATGCTGAACGGCAGACCCCGGCACAAGGCCGGGGTGACGACCGAGAGTGGTTGGGGTAGCGTCTTCCCATGACCCTGCGCCCCTTCCATCTCGCTTTCCCCGTGCACGACCTCGCCGCCGCGCGCGCTTTCTATGGCGGAACGCTCGGCTGCCCGGAGGGGAGAAGCTCGGACAGCTGGATCGATTTCGACCTGTTCGGGCATCAGATCGTCGCGCACCTCGATCCCGCGGCGGAGCCGGTCGCGGTGTCCAATCCGGTCGACGGGCACGACGTACCTGTCCCGCATTTCGGTGTCGTACTGACGATGCCCGACTGGCGGGCGCTGGCCGATCGGGTGAAGGGCGCGGGGGTCGCGTTCGGGATCGAACCGCATATCCGTTTCGTCGGTCAGCCGGGCGAGCAGGCGACGATGTTCTTCCTCGACCCCAGTGGCAACGCCCTGGAGTTCAAGGCATTCGCCGACGATTCGATGCTGTTCGCGACATGAGCGATCCGATTATTGTCGACGTCCCGCACACGCTGGGACTGGCGGAAGCGCGTCGTCGCGTCGATGCCGGGGTGGGCAAGCTGGGTGGCTGGATCCCCGGCGGCGCGGAGGTCGAGCATCGCTGGGCTGGCGACGTGCTACACTTCACGCTGGCGGCGATGGGCCAGCGCATCGCCAGCAGTATCGACGTCCGCGCGGACAAGGTGATCGCTACGGTCGACCTGCCGCCGTTCCTTGCGCTTTTCGCCGATCGAATCCGCGCCAAGCTTCACAAGGAAGCCCCGAAGCTGCTCGATTAGCTCGACTGGATCTCTATCACGCCGGTGCGAAGCAGCGCCTCGGCGGTGCGAGTAAATTCGGCGAGCATCGTTTCGAGCAACGGCTCCAGTCCCTGCGTCTGAATCATCCCCGGCGGTACCGTCACTCCGCCGCGCGGATCCTCGACCAGCATCCCGCTGGCGATCAAATTCGCGACATGGCGGCGCACGGTTTCTCGCGGCAGCCCAGTGGCGGCGGCGATCGCGCTGCGCGACATCGGCACGACCCATTCGCGCGGCAGCACCGCGGTCGAGCTATATTCCTCTGGCACAACGCGTTCGCGCATCAATTTCTGGATATTGCCGACCGAGACGGTGCAATAAATCAGGATCACCGCCGGGCTGAGATTTTCATGGCCCGACAATGTCCGTTGCAGCGCGAGGAACAGGTTGGTCAGCGCAAACATCGCGGTGCGCCACTGTGCCCCGACCTGACCCGGAACGGTTGCAACGCGATCGCCGGAAGCCATCAGTTTTTCTCCGCCCCCGGATTTAAGTGACCCATTTTGGGCATCGGACTGATTTTCGTCAACGCGGGAATAATACGGATGCGTATAAGCTGATGGAATCGGGGGATAGAAGCGCGAGAGCGCACCGCCCTTCGGTGTCGCAACAGGTGCGCGGGCTGCGCGGTCGGGGGGCCGCAGCAGCCCGCCGCTTATTTGGCGGGCGCGGGAGCGGGCACCGGCGCCACCGAGCTGACCCGCCAGATCGTGTTGCCGACATCGTCGGTGACCAGCAGCGCGCCGGTCGCATCGAAGATCACGCCGACCGGTCGCCCGCGGGCTTCGTCGCCCTGCGCATCGATGAAGCCGCTCAGCACGTCGATCGGCTTGGCGCCTTTCAGCGGGAATCCATTGTCGCCGAACGGCACGAAGATGACTTTATAGCCCGACACCGGCTGGCGGTTCCACGATCCGTGCTGTGCGATGAACGCGCCGTTTGCGAACTGTGCGCCTAGTCGCGAATCGGCGGCGAAGGTCAGCCCGAGCGAGGCGGTATGAGGCCCCAGCGCGTAATCGGGGCGCTTCACATAGGATTGCAGGTCGGGATTTTCGGGCTTCACGCGGTGATCGATCCAGCCGCCCCAATAATACCAGGGCCAGCCGAAATTATCGCCCGCTTCGACCGCGCTCATATAATCGGGCGGGCCATCCGACCCCAGCATGTCGCGTTCGTTGACCGTCACCCACAACCCTTTGCCATGCGGTTCGAGCGCCAGCCCGTTGGGGTTGCGCAGTCCGGCGGCGTAGATGCGAAACGTCTTCTTGTCGGGGAACACCTGAAGGATATTGGCGCGCAGCTTTTCCTTATCGAGCCCGTTCTCGGCGATGTTGGTCGACGATCCGACCGTCAGGTACAGGCTCTGCCCGTCCTCCGCGGCGATCACGTTGCGCGCCCAATGGTTGCCGCCGCCGGGATATCTGATCACCGTTTCGGGCTTGGCGTCGATCCTGGTCTGGCCCGGCGTGAACGGAAAGCGGACCAGGGCATCGGTATCGGCGACGTAAAGATACTGTCCCAGCAGCACCATACCGAACGGCGAATTGAGCCCGGTCAGGAACGGTTGTTTGATCTCGGCCACCCCGTCGCCGTTGGCGTCGCGCAACAAGGTGATGCGGTTGGCGGAGGGCACGCCCGCGCCGCCTTTGTCCATGAGATAGCCCATCACCAGTCCAGTGATTCCGCCGCCGTCGCGCGGGGGAGAGTTGGTCTCGGCGACCAGCACGTCGCCATTGGGCAGCCGATACATCCAGCGCGGATGATCGAGCCCGGTGGCAAAGGCATTGACCTTGAGTCCCGCCACCGGCGTCGGCGCTTCGCCCGCTTTCCACCCGATCGCGGTTGCCACCTTGATCGTCGGCCAGACTTGTGCACGCGGTGCGCTGATGTCGGGCCGGTTGCCGCTCACCGCGGCGACGCTCAGCCGCGCTTCGTCGGGCTGAGCGAAATAAAGGTACAGGCCGCCGATCAGGACGAAGACGAGGGCGAGGCCGATCAGGATTTTCTGGCGCATGGCGACTAGATAGAACCGCAAGCGAGTGGGGGCAACGTTATCCCATCACTTCGGCGGATGAGGCGGGGGCCCCCGGCGGAGAATCGCCGGGGGCCTATGGCTGTTACGCCAGATCGTACCGATCCGCGTTCATCACCTTGGTCCACGCCGTGACGAAGTCGGCGACGAACTTCTCCTCGTTCCCGTTTTCGGCATAGACTTCGCCTACCGCGCGCAGCTCCGAGTTCGAGCCGAAGATCAAATCGGCGCGGGTGGCGTGCCATTTGGTGCCGCCGTCCTTTCGGTCGGTCGCGATATAATCGTCGTCGCTCTCGTTCGCGGCCGTCCAGACGTTGGTCATGTCGTAGAGGTTGACGAAGAAGTCGTTGGTCAGCTGGCCCGGCCGCTTGGTGAAGTGGCCATGGCCGCGCTCGCCGTGATTGGCGCCGAGTACGCGCAAGCCGCCGATCAGCACGGTCATTTCGGGCACCGACAGGCCGAGCAACGAGGCGCGGTCGAGCATCATTTCCTCGGTCTTCACCAGCAGCTTCTTCTTGCCGACATAGTTGCGGAAGGCGTCGGCTTCGGGCTCCATCACCGCGAAGCTGTCGGCGTCGGTCTGCTCCGCGCTCGCGTCGCCACGCCCGCCGGTGAAGGGCACCGTGACGTTGGAGCCGGCATCCCTGATCGCCTTCTCCAGCCCGACCACGCCACCCAGCACGATCGCATCGGCCAGCGACAGCGGCCCACGCAGCCCATCGAGCGTCGAGATTACCTTGGCGAGCATCTCCGGCTCGTTGACCTCCCAGTCCTTTTGCGGCGCGAGACGGACGCGTGCGCCGTTGGCGCCGCCGCGATGATCCGACTTGCGATAAGTGCTGGCCGAAGCCCAGGCGGTCTTGACCAACTGGCTGACGGTCAGGCCGCTGCCGGCGATCCTGGCCTTCACCGCCGCGACGTCGGCGTCAGACGGCACGGTGCCTGCGGGGATCGGGTCCTGCCAGATCAGGTCTTCTTGCGGCACTTCCGGTCCGTGGTAGCGGATTTTGGGGCCCATATCGCGGTGCGTCAGCTTGAACCAGGCGCGCGCGAAGGCGTCCTTGAACGCTTCATGGTCGTTGCGGAACTTCTCGCTGATCACGCGGAATTCGGGATCGACCTTCAGCGCCATGTCGGCGGTGGTCATCATCGTCGGGACCTTGATACTGGGGTCCCAGGCGGCGGGAGCCTTGTCCTCTTCCTTCTGGTTGACTGGCTGCCATTGCTGCGCGCCGGCGGGCGAATGGACGATCTGATAGTCGTAATCGAGCAGCAGACGGAAATAGTTCTCGCTCCACTTGGTCGGCGTGTTGACCCACGAACCCTCGATCCCGCTGGTGACGGTGTGCTCGCCGATGCCGCCGCCTTCGGCGGTGCTCACCCAGCCGAAGCCCTGCGCAACGAGATCGCCGCCAGCCGGTGCCTTGCCCAGCAGCGAAGGATCGCCGTTGCCGTGCGCCTTGCCGAAGGTGTGCCCCCCCGCGGTAAGCGCCACGGTCTCCTCATGGTTCATCGCCATGCGCTCGAACGTCGCCTTCATGTCGCGCGCCGAGAGCAGCGGATCGGGATTGCCGCCCGGGCCTTCGGGATTGACGTAGATCAAGCCCATCTGGATCGCGGCGAGCGGGCCTTCGAGCGCCTCAAGGCCGTGCGCCGGGTCGATGCGGGTCTGGACGCCCTGGTTGACCCACTTGTCTTCGGAGCCCCAGTAGATGTCGCGTTCGGGTTCGAACACGTCGGCGCGACCGCCGCCGAAGCCGAACACCGGCCCACCCATGCTCTCGATCGCGACGTTGCCGGCGAGGATGAACAGGTCGGCCCAGCTGATGTGCTTCCCGTACTTCTGCTTGATCGGCCAGAGCAGGCGCCGCGCCTTGTCGAGGTTGCCGTTGTCGGGCCAGCTGTCGAGCGGAGCGAAGCGCTGCTGCCCGCTATTGGCGCCACCGCGGCCGTCGGCGGTGCGATAGGTGCCCGCCGCGTGCCACGCCATGCGGATGAAGAAGGGGCCATAGTGACCATAATCGGCCGGCCACCACGGCTGGCTGTCGGTCATCAGCGCGGTCAGATCGGCCTTGAGCGCGTCATAGTCGAGCGCCTTGAACGCTTCGACGTAATCGAAATCGGCGCCCATCGGGTTGGTGGGGCCGTTGGGGTTGAGCACTTCGGTGGCCAGCATCTCGGGCCACCAATCCTTGTTGGTGCGGCCCAGAAGCGAACGGCCGCCGCCGCCGTTCATCGGGCAGCCGCCATTGTCGATCGATCCGGTCTTCGCGTCCATCGTATCTCTCCTTGCTTGGTCGCGCCGGCATTCGTGCGGCGCCTGAAACGGTCGCACGCTAGATGCCATCCCGACTCACATTGGAGAAATGGATAAGTTTGCCGAGACTGATCGAGTGAGTGATATTTGCGGCGAGTTACGCGTGTTTGTCCTCGGGGGCCGGTTTGGGCGGGTGGAGGCGTAGCCGTTCGATCCGGCGCGAATCGGATTCGAGAATTTCCATCGTCCAGCCGCTGGGGTGTTCCAGCCGCTCGCCCCGGGTCGGCACCCGCCCCGCAATCACCGCCGCCAGACCGCCCAGCGTATCGACATCACCGTCATGTTCCGCCAGCCGCGGATCGATCGCTTCGCCGACATCTTCCAGTTCGACCCGCGCATCGGCATCCCATGCGCCGCCATCGAGCGGGACCAGCATGGCCTCGGGCGCGTCGTCATGTTCGTCTTCGATGTCGCCGGTGATTTCCTCGATCAGATCCTCGATCGTGACGAGGCCCTCGGTCCCCGAATATTCGTCGAGCACGATCGCCAGATGGACTCGCTTCGAGCGCATCTCGGCTAGCAGGTCGAGTGCGCCCATCGACATCGGGACATAGAGCGGTTCGCGCACCAATATCCCGATCGTTTCGGGCGGCGGCGTGTCGCTCGCCATAATCGCGAACACGTCTTTCAAGTGGATCATGCCGATCACTTCATCGAGGCTCTCACGATAGACGGGGAGGCGACTGTGCCCGGCATCGGCAAATTGCTTCACGAGGTCGGCGAAGCTGGTCTGTTCCTCGACCGCGATCACGTCGGCGCGGGGCACGCCGACATCGCCCGCGTCGCGTTCACCGAAATGCAGCAGGTTCCTGACCATCTGGCGCTCGAGCGGGGTCAGATCGCCCTTCGCGTCGGGCGCGGGATCGTCTTCATGGCGCTCGATCACGTCTTCGAGCTGTTCGCGAAGCGATGCATCCTCGCCGAAGATGCTCGCCTTCAGCTTGCGCCAGATACTGTCGCCGTTCTCGCTACCGGGGCCGTCGGCCATGTTCGTCGTCAGTCCTCGTTGATCAGATAGGGGTCCGCGATGCCCAACGATGCCAGCGCATCGGTTTCGATCGCCTCCATCGCTTCGGCCTCGCGGTCGTCGATATGATCATATCCTAACAGATGCAGCACGCCGTGCACGATCAAATGAGTCGCATGCGTTTCGACCGAAATGCCGCGCTCGGCCGCTTCCGCCGCGCAGACGCCGTGGGCCAGAACGATGTCGCCGAGCAAGACCTCGCCGTCGTCCGAGTTGGCGGTCACCGTTTCGAGCAAATCGGGCTGAACCATCGGGAAGGACAGCACGTTGGTCGGTTTATCCTTCTGGCGATAGTGGTGATTGAGCGTGCGGACTTCGTTGTCCGAGGTTAGCCGCAGCGATATCTCGACCGTCGCCGTGATCGTCAGCAGCTCGCCGTGCGGCGTCAGGTCGATCGCCGCGCGCGCGGCCTTTTCGGCAAGCGCGTCCCAGTCCGCTTCGGGCCAGGGGTCTTCGCGCGTGAGAGCGATCTCAAGCATCAGGCGAGATCGGTTCTGGAAAAATCGTCGCCTTTGTATAGCAACCGCGCGCCGTTGACCTTGGTGCAGGCATAGGCAAAACAGTCGCCCATGTTCAGTCGGGCTGGATGGCCGCTATTGCGGCCCATCCGCTCGTAAGCATCAAGCGCAAGGTCGGTTTCCGCGGCGCCAATCGGCACCATCTCAAATCCCCAATCGCTGGCAAAAGCCAGAACGCGCTCACGGGCGATGTCGGGGGTCGTGCCCAAGCGCGACCGCAACCCGCCAACGCTTTCCCATTGCGCGAGCGGCGACCATAGCCGCCGTTCGTCGTCGTTCAGACGTATCGCCAATTCTTCCCAGTCATCTTCCTTGCCGGCAATCGCCACCACGGCAGAGGCATCGACGAACAGCGTCATACATCACCCGACAGATCGTCCCAAAACGCCTTGTCAGGTGCGGGGCCAAGCCTTGGCGGTAGGGGATGCCGCTTCCAGAAATCTTCCATCCGTTCGCGCGCCGTGCGCTTATCAGAGCGGCGAAGTTCATTCGCCAGCGCGAGTTTGACGGCGGCCGTCTTGGTCAGCCCGCGGTCGTTCGCCAGCTTTTCGGCCAGGTCGTTCGCCTCTTTATCCTTGATGAAAAGCGATGCCATTCGAGCCTCCGGGATATCCCGATACATATCTCAGGATATCCCTCAAATCAAGCGCCCGGCCCTTCATACGCCTCGACGATCCGCCCGACGATCGGGTGCCGCACGACGTCGCCGACCCCGAAGCGGCACATCGATATGCCTTCGATTCCCTCCAGCCGCCGGGTCGCGTCCGCCACGCCCGACGACGCGACGCCGCCCGGCAGATCGGTCTGGTTGGGGTCGCCGCAAATCACCATCCGGCTGTTTTCGCCGAAGCGCGTCAGGAACATCTTCATCTGCGCCGGCGTGGTATTCTGCGCTTCGTCGAGGATGATGAAGGCATCAGCGAGCGTGCGCCCGCGCATGAACGCGATCGGAGCAATTTCGATTTCGCCGCTCGCGATCCGCCGCTCCACCTGTTCGGCCGGCAGGCAGTCGTTGAGCGCGTCGTAGATCGGGCGAAGGTAGGGATCGACCTTCTCCTTCATGTCGCCCGGAAGGAAGCCGAGCTTCTCCCCCGCTTCGACCGCCGGACGCGACAGGATCAGCCGCTGGACGCTCCCCGAGATCAGCTGCGACACCGCCTGCGCGACCGCGATATAGGTCTTGCCTGTCCCCGCCGGGCCCAACGCGAAGATCATCTCCTGCGTCGTCAGCTCTTTCATGTAGTGCGCCTGAGCGGGCGTGCGTGGCACGATCGTTTTCTTGCGCGTGCGGATCATGATCGGCGGGGCGTTTTCGCCCTGGTTGGCGCGGACGATGCCGGCGAGGGTGGGTTCGGCCGCCATCGCGATCGAGGCATCGACCAGCCCGGTATCGACATCCTCGCCGCGCTGAATCCGGCTGTACAGATCGTTGAGTACGTCGCGCGCCATCGCCACCTGTTCGGCCGAACCCTCCAGCCCGACGCGGTTGCCGCGCGCGGTGATGTAGATCCCCAATCGATGTTCGAGCGCGACCAGATTCTTGTCGTACTGGCCAAAGAGTTGCGCGAGCAATTGCGGCTTGTCGAAGGTCAGTTCCACCCGGCTGCGTTCACCGGACTGGGCGGGGACAGGCTTGCGGCTCATGCGGCTCCTTGGGTGTGGGAGGGGAGGCTAAGTTGCTGGTCGAAGCGACTCTCGACTTTGCCGAACGATACCGGACGGAACGGGGTTCCGTGAGGCTTCGGGGCAAGGAGGTTGCGCTGCATCCGTCAACGAAGATGGCAGATCGGGGGCGGGGAGGACAGGGGGAATAGTGTTGCAGTTTCGGGTCGCCAATGAGCGCGGCCAAATGGCAACACTGGCCGCGCGTCAGGCCGCCGCGCGGACCCGTTCTGCCCCTGCCAGCGAATTCGGATCGGCCCGCACGATCTCGACGTCGACGAGATCGCCAATCTGCGCGTCGGTGATCAGGTGGACCGATTGCAGCCACGGGCTCTTGCCGAGCATTTGCCCGGGGAGTTTGCCCTTGCGCTCGATCAGCACGTTGCAGGTCCGCCCTAACGTCGCCGCGTTGAAGGCGGCCTGATCGCGGTTGATCGCGGCTTGCAGGCGCTGGAGCCGCTCGTCCATCACCGCCGGCGCGATCTGCCCGTCCATGTCCGCCGCCGGGGTGCCGGGGCGCGGGGAGTATTTGAAGCTGAAAGCCTGCGCGTAAGCGACCTCGCCGACGAGGCTCAGCGTGTCTTCGAACTCGGCGTCGGTTTCTCCCGGGAAACCGACGATGAAGTCACCCGACAGCGCGATGTCGGGGCGGGCCGCGCGGACCCGGTCGAGGATGCGGAGATAGGAATCGCGCGGATGGCTGCGGTTCATCGCTTTGAGCACACGGTCGTTGCCCGACTGAACGGGCAAATGGAGGAACGGCATCAGCTTTTCGACGCTCGCATGCGCGTCGATCAGCCCCTGTGTCATATCGTTGGGGTGGCTGGTGGTGTAGCGGATCCGTGCCAGTCCCTCGATCCGGTCGAGCGCGGCGATCAGATCGTGAAGCCCGCGCACGCCGTCGGTCCAGGCGTTGACGTTCTGCCCGAGCAGCGTGATTTCCTTCGCCCCGGCATCGACCAGCGCCTTGGCTTCATCGACCAACGCGTCCCACGGACGGCTGATTTCGGCGCCGCGGGTGTAGGGGACGACGCAATAGGTACAGAATTTGTCGCATCCTTCCTGCACCGTCAGGAACGCGGTCGGGCCGACCTTGCGCCGTGCGGGCAGCGCACCGAATTTCGACAGCACCGGCATATCGGTATCGAGCGCCGCTTCGCCGCGCGCCGCCTTCGCCACGAGATCGGGGAGGTTGTGATACGCCTGCGGGCCGACCACGATGTTGACGCCCGAACGCTGGGCGATCTCCGCGCCTTCGGCCTGCGCGACGCAGCCGGCGATCGCGATCAGCGGGTCACGGCCGGCTTTGCGGGCATTCTTGCGCAGGCGCCCGACGTCCGAATAGACCCGGTCGGTCGCTTTCTCGCGGATGTGGCAGGTGTTGAGCACGACCAGGTCGGCAAGGTTGGCGTCGTCGGTCGCGGTCATGCCCTCAGCAGCCATCAACTCGCCCATGCGCTCGCCGTCATAGACGTTCATTTGACAGCCGAAGCTCTTGACGTGGAATGTTTTGGGGGTGGTCATGATCGCGGGCGCTATACCACCAAGTTCGTCATGCTGAACTTGTTTCAGCATCCAACGTGCAACATCGACCGTCCAGCCTGTGGAGAAATGGATCCTGAAACAAGTTCAGGATGACGGCTGGGGGAGAGGCTCGGTGGGGTTTTGTGTAGTCTGTGCCTTCCCCGCCCACACGTCGTGCCCGATAAACGTCGGCACATCGTGCCCGACCGCCTCGGCCAATGCTGCGCGAATCCGCCGCTGGCTTTCCGCTGCGATCGCCTTGCGCCCGGGGAAGTCGCGCGGATGGAACGGCTCGAGGAAATGGATCGTGAGCGGGATCGTGCCCTTTCTCTCCAGTACGCGCAGCGCGTTGTTCAGCCCGCTTTCGTCGCCCAGCCAACCGATATCGAACCCCAGTTCGCCATAATCGAGCATCACCGGCTGGATCAGCACGCCGGGCGGCGGGGGCTCGAGTACCTTGAGCAGCGCGGACTTGAACGGCAGCAGCGAGCGACCATCGGTGGTAGTGCCTTCGGGGAAGACCGTGACCGACCAATTGTCGGCCAGCGCCTCCTTCAGCCGGTTGATCTGATCCGCGACGCCCAACCGGTCCTCGCGCGCGACATAGACGGTGCGGTTGAGGCTCGCCAGCCAGCCCACCACCGGCGCCTTTTGCAATTCCGCCTTGGCGACGAACGCGGTTCCGCTGGCGCCGGCAATCGACAAAATGTCGATCCAGCTGACATGATTCGAGATGTAGAAGACGTCGCGGCGAAGCGGCGTGCCGACCTGGGTGACGCGCGCGCCGGCGCATCGTGCCGCCCAGCCAAGGAAATATTTGGGCCACGGCGACCCAAGCCGGAATAGCCGCCAGAGATAGTGTGGCGGCACGCAGACGATCAGTCCGGCAAGAAGCCCCGCCGCGCGCCGTGCAATTCGAAGTTTTCCACGAAGAGAAATCGGCTGCGGGTTACCCCGGGCGATCTCAATCCTTGCGGGAGAGGCTGACTCCATACAGCTCCATCCGGTGATCGACGAGACGGAAGCCGAGCTTTTCGGCGATCTGTTTCTGGAGCTGTTCGAGCTCGGGATCGACGAATTCGATGACCTTGCCAGTTTCGATATCGATCAGGTGATCGTGATGCGATTCGGGCGAGGGTTCGTAGCGTGCGCGGCCATCGCCGAAATCGTGACGGTCGAGGATGCCGGCTTCTTCGAACAGCCGCACGGTGCGGTATACGGTCGCGATCGAAATACCCGGATCGATCTTCGAGGCGCGCTCATAGACCTTCTCGACATCGGGATGATCTTCGGCCTCGGACAGCACGCGCGCGATGACCCGGCGCTGCTCGGTGATGCGCAGGCCCTTTTCGTTGCACAGGGCTTCGAGGTCGATCTTGCGCGCCATACTGTTGGTGTAGGCGCTTTAGGCTTGTTGCGAAAGGGGGAGCATGTTTCGCAACAAGCCCCGCGAGCGCAGGCGCGCCGCGGGGCTTGACGGGACGTTCGGTCGATCTCAGGCGGTCTTGCGACGCTTGGTGCCGAGACCAATCTTCTTGGCGAGGGTGCGGCGCTGTTCGGCATAGTTCGGCGCGACCATCGGGTAATCGGCGGGCAGGCCCCATTTGGTGCGATACTGGTCGGGGGTCATCTGATAGTGCGTCATCAGGTGGCGCTTGAGCATCTTGAGCTTCTTGCCATCTTCAAGACACACAACATAATCGGGCTTGATCGACGCGCGGATCGACACGGCCGGTTCTTGCTTAGGCTCGGGCGCCGGAGTGGCAGGATTGAGCTTCGACAATCCTCGATAGATGTTCTGAATCACCAGTTCGATATCCGAAACCGCGACATTGTTGTTGCCCAGATATTCGGCGGCGATGTCAGCGGTAAGCGTAACCAGTGTTTCCTGAAGATCGTATGCAGCGTCCATCGTTATTCCTTTGACCCTTGGTTTTGGTTTGACTTCGCGGGGCGGCACTTTGCGCCAACCGTATCGAGAGTGCAACAACTTATCTCATGCGACGCGGTGATTTCACCCCGTCTTGCGATGAAGGGTCAATGCAGAATAAGACTGGCCATCGGCGCCCCTGTAATAGTCACGTCGTTCACCTACTTTGTGAAATCCAGAATTTTTGTATAGTTTAATTGCATCGTTACCTTCGCGTACTTCGAGATGAAGCGCCGCGATGTTGCGGGCGGCGCTGTCTGCGATCACCGATCTGAGCAACGCAGCGCCGACGCCGCGCCGCCGGGCGGAGGGCCGCACTGCGAGCAGCAGCAATTCGGCTTCGTCGAGCACGCCGCGCGTCAGCGCGAAGCCGACCGGCTTGCCCGCCATTTCGGCGATCGTCAGCCACACGCCGGGAATAGCGAGGATCCCGATGACCTGACTGCGCGTCCACGCCTCGCCCCATCGCGGGTCGAACGCATCGGCCATGATCAAGTCGATACGGTCGAGGTCGCGAACGTCGCCTTCGCGCAGGTCGATCGCCACGGTGCTCACCGGGCGACCGCCATCGGTCTGGCGTCGGGCGCGCGACCGTAGATCGGGCGCGGGGGGAGCGCCGTGAAAGCGGGCGGAAGGAGCCTAGCGCTCGCGGCGTCGGGCAGCACGTCGCGCGCGTCGAGGTCGGGATCGAGCGTCGTGAGGAAACGCACGCCATTGCCGACCGCGATCCGTCCGTCGAGCCGTGCAAGCGCCTCGGTCGGCGTCAACGACGCCAGTTCGGCGGTGGTGGAGAACGGCTCGGCGATGAAGGACTGCATGAAGACTTCGCCATGCCCGCCTTCGAGAATCACGGCAAGATCGCGCACACCCGGATCGGGTGCAAATTGTGCCGCAGCGATCAACGCCAGCGACGAATAGCCGTGGACGGGAATCCCCCAGCCCAGCCCCAGCCCGCGCGCCGCGGCGACGCCGACGCGGATGCCGGTAAAACTGCCGGGACCGACATCGACCAGGATCGACTCCGCGCGGCCACCGTCGGGCAATTCCGCGATCATCGGCACCAGTCGCTCGGCATGCCCGCGCCCGACGACTTCATGCGCATGCGCAATGACCACGCCGCCCTCGATCAGAGCGACCGAGCAGGCGGCGGTGGCGGTTTCGATGACGAGCGTGCGCAACTAAACTCCGTCACCCCAGCGAACGCTGGGGTCTCATGCGGCAAGAGATGCCAGCTTTCGCTGGCATGACGGCTTTATACAATAGTGTTGAACTTGCTGAACTCCGGACGCGGCAGGCGACCGAAGATGCTCGATGGGTCGCCATGCCCAAAGGTCGAGATCATCACCGACTTGTAATTGGGCTGGTCGGCGAAGAAAGCGGCATCGACCGCGGCATTGTCGAACCCGGTCATCGGGCCGGTGTCGAACCCGACCGCCCGCGCGGCGATGATGAAATAGGCGGCCTGGAGCGTTGCGTTGAGGAACGCATGACGCTCGCGCGCAACCGGCTCGGCGAACCACGGACGGGCATCGACGTGCGGGAAGAGTTCGGGCAGATGCTCGTGGAAATCCTTGTCGTACGCGATGATCACGCTCGCCGGGGCTTCCCTGATTTTCGACGCATTGTTCGCGCTGGCGAATCCGGCGAGCTTGTCCTTCCCCTCCTGGCTGAGCAACCAGATGAACCGCGCGGGCTGCTGGTTGGCGGAGGTGGGCCCCATCTTCAGCAACTCGTAGATTTCGTGGATGTCGTTCTCTGTAACCGGCTCGTCGACATAGCCGTTATAGCTGCGCGCCGCGCGGAAGAGCGTGTCGAGTGCGTCGTCGGTGAGCGTCTTGCCCATGACTTTCCCTTTCGGATGACTGTGTAAAAGGCGAAGGCGAGCGGGCTAGACCGCGCGGACCTCGGTGACTTCGGGGACGTAATATTTGAGCAATTGTTCGATGCCGTTCTTCAGCGTTGCGGTGGACGAGGGGCAGCCGGCGCAGGCGCCCTGCATGCGCAGAAAGACCTTACCCTTGTCGAACCCGCGATAGATGATGTCGCCGCCGTCGTTCGCGACGGCAGGCCGCACGCGCGTTTCGATCAGTTCGCGGATCTGCGCGACGATATCGGCATCGGCCGGATCGTCAGCGAGGCCTTCATCGTCGGCAGGCACCGAAATGCCGCCAGCGCTGGCCGGTTTGAACAACGGCATCTGCGCGCTGAAATGGTCGAGCAGGATCGCCAGAACATCGGGTTTGAGGCCCGGCCATTCGACGCCGGGCGCGGCGGTGACCGACACGAAGTCGCGACCGAAGAACACGCCCGTGACGTCGCCCAGATTGAACAACGCTTCGGCGAGCGGAGAGGCGTCGGCCTCTTCAGGTGTCGCGAAATCGCGCGTGCCCGCTTCCATCACCGCGCGGCCGGGAAGGAATTTGAGCGTCGCCGGGTTGGGCGTGGTCTCGGTTTCGATCAACATGGTGGCGATGTGGGCCGGATGATGATCGGGATCAAGGTCGCGCGCGGAAACGATTACTTTCCATCGAACACCCGGCGCTTCACCCGCGGCGCGGGCTTAGGGCCATTGCCGGGCGGAGGGACAAGGCTTAGACAGGTCGATATGTCGATCTTCTCCCGCGCTCCGCGCCTGTCCGTTCTCGTCGCCGTTACATTGGGCCTTACCCTTCCCGCGCTTGCGCAGGACGATCCCAAAGCCAAATCTTCGCCGAGGTCGCGCGCGCCGTCCGAAGTCCAGATCAAAAATGCTCCCCCGGCCGGCCCGTCGTTGCGGCCGGAAGTCGATCGGTCGCCATGGCTGTTCAAGGGCAGCGACATCACGCCCGATGCCAACTGGCATTTCGGCACGCTGCCCAACGGGCTGCGCTATGCGGTGCGCAAGAACGGCGTGCCCCCGGGCCAGGTCTCGATCCGCGTCCGGATCGATGCCGGATCGCTGTACGAGGATGAAAGCGAGCAGGGTTTCGCGCACTTCATGGAGCATCTGGTGTTCCGCGGCAGCCAGTATGTCGCCGACAACGAAGCCAAGCGCACGTGGCAGCGGCTCGGCGCGACCTTCGGCAGCGATACCAACGCGCAGACGACCTTCACCCAGACGGTGTTCAAGCTAGATTTGCCCTCGGCCACGCCCGAAAGCGTCGATGAGAGCCTGAAAATCCTGTCGGGGATGATGGAAGCGCCGAGCTTCGACGACAAGGTCGTGAGTTCGGAGCGTCCGGTGGTGCTCGCCGAACAGCGCGAGGCGCCGGGGCCGCAGGTCCGCTACGGCGACGCGTTGCGCGCGACGATCTTTGCCGGGCAGCCGTTCGCGACACGCTCGCCGATCGGGACGACCAAGACGCTCAACGCCGCGACCGCCGCGGCGTTGCGCGCGTTCCACGACAAGTGGTACCGCCCCGAACGGGCGGTGGTGGTGATTTCGGGCGATATCGACCCGGTGCTGTTCGAAGCCCTGGTCGACAAGAATTTCTCGAGCTGGAAGGGTAAGGGCGCCAACCCCGCCGATCCCGATTTCGGGACACCCGCCCAACCCGAACCGACTACCGGCACCATGGTCGAACCCGGTTTGCCGACGCTGGTCGCGATGGCGGTGCTGCGGCCGTGGAAGTTCAATGCCGATCTGATCCTGTTCAACCAGAAGCGGCTGGTCGATCTGTTGGCGGTGCAGATCATCAACCGACGGCTCGAATCGCGCGCGCGCGCCGGGGGGAGCTTCCTTCAGGCGTCGGTCAGCCTCGACGACGTGTCGCGCTCGGTCAACGGCACGTTCATCAATCTGGTGCCGGTCGGCGACAATTGGGAATTGGCGGCGAAGGACGTCCGCGCGATCATCGCCGACGCCCAGACCAACCCGCCGAGCCAGGCCGAACTCGACCGCGAACTGGCCGAATTCGATTCGGGGATGAAGAACGGCGTCGACACGTCACGCGTCGAGGCCGGCGCGGCACAGGCCGACAATATGGTCTCGGCGCTCGACATCCGCGAAACCGTGGCCGCACCCGACGTGTCGTATGCGATCCTGACCGACGCGCGCGCGAAGGGAATGTTCACGCCCGCCTCGATCCTGGCATCGACCAAGCGCATCTTTATCGGCGACGCGACGCGCGCGTTCGTGTCGACCCCGACCGCGGATCCTGCCGCCGCAACCAAGCTCGCCGCCGTGCTCAACGCCGATGTGTCGAAGCTGGGGGCCAAACGCACGGCGCTGGGTAAGGTCGATTTTTCGAAACTGCCCGCGCTCGGTGCACCAGGCAAGATCGTCAGCCGTGAAGTTGTCCCTGAACTCGAAATGGAGAAGATCGTCTTCGCCAACGGGGTGCGATTGATGCTCTACGCCAATTCGGGCGAGACCAACCGCGTCTATGTCCGCGCGCGCTGGGGAGCCGGTTACGGCGCGTTGCCATCGGCCATGCGCAGCCCGTCCTGGGCCGGGGATCTGGCGCTCGTCGCCAGCGGAATCGGCAAACTGGGGCAGGAGCAGATCGACCAGCTGACCACCGGGCGCCGATTGGGCATGGATTTCGCGATCGACGACGACGCCTTCGTCCTCGCGGCGGTCAGCTCGCCCGCCGATTACAAGGATCAGCTGCGGCTGCTCGCCACCAAGCTGGGCTCGCCCGGTTGGGATCCCACGCCGATCGCGCGCGCCAAGGCGGTGATGATGGCCGGCTATTCCGGGCTCGACTCCTCGCCCGATGGGGTGCTGTCGCGCGACCTCGAATATTTCCTGCATGACAAGGACCCGCGCTGGGGGATTCCGCCCAAGGAAGACGTCTCGGCGCTGACCCCCGCCGCGTTCAAGGCGCTGTGGCAGCCGATTCTGGCGACGGGCCCGATCGAGATTCAGGTGTTCGGCGACGTCAAAGCGGACGAGGCCGTGACCGCCGTTGCAGCGACCTTTGGCGCGCTCAAGCCGCGCGCTGCATCGGCCGCCGCGGTGCCGCCGGTCCGGTTCCCGGCGCACAATCAGGCGCCCGTTGTGCGGACGCATTCGGGCCAGGAAAATCAGGCGGTCGCGCTGATCGCCTGGCCGACCGGCGGCGGGGTCGATGGCGTGGCCGAAGGGCGCAAGCTCGAGGTGCTGGCGCAGGTCTTCTCGGATCGCTTGTTCGACCGGCTGCGCACCGAATCGGGCGCCAGCTACAGCCCCAGCGTGTCGGCTGACTGGCCGATCGGCGCGGCGAGCGGCGGCAAGATGCTGGCATTGGGTCAGGTGCCGCCCGACAAGACCGAACTGTTCTTCCGCCTGGCGCGTGAGATCGCCGCCGATCTGGTCAAGAACCCGATCGGTGACGACGAGTTGCAGCGCGTCAAAGCGCCGATGGAGCAATATGTGCTGCGCGCCTCGACCGGGAATACCTTCTGGCTCAACCTGCTGTCGGGGGCGAGCTTCGACCCCAAGCGGATCGATGCCGCGCGGCGGATCATCTACGATTATCGCGGAATCACTGCCGCCGATTTGCAGGCGGTTGCGGTGAAGTACCTTCGGCCCGACAAGGACTGGACGATGGAAGTCGTCCCCAAGTCGGTCGCGGCGAAAAACGGGCTGACAGTCGCGACGCGGTAGCAGTTCAAAAATCCTCCCCGTGAACGGGGAGGATTGGGCTACCCCTTATACAGTCCGTCCAGGCGCTCGCCGTAAACCTCCTTCAGCACATGCCGCCGGATCTTCAGGCTCGGCGTCATTTGCTGGTTTTCGATCGTGAACGGTTCGTCGGCCACGATGAAGCGGCGGACGCGCTCGATCACCGACAGGTCCTTGTTGACGCGTTCGACCGCGGCGGTCAGCGCGGCGCGATAATCGAGATCGTCAGCGAGCGCTTTGGCGTTGCAGCCGGTACCCGATTTCGCGCACCATTCCTGCGTCCATTCGGCGTCGGGAACGATACAGGCGACCATATACGGGCGGCGGTCGCCGGCGATCATCGCCTGACCGATTTCGGGTTGTAGCGTCAGCATCCCTTCGACCTTTTGCGGGGACACATTGTCGCCCTTGTCGTTGATGATCAGGTCCTTCTTGCGGTCGGTGATCTTGATGCGGCCCTTTTCGTCGATCATCCCGATATCGCCGGTGTGCAGCCAACCGTCCTTGAGCACGCGTGCCGTTTCTTCGGGGTTGCGCCAATAACCGTGCATGACGAGTTCGCCGCGAACGAGGATTTCGCCGTCCTCGGCGATCCGGACCTCGACCTTGTCGAGCGGGGGTCCCACCGTATCCATCTTGAGTCCCGCGCGCGGGCGGTTGCATGAGATGACGGGCGCGGCTTCGGTCTGGCCATAGCCTTGCAGGAAAGTCAGCCCGAGCGACTGGAAGAAGATGCCGATTTCAGGATTGAGCGGTGCACCGCCCGACACCATCGCCTTGATCCGTCCGCCGAAGCGCTTCGCAATCTTGGGCTTTAGCAAAGATTTGACCAGCAGGTTCATCGGCTGATCGTAGAACGGCAGCCCGCCCGACGCCTTCTTGCCGCCGATCGAGACGGCGCGGTGGAGCAAATAATCGGACAGCTTGCCCTGCTTCTCGATCGCCTTGGAAATGCGCGTGCGCAGCACTTCGAACAGGCGCGGCACGACGACCATGATCGTCGGGCGGACTTCCTCGATATTGCTCGCGAGCTTTTCCAGCCCCTCGGCATAGTAGATCTGCGCGCCCAGCCCGATCGGGAAATGCTGCCCGCCGGTATGCTCGTAGGCGTGAGAGAGCGGGAGGAAGGAGAGGAACACTTCGTCCTCCCAACCGAAATCCTCGGAAATCAGCGTGCAGCACGCCTCGACATTATGCAGGATCGCGCCGTGATGCTGCATCACCCCGCGCGGCGCGCCGCCGGTGCCGCTGGTGTAGATGATGCAGGCCAGATCTTCGCGTTTGGCGTCGGCGACAACGCTGGCGGGGTCGGTGGGATTGTCGGCGATCAGTTTGGACCACGGATAATAATCGAGCGATCCGGTTTGCGCCATGCGCAGGTCGTCGATTCCGATAACGACCCGTGCTTCGCTCGACCGGATCGCGGCAGGGAGCAGAGGCCGAGCGAGTTTCGCGGTCGACACGATCACCGCGCGCGCCCCCGAATTCTCGATGATGTGCGTGTGGTCGCGCTCGGTATTTGTGATGTAGGTCGGGACCGTCACACATCCCGCGGCCATGATCGCGAGGTCGCTGATGCACCATTCGGGGCGGTTTTCGCTGACCAGCATCACGCGGTCGCCGGGCTGCATCCCGATCGCCTTCAGCCCCGCCGCCAGACTGGCGACCTGCTTCGCCGCATCGGCCCAGCTCTGCGGAACCCAGGCGTCGCCCTCCTTGTGCCACAGGAACGGCGACTCGCCGGCGGCAGCAGCGCGTGCGAAGAACATCGCGACGAGATTGGGGAAATGTTCGATCTGCCGCATCCGGCTACTCTCCTGCTGGCGCGCCGTCTTCGGCTGCGCACGGTTTACTGTGCCGAAATCTATGGTGACGGGAAGTCCCGCCGGGCGCGCTCGAAAACGGTCTTGGCACGGTCCGACCCGGTCCAGCGCCAGTGCCACGGTTCGAAACTGACCCCTTGCTTGTTGCCCGACGGGAAGGACAGCTCGAACCCGAACTTGCGCGCATTGGCGGCGAGCCATTTACCCGTGCGGGTCTGAGCAAAGCAGGGGTTGGCGTGGCATTCGGGCTTTGAGCGGACGCCGAAATCGATCGCGAATCCGGTGGCGTGTTCGCTGAATCCGGGCGGCGCGATCCACTTCGCCTGCCCGGCGACCCCGCGGGCGTCGAGCTTCGCGGGATTACAGAACAGCCCGCGCTGGCGCTCGATCGAGCGGAAGCACGATACGCCCATCATGACCTTGGCGATCTGCGGGTCGTCCTTGCCCGCAGCGGCGATCATCGCCGTCAGCGAGGCCTTCATCCCCGAATCGATCTGCTGACAGTTGGTGCTCTCGAACCCGGTCGGGGGGGCGACGAGATTGGCGCGGTCGGCTTCGGGATAGCGGATGTGGCCGAGCAGCCGGTTATCGACCAGATCGAGCGACTCGCGGCCGGGGCACAGTTGGACCTTATCGGCGGGCGCTGCGGTCGCGGTCGGCGCGGGGATCGGGCTGGCCCCGGCCGGAACGGGCGTGGGGCTGGCCGCGGGTTCCACCCTCGACAGGCTGTTGAGCGGCACCGACATGTTGCCTACCGGCGCGGCCGGGCGCGGCGGCACGACGAACGCCGAAACCAGCGCGGCAAACAGCCCCGCCGCCGCGGCGCTGACAAATACGACTGCTGGCCGCATCACTTTACCCGTTACCGATCACCTGACCGGGCTAGCATACGACATAGTCGCCGGAAACCCAGCCCGTCGGATAGCGCGTTTCGACCGGCTGGATCATCAGCCACTGGCTGCCGTCCGATTCATGCTGGCCGTTATACGCCTGGAACCGCGCACCGGCGGGCATCCCGCCGATGACGCGGCCGTTCGGCTCGTTGCGGATGCGCAGATTGCCCGATGCGACCGATACCGAACAGAAGGTCGCGCCCGCCACGGGGACGCGCGTGGTCGGCAGCGGGGGCGGGGCTGGGCCGGGATCGGTGTCGCCCAGATTGACCACGCTGACATAACCGCGACCGTCGGCGAGCTTGAACCAATAGGTGCCGGGGACGAGCCCCTGATACATCGTGCCCTTGACCTGCTCGCCCCGGCGGAGCGTACCGACCACGGTGGCGCCCTTGGCGGCGGCGATATTGCGGATATTGGCGGCGGCGGTGACGTATTTCAGCACTTCGCCGCCCGCCATCGGGCCTGCGGCAGGAGCCCCAGCCGTTGCCGTGCCAGTCGGGATGGCGGCGTTGGTCATCGCCGAATCGGCGGTACCGTCTGCCGGCTTCTTCATATTGATCGCAACGAGATAAGCCGCCAGCGCGAGGATCACGAAAACCAGCGCCGAAATGGCGACGATCAGGCCGCTATGGCTGCGCTTCGGCTCGACGACGGCGACGACCGGCGCGGCAGCTTGCTGAGGAGGTGCGGGGGCAGTCACGGCAGCCGCAGGCGCAGTCTGATCGGTGCCGCATTGCGGACAAAAACGGACGTCGTCGGCGTTCTCACGCCCGCATTGGCGGCAAAACATCGCTTTTGACTCCCCCGAATCGCACCTTGCCCGCAAGTTTGAGATAGTTAGCCTGGCAAGTCCACCGAGCGGCTATTGTTCGAGCGCGACGCCCACACTGCGCGGATCGGCGGCGCCAACCCACTTCGTCCCGTTCCACGCCGCGGCATTGGCCTTTAGCCCGAGTCTGGCGATCGTCACCTTGGTGCCCATCTTTTCCAGCGGCGCCTTGAACTTCTCCAGCTCGGTGCCCTGTTCGAGCACGATGCCGTCGGCGTTGAAGAAGATCAGCCCCAGCCCCAGCGCGTCGCGCGGTTCCATGCCCCAATCGAGCCGGGCGATGATCGCTTTGGTCACCTGCATGATGATCGTCTTGCCGCCGGCCGCACCGACGGCGAAGATCGGCCGTCCGGACTTGGCGTCATAAACGATCGTCGGCGACATCGAGGACAAGGGCCGCTTGCCCGGCTGAACCCGGTTGGCCACGGGCATGCCGTCCTTTTCGGGCGCGAGCGTAAAGTCGGTCAGTTCGTTGTTGAGTACGAAACCGCCCGGGGCGAGCAACTGACTGCCGAACGGTCCTTCGACGGTCGATGTCATGCTGACGATATTGCCGTCGCCGTCGATCGCGACGAAGTGCGTCGTGCCGGGGACCTCGTTCTGGATGGCGGCGGTGCGGGGCTGTGCACCGGGCGGCGTCCCGGCCTCATATTTCGGCAGCGTTTTCGTGAGCGAGATCAGCTTCGAGCGCGTCTTCAGATAGGCTGGGTCGATCAGCCCTGCGACCGGCACATCGACGAAATCGCGGTCGCCCAGATACTTCTCGCGGTCGGCATAGGCCAGCTCCATCGCCTCGCCGATCAGATGCCAGGACGTCGGCGAATCCTTGCCCAGTTTCTTCATGTCGAAGCGTTCGAGCATGCCGAGAATGCCCAACACCGTCGTCGCGCCGGAGGAGGGCGGACCCATCCCGCAAATCTTGTAGCTGCGATAATAACCGCACACCGGCGGGCGATCCTTGGCGCGGTAATCGGACAGGTCGGACAGCGTCATATCGCTCGGCGCGACGCTGCTCCCGGTCGCGGCATCGACAATGCCCTTCGCGTTCTTGCCGGTATAGAAAGCCTCAGGGCCCTTTTCGGCGATCAGCCGCAGCGTCCTGGCGAGCGCGGGGTTTTTGATCGTGTCGCCCACCGCGGGCACCCTCCCGCCGGGAAGGTACATTGCCGCCATCGCCGGAAAATCCTTCCACAGCGGCGCGACCATCGCGATGCCGTTGTGCATCGGCGGGGTCACCTGATAGCCCTCTTCGGCCAGCCGGATCGCGGGCGCGAACAGGTCTGCCCAGGGCAGCTTGCCCCAGCGCGCATGGACCAGCGCCATCAGCCGGATGTTGCCGGGTACGCCGACCGACTTGCCGCCGGGGAACGCCTGAAAGAAGCTGAGCGCCTTGCCGTCGGGGCCGACAAAACGCTGCGGCGTCGCCGCCATTGGCGCCGCCTCACGCCCGTCGACGGTCGAAACCATCCCCGATTTGCCGTCGTTATAGACGAAGAACCCGCCGCCACCGATGCCCGACGATTGCGGCTCGACCACGGTCAGCGCGAGCATCATCGCCATCGCCGCATCGGCCGCGCTGCCGCCCTTACGCAGGATTTCCTGCCCCGCTGCC
Organism: Pseudomonadota bacterium; assembly: GCA_040390165.1. GTDB lineage: Bacteria > Pseudomonadota > Alphaproteobacteria > Sphingomonadales > Sphingomonadaceae > Sphingomonas. The sequence goes on along the minus strand of JAZJYW010000014.1, from coordinate 13,521 downwards.
GATGCGCGGGGATCGGCCGATGAGACCATGCCCTGCGCGAATACGGAGGTGGGGAGGATGAGGAGGGCGAATGCGAGGATGAGCTTCTTCATGCGCAGACCGTAGCAACGGCGCGCGCGCGCGCAAGCCGCTGTTATCTACGCGTCGCGCGTACCCACCGCGTCTGCAACTTTCGCGAACCCATCGCGTGCCAGCAAGGCGGCCAGATCGCGCAGGATTCGCCCCGGTAGCGAGGGACCACCGTAAACCAGCCCGGTGTAAAGCTGGACCAAAGACGCCCCGCTGCGGATGCGGGCATAGGCTTCAGCGCCGCTGTCGATCCCGCCGACCGCGACGAGCGGGAGGTTGCCGCCGGTGGCTTTGCGGAAATCGCGCAACCGTTCGGCGGCGAGCGGTGCGAGGGGTGCGCCCGACAGGCCGCCGGTTTCGCCAGCGTTGGACGAGGCGAGAGGCGGGCGGCCGATCGTGGTATTGCCGACGATCAGCGCATCGATCCCGCACTCGATCGCGGCGCGAGCGATCTCGTCGATCTGGCCCGGCTCCTGATCGGGCGCAACCTTGAGGAACAGCGGCGTCGTGCCGCGTGCGGCAGCGGCGCGCGTCAGCAGGTCGACCAAGGCGGGGCCATGCTGGAGGTCGCGCAGCCCCGGCGTGTTGGGCGAACTGATATTGATCGTGACATAGTCGGCGATCGGCGCGGCTGCGCCGACGCCGGCTTCGTAATCGGCGATGCGGTCGGTCGCGTCCTTGTTCGCGCCGACGTTGATCCCGAGCATCCCGCGTCGCTTCGCCGCTTTCGCGCGCGGCAGCGCCGCGGCGAGCCCGTTATTATTGAACCCCATCCGATTGATCACCGCGCGATCCTCGACCAGCCGGAACAAGCGCGGTTTGGGATTTCCCGCCTGTGGCAGCGGGGTCAGCGTGCCGATCTCGACCGCGCCGAAACCGAGTCCGAAAAACCCCGCAATTGCGCGCCCGTCCTTGTCTGCTCCTGCTGCCAGCCCGAGCGGGTTGGGGAAGGTCAGCCCGGCGACCGTGACAGGCAGCTTGGGGATGGTGGCCGCGAGCGGCGTACCCACCGCCCCCCAGGCCGCGAGCATGTCGATCGTCAGGCCATGCGCGCGCTCGGCATCGATCGCGAACAGCAAAGGGCGCAGCGGAAAGGCCATGACATCGGCCATGGCATCGCGCGTGCGGGCGGTCAAAGCCCGTCGTCGTCGGTCCAGGGGCAAAATTATCGAAGCGGCGAATTCGTCCAATACGACGCCGCATCGGTTGCGTAAGAAGAGCGTGCGACCCGAAGGGCCCCTGGGAGGGGGTTCTTTCCCTCGACGGCCCGGTTTCCTAGTGAAACCGGGCCGCTTTTCTTTCTGGCCGCCCTACTCAAAATGGGATAAAAGCGACACAGAAGACAAGAGCAGGGGCGCAACTTCGTGGCAGAGATCCAGCTGGACTATCGAGTCCCAGCGGCCGACGTCGCTGACTATGCAACGTTGTTTTATTATTTCACGGCCGACATGCCGGTGTTCGAAGACACCGAGCGCGCCGACTTCGCGCAGATGCGGTTCCGCCTCGACGGCCGCCCTGCGGAATATCACTTTCCCGACGGCACGATCCAGCAGATCACGCCCGTACATATTCTTGGCCCGACCAGCGGATCGTGGAACGTCAAGGCGCAGGGACCTATTCGCCTGTTCGGCTGGGGCTTCACCGCTGCCGGCTGGTCGGCGATGCTGGGCGGAGATGCGTCGAACGCGCTCAACCGCATGATCGACGCGGTCCCGGTGCTCGGCGACCGCATCGGCGAAGCGCTCCGCGCGTTGCAGGCGGCTCCCGATACCGACGCGATGGCCGCCATCGCCACCGACTTGATCCGCGATCTGGTCAAAGATGCGTGCCCCGAAAATGTCGGCTTCGCGCGGCAGGTCGATGCGTGGCTGGAAGCGAGCGTTTCGCCCGAAATCGATGACCTGATCGCCGCCACCGGATTGTCGCGTCGCCAGGTCGAGCGCAAGTGCAACGCGATGTACGGCGCGCCACCCAAATTGCTCGCGCGCAAATTCCGCGCGCTCAGGGCCGCGGTCGCGATGTGCGGACGCGATTTGTCGTTCGACGACGCCGTCGGGCAGGGATTTTACGACCAGTCGCACCTGATCCGCGAAGTGAAGCAATTCACCGGACTGACGCCGAAACAGATCCGCGATCATCCGACCGCGCTGGCAGCGTTGACGGTGCAACAGCGGATCGCGTTGGGCGGGCAGGTGAAGCAGATCATTTCCGAGACGTGATAGCGGGTTGACGGACGCGGCCCGCGCGACCACATGGCAATCGGATCGAATTGATCCGATTTGAGAGTCATTCGCAACAATGCGTCTTTCCAGCCTGGCCGACTATGCCGTCGTCATGATGTCCGCCGCCGCGCGACATTGCGGCGGAATCGGTCGTCTGAACGCGACGTCGCTCGCCGAAGAGACGGGATTGCCGCTGCCGACCGTCCAGAAATTGGTGAGCAGATTGTCGAGCGCGGGGCTGATCGAAAGCCAGCGCGGGACTGGCGGCGGGTTCCGCCTGTCGCGCCCGCCCGCGACGATCAGTCTTGCCGATATCGTCGAGGCGATCGAGGGGCCGATCGCGCTCACTGCCTGTGTCGAAAAAGGCAGTCAGGATTGTTGCATCGAGGAAAATTGCAAGGTGAAGCCACACTGGAACGTCGTGAACGAATCGGTGCGGGGCGCCTTGGCGCAAGTGAGCCTCGCGAGCCTCGTCGCGCAACCGTCGGTCGCGCAGCCCACCGTGGAGCACGTCTGATGGCCACGAAGAACGCCGAAGCGCTGGCCGCTGCAAACAAGAAGTATGAGTGGGGCTTCTCCTCCGACATCGAGCAGGAGTTCGCGCCGAAGGGTCTCTCCGAAGACACCGTTCGCTTCATCAGCGCCAAGAAGAACGAGCCGCAATGGATGCTCGACTGGCGGCTCAAAGCGTATCGCCTGTGGCTGACGATGACCCCGCCCGACTGGGCCAAGCTCAACGTGCCGCCGATCGATTACCAGGACGCCTATTACTATGCCGAGCCCAAGGCGAAGCCGAAGCTGGGCTCGCTCGACGAAGTCGATCCCGAAATCCTGCGCGTCTACGAGAAACTCGGCATTCCGATCGCCGAGCAGAAATTGCTCGCGGGCGTCGAAGGCGGCGAAGAGGGCGGTTTGCCGCAGCGCCGCGTCGCGGTCGATGCGGTGTTCGACAGCGTTTCGGTCGCGACGACCTTCCGCAAGGAGCTCGAAGCCGCCGGCGTGATCTTCCGTTCGATCTCCGAGGCGATCAAGGAATATCCCGACCTCGTCCGCAAATGGCTCGGCAAGGTGGTGCCGCAGCACGACAATTATTTCGCGGCACTCAACTGCGCGGTCTTCAGCGACGGGACGTTCGTTTACATCCCGGAGGGCGTGCGCTGCCCGATGGAGTTGAGCACCTATTTCCGCATCAATGCCGAGAATACCGGGCAGTTCGAACGCACGCTGATCGTCGCCGACAAGGGTTCTTACGTCAGCTACCTCGAAGGCTGCACCGCGCCGATGCGCGACGAGAACCAGTTGCACGCCGCTGTGGTCGAACTGGTCGCGCTCGACGATGCCGAGATCAAGTATTCGACCGTGCAGAACTGGTATCCGGGCGATGAGAACGGGCTGGGCGGGATCTACAATTTCGTCACCAAGCGCGCGCTGTGCCAGGGCCGGAACAGCAAAGTGTCGTGGACTCAGGTCGAGACCGGCAGCGCGATCACATGGAAGTACCCGAGCTGTATCCTGAACGGCGAAAACAGCGTCGGCGAATTCTATTCGGTCGCGGTGACCAACAACCGGCAGCAGGCCGATACCGGCACCAAGATGATCCATAACGGCAAGGGGTCGCGCTCGACGATCGTGTCGAAGGGGATCAGTGCGGGGCGCAGCGACAACACCTATCGCGGGCTGGTCCGCGTCGCGCCTGGCGCCGACGGCGTGCGCAACTTCACGCAGTGCGACAGCTTGCTGCTCGGCAGCGAGTGCGGCGCGCATACCGTGCCGTATATCGAAGTGCGCAACCCGACCGCGCAGATCGAGCACGAAGCGACCACCAGCAAGATCAGCGACGACCAGATGTTCTACGCAATGCAGCGCGGGCTCGACCAAGAGGCGGCGGTGGCGCTGATCGTCAACGGCTTTGCGCGCGAAGTGCTGCAGCAATTGCCGATGGAGTTTGCGGTCGAGGCACAGAAACTGCTGGGGATTTCGCTTGAGGGGTCGGTCGGTTGATCGTCGCGCTCAGCCTTGCCGTGGCGCCGATGCAGGACCTGATGGATTTCGACGCGCTGGCCGGGTCGATCGCGAAGTGCGATCGCACCGCGGTAACCAACACCATCACCGCCTCCAATTCCCGCCACAGCCAGTTCCTGCTCGATGCTTATAAGGAGCAATATGCGATTGCGGTCGCGCGCGCCGATCTGGCTGAACGCCGCCGGCGACTACATGCCAAGGAAGCCAAGGTCGATACCGAGGACGGGCTGACCCTGCTCGGCGAAGCACTTGACGATCGTGCCCGGGCGCTCGGCGACCGGCGCGCGCTCGACCAGTCCGAACAGGACATGCTTGGCTATTTTCGCGCGCAGTATCTGCGGCAATGCTCGGTAAAGATGGCCGGCTAGAAAGATGACGATGCTCAAGATTACCGACCTTCACGCCGAAATCGACGGCAAGGAAATCCTCAAGGGCCTGACCCTGTCCGTCAACGCGGGCGAGGTGCATGCGATCATGGGGCCGAACGGAGCCGGTAAGTCGACGCTCGGCTATGTGCTCGGCGGGCGGCCCGCCTATGAGGTGACCGGGGGTTCGGTCGAGTTCGACGGCAAGGATCTGCTCGGGATGGCGCCGCACGAGCGCGCCGCTGCGGGCCTCTTCCTCGGCTTCCAGTACCCGGTCGAAATTCCCGGCGTGTCGAACGTGCAGTTCCTGCGCGAGGCGCTCAACGCGCAGCGTAAAGGCCGCGGCGAGCCGCCGTTGTCGGGGGGCGAATTCCTCAAGCTGGCGCGCGCGCAGGCCGATGCGCTGTCGATGGATCAGGAGATGCTCAAGCGCCCGGTCAATGTCGGCTTTTCGGGCGGCGAGAAGAAGCGCAACGAGATGGTGCAGATGGGGATCATCGGCCCCAGGCTGGCGATCCTCGACGAAACCGACTCCGGGCTCGACATCGACGCGCTGCGCGTGGTCGGCGACGGCATCAACCGTATCATGCGCGCGCCCGACAAGGCGGTGGTGCTGATCACGCATTACCAGCGGCTGCTCGATTACGTGAAGCCCGACTTCGTGCATGTGCTCGAAGCGGGGCGGATTACGCGGTCGGGCGGACCGGAGCTGGCGTTGCAGCTGGAGCGCGAAGGCTATGGAGCGGTGGCGGCGTGACCCTGCTTGCTATCCCAACGCGGCGCGACGAGGCGTGGCGCTACAGCGACCTCGACGCGCTGGCGAAGGCGTGGCCGATCAACCCGCCCGAGGTCATCCGCGTTCCGGCGGGTGACGAATACACGCGCGTCGTCGTGCAGGATGCGCCGGTCGATGCCGTCGCGGTGCGCGACTTCACGATCGTCCTCGAAGCGGGCGCGCAGGCTAGCTTCCATGTACTGAATACCGGCGGCAAGCTGGGCCGCGTGTCGATCGACGTGACATGCCACGAAGGATCGCATTTCGAACTCGGCGCGGCGATGCTCGGCGGCGGGGATCAGACGCTCGAGATCGTCACGACCCTCAACCATATCGAGCCCAACGCCACGAGCAATCAGGTCGTGCGATCGGTGCTCGGCGGCAAGGCGACGGGGTCGTATCTGGGCAAGGTCGCGGTCGCGCGCGACGCGCAGAAGACCGACGCCAGCCAGTCGGTCAAGGCGATGCTGCTGACCCGCACCGCGACCGCCAATGCCAAGCCCGAACTGGAGATTTTCGCCGACGACGTGAAGTGCGCGCATGGCGCGACGGTCGGCGAACTCGACTCGATGGCGCTGTTTTACCTCGAAAGCCGCGGGATCGCGCCGGCCGAGGCGAAAGCGTTGTTGCTGCGCGCGTTCGTGGGCAGCGTGTTCGACGGGATCAAGGACGATGCGCAGCGGGAGGCGGTCGAGGCCGCGGCGCAGGCTGCGCTGGAGCGGATGCTAATTCTCCCTCTCCCGTTGGGAGAGGGAAGGGGCCCGTCGCATAGCGACGGGAAGGGTGAGGGTGATCGATGAATAGCGCTCTTCACCCTCACCCTTCCGCGCCTTCGGCGCTCCCTCCCTCTCCCAAAGGGAGAGGGAATTTGGCGCCGCTCGACGTTCTGTCCGACTTCCCCGCGATTCCCGCCGGCTGGCACTATCTCGACACCGCCGCGACATCGCAGAAGCCGCAACCCGTGCTCGACGCGATCAACCGCGCGTACGGCGAAACCTACGCCACGGTGCATCGCGGGGTGTACCAGCGCTCGGCCGACATGACGCTGGCATACGAAGCGGGGCGCAAGCGAGCCGCGGAGTTCATCGGCGGACAGACCAACGAGATCGTGTTCGTGCGCGGCGCGACCGAGGCGATCAATCTGGTCGCACAATGCTGGGCGGGCGAACAGTTGAAGGCGGGCGACCGCATTCTGCTCTCGATGCTTGAGCATCACAGCAACATCGTCCCGTGGCAGATGGTCGCCGAGCGTGTCGGCGCCGCGATTGATGTCATCCCGTTGACCGACGACGGCCGGATCGACCTCGACGCGATGGCGGCGATGATCACGCCGGCGCACAAGCTGGTCGCGCTGGCGCATGTCTCGAACGTGCTCGGCTCGGTGCTCGACGCGAAGCGCGCGACCGATATCGCGCATTCGGTCGGTGCCAAAATCCTGCTCGACGGGTGTCAGGCCGTGCCGCGGATGCCGGTCGACGTCGCCGACATTGGCTGCGACTTCTACGTTTTCTCCGGGCACAAGCTCTACGGTCCGACCGGGATCGGCGTGCTGTGGGGCCGCTACGACCTGCTCGACGCGATGCCGCCCTATCAGGGTGGCGGGTCGATGATCGACCGCGTGACGTTTGCCAAAACGACCTACGCCCCGCCGCCGGGGCGGTTCGAGGCGGGGACGCCGCATATCGTCGGGGTGGTCGGACTGCACGCCACGATCGACTATGTCGACGGGATCGGGCTGAAGCGGATCCACGCCCACGAAACTGCGCTGGTCGCGGCGACGCGCGAGCGGCTGGGGCAGATCAATTCGGTGCGGCTGTTTGGTCCCGCCGACGCCGCCGGAATCGTCAGTTTCGAAGTGCAGGGGGTGCATCCGCACGATGTCGCCACCATCTTGGACGAAGGCGGCGTGGCGATCCGCGCCGGGCACCATTGCGCGCAGCCGCTGATGGACGCGCTGGGCGTGCCGGCGACCGCGCGGGCGAGTTTCGGCGTCTATTCGTCGCTCGCCGATGTCGAGGCGTTGGCGACGGGAATTGAACGGGTAACGAGGATCTTCGCATGAACGAAGAACGCAAGATTGCAGTGGAAGAAGTGGCGTCGGTCGAGGCGCCGCCCAAGGCGCGCGTCGAAGCGGTATTTGATGCGCCAGCCGAAACATCGGCAGGCGTGGCCGAGACATTCGAGCGCAAGCGCGACTATCTCGCCGGGTTCCTGCAGCAGAAGCCCGAACCGCTTGCCGGGGGCGAGCCGGGCGGCGAATTGTACGAAGCGATCATCGTCGCGCTGAAGGAAATCTTCGACCCCGAAATCCCGGTCAACATCTACGATCTCGGGCTGATCTACGGCGTCGACGTGACCGATGACGGCCATGCGGCAGTGACAATGACGCTGACCACCCCGCATTGCCCGGTGGCGGAATCGATGCCCGCCGAAGTCGAACTGCGCGTCGCCAGCGTGCCCGGCGTCGCCTTCGCCGACGTCAACCTGGTGTGGGACCCGCCATGGGACCCGCAGAAAATGTCCGACGATGCGAAATTAGAGTTGGGGATGCTGTAATCAATCAAGCCCCTCCCCTTCAGGGGAGGGGTTGGGGTGGGGGAGTGCCTTGAGCTTCGACGCTTGCGGATAGCCCCCACCCCCTACCCCTCCCCTAAAGGGGAGGGGCAAGAAGGAAGAAGAGATGGCTACGACTTTAAGACCACGCCCCGCGCCGCTGATCCTGACCGCCAATGCGGAGGCGCGGATCGCCGATTTGATGGACAAAGCGCCGGAGGGCGCGGTGGGGGTGAAGCTGTCGACGCCGCGCCGCGGCTGTTCGGGGCTGGCCTATTCGGTCGATTACGTCACCGACGCCAAGCCGTTCGATGAGAAGATCGAGACCGCGGGCGGCACGCTCTACGTCGATGGCGGGTCGATCCTGTACCTCGTCGGGTCGACGATGGACTGGGTCGAGGACGATTTCGCCGCGGGCTTCACCTTCCAGAACCCCAACGCCAAGGGCGAATGCGGGTGCGGGGAGAGTTTTACGGTTTAGCTGTCTGCGTGTCCCAGCACCATTCCACTCGACCGTTACGCGGATGGTGGAAGGTCGCTGATACGTCAGTCCAGCGGCTACCCGCCCACCAATCGTTCTTGGCATAGTCGTATGGCCGGACCTGAAATTGGCATTTGAGTTCGGTCCCTAGCCAGCCAATGTCGGTGCAGCTGACGTTCCGAATTTTTGGCTGCACGGCTGAGGCGCCGTCCTCGCTGAGCTGATGACCTTCGATGTAGGCACAAGAATAGACCAACGCGTCCTCGCCAGGCTTCATTGTCGTTGGATAGGAGCACCCAGCCAAGAGCAGTGAAGCCGCGAGTTTGAGTTGAGCTTTCAACCGTTGGCCTTCCGCAATACCAACGCCGTCCGCAAACACTCGCACACAACCTCACCACGCTGGTTGATCGCGCGGTGCTGCCACGTCACCAGTCCGGCATTGGGCCGCGACTTGCTCTCGCGCAGGTCGGTCACTTCGCTGGTGGCGTGGAGCGTGTCGCCGATGAACACGGGCTTGGGCATCACCAATTTGTCGTAGCCCAGGTTGGCGACGAGCGTGCCCATCGTCGTCTCCCCCACGGTGATTCCGACCATCAGGCTGAACGTGAAAGTGCCGTTGACGAGGATCTGCCCGAACTCGCTCGCCTTCGCCGCCTCGGCGTCGAGGTGGAGGGGTTGCGGGTTGTGCGTCATCGTCGACCACAGCAAATTGTCGGTCTCGGTCACCGTGCGCCGCAACGGGTGCTCGATCGTCTCGCCGATCTGCCATTCTTCGAAATATTTGCCCGGCATCACGCGCTCTCCGTCAGATACAGCTTGAACCCGGCATGGCTCTTTTTCCAGCCGAGTCGCTCGTAGAAACGATGCGCCGCTTGCCGGTCGTTGTTCGAGGTGAGCTGGGCCATGTAGCAACCGCGCTCGCGGCACTGGCCGACCGCCCAGCCAATCAGCGCCGCGCCGAGCCCGAGCGAGCGATGGTCGGCGGCGATCCGTACCGCCTCGATCTGTCCCCGCCACGCGCCGCGATTGAGGATGCCGGGCAAGTAGCTGAGCTGCATCGTCCCGACGATCGCGCCGCCCATTTCCGCAACGATCAGCCGCTGGTTGGGGTCGCCATCGATTGCAGCAAAGGCCGCAGCATATGCCGGGTCGAGCGGCTCGCTGGCGGCGTCCCTGCGCCCGCCGATCTGGTCGTCCGCAAGCATCCGAACGATCGTCGGCAGGTCGGCCTCAACCGCGTCGCGGAAGCTCAGTCGCGCCATGTCAGATCATCGAGCCAAGGCGAGAAATGCGGCAGGTGGGTGGAGCCCTTGTCGGGATAGGTCGGCGCGCGCTTTTCGAGGTGGGTGAAGGCGTTCATCGCCTCCGGGCGATGCATCGTGATCGTCAGGATGGCGTCGGTGATGTCGATGGTGATGTGGTCGGTCATGCGGCGACCCCGACTTCGTCATGCCGGGCTTGTCCCGGCATCCGCTGCGCCACAACGGATGGTGTACCGGTTGGCGCGGCAGACCCCGGCACAAGGCCGGGGTGACGGGAAGAGAGAGGCCCGTTCATTCCGCCTTCTCGATCTTCACCAGCAGCGCATCGACCTGCACTTGTGCGCCTGCGGTCGCGTTGAGCTCCGCCACCACCCCGTCGAACGGCGCGACCAACGCGTGCTCCATCTTCATCGCTTCGAGCGTCAGCAGCTTCTGCCCCTTGGTCACCGCATCGCCCGCCGCGACGTCGACCGCGATCACGCGGCCCGGCATGGGGGAGAGGATCGATCCGTCGCCCGCAGTGGCTCCTGTGCCGGCATCGGTGCGCAATGCAACGTCGAATTTTGCACCATCTTCGAACAGGGTGATCGACTGCGGCTGGTAATGGTATGCGTTGCAGTCAGCCCAGAACGACGCGCGTTCGTAGTTGTAATCGACGCTTTGGCGCTGACCGTTCGCAATAAGTTCGATGGAATATTGTTGCGGGCTGTTTAAGCGAAAGCCGAGCAGTCCTTTCGCACGATCATAAGCAGGTTCACCGTACTTGCCTGGCATGAAGTCATCGGTGTGCGTGAGATAGTCCGCCGCCCCGACGAGGAGTGCCGCGCTGGCGGTAGGTGCTTCCATCAATTGAAGTGCAGCGTCCGCAATTAAGCTCGTCGTCATCAGGCCATCGCGCACGACAGGCTGTCGGAGCAGTCTCGTCAAGAACCATGCATTGGTAGCGACCCCGTCGCAGACGACGCGCGAACAAGCCGCTTCAAGTCGTGTCAACGCCTCCAACCGATCCGAACCCTTGGTCACGACCTTGGCGATCATCGGATCGTAGAAGGGAGAGATGGTGTCGCCCTCTTCAACGCCTGTTTCAATCCGCGCCGCGTCCGGCCAAACCAAGAAATCCAGATCGCCAATACTCGGTAAAAACCCCTTCGCCGGATCCTCGGCATAGAGCCGCGCTTCCATCGCCCAGCCATCGATCGCAAGCTCATCCTGCCGCTTCGGCAAAGCCTCCCCGCTCGCCACGCGCAACTGCCACTCGACCAGATCCTGCCCGGTAATCTCCTCGGTCACCGGATGCTCGACCTGCAGCCGCGTGTTCATTTCCATGAACCAGATGCGATCGGCACGCAGGCCGTCGCTGGCGTCGGCGATGAATTCGATCGTGCCCGCGCCGACATAGTCGACCGCTTTGGCCGCGCGCACCGCGGCGTCGCAGATCGCGGCGCGCGTGACTTCGTCCATGCCGGGGGCGGGGGCTTCCTCGATCACCTTCTGATGGCGGCGTTGCAGCGAGCAGTCGCGTTCGAACAGATGCACGACATTGCCGTGGGTGTCACCGAACACCTGCACTTCGATGTGGCGCGGGCTCAGGATGTATTTCTCGATCAGCACGCGATCGTCGCCGAAACTCGACGCGGCCTCGCGCTTGCACGATTGCAGCATCTCGTCGAATTGCTGCGCAGCATCGACCCGGCGCATGCCCTTGCCACCGCCGCCCGCGACCGCCTTGATCAGCACCGGATAGCCGATCGCATCGGCCTCGTGCTGGAGCCGCTCGGGCGACTGGTCGGCGCCGAGATAGCCCGGCGTCACCGGCACGCCCGCGGCGATCATGCGTTCCTTGGCGGCGTCCTTCAGCCCCATCGCGCGGATGCTGTCGGGGCTGGGGCCGACCCAGATCAGCCCGGCGTCGATCACGCTTTGCGCGAAGTCGGCATTCTCGCTGAGGAATCCGTAGCCGGGATGGATCGCCTCTGCCCCGGTCGCCTTCGCCGCCGTGATGATCTTCTCACCGACCAGATAGGATTCGCGTGCGGGGGACGGCCCGATATGCACCGCCTCATCGGCCTGCCGCACGTGCAGCGCCCTGGCGTCGGCATCCGAATAGACCGCGACCGTGCGGATCCCCATCGCCCGCGCGGTGCGGATGATGCGGCACGCAATCTCGCCGCGATTGGCGATGAGCAGCGAGCTCAACATTCGCGGCGACCGAACTTCGCAATGCTCACGAAGCTTGCCCGTGTGGCACAAGAGAAAAAAGGGATCTCGCTCGGGTGTTTCATCGCGGGGATATAGCAAGAACGGGGTGTTTTAGGACAGCGAAAATCACTGAGCGGGGCATCCGGTGGTCCGTTTCGACCACGTGATGCTGGCAATCTTCCAGCCGCCATTTTCGCGCACCAGGTCGAAATGATCGACGCCGCAATGGTGGACCTTGCCGTCGATCAGGAAAACGTACGGACTCCACACCATCGCGATATCGCCGTCGATCTCGATCGCGGGATCGGTCAGGCGTTCCCCGTAGCGTTCGGGGCCGGGCTTGATCCCGGCGGCGAAGTCGATTGCGGTCATGCGGCGGACGGTGCGCGTGCCGTCGGCATTTTCGTTGGCGGCGGTTGCGGTGCCGTCGGGGCGCATTGCGGTGAGGACGATCGTGGAGTCGCGCTTGGCGAGGCCGTCGAACAGCGTGGCGATGGGGGCCATGACCTGGCCTTCTTCGCTCGCGGGCGGGGGGAGGGGGTTGGCCGGGGGGAGTTTGTCAGACTGCGCGGCGGCGAGGAGGAGGGGGAGCAAAACAGTGTTCATAACGGCTCTTTCAAATCCTCCCCGAGCTTGTCTCGGGGAGGGGGACCATGCGAAGCATGGTGGAGGGGCAGGCACGATGCTGAGAGACGTAGCGCCCAAGGGCAAAGCGACTGCTGTCCGTCAATCGCGCCGGCTGCGATGCGAAATGTCGCTGCCCGAAGTGCTGTTGTGGCGCGAACTCAAAAAGAGACCGGCGGGCTTGAAGTTCCGAAGGCAGCGACCGACGGGGACAAAGCTGAGCCTCGATTTCTACTGTAGCGATGCGCGGCTGGCGATCGAGGTCGATGGTGAGGCGCATGGTCGCGGCGATCGACCGGTACGAGATGGCGCGCGCGACACGTGGCTTGCGGTGAACGGAGTCGACACGCTTCGAATACCGGCGGTTGAGGTGCTCAAGGATCTGGATGCGGTCGTTCGAGGGGTGGTCGCGGCCGCTCGCGCGCGCCTGCCCCTCCACCACCCGGCTGCGCCGGGCGGTCCCCCTCCCCGAGACAAGCTCGGGGAGGTTTGAATTTGCCATTCCTCCCCGAGCTTGTCTCGGGGAGGTGGCAGCGCGCAGCGCTGACGGAGGGGCCGACTCCTTCACCATCACATCCGGAACACGCCGAAGCTCGGCCGCTCCGGGATCGGGGCGTTGAGCGTTGCTGCGAAGGCGAGGCCGAGCACATCGCGCGTCTGCGCCGGGTCGATAATCCCGTCGTCCCACAGCCGCGCGGTCGCGTGCCATGGATTGCCCTGCGCTTCGTAGTCGTCGCGGATCGGTTGCTTGAAGGCTTCGGCTTCCTCGGGCGTCCATTTCGCCGCGTCTCGGTGGACCGTCGCCAGCACGCTTGCCGCCTGTTCGCCGCCCATCACGCTGATCCGGCTGTTGGGCCAGCTGAACAGGAAGCGCGGGGAGTAAGCGCGGCCCGCCATGCCGTAATTGCCCGCGCCGAAGCTGCCGCCGATCAGCACGGTGATCTTGGGC
>JAZJYW010000013.1:89780-109319 GCA_040390165.1 Pseudomonadota bacterium | reverse complement strand
ACTCCTTCTCATCACGAGAATGATGCGTTGCGACCACCCGTTGAACCCACCGTGGAAAGCGGACGTAGCCTAATGCGTGGACATATATGCGACTGTAATGATGGCCACACCACAAAATAGGATCGGGGCCAGGGCCATCATTCGCTGACCACGCTTGTGTATTGTCGCCAAATCGAGCGCGCCGGGGTTCCAGCCGGGATTAGGCGTAGAAAATGTGCCGCCAAGGGGTTTGCCAGTCCAAGGATTGTGATCAAGGCGGGTCCATGACCGTCCGGTAAAATAATTTAGGGCGCAAACCACCCCCACGGGGATGATAAGCGACAGGCAACCTTCAATTCTGTCCATCATACTCAAATATACCACGTGGGCTGAAGTCCGCTAATGGGTCGTTAGCGGTCATACCGGCGGGTGGTGGCTGGTAGGCGATTTCCGGAAAACCGACTGAGCTAACGTGCTTTCGATAGGAACAGCGCTTTGCAACGGCGCCCCACGCTTTTAGGCGGTAGGTGGGAGAGTTAGCTCAGGCTCACCCAAAGACCGGCTAATGGTCTGATTCATATAGAAAAAGGAGCTTGCGATCCCGAATCTCTTCATGCTCGTGTCGGCGCTGATGGGGACCGGTCGCATGCAGGCGGCCTATCGCCATGCCATCGAAAGCGGCTATCGTTTCTATTCGTACGGCGATGCGTCGCTGTTGCTGCCGCCCGGGGGATAAGATTGCATGCGTAGCGCGACACTGGCGGTTCTCACTCTTGTCGCGCTGGCCAGCGGCGCCGCCGCGCAGCAGACGAGCGACCGCGTCCCCATCCCGCTGGGCAGCGGGAAAGGTCCCCCGCCGATCGGTCCTACCCCGCCCAGCCTGGTGGCCGAGCCGGTAGCGATGATGATCGCGGCGTTCGACAGCAATGCCGATGGCAAGGTCTCGCGCGAGGAACTGAAGAAGGGCGTTCAGCACAGCTTCGCCGCGATCGACACGGCGAACACCGGGAAGCTCGGCTATATCGCTTTTGCCGATTGGGCGGAAAAGTGGCTGGGCAACCGCACCGCTTTGCCCAGCCCGTTCGACGTCGATACCGATGGCGACAACCAGATCACGCTGGGCGAGCTCGAGGCGAATTTCGAGGCGATCTTCGTGCGGCTCGACAAGAATAATGATGGAGTATTGGACCGGTCGGAATTGCTGACCATCCGGGCCGATCTCAACCGCGGGCCGCAACGGCGCGGCAAAGCGGGTGGGGCGCCGTGACCGAAAAACGCCGCTACGACCTCGTGATCTTCGATTTCGATGGCACGCTGTCCGATAGCGGCGACTGGTTTCTGTCGATCGTCGACGATCTCGCGCAGCGGTTTCGCTTTCGCAGCGTGAGCGACGACGAGATCGAGGCGCTGCGCAACAAGACCACGCGCGAGGTGATCGCCTATCTCGGTATTGCGCGCTGGAAGCTGCCCCTGATCGCGGCGCACGTCCGCCGCCGCTTCGCCAAGTCGACCGACCAGATCGAGCTGTTCGACGGGATTCGCGCGATGCTGGCGACGCTGTCGGACGCCGGGGTACGAATGGTGCTGTGTTCGTCCAACGCCGAAGCCAATGTCCGTGCGGTGCTGGGCGCGGATGCCGCGCGCTTCGGCGATTATTATTGTGGGTCGGGGCTGTTCGGAAAGGTCCGCAAGTTCCGCCGCGTGCTGGCCGATGCGGGGCTTGCGCCGGAGCGCGTGCTGTCCATCGGGGACGAGACTCGTGACCTCGAAGCGGCGCGCGCCGTGGGGCTGGGGGCGGGCGCGGTGTTGTGGGGCTATGCCAACCCCGACGCGCTGATCGCAATGACCCCCGACGCGATCTTCGCCACGCCGGGGGACATCATCGCGTATCTGACCTGAGCGTCAGGAGGATACCGCGTTCCCGATCGAGTCGAGCTGCGCCATCGCGGCGGCGTCGAGGTCGAGATCGGCGACCGCGAGATTGTCGTGCAGGTGCGCGACCGACGAGGTTCCCGGGATCAGCAGGATGTTGGGCGAACGCCGCAGCAGCCACGCCAGCGCGATTTGCATCGGCGTGGCCTCCAGCCGCGCGGCGACATCGGACAGCGTCGACGATTGCAGCGGGGTGAAGCCGCCGAGCGGGAAGAACGGGACGTAGGCGACACCCTGTGCTGCGAGGTCGTCGATCAGCGCGTCGTCGTCGCGATGCGCCAGATTGTACAGGTTCTGCACGCAGACGATGGGAACGATGCCCTGCGCTTCGCGAATCTGGGTGGCGGTTGCGTTGCTGATGCCGATATGGCGGACGAGCCCCTGCCGCTGCAGGTCGGTAAGCGCCTCAATCTGCACGGCGATCGACCCTTCCCTCGTGCCATGACCGTCACCCATCACGCGCATGTTGACGACATCGATCGCATCAAGTCCCAAGTTGCGCAGGTTGTCCTCGAGCCCACGCTTGAGGTCGTCGGGCGATAGCGCGGGGTTCCACGACCCGTCATCGCCGCGAACCGCGCCGAGTTTTGTGACGATCGTCAGATTGTCCGGATAAGGCGCCAGTGCCTCGCGGATGATCTGGTTGGTGATGTGCGGACCGTAATAATCGCTGGTGTCGATATGATCGATCCCCGCATCCACCGCTTCGCGCAGCACGGCGATGGCCGCTTCGCGATCCTTGGGTGGGCCGAACACGCCCGGCCCGGCCAGTTGCATCGCGCCATAGCCGATCCGGCGGACCTCGCGGGCGCCCAGAGTGAAGGTGCCGGCTTTGTCGATATTGGCCATGGTCATGCTCCTTGATGCGTCTCGGGCCTAGTTAGTGGCGCCGTGCCCGCCCGATAATCGACAACAATCCAAACAGGCTGTATTGAATTCCGCACAATGCACGATCTCGATGACCTCAACGCTTTCGTTGCCGTGGCGCGCGCCGGCGGGTTTCGCGAGGCGGCGCGCGTCGCGGGATCGAGCGCATCGGCGTTGAGCGAGGCGGTGCGGCGTCTCGAAGGACGGATCGGCGTGCGCCTGCTCAACCGCACCACGCGCAGCGTCGCGCCGACCGAAGCGGGCGCGCGGCTGCTCGAGCGGCTGACCCCCGCGCTGGGCGAAGTCGAGGCGGCGCTGGCGATGGTCGGCGATATGCGCGATCGGCCGGCGGGCACGCTTCGGCTCAACGTTCCCGGCAGCGCGATGCGACTCGTATTGCCGGCGATCATGCCCGGCTTCCTCGCGGCCTATCCGAACATCAATGTTGAATTGATCGCGGACGAATCGTTCGTCGATGTGCTCGCCGCGGGCTGCGACGCGGGCATCCGCTATGAGGAACGGCTCGAACAGGACATGATCGCCGTGCCGATCGGCCCGCGCGTTCAACGCTTCGCCACCGCCGCATCGCCGGCATATCTCGATCGGCACGGGCGCCCCGGGCACCCGCGCGATCTGCTCGATCACGCCTGCCTGCTCGGGCGCTTTGCAAGCGGGCGGCTCACCGCGCCGTGGGAGTTCGTGCGCGACGGGGAGACGGTGCGAATCGATCCGAAGGGGCCGTTGATCGTGACGGTCGGCGCGGGCACCGACCTGATGATCGACATCGCGATCGCCGGCGGTGGGGTGGTCAGCAGCTTCGAGGACTGGTTGCGCCCGCATCTCGACAGCGGCGCGCTCGAGCCGGTGCTGGAGGATTGGTGGGACAGCTTCTCCGGGCCGTTCCTCTATTATCCGGGCCGCCGGCTGGTCCCGCCGCCGCTGCGGGCATTCATTGACTATGTGAAGGCGCACCCCGGGTCGACAGCGCCGCCCGCGAAACGCTAGAGGCGCGCGATGAATCCCCGTTTCGACTTCACCATCCACGCCACCGACGGCAAGGCGCGCACCGGCGCCATCGCGATGCGGCGCGGGGTAATCCGCACGCCGGCGTTCATGCCGGTCGGCACGGCTGCCACCGTCAAGGCGATGAAGCCCGCCGACGTGCGTGCGTCGGGGGCCGATATCATTCTCGGCAATACCTATCACCTGATGCTCCGCCCGACCGCAGAGCGCGTCGCGCGGCTCGGCGGGTTGCACGCCTTCATGGGCTGGGAGCACCCCATCCTGACCGATAGTGGCGGGTATCAGGTGATGAGTCTGTCCGAACTGACCAAGCGCGATGAAAACGGCGTCGAATTCAAAAGCCACCTCGACGGATCGCGGCATCTGATGAGCCCCGAACGCTCGATGGAGATCCAGCGCCTGCTCGGTTCGGACATCGTGATGGCGTTCGACGAACTGGTGCCGACCACCTCAACCCGCGAGGTGCAGGCGGCGGCCATGGCGCGGTCGATGCGCTGGGCGAAGCGCAGCCGCGATGCGTTTCTGGGCGGGGGCGAGCATGCCGAAGCGTCGGCACAATTCGGCATCCAGCAGGGTGCGCTCGATCAAGGATTTCGCGGCGAGAGCGCGGCGGCGCTGACCGATATCGGGTTCGACGGCTATGCCATCGGCGGGCTCGCGGTGGGCGAGGGGCAGGCGGCGATGTTCGGGTGCCTCGACTATGCGCCGGGCCAGCTGCCTGCGGACAAGCCGCGCTATTTGATGGGCGTGGGCAAGCCCGACGACATCGTCGGCGCGGTCGAGCGTGGGGTCGACATGTTCGATTGCGTGCTGCCGACGCGCAGTGGACGGACCGGGCAAGCGTTCACGCGCGCCGGCCCGATCAATATCCGCAACGCGAAGTTTGCCGAGGATCGCGGGCCGCTCGACCCGGACTGCGCCTGCCCGGTCTGCGCGACGTGGGAGCGCGCGTATCTCCACCACCTGGTGCGCTCGGGCGAGATTCTCGGCGCGATGTTGATGACCGAGCACAACCTTTATTTCTATCAGGCGTTGATGGCGGACCTGCGCGCGGCGATCGCCGCGGGGGAGCTCAACGCATTTGCCGCGCGATTCAGGTCGCGCTACGGCGGGGCATCAGGAGAGTAAGCGTGACCGACAAGCCGGAAGAAAACGAGATCATGGCCGCCGCCCGCATTGCCAAGGAGCGCGAAGAAGGCGCCAGGCGCACGCAGGAGCCCAAGCTCAACAAATGGGGCATGGCCGCGATCGGCGCGGGGATCGGATCGGCGGCGGTGGCGGCGGCGCTGATCTACGCCAACCGCAACAAGAAGCGGGAATAAACGGCTTCCGGGGACGCGATTTAGGCGGCGCGGTTGCATTGACTCCCTCTGCCATGCGGTCACACAACTCCACGCATCCTCCACTCCCGTTCCGGAGATACTGATGCGCCTGACTCGTGCCGCCCTTTTGCTGGGCGTCGTCGTGCTTCCCGTCGCCGTCGTCGCGGCTCCTGCCAGGAAGGCGCCGGTCAAGGCGGCGCCCGTTGCCACCGCCACTGGCGTCAAGCCGATCGCCTACACCACACGGACGCTGCCGAACGGCCTGCGCGTCTATGCGATCCGCGACACCAAGACCGCGAACGTGTCGGTGCAGGTCTGGTACGATGTCGGGTCGAAGGACGATCCCAAGGGCAAATCGGGCTTCGCGCACATGTTCGAACATCTGATGTTCAAGGCGACGCGCAATCTGAAGTCGGAGAATTTCGATCGGCTGACCGAGGATGTCGGCGGGTATAACAACGCGTCGACCAACGACGATTACACCAATTATTACGAGGTGGTGCCGGCCAATCATCTTGAACGGCTGCTGTTCGCGGAGGCCGACCGGATGGCGTCGCTCGTCGTCGAGCCAGTGTCCTACGCATCTGAGCGCGACGTGGTAAAGGAAGAGCTGCGGATGCGGACGCTCGCGACACCGTACGGCAAGCTCTATTCGATCTATTATCCCGAGATCAGTTACAAGTTTCATCCCTATGCGCGGCCCGGGATCGGCAGTCTGGAGAATCTCGAAGCCGCGACGATAGACGATGTTCGCGCCTTCCACGCGACCTATTACCGGCCCGACAATGCGGTGCTGGTGGTGGCGGGCAATTTCAATCCCGCCGAACTCGACGCGTGGATCGACAAATATTTCGCCGGGATCAGGAAACCCGACCGCCCGATCCCGCGCGTGACGGTGACCGAGCCCGAGCGGACCAAGCCGGAAAGCTATGTCGTCTATGAGCCCAACACGCCGCTGCCCGCGGTGTTGATCAGCTATGCAATACCGTCCGACAACGATGCCGATATCCCGGCGCTGACCCTGCTCGACGCGATTCTGTCGCGCGGCGATTCGTCGCGCCTCTATCAGGATCTGGTCTATCGCGATCAGCTCGCGCAGTCGGCCAACACCTTCCTCGACACCAAGCAGGGGACGGGATCGTTCGTCGTCACCGCGACGATGGCCGACGGCAAGGACGTGGCCGAGGGCGAGAAGGCGTTGCGGGCGCAGATCGCGCGCGTCCGCGACGTGCCGGTCACCGCCGCCGAACTGACCCGCGCCAAGAACCAGCTGATCACCGCGACGATCCAGAGCCGCGAAACCGCCGACGGCAAGGCCTCTGCGATCGCGCGATCGGTGATCATCGATGGCGATCCGGCGGCGGCCGACAAGCAACTGGCCGCAATGGCGCGCGTGACCTCGGCCGACATCTTGCGCGTCGCCAGGAAATATCTGACCGACAATCGTTCGGCTTCGATCCGTTATATGCCCGCCGAAATGGCGCCGAAGGACAAGCCGAAGGGCGACCTGATCAAGGTCGCCGACACGGTGACCGTTGCCGAGCTGAAGAACCCGGGCAACGTCGCGGTGATCACGCCGGCAAGCGACGCGGACCGCGTCGCTGTGCCCGATCCCGCCAAGCCGGTGGTCGCGGCGCTCCCCGCACCGGTGACTACGAAGCTCGCCAATGGCATGACATTGATCGTCGTCGAAAAACACGATTTGCCGTTGCTCACGGTGCAGATGATCGCAGCCGGCGGCGGCGGCGCCGACCCCCAAGGACGCGCGGGGCTCAACAGCCTGACCGCCGATCTGATGGTCAAGGGGACGAAGACACGCTCGGCGACGCAGATCGCCAATGAGGTCGAGAAGCTCGGCGGGTCGATCTCGTCGGGCGCGGGCTGGGATGCGTCGACGGTGACGCTGGAGGTGAAGTCGGACCAGATCGTTCCCGCGATGGCGGTGCTGGCCGATGTCGTGCGCAACCCGGTCTTTACCGGTGAGGAACTCGAACGCGCGCGAGCCCAGACGATCGACGGCGTGCAAGTCCAACTCAAGAATCCGGGACGCCTCGCCGGGTTGGTCGCGACGAAGGTCGTGCTGGGCGACAGCCCCTATGGGCACTCGCTGGCGGGCACGCCCGCGTCGCTCAAGGCAATCACCCGCACCGACGTAACGGGCGCCTATGGCGCGACGTGGCAACCGGGCAGCGCGACGCTGGTCATGGTCGGGGACATCACGCCGGCTGCAGCAAAAGCGCTGGCCGAAAAGAATTTCGGCACGTGGAGCGCGACACCGGGCGCGGGAAAAAGGGCGCCGCTATCGGCACCGGTGGCGACCACGCCACGCATCATCGTGGTCGACATGCCCAACGCCGGCCAAGCGGGCGTCGTCGTCGCGCGGCCCGGGATCGCGCGCAGCGATCCCGATTTCTACGCCGCCAGCGTCGCCAATGCCACGCTGGGCGTGGGCTTCTCATCGCGGCTCAATCAGGAAATCCGGATCAAGCGCGGGCTCGCTTATGGCGCGGGCAGTGGCCTCGCGGCGCGGCGCGGGCCGGGTTACGTGTCGGCCAACACCCAGACCAAAAACCCCTCCGCGCCCAAAGTGGTCGGGCTGATCATCGAGACGATGAAGGGCATGGGAACCGCGCCGGTCCCGGCGGGCGAGCTCGCGTCGCGCAAGGCTGTGCTGATCGGCGATTTCGGGCGCGATACCGAGACGACCGGCGGGATCGCAGGGATTCTGGGCGACTATGTCGTCGAGGAAATCCCGCTGAGCGAACTCAAGGCGTTCACGCCGAAGATCGACGGGATCGACGCGGCGGCGGTG
The DNA here is from genome assembly GCA_040390165.1 of Pseudomonadota bacterium. Taxonomy (GTDB): domain Bacteria; phylum Pseudomonadota; class Alphaproteobacteria; order Sphingomonadales; family Sphingomonadaceae; genus Sphingomonas. Next base: position 101,384 of record JAZJYW010000013.1, on the reverse strand, counting down.
CAACGCGCGGCGCAGCGATTGCTCGACCCGACCGGCGCCAGCATCATCGTCGTCGGCGATGCGAAACTGTTCATCGATGAGCTTCGCAAGAAATACCCGACCGTCGAAGTAATCGGCGCGGACAAGCTCAACCTCGACAGCGCGACGCTAAAGTAACAATCGAGGGGGCGGTCGATGACCGCCCCCTCGACGCCCCCTGGGCTCAGGTCGCCGCGGCCAGCCAGCTCAGATCGAGCCCGTGATAACGGTCGACATAATTGGCTTCGCGGGTCAGCGCTGGTTCGTTGACGAAGCGGATGCGGCCATTGTCGCGCGCGATCAGCCCGTCCTCCTCGATCTGGCGCAGCATCCGGTTGACGTGAACCGCAGTCAGCCCGGTCGCATCGCCAATCTCTTCCTGCGTCAACCCCAGCGTGAAGCTGTCGACGATGGTGCGATCTCCCATCCGCAACCGGTTGCGCATGTCGATCAGCACCGCGGCAACGCGCGCGCGGGCCGAACTGCGCCCCAGCGCCGCCAGACGATCGGTCAGGGCGGTCCGCTCGATCTGGCTATAGACGAGGACCAATGCCCCCAGCCGCGGGTGCGCGGCCATGATCCCGGCAAGCGCCGACCGTTCGAACGGACAGACGATGGCTTCGGTCAACGCCGTGATCGTCTCCGGGGCCTCGCGATACGCCAGACTCGATAGTGCGATCATGTCGCCGGGGAACAGGAAGCGCAGAATCTGACGGCTGCCGTCGTCGAGCAAAGTCGACGTCATCATCACCCCGCGCCGGACGATGAACAATTCTGCGACGCGGTCCTTCTCGCGCTGGACCGTCGATCCGCGCCGGACGATGCGCTCGCGCTCTTCCAGCCGTTCGAGCGCGGCGTGCTCCGCCGATGTGATGGAAACCAACTCGCCTAACCGTTCGGCGAAACAACTACCTGACACGCCGTACAGTCTCCCCCCGGGCCCAAGGGGAGCACAAAGCAGCGCGCGCCGCGCCGCGCATTAAAGTCGATCAATCATCGTTCCGGGTCCGTGGCGCTTGCTTGGGCGTCGGGACCCGATAGAAGCCGAGCGATGGACCGTATTCTCATTCGCGGCGGCAACCGCCTGTCGGGCAAGCTGCCGATCTCCGGCGCCAAGAATTCAGCGCTGACGCTGATGCCCTGTGCGCTGTTGACCGAAGAGCCCGTCACCTTGCGCAACCTGCCGCGCCTCGCCGACGTGGACAGCTTCGGGCATCTGCTCAATCAGCTTGGCGTCTCGACCGAGATCGAAGGCGCGCGGCCGACCGATTTCGGGCGCGTGATGACGATGCGCGCGGGGCGGCTGACCTCGACCGAAGCGCCGTACGACATCGTGCGCAAGATGCGTGCCTCGATCCTCGTGCTCGGGCCGCTGGTGGCGCGCGCGGGCGAAGCGACGGTGTCGCTGCCGGGCGGCTGTTCGATCGGCAACCGGCCGATCGACCTGCACCTGAAAGCGCTTGAGGCGATGGGCGCCGACATCGAACTTGCCGCCGGCTATGTTCGCGCAACCGCGCCGGGGGGGCGCTTGCCCGGCGGACGCGTGACCTTCCCGATCGTGTCGGTCGGCGCGACCGAGAATGCGGTGATGGCGGCGGTGCTCGCCAAGGGCGGGACGATCATCGAAAACGCCGCGCGCGAGCCCGAGATCGTCGATTTGTGCAATCTGCTGCTGGCGATGGGCGCGTCGATTTCGGGCGTGGGAACCGAGACGCTGGAGATCGAAGGGCGCGACCGGCTGCACGGCGCGACCTATCGCGTGATGCCCGACCGGATCGAGGCGGGCAGCTATGCCTGCGCCGCCGCGATCACCGGTGGGTCGGTCGAACTGGTCGGAGTGAAGCCCGACGATATGCGCGCGACGATCGCGGCGCTGATCGAGGCCGGGGTGACGATCGAGGAGAAGGGCAGTTCGCTGTTCGTCACCTCCGACGGCAAGCTCAAGCCGCTGACGCTGTCGACCGCGCCCTATCCGGGCTTCGCGACCGACATGCAGGCGCAATTCATGGCGATGCTGTGCATGGCCGACGGCGCCAGCGTGCTGACCGAGACGATCTTCGAGAACCGCTACATGCACGTGCCCGAACTGGCGCGGATGGGCGCCGACATTCAGGTGCGCGGCCGCACCGCGGTGGTGCGCGGGGTCGATCATCTGATCGGCGCGCCGGTGATGGCGACCGACCTGCGCGCGTCGATGAGCCTGATCATCGCCGGGCTGGTCGCCAAGGGCGAAACCGATGTCGGCCGCGTCTATCACCTCGACCGCGGCTATGAGCGGCTCGAGGAGAAGCTGCAGGCGGTCGGCGCCGACATCGAACGCGTCGGCGACGGCTAGATCGCGTCCAGCGCCGCCTCGAAATCGGCGATCAGGTCGTCGGCATCCTCGACCCCGATCGAAATGCGCACCAGATTGTCGGTGATCCCCAGCGCCTGCTTGCGCTCGTCCGGGACCGACAGATGCGTCATCGCTGCCGGTGCCGACGCCAGCGTCTCGGTGCCGCCGAGACTGACCGCCAGCTTGGCGATCTTGAGCGTGTCGAGGAACGCGAACGCCTCCTTCTCTCCGCCCTTCAGGTAGAGCGAAAAGGTGCTCCCCGCGCCGGTGCAGTGGCGGCGATAGATGTCGGCCTGCCGCGCGTCGCCCTGTTCCTCGAGGAAGCCAAGATAGCCGACCTTTTCGACCTTGGGATGGTTGTTGAGGAAGTTGCACACCTTGACCGCATTCTCCCCCGCGCGCGTCATGCGCAGTTCGAGCGTCTCCAAGCTGCGCAGCAGCATCCACGCGGTGTGCGGGTCGCAGATCGTGCCGATCGTGTTACGCATCATGCGGATCGTGTTGATGTGCGCCTTGGTCCCGAGCACGCCGCCCGCGACCAGATCGCTGTGCCCGCCGGCATATTTGGTCAGCGAATAGACGACCAGATCGGCGCCCTGCTTGAGCGGCTGCGCCCAGACCGGGCCGAGGAAGGTGTTGTCGATCGCGATCGGCGGCTTCTCCGCGCGGTCGGCGAAGATCGCGTCACGGCTGGCGGCGACCGCTTCGACATCGACCAGCGCGTTGGTCGGGTTGGCCGGGCTCTCGAGGTAGATCAGCGCGACATTGCCCGCGGCCGCACCCTTCTTCATCGCCGCATCGATTTCCTCGCGTGTCGCGCCGGCGGGGAAGTCGACCCAATTGACCCCGAACTTGCCGAGGATTCGTGCGATCAGCGTCTCGGTCGCGGCGTAGAGCGGCCCCGAATGGACGATCGTGTCGCCGGGTTTGACCATCGCGAGGAACAAAGTGGCGATCGCCGACATGCCGCTGGAAAAGGCGAGCGCGTCCTCGGCATTTTCCCAGATGCCCAGGCGATCTTCGAGGATTTCCTGATTGGGGCCGTTGAAGCGCGAATAGACCAGCCCGTCGGACCCGCCCGGGCGCTTGCCCGTCACGCCCTCGAAGTGGCGCTTGCCCGCCGCGGCGTTGGGGAAGACGAAGGTCGAGGTCAGGAAGATCGGCGGCTTGAGCGAGCCTTCGGACAGCACCGGATCATAGCCATGCCCCATCATCAGCGTCGACGGCTTGAGCTGACGCCCGCCGATCGAGTTGACGTGCGGCTTCCCCTTGGGGGCGTCGATGCCGGTCAGGTCGGCTTCGGTTTCGGGCGTTTCGGGCATTGCAATCTCCTTGAGGACCGAACGCATAGCCGCGAACAAGTTTCAAATGAAACGGTCTCGCACTTTTTTGACGCGAAAGTTGGCGAAGGTGCTGCGCAAAAGCACTTGTACGTCGAGTCGGCGGGGAGTGTGACGGGGCAAGTCCTACATTGCCAGTGCCGGGGTCGATAAAACGCCCCTCCCCTTCAGGGGAGGGGTTGGGGTGGGGGCTATCCACGAGCGACTATCTCGGTGAGACGGGCAAGCCCCACCCCCTACCCCTCCCCTGAAGGGGAGGGGCGTATAAGAGGCGCCCTTGCGGCTTTCGCGCACTGCTCTATTGTAGCAACACACCAGCAGGGAGTGACGGGTGGACGCACAATCGGGGCCGATCGTCCGCATCTTTGCCTATCTCCGCCACAATTGCGTGCCTATTCTGACCGAGGCGCTGGTCAATTTCATCGTGCCGTACGCGATCTATTCCTATGCCGAGGCGCCGCTCGGCCCGGTCCGCGCGCTGCTTGCGTCGTCGGCGCCGCCGATCCTGTGGAGTCTGGTCGAGTTCGCGCGCCATCGCCGCATCGATGCGCTGTCGGTGATCGTGCTGGCCGGCATCGTCCTGTCGCTGCTGGCGATGCTGGGCGGCGGCGGGGTGCGGGCGCTTCAGCTGCGCGAAAAGCTTGTTTCCGGGGCGATCGGGCTGGCGTTCCTTGGCTCGGCGCTGATCGGCAAGCCGCTGATCTATCAGCTGGCGCGCGCCAGCATGCGCCGCAAATCGGAGGATGAAGCGCAAGCGTTCGAATCGCTGCAAGTCCATGCCGGGTTCCACCGGACGATGATGGTGATGACGTACGTTTGGGGGCTGGGGCTCCTCGCCGACGTCGCGGTCGGGGTGGCGCTGATCTTCGCGCTGAGCATCCGGGAGTATCTGATCGTCGGCCCGATCCTCGGCTATGGCACGATGGGTGCGCTTAGTTTGTGGACGTTCCTGTATGGGCGGCGGGCGCGGCGCCGGGGAGCGGAGCGGATTGCGGCGGCGGCGCTTGCCCCAGGCGACGACGAGCGTCGGTAATTCGGTAGGAAGCGGACGCGTCGGTATCGGGACGTGAGTATCCATAACTGCGGTGGCAGACACCATTAGCTTGCCGAATGGGGTCGCGTTTCCAGAATTGTAGCCGAGGTTGGGCCAAGCCTTCGTGCGACTCTGCTTGGCTGAAGCGCGTCCTTGAACAGTTCGAAGGCCGTCGTTCCGCGCCGGTCGGGGTAATAGAGGTGGTAACCGGCGAACGGCTCGCACCACGGCTCCAGCAAGCGGATGAGTCGTCCATCGGCAATCGCCGCCGCCACCAGATCCTCCAAGAGGTATAGGATGCCGAATCCCTCCAGCGCGGCCGCCACGAGCAGGTCGCCGTCGTTGAACACCGGCCCGCGACCTGGCGTAACCGTCACCACATGGCCGTCGCGCTCGAACGACCACGGCGACAGGTCGCCATGCCCGTTGCCGTAGGCAATACAGCGATGCGTGGTCAGTTCGGCCGGCGCCACCGGCGCCGGATGGTCGCTCAGATAGCCGGGGGTGGCCACGACCGCGACGCGCAGCGGAGGCCCGACCGCCAGCGCGATCATGTCCTTCTCCAAGCGCTCGCCGAGCCGGATTCCGGCATCGTAGCGGCCCGCCACGACGTCCGTCATCTCCCCCTCCACGCACACCTCCACCTCGATGCCGGGGTGTCGGCGCATGAAGGACGGGAGCATCGGCCACAGCAATGTGTCCGCTGCGTGTTTGCCCGTCGTGATCCGCACGGTGCCGATCGCTGCCCCGCGGGACTGCGACAGTGCCTCGATCTCGTCGTCCAACCCGGCCAGCGCTGGCGACAGGGTAGCGAGCAGGCGCTCGCCGGCGGCGGTCGGCGCAACGCTGCGCGTCGTCCGGGAGAGCAAGCGAAACCCGAGTTGGCTCTCCAGCCGCGTCATGGTCTGGCTGACCGCAGACTGCGTGACTCCAAGTCGCCTCGCGGCACGCGTGAAGCTGCGCTCTGAGGCGATCGCTGCGAAGACGGCGAGGTCGCCGAGCTGATCCGGACGCATTGATGATCCCGGCTACTGGGGCCTATTACTGATTAGGCGATTATCTCGATCCATTAGCACGACTACCTAGCCACTAACAATGGAACGCAGGGAGCATACGATGGGCAAGGTTTGGCTGGTGACGGGCGCAGGTCGGGGACTTGGACTGGAGATCACGCGCGCGGCGCTCGATGCGGGCGAAACGATAGTGGCGACGGCGAGGTCCGCAGACGCGGTGCGCGATGCCTGCGGTGACCATGATCGCCTGCACGCCCTCGCGCTCGATATCACCGACGCGCAAGCCGCGAACGCGGTCGCCGCCGAGACCGCCGAGCGGTTCGGAGCGATCGATGTGCTGGTCAACAATGCCGGCTATGCCGAGCTGGGCTTCTTCGAGACCTTCACCGACGCCGCGGTGCGGCGTCAGTTCGAGGTCAACGTGTTCGGCACGATGAATGTCGCGCGCGCGGTCGCCCCCCACATGCGGGAGCGTCGCTCGGGCCTCATCGTCACCATTTCGTCGGTCAGCGGGCTGGTATCCAGCGGCGGCGGCGCGGTCTACTCGGCGTCGAAGTTCGCGGTCGAGGGATGGATGGAGGGCTTTGCTCAAGAGCTGGCACCGCTCGGCGTCCGCTCGCTGCTGGTCGAGCCGGGGATGCTACGCACCGATTTCATGGACCGGAAGTCGGCGAGCTTCGGCAGCATCGACATTCCAGACTATGCCGAGGCGATTGCGCAGTATGGCGCGTTTGTGGAGAAGGCGAACGGCAACCAGCCGGGTGATCCGAAGCTGCTCGCCCAGCGGATCGTTGCGCTGTCTGCGCAGGACGAGGCGCCATCGCGGCTCGTGTTCGGCGACGACGCCCGGCAGTGGGCCGACGCGAAGATCGACCAATTGCGGCAGGACATCGCCCGCTCCGCCGATCGCGGCTGACTCGACAAACCAAGGCGCCGGTAAGAGAAGCGTTGCTCAGACCCGGCAGTTCGAACGCAGGGATTCGCGATCCTGCACCGACAAAATGAACGGCCCGGGATGGGTCGTTAGCGGACATGGCGTCCGACGCACGATCATGACCGACATTCCATTTGCGTCACCCGGGTCGAACCCCGGGGAGACGACTGCTTATTCCAGCCCGATAATCGAAATCTGCCGTCCGTAATCGGGCTCGCGGCGATGCGTCGCGCGGCGGAAGCTGTAGAAGCGGTCTTCCTCCGCATAGGTATCGAGGCCGAGCATCTCGACCTTGCGTACTCCTGCCGCCGCCAGCCGGTGCGCGACATAGGCTTCGAGGTCGAACTGCGCATGGCCGTCGCGCCCCGGGGCGAAGAAGCGCTCGTTTTCGGGGTCGTGCTCGTCGAAGCGGCGCTGGAACGAATCGTCGACTTCGTAGCTGGCGCGCGCGATGCACGGGCCGACAGCGGCGACGATCCGGTCGCGCTGCGCGCCGAGCTTTTCCATCGCCGCCAGCGTCGAATCGGTGACGCCGTGCAGCGCGCCTTTCCATCCGGCATGCGCCGCGCCGACCACGCCCGCCTGCGTGTCGGCGAACAAAACCGGCGCGCAGTCGGCGGTGAGGATACCGAGCGCAAAGCCGGGGCGATCGGTCACCGCCGCGTCGGCGTGCGGGCGGGCATCCCGATCCCAGATGCCAGTGACCGTCACGCACGCGGCCGAATGGATCTGATACGGGTTGAGCAACACCGCGCCGGGCGCGACGGCCTCGGTGGCCAGCCGGCGGTTTTCGGCGATGATCGCGGGGTCGTCGGCCGATCCGGTGCCGACGTTCAATCCGGCATGAACCCCAGTCGACACCCCGCCGCGCCGCCCGAGAAAGCCGTGCGCGACGCCCTCCAGCGCCCGCGCGCGGTTGACCTCCACCGTCACAATGCGAGCCGCATGATGTGATCGGTATCGACCTGCTTGCCGACCGGAAAGGCATAGTCGCCGATATGGACGAAGCCGTTCTTCTTGTAGAAGGCGAACGCGCGGTGATTTTCTTCCCACACGGTCAGCAGCAAGGCGGTCGCGTGCGCGGCCTGCGCTGTATCGATCGCCCAGTCGAGCAGTACCCGACCGACCCCGCTGCCGTGATGATCGTAGGTCACGTAGATCTGGCTGAGCTGCATCGCGCCGGGTTCGGCATCGGGCAGCCACGGCGGGCAGACCTTGCAATAACCAACGATGCGCATGCCCTCGAGCGCGAGGCGAAAGTGCGCCGTGCCCGCGCGCAAGTCGCGCATCAGCTTGCCGTCGGCGCCGTACGCTTCGCTGAAATAGGTGGCGATATTCTCCGCCGACACGCTGTGCGCGAAGGTTTCCATCCATACCGCTTGCGCCATCGCGTCGAGCGCCTCGGCGTCGGCGGGGGTGGCGTCGCGATAGGTGATCATGATGCGATATCCACAGGCGCTTCCCCGGCGAAGGCCGGGGCCCAGCACCGGGCTGCTCGCAACTGGGCCCCGGCCTTCGCCGGGGAAGCGTTGATGGACGAAACGCGAGCAAGCCTCATCACAGAAACCCCGCCGGGGTCGGCCAGTCGGGCGCGGTCCAGGCCATCGCCTTGAACAGGCTGCCCATTGCATCGTCGTCGACCAGCCGGGCGCGGTCGGTTTCGATCGACTCCGCGCGCTCGGGGCTGGCCCTGGTCAGCGCGGCGGCGCGCGGTTCGATCCCGAGCGCGGTCAGGAACGCGCCCTGACCGACCGGCCCTTCGACGCGCACGCCCTCCACGCCCGCAGCGGCGCCCAACGTGGCGAAGTCGACATGCGCGGTCAGATCGCGGCTGCCCGGTTCCTCGAACGGATTGGCGAACTGATGCCCACTGACGGCCTGCAACGTGTCGCCGACGGCCGGGCCGGAATAGCCATAATCGATCACCAATGCTGCACCGCCCCGGCGCAGCAATTGCCCGGCGATGGCGCGCGCGATCGAGACGCTGGCGGGCGAGGTTTCGATCACCGAGCCGGCCGGTGCGTCGCGCAAATGATCGGGAATGATTCCGGCTGGCACGTCCTTGCCGCCGATCGGCAGGAACAGCAGGTCCTGACAAGCGACCATCCGTTCGCGCCACGTGTCGCCGCCCTTGACCAATTGCCGGATCGGGAGCGCGTCGAAGAATTCGTTGGCGATGACGATCATCGGCGCATCGTCGGGCAATGTCGCGACGTCGTCGTGCCAGATCGCGTCGGGCACCGCGATTTTCTGGCGCGCGCGCAGCGTCTGGCTGGTTTCGACGAAATGCACCGGTGGGGTCAGCCCGACGCTCGCCATCGAGCGCAGCGCGTCGACGCTCAGCGTGCCGCGGCCCGGCCCCAGTTCGACCCACACGATGTCGGGCTCGCCCGCGCGCTGCCACAGATCGGCGGCCCACAGCCCGATCAGTTCGCCGAACATCTGGCTGATTTCGGGCGCTGTGGTGAAGTCGCCCGCGGTGCCCAGCGGATCGCGCGTGCCATAATATTCGGCGTTGGCGGCGGCGATGTACTGCGACAACGGGATCGGTCCCGCCATCGTGATCGCGCGTGCCAGCCGGTCGGGGAGGTCTCCCCTCCCGCTTGCGGGAGGGGCCGGGGGAGGGCGTGTCGACATCATTGGTCCCGCACATGCCCTCCCCTAACCCCTCCCGCAAGCGGGAGGGGGATTTTCACGCGACGCTCTCATCCCCGGAGATCGGCGTGACTCGCTGGCGTCGCCCTTTTGCGGTGGCGATCAGATAGGCCCCGCCCACGATCATCGGCACGCACAGCCACTGACCCATGTGCAGATAGCGGCTGTCGAAGATCGTGCCGACGAATTGCGCATCGGGTTCGCGGAAGAATTCGACCGTGAAGCGCGCGAGCCCGTAGCCAAGGATGAAGATCCCGACGAGCTTGCCCGGATCGTAGCGAGCCTTGGTGCGCCAGAACGCAAACCACAGGATCGCGAACAGCACGATCCCTTCGAGCCCCGCTTCGTAGAGCTGGCTGGGATGCCGCGCCATCTCGCCCGCCGCGCCGTGGAAGACGATGCCGTAATCGCTCCCCGTCGGCTTGCCCCACAATTCGCCGTTCACGAAATTGGCCATGCGCCCGAGGAATAGCCCCATCGGTGCGCAGCAGGCGACGTAATCGTGGATTCTGAGCCAGTCGAGCTTATGCTTGCGCGCGAACAGGATGATCCCGATCGTGGTGCCGATCACCCCGCCGTGGAACGACATCCCGCCTTCCCACAGCTTCAAGATGCCGAGCGGGTGGGTCCACAGCAAATTGGTGTCGTAGAACAGCACATAGCCCATCCGTCCGCCGACGATGATCCCCAGCGTGGCGTAGAACACCAAATCCTCGGCATGGCGCTTCGCCATCGGCGCGCCCGGCGCGCTCAGCAGCCGCATCATATAGATCCAGCCGAGAACGATCCCGACGATATAGGCGATCGAATACCATTTGATGTCGAACAGATCGCGCCCGAACAGGTGGATATGCCACAGCACCGGGCTGAGGTTCAGGCTGGCGAAGTCGATCGACGTGAGAGCATGCAGGATCAAGGCTTTTCCCCGGGCTTTGTCGCTCCCATAAGGGGGTAAGGGTCCGTACTCAATCGGCACGGGGCCGCGACGGAGTCGATTTTGGTTCCGGGCAAGAAGCTAGGAGGGAGCGATGCCTTAGCATCGGGACCGACGAAGCGACGCCGCCCGGGGCCAAAAGCGGCCCGCCGCAAGCGGTTGCCCGGAGCAGCCCGCTGGTCGTCGTCGCTCGCTTGCGCGTAGCTTTTGCTACGCGACTGCGCCGCGCTCCTCGCCAGCGGGCTGCTCCGGGCAATCGCGGCTCCCGCGCCGATTGAGCACGGACCCTAAGGCCCCAAGACCAAGCGGAGAGAATGACGATGCCGAGTGCGCTCGATCTACGGATGGATAAAGGCATTGCCGGGCTGACCGGGGCGGGCGGGCCGATGGCGCTGACCGATGTCACCGTGCGCGGGCGCAGCTATCCGATGATCGCGGCGACCCCGCCCAGTCTGCCGCATTATTTCGCGCATTATTGCGCGGCGCATGCCGACACGATTTTTCTGGTGTCGGGTGACGAGCGGCTGACCTTTTCTCAAGTATATGAGCAAGCCGGTCGCGTCGCACGAGCCTTAGTCGCGGGCGGGACTCGGCGCGGCGACCGGATCGGCATCGCGATGCGCAATTCGCCGTCGTGGATCACGCTCTATATGGGCATTTCGATGGCGGGCGGGATCGCGGTGCTGCTCAACGGCTGGTGGCAGCCGGAGGAGTTCGCCGGCGCGCTGAGCGAAGTCGAATGCGCGATCGTGTTTGCCGACGGCGCTCGCGCCAAGCGGCTGGCCGATGTGGCGGGGCTGACCGCACGAATCGTGACGATCGAGGATATCCGACCGCTGGCCGAGGCGCTGAGCCCGATCGCGAGCGATGCCGCCGCCGACCTGCCCGACCTCGGTCCCGACGATCTCGCCACGATCCTGTTCACCAGCGGATCGACCGGGAGCGCGAAAGGCGCGCTCAGCGATCATCGCGCGGTGCTGTCGGGGACGCTCAATTTTCTGGCGTCGGCGCTGGTGATGCTGGGGTTGTCGACCGAGGACGGCAAACCGCCACAGGGTCAGCCCTCGACCCTGCTCAACGTGCCGCTGTTCCACGTCACCGCCGAAGTGCCGGTGCTGCTCCAGTCGTTCGCGATGGGGCGCAAGCTGGTGCTGATGCCCAAATGGGACGCCGAGGACGCGATGCGGCTGATCGAGGCGGAGAAGGTCAGCTATTTCGTCGGCGTGCCGCTGATGAGCTTCGAAATCCTCACGCACCCCAATCGCGGGCACTACGATTTGTCGTCGGTCACCGACTTCGCCGCCGGCGGGGGACTCGCCGTGAGCGCGACGTTGCGCACGGA
>JAZJYW010000013.1:0-89770 GCA_040390165.1 Pseudomonadota bacterium | reverse complement strand
CCGACTTCGCCGCCGGCGGCGCGCCGCGCCCGGTCGACCATGTCCGGCGCATCAACGAGGAAATGGGCGGCGGCGCGCCGCTGATCGGTTACGGCCTGACCGAGACCAATGGCGTCGGCTGCGGCAACTGGCGCGACAATTACCTCGCCAAGCCCAATTCGACCGGGCGCGCATCGCCGCCGCTGGTCGATCTCGCGATCCTCGACGATTCGGGCACGCCCGTCGCGCAGGGCCAGCGCGGCGAAGTGGGAATCCGATCGGTCGCCAATTTCCGCGAATATTGGAACCGCCCCGAAGCGACGGCGGCGGCGTTCACCGCGGATGGATACTTCCTGACCGGCGATATCGGCTATCTCGACGAGGACGGATATTTGTTCATCGTCGACCGCAAGAAGGACATCATCATCCGCGGCGGCGAGAATATCAGCTGTCAGGAAGTCGAAGCGGCGATCTATGAAAACCCGGTGGTCGCCGAAGCCGCAGTGTTCGGGCTGGCGGACGAGCGCTACGGCGAGGTGCCCGGCGCGGTGGTGCATTTCCATGCCGGCGACGGACTGAGCGAAGGCGAATTGCAGGATTTCCTGCGCCACCATATCGCCGCGTTCAAGGTGCCCGCGCGGATCTGGGTCTCGAGCGATCCGCTCCCCCGGCTGGGCACCGAGAAGATCGACAAGGTCGGGCTGCGGGCGAAATATCGGGCGTTGGCGGACGCGTAATCCTGCGTCACCCCGGCCTTGTGCCGGGGTCCGCCGCGCAACAAAAGAAGTCGCTGTTGATGGATAGTCAGACCCCGGCACAAGGCCGGGGTGACGGATGCTGATGTCATGGCGCTTTCCCCCTTTCGGTCACCGCGATACAGCGGTGGCAATGTCCGACGCTGATCCTCCCGCCAAGCCTCTCCTCACGCGCCGCAAGCTGCTGATCGGCGGCGGCGCCGGGGTCGGGCTGGTGGTGGCGTGGGCGATCTGGCCGCGTACCTACCGGCCCAACCTGACGGCGGCCGAGGGCGAGCACCTCTTTGGCGCGTGGCTCAAGATCGGCGAGGACGGGCATATCGCCGTCGCGGTGCCGCAGGCCGAGCACGGGCAGGGGGTGTGGACCACCTTTCCGCAGATCGTCGCCGACGAACTGGGCGCCGACTGGCGCACGGTCGCGGTCGAACCGGCACCGCTCAACCCGCTTTACGCCAACCCGATCGCGGCCAACGAATTGTTCGGTGGAGCGTTCGACCGAATCCCGCAATTCCTCCGCGACGGACATATCGCCAGCAGCGTGATGATGCTGACCGCGGGCTCATCCTCGATCCGCCAGTTCGAGGGCGAGTTGCGCAACGCCGGCGCGGCGGCGCGCGTGCTGCTGCAAAAGGCGGCGGCGAAGCGCTGGGGCGTCGACTGGCAGGCGTGCGGGACGGCGCTGGGGTTCGTCGTCCACGGCAAGGACAAATTGCGCTTCGGCGATCTCGCGGCGGAGGCGGTGGGCGGCGCTTTGCCCGATCCGCTGCCGCTGCGGGGCGGCGACAAGGGCCGGCTGACCGGGCAATCGCCGCCGCGGCTCGACAGTCCGTCCAAGGTCGACGGATCGATCAATTTCGCCGCCGACATCCGGCTGCCGGGCATAGTATTCGCCGCGCTGCGCCAGGGGCCGCGCGCCGACAGCACGCTCGTCGGGTGCGACACCGCGGCGGCGGGCAAGGTGCGCGGCGTCGCCCGGATCGTGCAGACCGATCGCTGGGTCGCGGCGATCGCCGACAATTGGTGGGCCGCCGCGCGCGCGCTCGACGCGATCCGGCCGCGCTTTGCGACACCGGGGCCCGCGGTCTCGACCGCCACGATCCGCCGCGCGCTCGATAGCGCAATCGCCGGACCGGGCACGCGGATGGCGTCGGTCGGGGATGTCGGCGCGGCGTTCCGCGGGGCGACGGTCGTCACCGCCGATTACCATGCCGACGTCGCGCTCCACGCGGCGATCGAACCGCGTGCGGCGACCGCGGCCTGGTCCGAGGGCCGCGTCGAAGTGTGGGCGCCGACGCAAGCGCCGGGGCTGGCGCGCTCCGCCGTGGCTGCCGCCCTGGGCGTCGGCGAAGCCTCGGTGGTGATCCATCCGATGCCGATCGGCGGCGGGTTCGGCGCCAATCTGGAGCACGACGCCGCGGTCCAGGCGGCGCTGCTGTCGCGCGACCTCAAATTGCCGGTTCAGTTGATGTGGTCGCGCGGTGAGGATTGTTTGCAGGACCGCTACCGCGCGCCGGCCAAGGCTCGGCTGGCGGCGCGGCTCGACCCGCAGGGACGCATTCTCGGCTGGCTGACCAAGATCGCCGCTCCGGCGACGGGGCGCGAACTCGCCGCGCGATTATTGGCCGACGATCATGCCGCGCAGGCGGCGCTGACGCTGGCCGGCGGCGATGGCTATGCCGTGGCGGGGGCGACCCCGCTTTACCAGATTCCGTCCTATGCCGTGGACCACCACGAAGCCGATATCGGCGTGCCGACCGGGCATTGGCGATCGGGCGCCCATAGCTACACCTGCTTCTTCACCGAATGCTTCATCGACGAACTCGCGCATGTCGCGGGGACCGAGGCGATGTCGTACCGGATCGGCATGCTCGGCGGCGATGCGCGGCTGGCGCGCTGCCTGACCACCGTGACCGCGCTCGGCGGCTGGCAAGGCACCGCCGGCAGCGGGCAGGGCATCGCCTGCCACAGTTTTCGCGGCAGCCATATCGCGGTGTTCGCCGAAGCGCATATCGATGAAGACCAGTCGATCGCGGTCGACCGGATCGTCGCGGCGGTCGATTGCGGGCGGCAAATCCACCCCGATATCGTCCGCCAGAATATCGAGAGCGGGCTGGTGTTCGGGATGGCCGCGGCTTTGGGCGGATCGACGAAGTTCAGGAACGGGATGGCGGAAACGCGCGGGTTCGGCGCGCTGGAGCTGCCGGTGCTGGCGGACATGCCCGACATCACGGTCGAAATGATTGCGAGCGAAGCCGACCCCGGTGGCGTGTCCGAACTGGCGGTGCCGCCGGTCGCGCCCGCCATCGCCAATGCGCTTCAGTCCGCGACGGGTTTCCGGATCCGAAGCTTGCCGCTGAGGGTTGGGGACGCGTGATTTTTTCCGCCATCATCGCTCGTCACCCCGGCCTTGTGCCGGGGTCTGCATCTTCCCAATGGCTGCCAGCCGCTGTTGCACGGCGGATGCCGGGACCAGCCCGGCATGACGGAGAAAATGGATGATCCCGTCTGACCATCCCCCCGTCGCGCCGCGCAAGGTCGGCGTGCTGCTCACCAATCTCGGCACCCCTGACGCGGCCAATGCCGCGGCGGTCAAACGCTACCTCGCCGAATTCCTGTCGGACCGGCGCGTGGTCGAAATCCCGGCGCTGCTGTGGCAGCCGATCCTGCGCGGGATCATCCTCAACACGCGGCCCAAAAAGTCGGCGCATGCCTATAGCCAGGTGTGGACAGACGACGGATCCCCGCTCGCCGCGATCACCAAGGCGCAGGCCGCAGCATTGAAGGATTCGTTCGGGGCCGCCGTGATGGTCGACTGGGCGATGCGCTACGGCAACCCGACGATCGGCGAACGGCTCGCGGCGATGAAGGCTGCGGGGTGCGACCGCATCCTGATCGCGCCGCTCTACCCGCAATATTGCGCAGCAACCACCGCGACCGCCAACGACAAGGCGTTCGAAGCGCTGGCCGCGATGCGCTGGCAACCGGCGATCCGCACATTGCCGCCGTATCACGACGACCCGGCCTATATTGCTGCGCTCGCCGAGTCGGTCCGCACCAGCCTCGCCGATCTCGATTTCGAACCCGACGCGGTGCTGGCGAGCTTCCACGGCATGCCGCAGCGGACGCTCGAACTGGGCGACCCGTATCATTGTCACTGCCAGAAAACCGCGAGACTGCTCGGCGAGGCATTGGGCCGCCCGCTGACGATCACCTTCCAGTCGCGCTTTGGCCGCGCCAAGTGGCTCGAACCCGCGACCGATACGACGCTGATGGCACTGCCGGGGCAGGGCGTGAAGAAGGTCGCGATCGTCGCGCCCGGCTTCTCCGCCGATTGCCTCGAAACGCTCGAGGAACTCGCGATCCGCGGCGGCGAAAGCTTCCACGCGGCGGGCGGCACGCACTTCGCTTACCTGCCGTGCCTCAACGACACCAACATAGGTATCGAAATGCTGCGCAGCATTGTGTTGCGGGAGCTTGCCGGTTGGGTCGACGCTCCCTAGCGTAACGCAAAATTGACCAGGAGAGATTCGAATGGCACGCGTAGCGATCGTGACCGGCGGCACCCGCGGGATCGGCGAGGCAATCAGCCTCGCGCTCAAGGACATGGGGATGACGGTCGCGGCGACCTATGCCGGCGACGATGCCAAGGCGAAGGCGTTCACCGAGCAGACCGGGATCGCGGCGTATAAATGGGACGTCGGCGATTACGACGCGTGTCAGGAAGGCGTGGCCAGAGTCGTCGCCGACCTCGGCCCGGTGGATGTGGTGGTCAACAATGCCGGCATCACGCGCGACGGCACGATCCTGAAGATGACCTACGAAATGTGGGACGACGTGATGCGCACCAATCTGGGCGGATGCTTCAACATGGCGAAGGCGGTGTTCCCCGGCATGCGCGAGCGCAAATGGGGGCGGATCGTCAATATCGGGTCGATCAACGGCCAGGCCGGGCAGTACGGCCAGGTCAATTACGCCGCGGCGAAATCGGGCATTCACGGCTTCACCAAGGCGCTGGCGCAGGAAGGCGCGCGCGCCGGCGTGACGGTCAACGCGATCGCGCCGGGCTATATCGACACCGACATGGTCGCGGCGGTGCCGGCCGATGTGCTGGAGAAGATCGTCGCGAAGATTCCGGTCGGGCGACTGGGTCAGGCGAGTGAAATTGCGCGCGGGGTGGCGTTTCTGGTGTCGGAAGAGGGCGGGTTCGTCACCGGATCGACGCTGAGTCTCAATGGCGGGCAGCATATGTACTGACGGGCGCAGGCGCGGCCACGCCCGCGCCGGTGTCGCGAAGCGGTAGCGCCCGGCACGGCCGGCGGGTCGGCGCCAGAGCCGAACCCGGCCGACGGCTTTGCCGTCGGCGCGCCCTATCGACCGAAGTGTGTTTGTAACCTCGGCGATGGCCGGAGCCTCGCGATCATCGACCTTTCGCGTCGATCCGCCGAAACACGATTGCGCGGTCGAACCGATCGAGGATGAGGTTGCGCCCGTCGATGCGCAACGGCGTGTTGGCGAACACGACCTTGCCCAGATCGTTCGGTTCGAAGCGCAGGCGAATTTGGGAGGCCGGGCCGCCCGCCAGCCGGACCTCGTCGCTGCGCAGATCGAATACCGCCATCCCGACGCGGACAGACACCGGGTTTTCGCCGGGTTCCAGCGCGATCACATCGTCATCGTCGGACAATTGTCGCTCAACGACGCGACCGTCTTCCAGGCCGATTTCGGCATGAAAGACCTGTCGCGACCATCTTTCCGGCAGATCGAGCAGGATGCGCATCTTGCCGTCGGTGGCGGGACGATTCTGCAGCAAGACGAACCGTGGTACGGTCACGGGGTCGCTCGTCAGGAGTACGCGACCTCCATCGACGCGCCAGACGCCGCTGGCACCCTCGTCCAGCGCGCCATAGGACAGCGCGTAGTCGAACCGCCCGTCCGGCCGAAGGTCGAGGCCCGCGGCCATTTCCATCTGACCGCCGTCATATTGTCCGGCCAGGCTGGAACGGCTCACTGTGGCGGTCTGTCCGGCAGCTCCGCCACAAGCGATTGTCGTGGGCAGGAGCAAGAGGCCGGCCATTGCGGCAATTCTACCTCCGTACCGGCCAGATCGGAAAGACGCCATGCGCAAGACCTACGCGCGCCGCCGGTCCTCGTACAGCCCATCACCCGCGTTCAATCACCTCCACCACAGGCGCGCCGCTTTTCCTGAGCGCCACCACCAGCACCCCCAGCAGCGCCAGCGCGCTCCCCACGATCATCCGCGCGTCGAGCGTATCGCCGGTCATCATCACCCCCAGCGCGATCGTCGACAGCGGGGTCATCAGCGTCAGCGGCGCGAGCAGATTTGCCTCATACCGTGCGATCAGCCAGTAATAAGCGGTGTGCGCGCAGACCGACACGATCAGCGCGGAGAACAGCAGTGCCGCGACGAACGGCCAGCCGACCGCAACCGACGTCGCCCATTGCCCCCGCTCGAACAGCGCCGAGGCGAGTGCGAGCGGGACGAGCGAGGTCAGCGCGACCCACGCCTGAAAGCGTAACGGCGCGATGTCCTCCATCTGCTTCATCAGGATCACGCCCAGCGATCCGGCAAAGGCCGCGCCGAGGATGAACAGGAGGCCCGTCGAAACGACGAACCCCGGCCGCCACATCACCAGCAGCACCCCGGCCAGCGTCAGCGTGATCCCCAGCCCGCGGCGCCAGTGGATGCGTTCATTCAGCATCACCACCGACAGCAGGGTGGTGATCGGCACCCCGGCCTGAATCACCACCGCCGCCATGCTGGGGGTGGCGGTTTGCAGCCCGATGAACAGCAACGCGAAATTGCCCCCGCCCATCAGGAACCCTACGATCAGGATCCGCCAGGCGGGGCGCGGCATCGGGCGCAGCCACGGGATCGTCACCGCGAGCACCAACGCGAAGCGCGCGGCGGCGAACCAGAGCGGCGGCACGCGCCACGTGCCGACCACGGTCTTGCTCAGCACGTTGCTGAACCCCCAGGTCAGGCAGACCAAGACGAGCAGGAGGAAATCGCGCAGCCGCATCGGTGGGGTGTGGGGGAGCGCGCGGGTTTTGGGAAGGGTAGGAGCGCTGACGGCCTCCCTTCCGGGAAGGGAATAGACGGCGCTCCCTCAGCCCAATCCCCTCAGCCGATCATCACCCCCACCACGCGCCAAACGCCGTCTTCCTGCTCGAGGCTGACGGTTTCCACCACGTCCGCCTTGTTGGCAAAGCGCGTGCGGAACTTGACCACCTCGTAGCCGTTCGGCGGCGCGGGGACATCGTCCTGGCTGATCAACGTCCGAGAGATCATCGCGCCTAGCGGCCGGCGGACTCGTTCCGACACCGACGCCCAGACCTGGCTGGTGTTGCGTTTGCGGAATGCGCTCCCGGTGGCGCGATAACTGTCGTCCCAGCGACCCTGATCGACCAGCACCAGCCACAGGCTCGCCGCTGCGACCACCGCGCCGTCGCTCGGCTGGACCGCGGCGGTCGGGGCAGGGAGCGATGCGACCTGTGGCAGCGCGAACAGCGCGAGAAATCCCAATGCTAACGTCATGACGACACCTCCGATGGTGATCCAGGCGACGCGACCTGCGCGCCCGGTGCCGTGTTGCGGCACGCCGTCCTGTTTCACGTCGGGGGCGGTCGCGGCTTCCCCGATTTTGATGGCTCCAAGGGATTGGGGGGCGTCGCCCTCGCGATCGAGCAGCAGCCGCGCGGCTTCGCGGCTGCTCGACACCGCCAGCTTGCGCCGCGCATCGCGCAGCCGTTCGTTGATCGTATGGATCGACAAATCGAGGCTACGCGCGATCGACTTCGCGTCGTGACCGCGCACGATCAGCCGCAGCGTCTGCTTCTCCTTTTCGGTCAGCGCCAGATAACCGTGAGTCACGCGTACGTTCATGGCGCCAGGCTAGGTCGCGCGGGCCGGCGCGGCCACCCCCAAAAAATCGTACTTCGCCCCGAGCGCAACGCAAAGGGCCGGTCCTCTTTCGAAGGCCGGCCCTCGCCCTCATACGCTACGCGAGGGACTAACACTTCCGAACGCACCCGGAAGAACGCGTTAGCTTGGCTGCGTTTTGGCAGAGTCGGGTTGAGCGGATGCTGAATGCGCCCGTTATCCGCCGTTCAGGCTCGCGTGTCGCCCGCGCCGCGCTATGAGGGGGCGATGTACCGCGCGTTTCGTTTCCTCCTGCTCACGATCTTTCTGCTGACCGTCGACTGGAGCGGGCGGCCGCGGCGCGATGAACTGGGCGCGCGGGCCGATATCGCGATAAAGCGCGTGCCGCTCGACCCCGCGGACTCCGCGCGAACCACAGTGGGCGCGCTGACGTTTCTGGGGGGACTGGAACTATCGAGCCGCGACGGCGCGTTTGGCGGGTTTTCGTCGATGAGCGTGACGGGCGATCGCTTCACCTTGCTCAGCGACGGCGGCAATATCGTGCGCTTCACGCTCGACCGGCGGTTTCGCCTGAGCGCGCCCGAGTTCGGCGATCTGCCCGCCGGGCCGGGTCTGGGCTGGAGCAAGATCGACCGCGACAGCGAATCGATGGCGCTCGATCCGGTCAGCGGCGCGGTGTGGGTCGGGTTCGAGCGCGCCAACGCGATCTGGCGCTACGGCCCCGGGCTGACCGCGCCGGCCGCGCACGTCGCGCCCCCGGCGATGCACGATTGGGAGAGCAATGGCGGCGCCGAATCGCTGGTACGGTTGCGCGACGGCCGGTTTCTGGTGATCGCCGAAACCGATTCGCGCGGGCAAGCGACCGGCGCGCGCAACGCGCTGCTGTTTTCGGGCGATCCGTTGGCGCCCCGATCGGGCGTCGTCCGATTCGGCTACCTGCCGCCCGACGGCTACGATCCCAGCGATGCGGTCGAACTGCCCGACGGCCGCGTGCTCGTGCTCAACCGGCGGATCGCGCTGCCGTTCACGTGGAGCGCCAAGCTGACGCTGGTCGACCCGCGGGCGATCACGCCCGGCGCGATCCTGCGCGGGCGAGAGATCGCCACGCTGGCGCCGCCGCTGACGGTCGACAATTTCGAAGGGCTGGCGGTGACCAGGGAAGGCAGCGCGACGATCCTGTGGATGGTCAGCGACGACAATCTGTCGGCGGTGCAGCGGAGCCTGTTGATGAAGTTCAGATTGGAAATCAACGGCAAGTAGCCCGTGTTCCTGCGGCGGATACGCGAACGGCCCGCTCTCCGAGGGGGAGAGCGGGCCGGTCCGAGTCGCATCAGGCCGCCGGAGCGGCCGGACGTTACGCCGCTTCGGCGGTGCCCAGCTTCTTCTTGACGACGCGCTTGAGGCGGCGTGCACGCAGCGACAAATCGTCGTCGCTGGTCTTCACCAGCCAATTGTCGAGCCCGCCGACATGCTCGACCGAGCGCAGTCCGTGCGTCGACACGCGCAGCTTGACGCTGGTGCCCAGCGCGTCGCTGATCAGCGTGACATTCTGCAGGTTGGGCAGAAACGTCCGCTTGGTCTTGTTATTGGCGTGGGAAACGTTGTTACCCACCAGCCGGCCCTTGCCGGTCAGTTCGCAAATCCGCGACATCGTGATCAATCCTGATTTCAGCCTGGGTCATACGACCCCGGAAAGGTGGCGCGGATAGCGTCAACCGCTCGCGCGGTCAACAGATTCGGCCAGATAGATGCAACGGGCTATGGACCCTTGCCCGCCAAACTGCGTTTATTACGCTAACGATTCTAAACAGGGGAGTTTCTCAATGCGCTTTTTGCTTGGCCTTTTGGCCGTTGCCGTTTTGATCGCGATCGTCGCGATCTCGCTCGGGTGGATCACGGTCGGCGGCAATCTGGGGTCGGTCAAGGTCACCGGCACCGCGCCCAGCGTCACCGCCAACGTCGCCACCGTGACGGTGGGGACCGAGAACAAGACCGTCACGGTACCGACCGTCACGATCAATAAACCGGGCGAGCCCGCCCCCGCCAACAGCGCGGCGCCGCAATAACCGGCTTCACCCTTCCCCCGCCGATGCGCGCCGCGCTCGATGCGGCCGCAGCAGCGGGGGCCGAGGGCGAAGTGCCGGTCGGCGCGGTGGTGGTGTTCGACGGTCAGATCGTTGCCACCGCCGCCAACGCCCCACGCAGTCGGCACGATCCGACCGCGCACGCCGAGATACTGGCGATTCGCTGCGCCGCTGCCGCGATCGGGAACGACCGGCTGTCCGACTGCGACCTGTGGGTGACGCTGGAACCGTGCGCGATGTGCGCGGGTGCGATCGCGCACGCCCGGATCGCGCGGCTCTATTACGGCGCCAGCGACGCCAAGGGCGGTGCGGTCGAACACGGCCCGCAATTGTTCGCACAACCGACCGTCCATCACCGCCCCGAAGTCTATGCCGGGATCGGAGAGGGTGAGGCGGCGGCGTTGCTGAAGGATTTTTTCGCGAGCCGCAGGTAATCCTCCCCGTTCCGGGGAGGATCTAGGATTGCCGCCGCAAATCGCTCTCCGTGATCGGCACGATACGGATTTCGACGCGGCGATTGGCGGCGCGCCCAGCTTCGGTATCGTTCGACGCGATTGGCTGGCTCTCGCCATAGCCGCGAGCCGCGACGCGCGCCGAGTTCACGCCCTTGCCTTCGAGATAATAAGCGACCGAATTGGCGCGGCGCTCCGACAGCCCCTGATTATAGGCGTCGGTACCGGTCGAATCGGTATGGCCCAGCACGTCGATATAGGTGCGGTCGTATTGGCCGAGCACGTTGGCGACCTGATCGAGCGTGCGCTGGAACTGCGGCTGCACTGCGTCGCTGTTATAGGCGAAGGTTATGCCAGAGGGCATGTTGAGCACCAGATTGTCGCCGTCGCGGATGACCTGAACGTCGGTCCCGGCGGTGCGCGCGCGCAAATCGCGTTCCTGCTTGTCCATATAGGCGCCAATCCCCGCGCCCGCGAGCCCGCCGATCCCGGCGCCGACAATCTTCTCGGTGCGGTCGCGCCGGCCGCCGACCAGATCGCCGAGCAGATAGCCGCCCAATGCGCCGCCGATGCCGCCGATTGCGGCTTTGGATATCCGCTTTTCGCCGGTCACCGGGTCGGTCACGCAAGCGGTGGTCAGCATCAGCGAGCCCATCACGGCGGCGAGCCCCACTCGATTGATCGTCTTCATACGGAAATTCCCTTATAATATTTTTGCGACGGGGAAACACTTCCCTGACCGGCCCTGTTCCACGTCCGCACTGAACCGCTGCTGACATGCCCGTTCATCGGGCGCTGTTGCGCGGGGGACGGCGCGCCGTGTAGGCAGGGCGAACACCATGCCACCACTCGCCCCCTATCCCTGGATCGACGTCGTCATCATCCTCGTGCTCGTCGCGGTGAACGGCGTGTTCGCGATGAGCGAACTGGCGATCGCGTCGTCGCGCAAGGCGCGGCTGGAGGCGATGGCGCGCACCGGCAGCCGCGGCGCGCGCGCGGCGCTCGACCTCGCCGCCGATCCGGGCAAGTTCCTGTCGACCGCGCAAGTCGGGATCACGTTGATCGCGGTTTTGTCGGGCGCCTATTCGGGCGAAGCGCTGGGCGAGCCGACCGCGGTCCGGCTCGTGCCGCTGGGACTTACTCCCGAAACCGCCAGCACGGTGGGCTTCGTGCTGGTGATCGGCGTGACCACCTTCGTCTCGCTGATCATCGGTGAGTTGGTGCCCAAACAGATCGCGCTTCGATCGCCCGAACCGATCGCGGCGATCGTCGCGATCCCGATGGTGTGGCTGTCGCGGATCGCCGCGCCGATCGTGTGGCTGCTCGATTCGACCAGCAAGATGCTGTTCTGGCTGCTCCGGATGAACCGCGAGAGCGAGGATCAGGTGACCGCCGAGGAGCTCCATTTGATCGTCGCCGAGGCCAGCAAATCGGGCGTGATCGAGGAGCATGAACGCTCGATCATCTCGGGCGTGGTGCGGCTGGCGGACCGGCCGGTGCGCGAAGTCATGACGCCGCGTACCGAGGTCGACTGGCTCGACATCAACATGGACGATGCCGGCATTCGCGCGAAACTGGTCAGTTCGGCGCACACACGGCTGCCGGTCGCCGAGGGATCGGTCGATGCGGTGGTGGGCGTGGTGCAGGCGCGCGATATCGTCGCGGCGGCGATCAAGGGCGAATTGCTCGATCTGCGCGTGCTGATGCGCGAGGCGCCGGTGGTGATCGATCAGCTCGACGCGATGGACGCGCTGGTCCGCCTGCGCCGCGCCGACGTGCCGATGGCGCTGATCCACGACGAATACGGGCATTTCGAAGGAATCGTGACGCCGGCCGATCTGCTCGCCGCGATTGCCGGCGACTTCGCGTCGGACAGCGACCCGCACGATTCGCCCGATTTCGTCCAGCGCGACGACGGGTCGTATCTGGTCGCGGGATCGGCGTCGGCCGATTCGCTGGCGGAGAAACTCGACCTCGATCTGCCCGACGACCGCGATTACGCCACCGCCGCGGGGTTCGCGCTGGCCGCGTTCCGGCGACTGCCGGCGGAGGGCGAGAGCGTCACCGAACAGGGATGGGTGTTCGAAGTCATCGACCTCGACGGACGCCGGATCGACAAATTGCTGGTCACGCGATCGACCCGGGGCGAACGCGGGGAGGGGTGATGGCGTTCGAAGCGCCCGATCACTTTCGACGCTCGACTGCACAGCCACGCTTCCCCGGCGAAGGCCGGGGCCTAGCTTCGGCCAGCCCTAGGGAGAGCGAAATCTTCTCATCGCAAGACGTGGCGACTGGGCCCCGGCTTTCGCCGGGGAAGCGTTTAGGGGACCCCGCCGGCTACCCCAATTTGCCGAACTCCGCCTCATACGCGCCAGTATCCCCCGCGCTCAGCAATTTGGCCTGATCGATCCAGCGGTCGCGCGCCATGCGGCCGGTGAACGCGCCCAGTTGCGCGTCGAGCGTTTCGGCCTCGGCTGCGCCCAGCGCAGCGATCTGATCGATCCGCGTGACCCCCAGCTCGCCCAGAATGCCCGCAACCTTGGGGCCGAGCCCCTTGATCGTGGTCAGCGGACGGTCGTCAGCGGGCGTCGGCGTCGGCGGCGCGGGTTTGGGCGCAGGCTCCGGCTCGGGTGCTGGCTCGGGCACAGGTGCCGGTTCGGGTCTTGGCGCCGGTTCGGGCGACGGCGCCGAAACGGGCTCGGGCTTGGCCGGTTCGTGCGCCGCGGTGGCTGCAACCGCCTCGGGGACTTTGGTCCCCGCCGGCAATTCGGCTGCGTATTCCTCGGCGCGTTCCTCGGCGGCATCCTCGGCGGCGTGGCGGCCGCGCGCGAGGTGCATGCCGTAGAAGATCGCCACGATGACCACGACCGCCGAAAGCGCGATCAGCCCCAGCGAAGCGACGGTCATGCCGTAAAACGCCTCGGCAGCGCTGCCGGCGGATTGTGGAGCTGCGCTCATTATTTGTCCCCGAAAAGCCTGTCGCCGGTCACCCTAAGCGGGCGACCGGCGATATGCCAGCGATCCGGGTCAGTCGCTTGTCGGAACCTTGCGCGCGGCGATGTCGGTCAGCCGCACGAATTCCTGCCGCCAATAACCGCCGGGCGATCCGGCCAGCCGCGTGACGTCGGCATAGCTGTAGCTGCCCAGATATTTGTCGCCGCGCAGTTTCTGTCCGAACGCCGCCACGGCGGTGACGAACGCCATGTCACCGGTTGGAAAAGCGGCGGTCCGCAGCAGCAATGACGGCACCGGGCGGCTGATCAGCCGCGACGGTCCGCCTTCCGGCAATTTGTAGCGCAATTTGACGAACGCCAGTTCGCCAGACCCCACCGGCGCCGGTCCGGCCCGGCGACCATTGGCGGGGTAACGCCGGTCGGGCAGCCAGCCGGGTCCGCCGGCGGGCACGATCTCATACAACGCCGTCACCTGATGCCCCGCGCCCATATCGCCGGCATCGACCGCGTCGTTGTTGAAATCCTCCTCCGCCAGCGCGCGGTTCTCATAGCCGATCAGGCGGTATTCCTTGACCGCGGCGGGGTTGAACTCGACCTGCACCTTTACGTCCTTGGCGATCGTCAGCATCGTCGCGGAGAGTTCGTCGTCGAGCACCTTTTCGGCTTCGCGCTCGCTGTCGATATAGGCGTAATTGCCGTTCCCGACATCGGCGATCCTTTCCATCATCGCGTCGTTATAATTGCCCTGACCGAAGCCGAGCGTGGTCAGGGTAATGCCGTCCTCGCGGTTGGCCTTGACCATCTCCTCCAGCGCCTTGTTGTCGCTCACCCCGACGTTGAAGTCGCCGTCGGTGGCCAGGAAGATGCGGTTGATCCCCCCGCGCACGAAATTGGCGCGCGCAGTGTCGTAGGCGAGCTTGATTCCCGCGCCGCCGGCGGTCGATCCGCCCGCCGACAGGCAGTCGAGCGCGGCCTTGACCCAGCGTTTGTCGCTGGTCGGTTCGAGCACCAGGCCCGCATTGCCGGCGTAAACCACGATCGAGACCCGATCGTCGGCGCGCAGTCGGTCGGCGAGCTTGAGCAGCGCGGTTTTTACCAGCGGCAATTTGTCGGGCGAACTCATCGATCCCGAGACATCGACGAGGAACACCAGATTCGCGCGCGGGCGGTCGCCGGTCGCGACGTCATAGCCGCGCAGCCCGATGCGGAGCAGCCGGGTGTTCGGGTTCCACGGCGTCTTCGACACATCGGTGGTCACGCTGAACGGTTGAGTCCGGTCGGTCGGGCGCGGATAATCGTAGCGAAAATAATTGATCATCTCCTCGGTCCGAACCGCCTGCGGCGGGGGCATGTTGCCGTCGGTCAGGAAGCGGCGGACGTTGGCGTAGGAGCCGGTGTCGACGTCGACCGAGAAGGTCGAAACGGGGGCGTCGGTGACCGCCTTGATCGACGCGACCGCCTGACCGTCATAGCGTTCGGTATTTTGCGGGCTGCCATAAACGGGGGCGTTGCTCGAATAGCCCATCGCCGCGACCGGCGGCGGCGCCATCATGGACGGCGGCGGGGGTGGCGGGGCATAGGTAGGAACCGGCGCGGCGCGTGTGTCGATGCGCGACCCCGTGACCACGACGTCGCGCGAACTCTCATCGCGGCGCGGCTTCTTGCCCTTGCCCGGCCTGGGCATGGGCGCCACCGGCGTGGGGGCGTAGGTATAGGTGTCGGGCTGCTGCGGGCGGCATCGCACGGGCGAATCATCGTCGGGCGGCGGCGCAACACGCTGCGCGATCAAGGGCGCGGGCGCGGCGGAGGTGAGCAACAGGGCGGAACAACCGAGTATCAGAGAAGTACGAGTCATCTGAAATCTCCCCAAGCGGCCGAGCATTTTTGGCTTCGGCGCGCCATCATTGCGGGAGCGTGATGAGCGTCAGATGAACAGAATGTTACAGTATAACATATTCACTAATTCCTCCCCAAGCTTGTCTTGGGGAGGGGGACCGCAGACCGCAGGTCGGTGGTGGAGGCGCGCGAGCGCAGCGAGCGTTGCGCGATCCTTGCGGCTATGCCGCTGCGGCCCCTCCACCACGCCGCTTCGCGTCGCGGTCCCCCTCCCCGAGACAAGCTCGGGGAGGATTGAGTTCAGCCCCCGCGCGCAATCTCGCGCCAGCCGATGTCGCGGCGGCAGAAGCCTGTCGGGAAATCGATTCTGTCGACGGCGGCATAAGCGGCAGACTGCGCCGACCGCACGTCGGGGCCGGTCGCGGTGACCGTCAGCACGCGCCCGCCCGCCGCGACGAGCGTGCCGTCGACGATTTTGGTGCCCGCCTGAAACACCTTCGCGCCACTGGCATTGGCAGCACCGATCCCGCCGATCGCACCGCCCGTTTCGGGCGTGCCGGGATAGTTGTTCGCCGCCATCACCACGGTCAGCGCGACTTGGTCCGAGAAAATCGGCGCGGGTTCATCGGCGAGCCGTCCCCCCGCGATGGCGAGCAACAGCGGCAGCAAATCGCTGTCCAGCCGCATCATCAGCACCTGACATTCGGGGTCGCCGAAGCGCGCGTTATATTCGATCAGCTTGGGGCCCTGCGCGGTCAGCATCAGCCCGGCATAGAGCACCCCCGAATAGGGCATGCCCTCCGCCGCCAGCGTGGCGATGGTCGGCGCGACGATCTGCTCGAGCGCCTGTTGCTCGAGTTGGGGGGTCAGCACGCGTGCCGGGCTGTACGCGCCCATCCCGCCGGTATTGGGGCCGGTGTCGCCGTCGCCGACGCGCTTGTGGTCCTGCGCCGATCCGAACGGCACCATCGCGCTCCCGTCGGTCAGCACGAACAGGCTGACTTCCTCGCCCTCCAGATAGTGCTCGATCACCGCGCTCGCGCCCGGTTCGGCGAACAGCGCCTCGATCGCCGCCTTTGCCTCGTCCATCGTCATCGCGACCGTCACGCCCTTGCCCGCGGCGAGGCCGTCGGCCTTGACCACCACCGGCGCGCCGAATTCGGCGAGCGCGAGCTTGGCGTCGGCCAGCGTATCGACCGCGCGATAGCCCGCGGTCGGGATGCCCGCACGGTCGCACAATTGCTTGGTGAAGGCTTTGGAGCCTTCCACTTGCGCGGCGGCTTTGCTCGGTCCGAACACCGGAACCCCGGCGGCGCGCAGATCGTCGGCGATCCCCGCCACCAGCGGCGCTTCAGGCCCGACCACGACCAGCGCGATATCCGACGCGCGGCAGAAATCGATCGTCGCGGCATGATCGGTCGCGTCGAGGTCGACGATCTCCGCTTCCTCGGCGATACCCGGATTGCCCGGCGTGGCGTAGAGCCGGGTCAGCAACGGCGATTGCGCGAGCTTCCACGCAAGCCCATGTTCGCGCCCACCCGATCCGATCAGCAGGACGTTCATGACCGACCCATTCCCTAATGACTTTGGCGCAGATTCGTCGCGGCTGGTAGCCGAGCCACGCCCCGGCGACAATTCCGAGCCCGAAAGCGTCGGACAATTGTCGAGCCGGCTGAAGCGGATGGTCGAGGGCGAATTCGGGCGGGTGCGGTTGCGCGGTGAGATTTCGGGGTGGAAGCGCGCGGTCTCCGGCCATTGCTATCTCAGCCTGAAGGACGACGCGGCGGTGATCGACGGGGTGATGTGGAAGGGGCAGGCCGCGTTGATCCCGTTCGCCGCGCAGGACGGGATCGAAGTGATCGCCAGCGGCAAGCTGACCACTTATCCCGGGCGCTCCAAATACCAGATCGTGATCGACCGGATGGAGCTGGCCGGCGAAGGCGCGCTGATGGCGCTGCTCGAGAAGCTGAAGGCGCAACTCGGCGCCGAAGGGCTGTTCGATCAGGGTCGCAAGCAGCCGCTGCCCTTCATGCCGCAAGTGATCGGCGTGGTGACATCACCCACCGGCGCGGTGATCCGCGACATCCTCCACCGCCTGGCGGATCGTTGCCCGACGCGCGTGGTCGTGTGGCCGGTCAAGGTGCAGGGCAATGGCGCGCCCGAGGAAATTACCGCCGCGATCCGGGGCTTCGACGCGCTGGCGGCGGGCGGCACGATCCCGCGCCCCGACCTGATCATCGTCGCGCGCGGTGGCGGGTCGATCGAGGATTTGTGGGCGTTCAACGACGAACGCGTGGTGCGCGCGATTGCGGCCTGCTCGATCCCGCTGATTTCGGCGGTGGGGCATGAAACCGATACCAGCCTGTCCGACTACGCCGCCGACCTGCGCGCGCCGACCCCGACGGCGGCGGCGGAGATTGCGGTGCCGGTGCTGGCCGAACTTCGGTTGGGGCTCGACGCCTATGCCCAGCGCGCCGAACGCTGCGCGCGGCGCTATGTCGAGCGCGGGCGCGAACGGACCGAGGGGCTGGCGCGGCTGCTGCCCAAACGCGACGCGCTGCTCGGGCCGCAGCGCCAGCGCGCCGACGATGCCGGGCAACGGCTCGATCGCGCGCTGGAACGCCGGATCACGACCGCGCGCAGCCAGCTGGATCGCACCGCGGGCGCGCTACGGCCGGCCATTCTCACCCAGCGGATCGACGCCGCGCGCGACCGGTTGCGCCAGACCTGGCAGCTGGTCGAGGCACTCAACCCCGCGCATGTGCTCGACCGCGGCTATGCCTGGGTCGAGGGGCGCGTGTCGGGCGAGGTGCTGACCAGCGCGGCTGCGGCGAAGAAGGCCGGGGCGTTGTTGCTCCATTTCGGGGACGGTCAGGTTGCCGCGCGGGTTGAGGGTGCCGGCGGCAAGCCCTATGACAAGTCGACCCCCGACCAGCCCAGTCTGCTGTGACGGCAATGATTCCGCGACCGAAAGCCTGCTTATGTTGATGTCCAATACCGACCGCCCGGCGCGACTGCATTATATGGCGAACGGCTTTCGCGTGTTGGTGCCCGGAAGCCACGTGACCTGCGCGATCTCGGGCGTCGCCATCGCGCTCGACGACCTGCGATATTGGAGCGTCGCGCGGCAGGAACCCTATGCCAGTGCGGTCCTCGCGCTTGAGGCCGATAGTCGCCCATGAAGCGTGCGCGGCGCTGGGCCTTCGGTCTCGCCGCGCTGATCGCGCTGGGTAGCTGCATCGAATCGAGCGCGTCGCCGACGCCGCAAAGGACCCCCATTCCCGTCGCCGCCGCAACCCCGGCGCCGGTCGCCAGCGCGTCTCCGGGGCAGACCGGCGACTTCCAGCTGCGCGGCGCGATGACGCAGGGTGGCGTCGTGGTCGGCACCGCACCGGCGGGCACGACCGGGCTGAGCTTCAACGGCAGCGTCGTGCCGATCGCGCCCGATGGCGGGTTCGTAATCGCGTTCGATCGCGACGCCGCGCCTACCGCCTCGCTCAGCGCGACGTTGAGCGACGGTCGCGTGGTCGAGCGTGCGCTGACCATCAGCCGGCGCGCGTGGTCCATCTCGCGCCTTGCCACCCTGCCCAAATTTCCCGTCCCGATGCCCGAGTTCGAGCGCCTGCGCCCGGGCGAAATCGCGCAGATCAATGCCGCGCGGCGGATCGACAGCGGATCGCAAGGCTGGCGCCAACGCTTCCTGTGGCCCGCCACCGGGCGCATTTCGACGATGTTCGGGTCGCAGCGGATCTACAGGAATGGCGAAGCGGGGTCGTACCATTCGGGTACCGACATCGCGGTCCCGCAAGGCACGCCCGTGCTCGCGCCGGCCGACGGCGTTGTCATCCTTGCCTCCGATCACGCCTTTCTGCTCGAAGGTTATCTGCTGATGGTCGACCACGGCATGGGGCTCAACAGCGCGTTGATGCATCTGTCGCGAATCGTCGTGACGGCAGGGCAAAGCGTCAAACGCGGGCAGGTGATCGCGTTTTCGGGGATGACCGGCCGCGTGACCGGGCCGCACCTGCACTGGACGCTGCGCTGGCGCGACGCGAAGGTCGATCCGTTGCTGGTGGCGGGGGCGATGCCGGCTTCGCGCTGAACCCGCCCGCTGCCTCCCATCGCGTAGCTGTGTTGTCGAACTAAGACACCAGCACTGTCCTTTTGTTGCATCGATGTTACGGATTTTTGCAAACTGGCCTTGAACCCGAATGGGGACTTTACTGTCGGCACCCGGGCTTTAGTCATGGCGGATCGGTTCGGCTGGAGGGCTTGCGACCGGTCTTGGGGATGGTTCGCCGCGCATTTTGACTGCGTCGCGGGCGGTCCAGATTCTATTTGGGGATTTCACGACGATGTCTTTTTTCCGTTCGACGCGCAAAATGCGCCTGCTCGCCACCGCCGCGCCGCTCGGCCTGCTGGCGATGGTTTCGGCAACCCCCGCATTCGCGCAGGACAAGCCGGCAACGCCGCCCGCCGCTGACAAGGAAGAAGAGATTGTCATCACCGGGTCGCTGTTGAGCCGGGCGGACAAGGAAACGCCGTCGCCAGTCACCACGTTGACCGCGGACGGCCTCAGCAAGGCGGGCATCACCAGCATCGCCGAAGCGATCCGTTCGGTTTCGGCCGATAGCGCAGGGTCGATCGGCACCGGCTTCCAGACCGGCTTCTCGGCTGGTGGGTCGGCTGTGTCGTTGCGCGGGCTGGGCGTCTCTTCGACACTGGTGGTGATCAACGGGCTGCGCTCGACCAACTTCCCGATCAACGACGACGGGCACAACGCGTATGTGGACCTGAACTCGATCCCGTTCAGCCTGATCGATCGGGTCGAAGTGCTGAAGGACGGCGCATCGTCGACCTATGGCGCCGACGCGATCGGCGGCGTGGTCAATATCATCCTCAAAAAGACGTTCAACGGCGTGGCCGGCAATGTCGAAGGCGGCGTGACTGAAAAGGGCGACGGGTCGCGCTATCGCGCAAACCTGACCGTCGGTTTCGGTGACTATAGCAGCCAGGGCTGGAACGTTTACCTGAACGGCGAATACCAGCGCGATGGCCGCATCTCGAACAACAGCCGCGGCTTCCCCTATAACACGCAGGATTTGTCGTCGATCGGCGGCATCGACAATAACAGCGCCGACAGTTCGCTGACCACGGCGACGCCGAGCGCGGTGGTGTTCCGCACCACGCAGTCCGATCTCAACAATCCGCGTTCCGGGGGCACTGCGCTGCTCGCCACCGCGGGGACCACGCTCAACCTCGGCGCCTGTCCGTATGGGGTCTATACGGCTGCGGCCGGTCAGGGCTGCAAATACGACCTGACCGACCTGTACCGTCAGATCCAGCCGTTGCAGGAGCGGTATTCGCTCAACGGCAAGATCAGCATTCGAGTCAGCGATTCGGTCGAAGGCTATGTGACCGGCAGCTACAGCCGTAGCTATGTCAGCATCACCAGCGCGTTCCCCTCGGCAATTCGTAACACCCAGCCGTTCGGCGGCGCACCGGGGCTCGCATCCAGCAACCCTGGCATCGTTCTGCCGGTCTATATCTGCGCGGCTGGCGTCAATTGCGCGACCGACCCGACGCGTACGCTCAATCCGAACAACCCCTATGCAGCGGCGTTTGCTGCCGATCCTTCGAATGGCGCGGCGCGAATCTATTACCTGTTCGGCGATATCAAGGGCGGCAGCGATCGCACCAATGAGGTCTATCGCGCTAGCGCTGGTCTGAGCGGCAGCTTCGGTGAAGGCTGGAAGTGGCGCGTCGAGGGCGTCGGTGCGTGGGACGATCTGTCGATCACCCAGCACGGCCTGCTCAACATCGCGGCGCTGATGAAGGCGATCAACACGGGGTCGTACAATTTCGTCAACCCGCAACTGAACAGCGACGCGTTGCGCGCGACGCTCGCGCCCGACAAGACCACGCCGTCCTATTCGTCGATGCTGTCGCTTGACGCGTCGATCTCAAAGACGTTGCTCGACCTGCCCGGCGGGCCGCTGCAGTTCCTGATCGGTGGCCAGGTCCGTCGCGAAAAGCTGACCAACAACAATCAGAACGCTGCGCTCGACACGTACGGGCTGACAACGTCGTCGGCATTCGGCCAGCACACCGTCTACGCGGCCTATTTCGAACTCGACGCGCCGATCCTGAAGAGCCTCGATGTCAATTTGTCGGGCCGTTACGACAATTATTCGGAAGGGTTCAGCCACTTCTCGCCGAAAGTCGGCATCAAGTTCCAGCCGATCCCCGAATTCGCGGTCCGCGGCACCTATTCGCAGGGCTTCCGCGCGCCGACCTTCGCCGAATCGGGCCCGCGCAGCCAGTATGCCGGGTTCGTCACGACGGTGCCGCCGTGCAACTTCCAGCTGCTTCATGGCGGGACGGGCACGACCGCAAGCTGCGCCTCGGGGGGCAATCCGTACAACCTGTCCTATTCGCTGGGTCGCGGCGTGACGGGCAACCCCAATCTTGAACCCGAAACATCGCGCAGTTTTACGCTGGGCGCGATCTTCCAGCCGACCAAGTGGTTCAGCCTCACGGCCGACTATTACAACGTCAAGAAGTCGAACCTGATCGTCGCCGGTCCGCTGATCGGTCAGGCAGTCACGGCCTATTACAACGCGACCACCTTGGCGGCCGCCCAGGCCGCGGTTGCCGCGGTCGGTGCGGGCTATTCGGTCAACACGGTCGATGCGATCGATCCGCTGTTCCCGGCTGCATTGCCTCGCGTGCTGATCATCAACGTGCCGTTCGTGAACGCCAACTATGCGCTCACCAGCGGGCTCGATCTGGCGGCCACCGCGAACTTCCGGATCGGTGGCGTCAAGTTCACCAGCAAGATCGAAGTGACTCACATCTTCAAGTACAACTTGCACACGTCGGCAGGGGTGCAGGAATATGCGGGGACCTTTGGCCCGTACGATCTGTCGTCGGGTAACGGGACGCCAGATTGGCGCGGCAACTGGCAGAACACGATCGAGGTCGGCGCGTTCTCGCTCAGCGCGACCGCCTATTACGTCGGCAAGATCAAGGAAGTCTCGACCGACCAGCAGTCCGCTCCGTACACCACCTCGTGCTCGGCGAATCTCTACAAGGTGCCGACCACGTCGCCACTGTATGATCCGGGCTACAACGCATTCTGCTACGTCAACAGCTTCATCAATGTTGATCTGAATGCGTCGATCCGGGTAAATGACGGCTTCACCTTCTACATGAACGTGGGCAACGTGCTTAACGCTCGTGCGCCGGTTGCGCCGGCGGCTTATGCCAGCGCGCCGAACTTCCTGACCACGTGGCACTATGCCGGTCTGGTTGGGCGCAAATTCAGCGCCGGGGCGTCGTTCAAGTTCTGAGCCTAAACTAAGCCGTAGCGGCGGCGGGTTGGGGAACCCGTCGCCGCTACGGTCGATAGAATTGGGGGGCAGGCGCCACAAGGCGCGGTCCACGTAGCGTAAGCCACTCGCGTCCGGCGTAATTCCCGGCGGCTGGCGATATGTGACTTTTTGGCTACAGACCGTTTGAAATCTAGAATGCGGCGTTCCACTCGCCTTTACAGGCGGGTGCTCTCGTTCCATCCCCCGGCGTCATGGCCCCGACGGCGCATTGTGCGTCGCAACACGGGCTTGGCAACCACCCGAATCGACCGCGAAACAGCGGCGCCGGGTCAAGCAAGGGACATAAACGTGATCAACTCCTCCACATTTTCGCGGTCACTGCGTGAAAGCTCGGCGCTTCGCGCGTTGACGCTGCTCGGCGCAGGCGCTGCTGCGACCATGCTCTTCGTGACTCCCGCCGCGGCGCAATCGACCCCGACGCCCACACCCGCGCCCACCGATCAGACGGACACCGGCGGCGACATCGTCGTCACGGGCACGCTGTTCAAGAACACGATCACGCCGTCGCCGGTCACCACGCTGACCACCGACGATCTCGACAAGCGCGGCATCAACACCGTCCAGGATGCGCTGCAGCAATTGTCGTCGAACAACGGCCCGGCGCTGACCAACTCGTTCACCGCGAACGGCGCGTTCGCCGGCGGCGCATCGTCGGTCTCGCTCCGCGGCCTGTCGACCAACTCGACGCTGGTGCTGTTCGACGGCCTGCGCGCCGCTTACTATCCGCTCGCCGATGACGGTTCGCGCAACTTCGTCGATCTCAACACCATTCCGGACGACATCGTCGATCGCGTCGAAGTGCTGCGCGACGGTGCATCGTCGAGCTACGGCGCCGACGCGATCGCCGGCGTGGTCAACATCATCACCAAGCGCCAGTTCAAAGGCGTCGCAGGCCGCGCGGAAGCGGGCATTTCCGAAGACGGCGTTGGCGCCAACCAGCGTCTGACGCTGACCGCCGGTACCGGCGATCTGGATGAAAAGGGCTACAACGCCTATATCAGCGGCTTCTACTATCGCACCGAAATGGTGAAGAACAGCGACCTTCCGGCGCCGTTCAACTCGGCCAATGAGACCGCGCTCGGCCCCAATGCGCCGAACCTGATCTTCAACGGCCGCAACACAGATGGGTCGCCTACCGCGTTCGCGCTGCCGTACGACTTCTACGTTCGTCCCTACACCAACGTCGGCTATGCCAATGGCGTGCAGACCGCCGGCGCGGCGCTGGGTCGTTACCAGAAGCTCAACCAGAGCAGCGGGTGCATCGGCGGCACATCGACCATCTATACGGCGGCAGAACTCGCCACGCTCAGCACGGCGGCACCGACCGGCACCGTCTGCCAGAACGACTATGTGAAGGACTATCAGGTCGTCTCGCCGAACATCGAGCGTTTCGGCGGCTCGGCCCGGTTCACGGTGAAGATCGGCGATAACAGCGAAGCCTATGCGCTGTTCAGCTTCCAGCAGAGCAACGTCAATTATACCGGCTTCCCGGCATCGATCCGCGCCAACGCGCCGACCGGCATCATCTCGCCGCAGTTCTCGACCTCGACCTTGCCGTCGGCGTCGCTGGCTGCCGGTTCGGGCGTCCTCGCGCTTCCGGTTTATGTTTGCGCCGCTCGCGTGAACTGCGACACGGCAGCCGATCGTCGCCTCAACCCGAACAACCCGTTCGCCGCTCTGGGCCAGATCGCACGTCTGACCGGTCGTATTCCGACCGTGACGTCGAATTCGAGCCGCAGCCGGGTGTACCGCGGTGCGCTGGGTATCAAGGGCACCGTGTTCGGTGACTGGGATTACAAGGTCGATGCGACCGCGATGCACACCGATCTGCGTCTGACCAACAAGGGCTATGTCTACATCCAGCATCTGCTCGATGTCATCGCCGACGGATCGTACAACTTCGTCAATCCGGAGCTGAACACCGCGGCGACGATCGCGTATCTGACGCCGACCAACATCACGAACGACAGCTCCGATCTGTATCAGCTGCAGGGAACCGTCAGCAAATCGCTGTACGAACTGCCCGGCGGTCCGCTGCAGCTCGCGGTCGGCGGCTCGATCTTCTACGAAGCGGTCAACGCACCCAGCGCCAACCCCGACTATAACGGTGTGACGCAGCGTTACTTCACGCTCAATGCGTTCGGCACCTCGGGCAACCGTACCGTCGCATCGGCATTCGGCGAGTTGAACGCACCGATCCTCGACATCCTCGATGTCAACCTGTCGGGACGTTACGATCACTATTCGAGCGGTCAGAGCAACTTCTCGCCTAAGGCGGGCTTCAAGTTCAAGCCGATCAACCAGCTGACGATCCGCGGCACCTATTCGAAGGGGTTCCGTATCCCGTCGTTCGGTGAAGCGAACGCGCTGCCGACCACCGGCTACGTGTCACAGTCGATCCAGTCGATCCCGGCTGCATTCCGTGCCCAGTATGGCGCGACCTGCGGGAGCGCTGGCACCGGTTGCCCGGCTTACCTGACGTCCTACTCGATCGGCCTGACCACGCTGGCTTCGCCGAACCTGAAGCCTGAAAAGTCGCGCAGCTTCACGGGCGGCATCGTGTTCAACCCGATCAAGAACGTCGAACTGACGGTCGATTACTACAACATCAAGAAGACCGGGGCGATCACCTCGCCGTCGTCGGCTCCTGCTCTGGCCGCATATTATGCGGGCACGGCGATCCCGGCCGGCTACACGGTCGTCCCCGATGCGGTGGACGTCAACAACCCGACCGCTCGTCCGCGTATCGCGTTCATTGCCAGCCAGCTGATCAACGCCAACACGGTCAAGTCGGAAGGTATCGATTTCGGCGCCAACGGGCGGTTCGATCTTGGCTTCGTCAAGTGGACGACCAACCTCGATGCCAGCCTCATCCTGGAACTCAGCACGACGTTCCCGGACGGCAGCAAGGAAACCTATGTCGATACGCTGGGTAACTTCAACCTGACGGCAGGTTCGGGCACGTTCCGCTGGCGCGGCAACTGGCAGAACTCGTTCGACTTCGGCAAGTTCGTCGTCACCGGCACCGTCAACTATACGTCGGGCTACAATTACTCGGCGATGGATCAGGGCACCGGCTACGAAGATTGCGGCCTGACGCCGGGCTTCGACGCTACCGGCACCGGCCCTTGCCGCGTGAAGAGCTACATCACGTTCGACATGAACGGCTCGGTCAAGGTGACCGACAAGTTCACCTTCTACGTCAACGTGATCAACGCGTTCGACCGTCGTCCTCC
Source organism: Pseudomonadota bacterium (assembly GCA_040390165.1). Classification (GTDB taxonomy): domain Bacteria; phylum Pseudomonadota; class Alphaproteobacteria; order Sphingomonadales; family Sphingomonadaceae; genus Sphingomonas. Next base: position 64,179 of record JAZJYW010000013.1, on the reverse strand, counting down.
GGTCGATGGCACCACCTACGGCGCGTATCTGTACAATCCGGTCCAGGCCGGCAACGGCATCCTTGGCCGTCAGTATCGCGCGGGCGTGAAGTTCGGCTTCTAAGCTGATCTGAACGACATAAAATCGGGGCCGCTCCAGCGATGGAGCGGCCCCTTTTTTGCGCCTGACGATTTGGCAGCGGCGGCGTTTGCCGCCCCGTGCAATCAGCTAACGGTCAGCGTCAGCTTTCCGTCGCCTTCGTCGACCGCGACCGACTGCCCGTCCTTGACCCCGCCGCGCAGGATCAGATCGGCGAGCGGGTCCTGCAGGTAACGCTGGACAGCGCGCTTCAACGGCCGCGCGCCGTAGACCGGGTCGTACCCGACGCGCCCGAGCCAGTCGCGCGCGGCATCGGTCAGGCTGATGCTGATCTTGCGATCGGCCAGCAATTTGGCGACGCGCGCGACCTGGAGTTCGACGATCGGCGCCATCTCGCTCTGCCCCAGCCGGTGGAACAGCACGATCTCATCGAGCCGGTTGAGGAATTCGGGGCGGAAATGCCCGCGCACGATTTCCATCACTTGCGGTTCGACCGATGACACATCCTCGCCATCGGCCAGCGCGGTGAGATACTGGCTGCCCAGGTTCGACGTCAGCACGATGATCGTGTTGGTGAAATCGACCGTGCGGCCCTGACCGTCGGTCAGCCGCCCGTCGTCGAGCACTTGCAGCAGGATGTTGAAGACATCGCCGTGCGCCTTCTCGACTTCGTCGAACAGCACCACCTGATACGGCCGCCGCCGCACCGCTTCGGTCAGCACGCCGCCCTCTTCGTACCCGACATAGCCGGGGGGCGCGCCGATCAGGCGGCTGACCGAATGCTTCTCCATGAATTCGCTCATGTCGATCCGGACCATTGCGTTCGAATCGTCGAACAGGAATTCGGCGAGCGCCTTGGTCAACTCGGTTTTGCCGACACCCGTGGGCCCGAGAAACAGGAAGCTGCCGAGCGGGCGGTTGGGGTCCTGCAACCCGGCACGCGCGCGACGCACCGCGGTGGAGACCGCGCGCACCGCTTCGGCCTGGCCGATCACGCGCTTGCTCAGCGCGTCCTCCATCTGGAGCAATTTCTCGCGCTCGCCCTCCATCATCCGGTCGACCGGGATCCCGGTCCAGCGGCTGACCACGCCGGCGATATCCTCGGCGGTGACTTCCTCGCGCAGCATCGCGCCGTCGGTCGATCCTTCGGCGGCCTCGACTTGCTTCTCAAGCTGCGGGATGGTGCCGTAGGACAGTTCGCCCGCGCGTGCGAGGTCGCCTGCACGCTGCGCCTGTTCGAGTTCGATCCGCGCCGCGTCGAGTTGCTCCTTGAGCTTGGCCGACCCGGCGATCTTGTCCTTCTCGCTTTGCCAGCGCTGGGTCAGTTCGGCCGATTGCTGCTCGAGATTGGCGAGCTCGCCTTCGAGCGTTGCCAGTCGGTCCTTCGACGCCGCGTCGGTTTCCTTCTTCAGCGCCTCACGCTCGATCTTGAGCTGGATGATCCGACGGTCGAGGTTCTCGATCTCCTCCGGCTTGGACTCCACCTCCATGCGAATCCGCGACGCTGCCTCGTCCATCAGGTCGATCGCCTTGTCGGGCAGGAAGCGGTCGGTGATGTAACGGTTCGACAAAGTCGCCGCGGCGACCAGCGACGCGTCGGTGATGCGCACGCCGTGGTGGAGTTCGTATTTCTCTTTCAGTCCGCGCAGGATGCTGATCGTGTCGGGCACGGTCGGTTCGCCGACGAACACCGGCTGGAAACGCCGCTGAAGCGCGGGGTCCTTCTCGACATGCTTGCGATATTCGTCGAGCGTGGTCGCGCCGACGCAATGCAGTTCGCCGCGCGCCAATGCCGGCTTGAGCAAGTTCGAGGCGTCCATCGCGCCTTCGGTCTTGCCCGCGCCGATCAGCGTGTGCATCTCGTCGATGAACAGGATGATGTCGCCCTCGGCGGCCTTGACCTCATCGAGCACGCCCTTCAGCCGCTCCTCGAACTCGCCGCGATATTTGGCGCCCGCGATCAGCGATCCCATGTCGAGCGCCATCAGCCGCCGATCCTTCAGCGTGTCGGGCACGTCGCCATTGGCGATGCGGATCGCGAGGCCCTCGGCGATCGCGGTCTTGCCCACGCCGGGTTCGCCGATCAGCACGGGGTTGTTCTTGGTCCGGCGCGCGAGGATCTGGATCGTGCGGCGGATTTCCTCGTCGCGGCCGATGACGGGATCGAGCTTGCCGTCGCGCGCGACTTGGGTCAGGTCGCGCGCGAATTTCTTGAGCGCGTCGAACTGGTCTTCGGCGCCCGCGCTGTCGGCGGTGCGCCCGCCGCGAATTTCGTTGATCGCGGCGTTGAGCCCTTCGGCGGTGACACCTGCGGTCTTGAGCGCCTTGCCCGCCGCGGTGTTGAGGCTGAGCGCGAGCGCGACCAGCAGGCGTTCGACGGTGACGTAATTGTCGCCCGCCTTTGCTGCGATCTGCTCGGCCTGGTCGAGCACACGGACGGCATCGTTGTTGATCCCGGGCGATTGCTGCGCGCCGCTGCCCGACACTGCCGGGATTTTCGACAGCGCGAGCTCGGTTTCGCTGGCCGCGCGCTTGGCGTCGCCACCCGATTTCTGGATCAGCCCGGCGGCCATGCCCTGCTCGTCGTCGAGCAGCGCCTTCAGGATATGTTCGGGCGTAATCTGCTGATTGTTCAGCCGGATCGCGATGGTCTGCGCGGCCTGAAGGAAGCCCTTTGCCCGGTCGGTAAATTTTTCGAGGTTCACGTCATTATCCCTGACTAATTGGCCCCAATTTAGTGTTGCAAAGTTGCAACACAAGCCCCGCGCGCCGACGGATTGCGGCGTTTCGAACGACCGCCTCCCGTCGTAGGCGCGGTGCCACAGCACCGTCATACGGATTAAGCCGTACTGCCACAAAAATTGCGTCATTGTGCAATGCACAACAAGTAGCGCGACCCCCGAGGAAAACGATTCACGCGACTCAAAGGGGAATATCGATGATCCGTACCGCGACCGTCTGCCTGTTCACCAGCGCGGCACTCGCCTGGCCGCTCGCCGCGCAGGCGGATGACAAGCCGGCCAGCGACGCCAAGCCCGTGGCGACGGCCCTGGCGACCGATGCTCCCGCCGCGAGCGACCCGGAGACCACCGACATCGTCATCATCGGCCGCGGCGAATCGCGCCAGGTTCAGCGGATCGGTACGCCGGACATCAGCATCCTGACGGCCGGCACCAGCGCGCTCAAGGCGATCGCCAAGCTCCCCGGCGTCAATTTCCAGTCGGCCGACCCGTTCGGCGCCTATGAATGGTCCGAACGGATATCGATCCGCGGCTTCAACCAGAACCAGCTGGGCTTCACGCTCGACGGCATTCCGCTGGGCGACGGCAGCTATGGCAACACGAACGGGCTGCACATCAGCCGCGCGATCAGTTCGGAAAACATCGGTGAAACGCGGCTGTCGCAGGGGGCGGGATCGATCGGCGCGCAGGCGACCAACAATCTGGGCGGCACGGTCGAATTCTTCTCGTCGGACCCCAAGCCCGAGTTCGGCGTGACTGCCAACGGCACCCTTGGCAGCGACAATGCGGTGCGCGGCTTCTTCCGGCTCGATACCGGGGTGCTCGGCGAAAACGGACCGTCGGCGTACGTTTCGTACGGTTATCTCGACACCGACAAATGGAAGGGCTGGGGGTCGCAGCGGCAGAACCAGGTCAACGCCAAGTTCGTCGCGCCGATCACCCCCGCGGTGCGGTTGGTCGGCACGTTCGATTTCTCGGCGCGGCGCGAGAATGACTATCAGGACATGTCGCTCGAGATGATCAAGCGGCTGGGCTATAATTGGGACAATATCAGCAACAATTTCCCGCTGGCGGTGCGGGTCGCCGATGTCGGCGCGAACACCGGCTATACCGGCGCACCGACGCTCAACCCGGCGGCTGGTACCACGTGGCCGGCGCCGATGACCAATGCCGACGATGCCTATTTCGACGCGTCGGGGCTGCGCAACGACTATCTCGCCTCGCTCGGCGTCGAGAGTGCCAAGAACGCGACGATCAAGTTCAACCTGAAGGGCTATTACCATTCGAACCACGGTCAGGGGACGTGGTGGACGCCGTACGTGCCGTCGCCATCGGGCGTGCCGATCTCGGTTCGCACGACCGAATACGACATCCGCCGCAAGGGCGTGTTCGGATCCGTCGGCAGCGACTTCGGGCAATTCGGTGAGATCACCGTCGGCGGCTGGTACGAGCGCAACGATTTCCGTCAGGCGCGGCGCTATTACGCGCTCGACAGCCGCACGGTCTCGACCCGTTCGGCGCTGGAATTCCAGTATCTGCCGTTCTTCACGCAGTGGGATTACCGCTACAAGACCGACACGGTGCAATATTATGTCGAGGACAAGCTGACGTTCGGCGCGCTGACGATCAATCTCGGGTGGAAGGGTTATGACGTCCGCGCCACCGCGACGCCGATCGTCGCGGGATCGCTCGCCTCGGGCCAGATCAAGACCACCGACTGGTTCCAGCCGCATGCCGGGTTCGTCCTGAAGCTGAGCGGGCAGGCGGAAGTGTTCGGCGGCTTCACGCAGGCGACGCGCGCCTTCACCGCTGCGGCGACCAGCGGTCCGTTCGCGACCACGCAGACCGGGTTCAACGCGCTCGGCGGGCTCAAGCCCGAAACGTCGAACACCTACGAACTGGGTGGCCGCGTCCGCTCGGGGATCTTCAGCGGGTCGCTCGCGGTTTATTATGTCGACTTCAACAACCGCCTGCTGGGCTTTGCCAATGGCGCGGGGATCGTCGGCAACCCGGCAATCCTGCGCAACGTCGGCTCGGTCCGCTCGTACGGCGTCGAAGCGACCGGTCAGGTCAAACTGCCCGGCGGGTTCGGCGCCTTTGCCTCCTACGCGTACAACGATTCGACCTATCGCAACAACATCTACAACAGCAACGGGACGTTGTTCGGCGGGGTCGCGATCGCGGGCAAAACGGTGACCGATGCGCCGAAGCACATCGCGTCGGGCGAACTGACCTATGACAGCTCGCTGTTGTTCGGGCGGATCGGCGCGAGCTATATGAGCAAGCGCTATTTCACCTATTCGAACGACCAGTCGGTCCCCGGCCGGGTGCTGTTCGACGCCACGATCGGCGTGCGGTTCGACCTGAACGGGCACAAGATCGAGTTGCAGGGCAATGCCACCAACCTGTTCGACAAGAAGTACATCGCGACGATCGGGTCGAACGGTTTCGGCAATAGCGGCGACAACCAGACCTTGCTGGTCGGCGCCCCCCAGCAGTTCTTTGTCACGCTGAAGACCAACTTCTGACCACCAGCGCAGGGTCGGGAGAGCTTGGCTCTTCCGGCCCCGTCGCCCCCTTGCCTGAATGCCGATCCGGCCGTAGCCTCGCAGCATAATCTCGATCCGAGAGGGGCTTACATGACTCGCAAAATCATCGCGCTTTCGGGCGTCGCGCTGCTTGCGCTCGCCGTTCCGACGTTTGCCGCGCCCGCCGCCAAGAAGGCAACGGCAGCGGCCGCTCCCGCCGCGGCACCGGTCGCGGCGCTCGTGAAGTCGGTCGATATCCCCTACACCACCTTCACGCTCAAGAACGGCCTTCGCGTGATCGTCCATACCGACCGCAAGGCGCCGATCGTCGCGGTCAGCGTGTGGTACGATGTCGGATCGAAGATGGAGCCCGCCGGCAAGACCGGCTTTGCACATCTGTTCGAGCATCTGATGTTCAACGGCAGCGAGAATGCGCCGGGCGATTTCTTCGTACCGCTCAAGAATGTCGGTGCGACCGATTTCAACGGCACGACCTATTTCGACCGCACCAATTATTTCGAGACGGTGCCGACCCCGGCGCTGGAGCGCGCCTTGTTCCTCGAAAGCGACCGGATGGGCTGGCTGACCGGTGCGATCACGCAAGGCGTGCTCGATGAACAGCGCGGCGTCGTCCAGAACGAAAAGCGGCAGGGCGATAACGAGCCGTACGGGCTGGTCGAATACAAGCAATTGTCCGGCCTGTTCCCCAAGGGGCATCCGTACGAACATTCGACGATCGGATCGATGGCCGACCTCGACAGCGCCAGCCTGGGCGACGTGAAGGACTGGTTCAATTCGCATTACGGCCCGAACAATGCGGTGCTGGTGCTGGCCGGCGACATCGACGCCGCGACCGCCCGGCCGCTGGTCGAGAAATATTTCGGCGCGATCAAGGCGGGTCCCAAGACCAGCCAGCCGAATGCGCCGATCCCGACGCTGACGACGGCCAAGTTCGAAACGATCAAGGATCGCGTCGCAACGACGCGGATCACGCGGTCGTGGGCGGTGCCGGGCCTCAACGATCCGGAGAGCATCGGGCTCGACGTCGCCGCGGGCGTGCTCGGCGGCGGGGCCAGTTCGCGGCTGTACGACACGCTGGTGCGCAAGGACCGGCTGGCGGTGCGGGTCAGCGCGAACAACGAAAGCTTCAGTCAGCTGGGCATGTTCGAAATCAGTGTTGACGTCCGCCCGGGCGTCGATGCCGCGACGGTGGAGAAGCGGCTCGACGCGCTGATCGCCGAATTTATCGCCAGCGGTCCGACCGCCGACGAAGTCCAGCGCTATCAGGTGCGCAGCATCAGCGGGCGGGTGAAGGGGCTCGAAGCCGTTGGCGGGTTCGGCGGCAAGGCCGTCGCGCTGGCGTCGGGCGCGCTCTATTCGAACGATCCGGGCTATTACAAAAAGGAAATGACCGAACTGGCGGGCGAAACCCCGGCCAAGGTCAAGGCGGTCACCGCCAAGTGGCTGAGCCGCCCGGTGTATGGCCTGACGATCGTCCCCGGCGCGCGCGACGCGTACGAGGACGCAGCGGCCCCCGCACCCAAGCCCGTCAAGGCCGCCGACACGCCGCCGCCGACCGCGAGCACGCGCGGCGCCATGCCCGCGGTCGGGTCGATCGCCAATCTGTCCTTCCCCAAGGTCCAACGCGCCACGCTGTCGAACGGGATTACGGTGGTTTATGCGCAGCGCGCCACGACGCCGGTGACGCGGATCGCGGTCAGCTTCGACGCCGGTGTCGCCGCCGACGTGTCGACCGCTTTGGGGACGCAGCAACTGACGCTTGGCGCGATGAGCGCAGGCACCACCACCCTCGACGCGCTGCAATATGCGCAGGCGCGCGAACGGCTGGGCGCCGATATCGGTAGCGGCGTCGATAGCGATCGTACGTCGTTCGCGATGGACGTCCCCAGCGTCAATCTGCGCGGCGGGCTGGCCTTGTTCGCCGACGTGCTGCGCAACCCGGCGTTCAGCGCGAGCGAAGTCGAGCGGCTCAAGAATCAGCAGCTCGCGGCGATCTCCGCCGAACTCAGCAACGCCAATGCGCTGGGGTCGCGCGCGATCGTCCCGCTGATCTACGGCAAGGATTCGCCCTACGCCAAATCGTTCGGCGGCGGCGACAAGAATGCGGTCGCCAAGCTGACGCGCGACGATCTGATCGCGTTCCGCAACGCCTGGCTGCGCCCCGACAAGGCGACGATCTTCGTCGTCAGCGATCGCCCGCTGGCCGAAGTGAAAGCAGCGCTCGACGCGAAGCTGGGCGACTGGAAGATGGCGGGGGCGGCTGGTACCAAATTGCCCGCCACCACGCTGTCGCCATCGACCCCGAAGATCGTCCTCGTCGACCGCCCCGATTCGCCGCAATCGGTGATCCTCGGCGCGGTCCCGACGACGCTGATCGGCACCGACGAACTGTTGCCGGTGACCACCGCAAATGACGGTCTGGGCGGCGGGTTCCTCGGCCGGATCAACATGGATCTGCGCGAGGACAAGCATTGGTCGTACGGCGCGGGCGGACGCTTCCTGCGCGCCGCGGGCGCCACCCCGTACCTGATCTCGACCAGCGTTCAGGCCGACAAGACCGGCGATTCGATCGCGGCGGTGATCGGCGACGTTACCGATTATGTCGGCGCCAAGCCGATGACCGATGTCGAATTCGACCGGGCCATTGCCGGCGCGATTCGGTCGTTGCCCGGAAGCTTCGAAACCTCGCGCGCGGTGCTGGGGGCGATGCAGGGCAACGTACTTTTCAAGCGCCCTGACGATTATTTTGCGACGATCGCCACGCGCTATCGCGCGCTCACGCTCCCGCAACTCCGTAGCGTCATTGCCGCCAGCATCGACCCCAAGAGGATCGTCTGGGTGGTCGTGGGGGACGCCAAAACGGTGCGGCCGCAGCTTGACAAGATCGGTCTGCCTGTCGAGGTCGTCACCGCGGCGTCGCTCGGCGCGCGCTAAAGATTCCGCAGGGAGAGAGAGAATGGCAGTCGACGGGACGTATGAAACGGTCGTGAAATCGCCGATGGGCGACCAGAAGGCGACTCTGACGGTCAAGTCGGATGGCGCGAGCTGGACCGGCACTCAGGCCGGCGCGATGGGCACCGCCGAGATCACCGACGGCGTGGTCGATGGCGACACGATCAAATGGTCGATGAACATCACCGTGCCGATGCCGATGACGCTGACCAACGAAGCGACGATCGACGGCGACACGATCACGGGCACCGTGACCGCCGGCGCCTTCGGCAGCTTCCCGCTGACCGGCACGCGCGTTTCGTAACCGCGCGACCTGACGCCGATTTTAGGAGGCCCGCTTCCGATGAGGAGGCGGGCCTTCTTCGTTGCGTGTCGGGCGTGTCCGGGCCATGATCGGTCAGGGCAAAGATCGGGGAGCGCGGCGCATGCGGATCGGGATCATCTTGGCGATCGGACTGGCGGCGCTCTCGACTGGCAGCGGAGCGGCGCAGACCTATGACGAGCGGCCCGCGACGCTGAACGCGCCGACCGAGGGCTGGAATTACGAGCGCCGGACGGTCGAAATCCCGATGCGCGATGGGGCGAAGCTCCACACCGTGATCCTGATCCCCAAAGGCGCGAAAGATGCGCCGATCCTGCTGACGCGCACACCGTACAAGGCCGATGGGCTGACCGCGAATAAGGTCAGCGGCAATTTGGGCGCGGCGCTGTATGGCTATGACAACGCCACCGACGTGATCGTCGAGGGCGGCTATATCCGCGTGGTCCAGGACATTCGCGGCAAATACGGGTCGGAGGGGACCTATGTAATGAACCGGCCGCTGGTCGGGTCGTCGCTCAACCCGACCAAGGTCGACGATTCGACCGATTGCTACGACACGATCGACTGGCTGGTCAAAAACCTGAAGCAATCGAACGGCAAGGTCGGCATTCTGGGGATCAGCTATGACGGCTACGAGCCGCTCGCCGCGCTGATCAACCCGCATCCGGCGCTCAAGGTGTCGGTGCCGATGAACCCGATGGTCGACGGCTGGATGGGCGACGACTGGTTCCACAACGGCGCGTTCCGCCAGATGAACATGCCCTATATCTGGGAGCAGATCGCGACGCGCGACAATTCTGCGCCGTGGGTCAGCAGCACCGACGACGATTACGACCAGTATCTGCGCCCGGGATCGGCCGGCGAACTCGGGCGGCGCATGGGGCTGGAGCAGATCGGTTTCTGGAAGCAGATCATCGCCCACCCGGCGTACGATGCGTATTGGCAAGAGCAGGCGATGGACAAGATCCTCGCCAGACAGCCGCTCAAGGTGCCGGTGATGCTGGTCCATTCGCTGTGGGACCAGGAGGACATTTACGGCGCCACCGCGGTCTATCGCGCGATCGAGCCCAAGGACGTCAATAACGACATGGTCTATCTGACGCTCGGCCCGTGGCATCACGGGCAGGAGATCGAGGACGCCGCCTCGCTCGGCGCGATCCAATGGGATCAGGCGACCGGCAAGGCGTGGCGCAAGACCGTGCTGGCGCCGTTCCTGTCGCACTTTCTGAAGGGCACGCCGATGGACGTCGCCCCGGTGACCGCGTTCGAAAGCGGGACCAACGAGTGGCGCCGGATGAAGGCATGGCCATCGGTGGCGGCGGATACTGCACGGCTCTACCTGAAACCCGGCATGGCGCTGGGGTTCGATGCGGCAAAGGATGGCGAAGAGACCGCCGACTATGTCTCCGACCCGGCGCACCCGGTGGTGTTCCGCAACCGGCCGGTGATGCCGATCGGCTATGACAACAATCCGTGGCCGAACTGGCTCGCCGACGATCAGCGCGCGGTGTCGGCACGCCCCGACGTGCTCAGCTTCACCAGCGACGTGCTGACCGACCCGGTCAAGATTTCGGGGCAGCCGATGGTCAGGCTGACCGCGTCGACCAGCGGCACCGACAGCGACTGGGTGGTCAAATTGATCGATGTCTGGCCCGATCAGGTGCCGGGGTCGAGCGTGATGGGCGGGTACCAATTGGCGGTGGCGATGGACATCTTCCGCGGGCGCTACCGCGAAGGGTTCGATGTCGCGAAGCCGCTGATCGCCGACGCCCCGCTCAACTACAGTTTCGCGCTGCCCAACGCGAACCATGTCTTCCTGCCCGGGCACCGGATCATGGTGCAGGTCCAGTCGAGCTGGTTCCCGCTCTACGATCGCAACCCGCAGCGGTTCGTCCCGAACATCTTCTTCGCGAAGCCGGCGGACTATATCAAGGCGACGCAGAAGGTGTGGGTGTCGGGGCCGAACGCTAGCTATATTGCGCTGCCGGTGGTGAAGTAGCTCAGCCGCGTCCGATCCGGGTGACGTGTCCCATCTTGCGCCCCGGTCGGGCATCGCCCTTTCCGTAGAGGTGCAGATGCGCGCCGGGTTCGGCGAGGATTGCCGCCCAGGCATCGGCATCGTGGCCGATCAGATTCTGCATCTCCACCGTGGGGGCGGTCAGCGCGGTGTCGCCGAGCGGGAGTCCGCAGATCGCGCGGACATGGTTCTCGAACTGCGACGTGACCGCGCCCTCGATCGTCCAATGCCCCGAATTGTGAACGCGCGGGGCAAGTTCGTTGAGTACCGGGCCCTCGGCCGTCGCGAAGAATTCGCAGGTCAGCACCCCGACATAGTCCAGCGCGTCGGCGATCCGCCCGGTCAGCGCGGCGGCGACGCCCCACTGGCGGGCGATTTCGGGCGGAGCGGGGAGCGATGAGCGCGAGAGAATGCCGTCGACATGCTGGTTCCACGGCGGCGGATAGCTGACCATCGCGCCGTCGGCGCCGCGCGCCAGGATGATCGAGAATTCGTGGCTGAAGGTCACGAAGCCTTCGAGGATCGCGGGCCGCTGGCCGATCGCTTCCCACGCGGCGTCCGCCTCGGCGGCCGATCCGATCCGCACCTGACCCTTGCCGTCATAGCCGAGCCGCAGCGTCTTGAGGATCGCGGGCGCGCCGATCTCGCTCAGCGCGGCTTGAAGCTGGTCGAGGCTGGCGACGCGGCGCCACGGCGCGGTCTGCCCGCCGATCGTGTCGACGAACGCTTTCTCGCTCGCGCGGTCCTGCGCGATGCCCAGCGCTTGCGCGGGCGGCCAGACGGGCACCTTGGTCGACAGATACGTGACCGGCTCGATCGCGATATTTTCGAATTCGTAGGTCACCACGTCGCAGCGCGCGGCCATTTCGTCGAGCACGATGCGGCTGTGATAATCCGCGCGGGTGAAGCTGGAGGCGGTCTGCGCCGCGACGCTTTCCGCGTCGGGGGCGAGGATGTTGGTGTGATAGCCCAGCTGCGCCGCGGCGCTCGCCAGCATCCGCCCGAGCTGCCCGCCGCCGAGGATACCGATGGTGGAGCCGGGGGGAAGGGTGATCATACCGGGTCGATCGCCACGTCGGCGGTCTGCTTCGCGCGCCACGCCTTCAAGCGCTCGGTCAACGCCGGATCGCTTGTCGCGAGGATCGCGGCCGCGAGCAGCCCGGCATTGATTGCGCCGGGCTTGCCGATCGCCAGCGTGCCGACGGGAACGCCACCGGGCATCTGGACGATCGAATAGAGGCTGTCCGCGCCCTTCAGCGCCTTGCTCTCGACCGGCACGCCGAGTACCGGCAAATGCGTCATCGACGCCGCCATGCCGGGCAGATGCGCCGCGCCGCCCGCGCCCGCGATGATCACTTTCAGCCCGCGCTCGGCGGCGCTGGTCGCGTAATCGTACAGCCGCTGCGGGGTGCGGTGCGCGCTGACCACCTTGGTCTCATGCGGCACGCCGAGTTCGGTCAGCGCGTCGGCGGCATGACGCATCGTCTCCCAATCGGACGTGCTGCCCATGATGATGCCCACCAGCGGTTCCATCGCCGCGCGTTAGCGGGAGCGGGCAAATGGAGCAACCGTTGCAGGCAGGGATCGTCCCGCAACCGTAATATTTTGCGAGTCTCCGAAACGTCATCGAACCGGCGCGGAACTGTCACAAGCGAGGCCTAGCGGCTCGGGTGAAGTGGTCCGGGGAAGATTTCATATGACACGTCGCTTGGTTTCGATGCTGCTCGGCAGCGTCGCTCTGTTGGTCGTACCGGCCGTGGCGCACGCGGAGACGCCAACCAAGACGACCGAGGTCGCCGGACCGACCGACGATGCCGATCAGAAGAAGACCGATCCGCAGGCGCTGGCCGAAGGGTCCGACATCATCATCACCGCGACCAAGGCGAACGAGATCGCCCCGGTGACCGCGTCGCTCGATGCGCGCCAGCCGCAATCGGTGGTCAGCCGCTCGCTGATCGAGGATTCGTTGCCGGCGACGTCGGACTTCAATCAGATCGCGCTGATCACCCCCAGCGTGTCCAATTTCAACGGCAATAACGGCGTCGGGCTGTCCGAATCCAAAGCGCAGATCCGCGGGTTCCAGGACGGCGAATACAATATTACGTATGACGGCGTGCCGTTCGGCGACACGAATGATCCGACGCACCATTCGACCACGTTCTTCCCGTCGAATACGATCGAGACGCTGGTCGTCGACCGCGGTCCGGGCAATGCCAGCCAGCTTGGCCAGGCGACGTTCGGGGGCAATATCAACCTGTTCAGCCGCGCCGCGCGCGATCAATTCGGCGGTCAGCTGAAGGCCAGCTATGGCAGTTTCAACACGTATCTGTTGCGCGGGCTGGTGAACACGGGCGCGATCGATGCGCTGGGGGGCACAAAGTTCGTGTTCACCGGGCAATACGTGAAGACCGACGGGAAGCTCAGTTTCGAGAAATACCGTAACTACAACCTCTACGGCAAAGCGGTGATCCCGATCTCGCCCGACGTCTCGCTGACGATCCTGGGAACGTACAACAAAAACCGCTTCAATCAGCCCGACAAGGATGGGTCGACGCTGTACCAGCAGTCGCTGTACGGAAAATATTTCAGCCTCAACAACGACCCCAACACGCCGCAATATTACGCGTATAACCGTACGGAAAAGACCACGGATTTCGAGATCGTCAAGCTCGAGGCGCAGATCGCGCCCGGCAGCGTCTTGGAGAACCGCGCCTACACGTATTATTACGACAACGAGACGCTGTCGGCGAACGACGTGACGCTGGTGCCCGGGACGGCGGTGTCGACGACCAATTCGGCGGGCGTGAAGATCGTCGGCGATCAGCCGGGCTACACCAAGACCAACAAATATCGCGTGTACGGCGATATCGCCAAGGTACGCGTGCAGCTTGCGCCGTTCGCCACGCTGACCGCCGGCGGCCAGATCGAGTTCAGCCGCACCTATCGCCAGCAGACCGACGTCGACCTCACCACCGGCGTCTTCAATTATGTCGAGAAAAAGGTGACCGCGCCGGCCACCGGCCTGAACCCCGGCGCCGTGACCCCGCTCTACGTCAAGTTCGACCAGCACAGCGAAGGCAATAACGATGCCCTGTTCGTCGAGCTGGAGCTCAAGCCTGTGCCCGGTCTGTCGATCACGCCGGGTTTCAAGCATGTCGATTACAACCGCAAGATCATGGCGCTCTACAACCAGACCACGCGCTACGCCCAGAACGTCACCAACAGCTGGAGCGTGAACCTGCCGTTCCTGCAGGCCAACTGGATGCTCACACCGAACCTGTCGATCTATGCCGAATATGCCCGCGGCTTCCTGATCCCGCCGCTCAGCGCGCTGTATGTCGACAATCCGCAATATTCGAACGTCGTGCCCGAGCGCTCGACCAACTATCAGGCGGGGTTCGTGTACCACGGCCAGCGCCTGTCGATCGACGCCGACGTCTATACGATCGATTTCCAGAACAAATTTTCCAGCTTCACGTCGCCGACGCCGGGCGTTGGCACGGTGTTCACCAACATCGGCGGCGCCTTGTATCAGGGCGTCGAGGGCCAGGTGACCTATGCGTTCGCCGACGGCATTGCGGTGTTTGCCAACGCCTCGCGCAACCGGGCGATCGCCAAGGATACCCGTCTGCAAGTCGCCAATGCGCCGGTCATGACGGCGGCGGGCGGGATCATCGTCAAGCGCGGTCCGCTCCGCTTCTCGCTGATCGACAAGCTGACCGGCGCCCAATACGAACAGAACGCCACCAGCAGCACCGACGCGACATACGCCGCCTATCGGATCGCATCCTATAACACCGCGATTCTGGCGGCGAGTTACGAAGTCGGCCCGTTCCGCGTCGGCGTCGAGGTGACCGACCTGTTCGACGCAAAACGCGTGACCAATATCGGCGCGAGCAGCAAGACGCCGTTTGCGGCGATCGGTCAGCCGCTGACGACGAATCTGGACCAATATTATTATCAGCCGGGTCGCGCGGTCACCGCAGACGTCACGTTCAAATTCTGACGATGCGGGTCGTTTGGGTCGCGGCGATTGCGCTCCTGATCGGGGCAGCACCGGGCGATGACGCGCGGGGGCTGTTGACGGCGGCGGATCTCGATCCGGTACTGGTGCTGCCCCCGCCCCCGGCGACCGATTCGCCGCAGGGGCGGGCCGAACTGGTCGAATTGCGCACGATGCTGGCGACGGGCACGCCCGCCGAGCGCGATGCCGCGGCGGCGCTGGGAAAAACCAAGGACGTGTCGTTGTTCGCCGGCGCGGTGCGCGGGCTGGACCTGACCAAGCTGCCCGCGACCGCGCGGTTGTTCGAGCTGGTGCGCGCGACCGAAAAGGACGTGGTCGATCGCGGCAAGGACGAATTCAAACGACCCCGGCCATGGATCGTCGATCCCGCGATCGTGCCGTGTTCGCGCGGCGACGATCCGCTGTCGAGCTATCCCAGCGGGCATGCGACGATGGCCTATTCGATGGCCGGGGTGCTGGTGCGGCTGATCCCGGCGCGGGCCCCGGCGATCCTCGCGCGCGCCGCCGAATTCGCGCAGACGCGGCTGACCTGCGACCAGCATTTCCGCAGCGACGTGACCGCGGGCGAGGCACTCGGGCTGCTATTGGCGGAGCGGTTGATGGCGAAGCCTGCGTTCGCGAAGGCGTTCGCCGAGGCGCGCGACGAACTGGGGAAGGCCGGCGTGCGCTAAGCTATTCCGCGGTCGTGGGGTCGATCACCGATCGCACTTCGGACACCGCATTGGCCGGGAAGCCCGCGGTCGTCGCATGTTCGCGGATCAGGTCGGCGCTCGGCGCGCGATAGATGCAGTAAATCTTGTCGTCGGTGACGTAGCTGTGCACCCACTGAATTTCGGGGCCGAGGTCGCGCAGCACGCTGCACGACGTCTGCGACGCGCCTTTCAGATCGGCGGCGCTCGCCCCGCCGATTCCGGGCATCTCCCGTTCGATCACGAATTGCGGCATCGTCGCCCTCCTTATGGCCGGCAGACGGTGTGCGACGACTCTGGCGGCCCGTCTTGGACGGAAACGTCACCGCTCGCTGAGGTAATAGCGATCCGTCGCGGTCAGATTGTCGTCCAGCTCGTACACGATCGGCTGACCGGTCGGGATCTCCAGGCTCGTAATTTCGTCGTCGGGAATCCCGCTCAGATGCTTGACCAACGCGCGCAGCGAATTGCCGTGCGCGGAGATCAGCACGCGCTGGCCGCTCTTCAGCGCGGGTGCGATGCGGCCGTCCCAATAGGGGAGCACGCGCGCGATCGTGTCCTTCAGGCTTTCGGTATTGGGGATCGCGATCCCGGCATAACGGCGGTCCTTCGACAGATCGTATTCGCTCCCGGCCTCCAGCGGCGGGGGCGGGATGTCGAAGCTGCGGCGCCAGATATGGACTTGCTCGTCGCCATGCTTCGCCGCGGTCTCGGCCTTGTTGAGCCCGGTCAGCCCGCCATAATGCCGTTCGTTCAACCGCCAGTCCTTTTCGACCGGCAGCCACAGCCGCCCCATTTCCTCGAGCGCGAGATTGAGCGTCTTGATCGCCCGCGTCTGCAGCGAGGTGAAGGTCTGGTCGAAATCGAGCCCCTTCGCCGCCATCAGCCGCCCCGCCGCGCGCGCTTCCTCCGCGCCCTTTTCGGTCACGTCGACGTCCCACCAGCCGGTGAAGCGGTTTTCGAGGTTCCAGGTCGACTGGCCGTGACGGATCAGGACGAGAATGGGCACGGGCGACTCCTTGCAGGCGATTTGCCGCGTCTGTAGCGAGTGTCGCAGCAACGGCAAACCGGGAGAGTCGAGTTATGGCGATCGTACGACAGACCATCGTGTATGATGGCCCCGGCGGCCCGTTCGAGGGCGTGATCGCGTATGAGGACGAAGTCGAAACCGCGCGCCCCGGAGTGCTCGTCATCCCCAACGTGCTGGGGCAGAAAGAATCGGACGTCGTCCACGCCGAGAACCTCGCCAAGCTGGGCTATGTCGGGTTCGTCGCCGACGTCTACGGGCAGGGCAAGCGCGCCGAGCGCGGGCCCGAGCAGGCGAAATATATGGGCCCGCTCAACAACGACCGCCCGCTGCTGCGCGACCGGCTCGATGCGTCGCTCGGCGTGCTCAGGAAATTTCCCTTGGTCGATCCGGCGCGGCTCGCGGCCTATGGCTATTGCTTCGGGGGCAAGTGCGTCCTCGACATGGCGCGTGCGGGGCTCGATTTCCTCGGCGGGGTGAGCTTTCACGGTGTGTACGACCGGCCCGATTATGCGTCGGTCACCCCGATCAAGTCGAAGCTGCTGATCGCCCACGGCTGGGACGACCCGCTGGGGCCGCCGGATACGGTCGCCGCGCTGGCAAAGGAACTGACCGAGGGCGGGGCGGACTGGCAGCTTCATGCTTATGGCAATGCCGGGCATGCGTTCACCGACGTGGCGCTTAAGGGGCAGGTGGTGATGCCGGGGGTCGGGTATGAGGAACGGGCCGACCGGCGGAGCTGGGAAGCGGCGAAGGATTTTCTGGGGGAATTGTTCGGGTAGCGACGGGAAGGCCGGGACATGCGCTACCTGCTCGCTTCGATCCGGCCCTTGCTTGAGGATTTGGCGGGAACGCTGGTCTTTTACGCGCTGTACCTGATCATCGGTGTGGCGTGGATCGCCGCCGCAATCGGACTGGGCGTCGGGCTGATCCAGATCGCGCTCCATCTGCGCCGCCGCGAGCGCGTGCCCGCGATCCTGCTGACGGGCGTGGCGCTTACGGCGATACTAGGTCTGCTGAGCGTGGTGCTGCGCGATCCGCGATTCGTGTTGCTCAAGCCGAGCATCGTCTATCTCTGCGTGGCGGCAACGATGCTGCCGCGCGGCTGGGTCACGCGCTATGTCCCCAACATTGCGCTCGACCTGCTGCCTGCCCGCACTTTCGATCGTGTGGGATGGGCGTGGGCCGGGTTGATGTTCGCCACCGCTGCGCTGAACGTCGCGTTGCTCGCGGCATTGCCGCCGCGCGAAGCCGTGGCATGGTTCGTGATCGTGGCGGCGACGTCGAAATTCGCCTTGTTCGGCGCGCAATATGCGACGCTCAGGGTGCGCGCGGGACGGGCCTATAGGACACGCAGTGCGTAAGGCCGGCTGTCGTCAGTCGCGCAGCGTGATCGACCCGCTCTTCAGCGCGGCAGTATAGAGCAAGGTGTTTTCCGCACTAACCCGCTTGCTCAGCTGGTCGGTCATCCACACGGTCGATTCGCGAAAATGCGCCCAATCATGCTCGATACACTCGGGCTGCCATTCGACGAGATAGTTGTCCCACTCGGTCCGCAAATTCTCGAAATCCTTGACGAACTGACGCGCAGTCGCTGCTCCGGCGGCATTCTTTCCGCCGATCATCTTCGGATAGATGAAGCTGTCTTCATGGGCCAGATGCTCGGTCAGTTCATTGTTAAGATCGAACAGAGCGCATGTTACCGCAGCCGTATTGGGCTCTTCGTTGGCGATCGATGCCGCCAGCGCGGCGATCGCCACGTCGATGCGATCGTGCTCGGCCATCAGTTTTTCGAGGTTCATCCGGGAGCATTGGGTCCGGACCGGTTACTTTTCTATTAGAGAGCGACCAGAGATTTACCGGAAGGCGTGTGCCGACGGATCAAACCCCGTCGATTACCTCTTCGATCGTCTCCAGACACGCCACGCCCAGCGCCTGACACCGCTCGGGGCTCCACCCGAACTCGGCGTCCGGGTTCGGGTCGTGATCCTTGAACGGCATTTCCAGCGTCATCGCGACCGCGCCGAAGCGTTCGGCCAGTTGGTTGGTCGACATCGTCAGATTGGCCTTGCCCGGCGACGATTTCTCATAGCCCTTTTCGGTCTGGAAATCGGGCGTGCGCGCCGCCAGCCGCCGGCCGAAATCGTAGAATTTTTCGCCCAGCGCGTCGGTCCAGCTGGGGATACCCTCGAACCCGGCGAGGAAGTTGGCGGGGATCGCTTCGTCGCCATGGACGTCCATCGCCAGCTTGCAGCCCGTCGCGTCCATCGCGTCGCGGACGAGCTTGACCTCGGGGCTCTTTTCCATCGTCGGCTCGTGCCATTCGCGGTTGAGGTTGATCCCCGCCGCGTTGGTGCGCAGATGCCCGCGGAAACTGCCGTCGGGGTTCATGTTGGGCACGACGTGGAAGGTGCACTTGGCCTTGAGCGCGTCCGCCGCCGGGCCGGTCAGCCACTCCAGCGCGCCTTCCATCCACCATTCGGCCATGCTCTCGCCGGGGTGCTGGCGCGCGTAGAGCCAGACCGGTTTGTCGCCGCTACCGATCGTCAGCAAATCCATCGCGCGCCCGTCGAGCGTGTGGCCGAGTTCGCGGTGAGTCACGCCGGGCATCGCGGCGTATTTCGCGATCAGCGCTTCGTGCTGCTCCATCGTGTACGGCGCGAAATAGGCGAAATACGCGACCTGCGCGTCCGATTCCCAGTCGAACTCGAGCACGCCCGCGGCCTTGTCGTAGCGGGTGTCGATCATCCGCCATGCGACGCGGTCGGTCGAGGCGCGCGCCTTGTACCCCGGCCAGCCGAACGGATAGGCCGACTGGCCCGCGTTGACGATGCGCAAGGTCAGCTTGCGCCCCGCGGCATTGGCGACGCGGAACGAGAACCATTGGTAGAAGTCCGACAGATGATCCTTGACGATCTCCAGGTCGATGCGGTCGCCCTCGATGGCGATCAGCTTGATGTTCCCGCCATCGAAGGCGCTCGTGATCGCGATTGTGTCGGTGCTCATTTGACCGTGATAGTCCGACCCGATTCGCCGGGGAAGCCCGTGAACAGAGCGCTCGACAGTTTCCTCGCGGTCAGGTTGGCGTCGCCCGTGCCGGCAGGACGCACGTCCTGCGTCGTTGCGCGGCCCTCCCACACGCCCTGATCGCCCTGCGCGGTGTTGATCTTGACCGACAGCGTGGTCAGCACCTGATCGCGGCTCCGGCCGCGACCGATCGGGAA
Source organism: Pseudomonadota bacterium (assembly GCA_040390165.1). Classification (GTDB taxonomy): domain Bacteria; phylum Pseudomonadota; class Alphaproteobacteria; order Sphingomonadales; family Sphingomonadaceae; genus Sphingomonas. The sequence continues at coordinate 44,555 of JAZJYW010000013.1, read as the reverse complement.
CGAAATGCCGCCGCCCAGCCCGATGCCGCCACCGCGATATCCGCCGGTTTCGCCGCCCGCGCCTAATCCGATGCTGATCGGCGACTGGCTGCGCACGGTGCGCTTGTCGGCGCGGATATCGACGACCGCGACAAACGCGGCGCTCTTGCCGCGCGGGACCACGCTATAGCCATACTTCATCAGATCAAAGCCGACGGCATCGGCATAAGCGCGGAACTCGAGGCTTTCCGCGTCGCCGTTCGCGGGGATCAATGTGATCGTGCCGCGACCGACCTCATCGACGCGGAATCGCGTCACTTCGACCGGATAGCTCGCGGTGGAGGCGGCGCAGCCCGTCATCAGGACGGCGGCCAGAACAATCGCGATACGCATCTTCACTTCTCCACACGGGTCGTTGCACGCTGCAACGCTTGGATGACGGACTCCGTTTCGCGTCACCTTGGGTTGACTTCATACCCCCTGCGCTATAGGCGCGCCGCTTCCAAGTTTCACCGTAAAGATAAGCAAAGCGAATCGATCATGAAGATCCGCAATTCCCTGAAGTCGCTCAAGGATCGCCACCGGGACAACCGCGTGATCCGTCGTCGCGGGCGCACCTATGTCATCAACAAGACCAACCGCCGCTTCAAGGCCCGCCAGGGCTAAGCGACGATGGTTCAGCCGTCTGCCGTCATCTTCGATGTCGGCAACGTGCTGTACGAATGGGACCCGCGGTTCCTGTACGAGCGCCTGATCGGTGACGATCGGGCGCTCGACGCGTTTCTGCGCGACGTCGTGACGAAGGAATGGCATTTTCAGCACGATGCCGGACGCCCCTTCGCCGAAACATCGGCCGAGCTAAGCGCCCAATTCCCCGCGCATGCCGAGCTGATTGCCGCCTGGGGCCCGAGCTTCAACGACAGCGTCGGTGATCCTGTCGCGGGCATGGCCGAAATCGTCGCCGACCTCGATTCGGCGGGCGTGCCGATCTTTGGCATCACCAATTTCTCGGGCGAATTCTGGCCGCCGTTCCGCAACCGCGAAGCGGCGCTGTTCGACCGCTTCCGAGATGTCGTGGTGTCGGGCGACGAGAAACTGGTGAAGCCCGACGCTGCGATCTATCGCCTTGCGCTCGATCGCTTCGGGCTCGAGCCGGGGGAAGCGGTGTTCATCGACGATAACGCGGCGAACGTCGCGGGGGCGGCGTCGGTAGGGATTCACGCTTTGCTGTTCAGCGATGCGGCGACGTTTCGCGCCAATCTTCGCGGGCTGGGGTTCACCCTCTAATTCACCGTCACCCCGGCACAAGGCCGGGATGACGTCGCATCAGGCGGTCTCGCTATACCCCTTCAGCTCATCGCCGATGATCCGCACGACGTGGAGCACGTTGGTCGATCCCGGTGTCCTGAACGGCACGCCGGCCATCACAATCACGCGGTCGCCGGCCTTGGCGAGTTTGTGGCGCAGCGCCATGCGCTTGGCCTTGGCGACCATTTCCTCGAACGAATCGACGTCCTTGGTGTGCACGGCATAGGCGCCCCACAACAGCCCGGCGCGCCGCGCGGTTTCCATCTTGGGGGTCAGCACCATCAGCGGCACCGACGGCCGCTCGCGCGCGATCCGGCGCGCGGTCGAGCCGCTGGTGGTGAAGCACACGATCAAGGCGGCATCGATCGTTGCGGCGATGTTCTTGGCGGCTTCGGCCAGCGCGTCGGCGGTGGTCGGGTCCGAGCGTACCACGGTGAAGTGGATCCGGTCACTGTACATCGAATCGCTTTCGACCGCGACGCCGATCGCGTTCATCATCGCGACCGATTCAATCGGCCATTTGCCCGCAGCGGACTCGGCCGACAGCATGATCGCGTCGGCGCCGTCGTAGATCGCCGTGGCCACGTCGGAGACCTCGGCGCGAGTCGGCGACGGACTCTCGATCATCGATTCGAGCATTTGCGTCGCGACCACCACCGGCTTGCCCTGACGCCGCGCGGTTTCGACGATTCGTTTTTGCAATGGTGGCACCGTCTGCGGCGGGAGTTCGACCCCCAGGTCGCCGCGCGCGACCATCACGCCGTCGCAGGCTTCGATGATTTCCTCCAGCCGGTCGATTGCCGACGGCTTTTCGATCTTGGCAAGCAGGCTGGCTTTGCCGCCGATCAGCTTGCGCGCCTCCATCAGATCCTCGGGCCGCTGAACGAAGCTCAGCGCGATCCAGTCGACACCCTGCTCGACCGCGAAGGCCAGGTCGCTGCGATCCTTCTCGGTCATCGCCGCCATCGGCACGACGACATCGGGAACGTTGAGCCCCTTGTTGTTAGACAGAGCCCCGCCGACTTCGACGTTGGTGACGATCTTCGTCTGGTCGTGCTCGAGCACGCGCAGCACCAGCTTGCCATCGTCGAGCAACAGCCGCGCGCCGGCTTCCATCGCCTCGAAAATCTCGCGGTGCGGCAGCTCGACCCGCGTCGCGTCGCCCGGCGTCTTGTCGCGGTCGAGCGTGAAGATGCTGTCGGTCTCCAGCATCACCTTGCCGCCGTCGAACTTGCCGACGCGCAGCTTGGGCCCCTGCAGGTCGGCGAGAATCGTGGTCGGCCGACCATAACGCTTTTCGAGGCTGCGGATCGCGGCGATCAACGGTACCTTCGATGCCTGATCGCCGTGGCTCATGTTGACGCGAAACGCGTCGGCGCCGGCTTCGAACAATTTTCCGATCATCTCCGGGGTGCTGCTCGCGGGCCCCAGCGTGGCAAGCACGCGAACCTGTCGCGAGCGCGGAGGGATGGCCTTGGTCATGGGGAGGAGTCCTTGGCTTGTGCGCGACCGGCTCTAGTCCCTATCTCACATGGATCAACCGTGGAGCGAAACAATGGACCCCCTCGATGCCCTCGACGATGCCGTAGCGGCCAAGGCTTTTCGCCGTCTGGTGCGCCACCTGCGCCAGCGCGAGGATGCGCAGAATATCGACTTGATGGGGCTGTCCGGGTTCTGCCGCAATTGCCTGTCGGACTGGGTGAGCGAGGCGGGCGGGCTGGACAAAGCTGCTGCGCGCGACGCGATTTACGGCATGCCATACGGCGACTGGAAGGCGCGCCAGCCCGACGCGACCCCCGAACAGCTCCGCCGGATGGAGGAAAGCGTGGCGAAAAACGCCGCGCTCGACGAAGCGCTGGACGAGAGCTTTCCGGCCAGCGATCCACCGTCGATGACCGAACCCAATCGCTAAAATGTGGGCGGAGCGGGTTGAGGACGGGGGCGGCGTGGCGTAGACGCCCGGCCTTTCCACCGGCCGATTCACGGCGTGGACCAGCAGACGGGGATATATGGCTGAGGAACGTGGCGAAGGCATGGGCGGCGGGCGTGTAGCGGCCGACGAATTGCGACTGCTGATCGAGCGCGCCGAGCGGCTCGAAGAAGAGAAAAAGGGCATTTCGGACGACATCAAGGACGTGATGGGCGAGGCCAAGAGCCGCGGCTACGACCCCAAGGCGATCCGCAAGATCCTGGCGATCCGCAAGAAAAAGAAAGAAGAATATCAGGAGGAAGAGGCGATCCTCGAAACCTATCTGCACGCGCTGGGCATGATCTGAGCAACGCCGCACCCTATGACGCGATCATCCTCGGCGCCGGCGCGGCGGGGATGATGGCGGCGGCGGTCGCGGGCCAGCGCGGCCAGCGCGTGCTGCTGGTCGATCACGCTGACGAACCGGGCAAGAAGATCCTGATTTCGGGTGGCGGGCGGTGCAATTTCACCAACGTCCACACCGCGCCCGACCGTTTCCTGTCGGCCAACCCGCATTTCGCGCGCTCGGCGCTGGCGCGCTACACGCCCGCCGATTTCATCGCGCTGGTCGATGGCTATCGCATCGCGTGGCACGAAAAGACGCTGGGCCAGCTGTTCTGCGACGGCTCGGCGCGGCAGATCGTGACGATGCTGCGCAACGAATGCGCAGGCGGCGGCGTCGACTGGTCGCTGGGCGAGAGCGTCGACGAGATCGACCATGCCGACGGCCAGTTCAGCGTGCGGATCGGCAGACGAACCGCGACCGCACAGCAGCTGGTGATCGCGACCGGTGGGCCGTCGATCCCGCAGATGGGATCGACCGGTTTTGCCTATGACGTGGCGCGTCGGTTCGGGTTGAAGGTTGTCGAACCGCGCCCGGCGTTGGTCCCGCTGACGCTGGGCGGCGACGAGACCTTGTTCCGCAGCCTGTCGGGAGTCGCGACCGAGGTGGTGGCGAGCGCCGGCAAGGGCGCGTTTCGCGAAGCGGCGTTGTTCACGCATCGCGGCCTGTCGGGGCCGGCGATCCTGCAGGTGTCGTCCTATTGGCGCAGCGGCGAAGCGGTCGCGATCGATTTCCTGCCCGAGCGGCCCGACGGCTGGCTGACCGAGCAGAAACGGCTGCACCCGCGCACCAGTGTGCAGTCCGCGCTCGGCCAGACGCTGCCCGGGCGCCTCGCCGAAGCATTGGCCGACAAGATCGCGCTACCCGGCAACCTCGCCGACCTGACCGACAAGGCTCTGGGCGACGCCGAAGCGCAACTCGCGGCGTGGCCGTTTCACCCCAACGGCACCGAAGGCTTCGCCAAGGCCGAAGTGACGATCGGCGGCATCTCCACCGACGCGCTGTCGCAGAAAACGATGGAAGCGAAAGCCGTGCCGGGCCTGTATTTCATCGGCGAGGCGGTCGACGTGACCGGCTGGCTGGGCGGGTATAATTTCCAATGGGCGTGGGCGAGCGGAGTCGCGTGCGGGAAAGCGCTGTAGTGCTCCTGCGAAAGCAGGAGCCCAGGGTCACGAACCACGTCGCTTGTGGCTCTGGGTTCCTGCTTTCGCAGGAACACGGCATCGTTTAGAGAGCGCCCAAACCCCAAAGAGGACCCGATGGCAGGCCATTCAAAATATAAGAACATCATGTACCGCAAGGGAGCGCAGGATAAGAAGCGTTCGGGTGCATTCTCCAAGCTCAGCCGCGAAATCACCGTCGCGGCCAAGATGGGCTTGCCCGATCCCGACATGAACCCGCGGCTGCGCGCGGCGGTCAACGCCGCCAAGGCGCAGTCGATGCCCAAGGACAATATCGCGCGCGCGATCGACAAGGCGACCAAGGGTGAGGGCGAGAATTACGAAGAGATCCGCTACGAAGGCTTCGGTCCCGGCGGCGTCTCGCTGATCATCGAGACGCTGACCGACAACCGCAACCGCACCGTCACCAACGTGCGCACCGCGGTGTCGCGCAACGGCGGTAATCTGGGCGCGCCCAATTCGGTCAGCCACGCCTTCGACCGGATGGGATTGATCAGCTATCCGGCCAGCGCGGGCGACGCCGACACGGTGTTCGAAGCGGCGCTGGAGGCGGGCGCGGAGGACGTGTCGTCGAGCGAGGACGGCCACGAAATCTGGACCGGCCAAGGCGATCTGCACGAAGTCGCCAAGGCGCTCGAAGCGAAACTGGGCGAAGCCGAAGGCGCCAAGCTGGCCTGGCGTCCGCAAACGACGATCGAGGTCGGCGAGGACGATGCCGCGACGTTGTTCAAGCTGATCGATGCGCTCGACGACGATGACGACGTCCAGACCGTGTGGGGCAATTACGAAGTCTCGGACGAGATCATGGAGAAAATCGGTTGATTGCCTCGCGCGCCATCGGCGGGATGCTGCTGGCGCTTGCACTGGGCAGCCCGGTCGCGGCAACGCGCGCGCAGGTGCTGCAACCATCGCAATGCCGCGCGGCCGAGACGGTGGTCTATTCGTGCCGCTTCGGCGCGTCGGTCGGCAGTCTGTGCGGGTCGAAGGGCAAGCTCAGCTATCGCTTCGGCCCCGCTGGCCGCGCTGCGATCGACATCGCCAGCGATGCAAAGTGGAGCAACGTGCGCACGGGTACCGTGATCGGGGGCGGGGGCGGTCGCCAGAACTACGCCCGCTTCAACCGCGACGGCTATGACTATGTGGTGTTCGAGGCGACGGCCGGGCAATTGACCGACGTTCCCGGTAAGCGCTGGTCGGGCATCCATGTCCAGCAGGGCGACAAGGATGTCAGCACGCTGGAATGCAAAGGCCGCGCGACGCTGCTTCGGGGTGGTTTCAGCGACCTCAGCCGGTTCAAACCGGCGGGGGTCGAGGACACCGAAGACACCGACCCGCGCTTCGACATGTGGTTCTGACCGCGTGCTCATCCTCGGCCTCGACCCCGGACTCGGCACCACCGGCTGGGGGCTGATCCGGGCCGAGGGCAACCGCCTGTCGCACCTCGCCAACGGCCACCTCAAGACCGACGCCAAGGAAAGCCTGCCGCGGCGGCTGGCGCATCTCGACACGATGCTGGCGGCGCTGATCGCCGATCACGGGCCTGAAGCCGCGGCGGTCGAGGAAGTGTTCGTCAACATGAACCCGCAATCGACGCTCAAGCTGGGGCAGGCCCGCGGCGTCGTGCTGCTGAGCGTCGCGCGGGCGGGAATCGAACCCGGCGAATATGCCGCGCGGCTGGTCAAGAAGGCGGTGGTCGGGGTCGGCGGCGCGGACAAATCGCAGGTCCATGCGATGGTCGCGCGGTTGCTGCCGGGGGTGAAGATCGCCGGGGCGGACGCCGCCGACGCGCTGGCGGTGGCGATCTGTCACGCACACCATCTGTCGAGCGCGCGGCGGCTTGCCTGATTTCGCTTTGCCGACAGCGGGTGTTCCGCTTATGTCCCGAACATGATCGCGCACCTCAAAGGCCGCCTCGAAGCGACGGGCATCGACCATGCGGTGATCGATGTCGGCGGGGTCGGCTATCTGGTCGGCTGTTCGGCCAAGACGCTGGCGGCGATCGGGCCGGCGGGGGAGGCGGTGACGTTGTTCACCGAAATGCTGGTGGCGGAGGATTTCATCCGGCTGGTCGGCTTCGCGCGGCCCGACGAGCGCGACTGGTTCCGGTTGCTGACAGCGGTGCAGGGCGTCGGCGCGCGCGTCGCGCTGGCAATCCTGTCGGTGCTCGAGCCGGTCGATCTGGCGCGCGCGATTGCCGCACAGGACAAGGCGATGATCGGCCGCGCCAACGGCGTCGGGCCGAAGCTCGCCGAACGCATCGTGCGCGAATTGAAGGACAAGGCCGGCGGGGTGATTTTGGGCGGCGTCACGCCCGTCGCGGCGGCGAGCGGCGCGGCGTCGGATGCGGTGTCGGCGCTGCTCAATCTGGGGTTCCGGCCGGCTGAGGCGAATGCCGCGGTCGGCGCGGCGGAGGAGGAACTTGGCGCGGGCGCGGGGCTCGATGCGCTGGTGCGGCTCGCGCTGCGGAAGGCGGCGAAGTAGTGGGTCTCTTCCAAAAGAAGACACCGGCGTCGCAGGGGCTTTTAGCCGTGGCTTTCGGCACCCAGCACACAGTTATCGTCGAACTCGGTCACAATGCCGATAGCGAGGCAATCTGCGCGTTCTTCTCAGCATATGTTGCCGCCCAAGCGACTACTTACAGAGCTTCGGGCAAATTGATGCCGCTGTTCGTAGTTCTTTGTATGAGATCGCTTAACGAACGATTGGCAGACGGCGCTAACCGTACGGAGTCGTACGGAGATGCTTACGCCACGGCCAAGAAGGTACTTGACACCTTTGGTCTCAGTGGCAGCTGGGAGGCTTTTCATCGGATTTGGGGAGCCACCCATCCTTGGCAGCGCCCGGCTGATTTTCTCCTTCCTCATGTGGCAGTCATGCAGCAAGTGGTTGACGCTATGCTGCAGCAGGAATCGCGGAAATGGAAACCTGATGCTTGATAGCAACCTTCGCACCGCTTCCTGCCCCTGCGGCCAGCTTTCGCTCACCACCACCGGCGAGCCCATGCGCATCTCGGTCTGTCACTGCCTTGACTGCAAGCGCCGCTCGGGCAGCGCGTTCGCGGCGCAGGCGCGGTTTGCGCCCGAGCATGTCACCGTCACCGGCACCTCGAAACACTGGACGAAGATTTCCGACGAAGGAAACGAGGCGGTGTTCCACTTCTGCCCCGACTGCGGCACGACGGTGTGGTACCACGCGCTCCCGCACCGCGCCTTGTACGCGGTGCCGATCGGGACGTTCGCCGACCCCGCTTTCCCCGCGCCGATCTACTCGGTCTATGAGGACCGCAAGAATGCCTGGGTCGAGATCACCGGCGATGCCACCGAGCATTATCCGTGACGGCGGCGCGTCAGAAATCGTAGCGGTCGAGGATCGATTGCAGCCGTACCGTGCGCGATGCCTGATCTTCGACGCAGCCCCCTGCGCGGCGATAGAGGCATAGCCCGCCGGCCCTGGTCGGTCGGCACGCGATTCGGGCATAGCCCCGCGGTACCGGGGACGATGGTGGCGCGATCAGGTCGTTCCACGCGGGGGCACTGTCGATCGCGAAGCTGACTCGCCCGTCCGATTCCTTGCGGATCGGGAAATAGATCGGCACATCGCGGTGCAGGAAGGCGTAGCCGCCGCCTTGCCAATATTCCATGTCGCGCATCGCGATGCCGCACAACGCCGGGTCCCGACCGGCGCGGTGCGCGAGCTCGAACCCGCCGGCATTGGCACGCCAGTCGGGCGCCGAGCGCCCGGTAAAGCCAAGCCCGAGCGACACCGCCACCCACGCCGCGATGACCAGCGCCGTCAGCCGGGCGGCATCGACGCGCGGCAGGCAGCGGCGCGCATTATCGACCGATCCGATCGCCGCGAGGATCAGCGCGATCTCGACCGACAGGTAGATGAAGCGATATTCCTTGTGACCGATCGCCATGTGCAGCAGCAAATTGACGATCGCCGCTGCGGCCAGCGCCGGGTAACGCCGCGCGCCGATCGCCGCGAACAGCAGGATCGGGATCGCCGCGACGCTCCACTGGATCCACAATTGCGTGATGTACCCCAGCGCGCCGTCGGTGCCGAACTGCGCGGCGCGGTCGTGCACCACGTTCTGGCGGAAATTCTCGACGATCCAGCCAAACGGCATCGCGCCACCCGCGATATCCAGCGCCGCGCTCGCCGCGAACACGGCGCATCCGCCGGCCATCGCCCAGCCCCAGCGCCGCCAGTCACGGCCCAGCGTCATCACCACGAACACCCCGACGGCGGGACCATAATGAAACCGCAGCACGATCGTCAGTGCGAGCAGCGCGCCGGCCCCGACCGAACGCCAGCGACCGCCGGCGCCGGTCATCAGCGCCGCACCCCCCAGAAACGCAGCCGCCGCGAGGACTTCGGTCAGCACGTGAACTGAGAAATAGACGCTTTCGTACCACAGTCCGATCACCGCCATCGCCGCCAGCGCGTGCATCCGGGACAGGCGCGCGCCGATCGCCCATGCCGCCGGCACCGCCGCGAACACCAGGATCGCGGCAAACCCGCGCGCGAACAGGATCGGCAATGGCCCCGTCGGATCGATCAGCGCGCCGATTTTCATCGGCCCGGCGAGCAGCAGCGGGACCAGCCAGGTGCGCATGCCGTGGCGATATTCCCACGGCACCAGCCCGTAACCGAAGACCAGCCGATGCGCCTGTTCGAGATACTGGAACGATTCGTCGGCGTGATGGACGCCGTACAGCGGCAAGGCGAACGCGCGCGCCAGCGCCGCTACGATCAGGATCGCGAAGAACCCGCGCCGCGCCGTGCGAGAGGACAGATCGGATGACGGGGCGCTGATCATGCTGGCGGTGTCGTGGATCATGCCCGATGCAGGGTCAACGCCGGACCGGCTCGACAGGGGCGGGGGTGAACAGGTAGGGAACGGTGGATGGATGATTCCGACCGCCTGCTCGCGCCGATACGCAAGCCCGACGATGTCGACGCCGCGCTGCGGCCGAAGACGCTCGACGAATTCGTCGGGCAGAAGGCGGCGCGCGAGAATTTGCGCGTGTTCATCGCGGCGGCGAAATCGCGCGGCGATGCGCTCGATCACGTGCTGTTCTTCGGCCCGCCGGGGCTGGGAAAGACCACGCTGGCGCAGATCATCGCGCGCGAGATGGGGGTCGGGTTCCGCGCCACGTCCGGCCCCGTCATCGCCAAATCGGGCGACCTCGCCGCGTTGCTGACCAATCTCGAGGATGGCGACGTGCTGTTCATCGACGAAATCCACCGGCTTCAGCCCGCGGTGGAGGAAGTGCTCTATCCGGCGATGGAGGATCGCGCGCTGGATCTGATGATCGGCGAAGGGCCGTCGGCGCGGTCGGTGCGGATCGATTTGCCCAAATTCACGTTGGTCGGGGCGACGACGCGGCAGGGGTTGTTGACGACGCCGTTGCGCGACCGTTTCGGGATCCCGGTACGGCTCAATTTCTACACCGTCGACGAGCTCGAAAAGGTCGTCACGCGCGCGGCGTCGCTGCTCGGGCTGCACGTCTCGCCCGATGGCGCGCAAGAGATCGCGCGGCGTGCGCGGGGGACGCCGCGGATCGCGGGGCGGCTGCTCAGGCGCGTCCGCGACTTCGCCAATGTCGCGGGACGCGAGACGGTCGACGCGATCGCCGCCGATGCCGCGCTCAACCGGCTCGAGGTCGACAAGCTCGGGCTCGACGCGATGGACCGGCGCTATCTGATGATGATCGCCGACGTCTATCGCGGCGGGCCGGTGGGCGTGGACACGCTCGCGGCGGGCCTCAGCGAACCGCGCGACACCGTGGAAGAAGTGATCGAACCCTATCTGATCCAGCTGGGGCTGATCGCCCGCACCGCGCGCGGGCGCTGCCTCAACGCCAGCGGGTGGAAGCATCTCGGGCTCAATCCGCCGCCGGGCGCGCAGGACGGCTTGTTCGATCAGGCGCCGATCAAATAGACCGCCAGCGCCGCGCCGCCGCCGAAGATCACCGCGACGATCATCCCCAGCAACCCCGCGACGAACCCGCCCTGACGGCGCTTGGCGAATGTCGCGCGCTGGCCGGGTTTGCCCAGTTTGAGTTCGATATAGCCCGCGATGCTGCCGCCGATCGCGGTCATCGCCAGCGTGATCAGCGCGCCGATCGGCGCCTTGCCGACCGTGGCGATCACGATCGGCAGCAACAGCGCGAGCGGCGCCGCCATCAGCAAAGCGGCGGCGAGCTTGGCGAGGTTGACCTGCGCCGTGTCGACCGGCGCGACGGTGATCAGTTCCGGCGCGTCCTCTGCCGACACGGTCAGCCATGCGAAGCTGCCGGTCACCTGCGTCGCCACCAGCACGCTGGCAAAGGCCAGCCCGGGTACGAGGAATCCGGCGCCGCCGCGCATCGCGCCGAGCATCAGCGGGGCGAGATAGACCAGCCGCAGGATGACCTGAAACACGATCCCCGGATCGCGCGCCAGCAGCCGCCATTCCTTCGCCAGGATCGAGCGGAACAGCCCGGCGTGGAACAGCCGCGACGACGCCTTGCCGGTGGGTTTGGCGCGCGACAGTTTGACGCCCGCATCCTGATAACCGCTGAGGAACAGCCGCCGCAGCACCGCGCCCGCGCCGATGAACAGCACCAGCCCCAGCGTCAGCACGACGGCCAGCGGGATCAGGTCGCCGAACGCGGCATGCCCGGGAATGCCGCTCCACCCGCGATCGCCCCAGCCCATCGCGCGAAAGCGTTCGAACAGGCTGGAAAAGGCCGATCCGCGCCGCCCGTCATGCTGCGAGAATTGCGAAACGAGGAACAACGCGCCGCCCATCACCGCGGCGGCGATTTGCCCGACCGTCCGCGCTGCGCGCGGGCCCGCGACGCGCGCGAGGATCAGCGTGATCGCGATCCCGAACGCCGATGCGGTCAGTGCCAGCGACGCCAGCAATCCGACAGCGCCCAGCAGTCCCGGATGCCCCAGGATCGCAATCGGGACGACCATCGGCAGCAACAGCACGGCATAGGTCAGCGTGATCGCCCCGACGATCCCGGCGAGCTTGGCGAGCAACACCGTCCGCGCGTCGATCGGCGCGGTGAACAGCAGGTCGAGATCGCGGCTTTCGTACAAGGTCTGCTGGCTGCCGAGGATCGCCTGGGTCGTCATGAACGACAGCCCGACGACCGATCCGGCAAGCAGTCCCACGCCGATCCACGAATTGAAAGCGATCGGCACGCCGATCAACCCAACCGCCGTCACGCATCCGATCACCCCATAGCCGATCAGCAGCAGCAGCCCGAGCCAGCGCGTGATCCCTTTCCTCGCGCGACTGCGCCACGCCAGCGTCATTTCGTGCCACGCCAGCCACGCGAAGCTGCCCGGAGCGAGCAAGGTCATGCGCCGCTCGTCAGGCGGATGAAGGTATCCTCCAGCGTCGCGCCTTCGGTCCCCGCGCTCTGCCGCAGTTCGTCGAGCGTGCCTTCGGCGAGCAGCTTTCCGCCGCCGATGATCCCGATCCGGTCGGCCATCCGCTCGGCGACCTCGAGGATGTGCGTGGTGACGATCACCGTCTTGCCGCGATCGACCTGTTCGCGCAGCGCATCCTTGACCGCGCGCGCCATCGCCGCGTCGAGCCCGGTCAGCGGTTCGTCGAGGATCAGCAAGTGCGGATCGTGGATCAGCGCCGCGGCGAGCGCGACTTTCTGTTTCATACCGCGCGAGAAAACCTCGCAGCGCGTGTCGCGCTGCTCCCACAGATCGAGCCAGTGGAGCAGCCGCTCGGCCTCCGCCGACGCCACACGGGGGTCCATCCGCCACAGCCCGGCGACGAAGGCGAGATACTCCATCGGGCTGAGCTTGTCGTACAGCATCGGCTCGTCGGGCAGCCACGCGGTGATTGCCTTGGCGGCGAGCGGATCGGCGAGCGCGTCGATCCCGAAAATCTCGATGCTGCCGGCGTCGGGCCGGGTCAGTCCGGTGACCATGCGCAGCGTCGTGGTCTTACCGGCGCCGTTGGGGCCCAGCAGCGCGTAGAGCTGCCCCGCGGCAATCTCCAGATCGAGCCCGGCAATGACGGGTTTGTCGAAGGCCTTGGCAAGGCCGCGAATCCGGAGGGCTGAGGTCATTTACGGTGTATTACCCAGCGGTTACGCCTCGTCCAGCGCGAACAACGCCTCGACCGGTTTGCCAAATGCCGCGGCCAGTTTGAGCGCAAGCACGGTCGAGGGAATGAAGATGCCATTCTCGACCGTGTTGATCGTCTTGCGGCTGACCCCGACGCGTTCGGCGAGGTCGGCCTGAGTCCAGCCCAGCCGCGAGCGTTCGTCGCGTAACGTATTGGTCAGGCGATCAGCCATCCTTGAGCGCGCGGCGTTCGAGCATCCCGAAGCGCAGCAACGCGGCGGCGATGCCGACGGTCATCAGCGTGTGGATCGTCTCGCGTGCGCTCAGCGGCTCGAACAGCGACAGGATATACAGCGCGATCGCGCTCAGCATCGTCGCCAGGAAGCCGAGGCTGAATCCCGCGGCACGATTGGCGCGAGTGCTTTCGTCGTTGGCCAAGGCCCGAACCGCTGCGCTTTGGAACACGCTACCGCCGGTCGCGAGCAAGACGAGCAGCACCGTCGACATCATCAGCCACCCGCTGATCGCGACGTAATTGACCAGCCGCCTCCCGTCGTCCATCCGCGTGCCGCTGAAATAGCTCGCCTGCTGCGCCACGAAGAGCATCGCGAGCACGGGCATCATCCGCGCGCGGCGACGCACCAGACGGTCGGCAAGGTCGGTGGTTTCGGTCGTCATCGTCATCCCCGTTTGTAACTCGTAGGTTACATGTAACCTGTGGGTTACACCGACGCAAGGGGGTTTTTGCGGGATAAACCGGGTTTGCGTGGCGAGTCCGGTCCGGTAGAGCCTTAACCATGAGCGCCACCGCCACCGACCAGCCCGTCGAAGGACGCTTCGACGGACGCGAGCACCGATTCCCGGTGCGGGTGTATTTCGAGGACACCGACCTGTCGGGGGTGGTCTATCACGCCAATTACCTGCGCTATATGGAGCGCGCACGGTCTGACATGCTGCGGCTGGTCGGGGTCGATCAGCGCGCCACGATGGAGGCGGGCGGGGGCGCCTATGCGGTGGCCGACCTGCACATTAAATACCGCCGCCCCGCGAAGCTCGACGACGCGCTGATCGTCGTATCGCGCCTGACGCAGCTGCGCGCCGCCGCCGTGCGCATTCATCAGAGAGTCATGCGCGGTCCCGAAATACTCGCCGAAGCGGATGTGACGGCGGCGTTGGTTGCCCCGGACGGGCGACCGAAACGCCAGCCACCCGAATGGGCGGCGGCGTACGAGAAACTGATCTGGATAGGGGACTGACCGTCTAATGAACTTCAACCTGCAAGACCCGAATTCGACGATTTCGCTGCTGGTCCACGCCAATATCGTGGTGCAGATCGTGATGGCGGGGCTGTTGCTCGCCAGCATCTGGACGTGGGCGATCATCCTGGGGTTCACGCGGCGGCTGGGATCGATCCGCAAGCAGATCGCGACCTTCGAGGACGATTTCTGGAAGGCCGGCGACATCGATGCGTTCTACAAGGCCGAGGGCGACAGCGATTTGCCGATCGCGCGCGTGTTTGCCGCCGGGGTGACCGAATGGCGCCGCTCGACCGCGGGTGGCGTGGTCGATCGCGAAGGCACGCGCGAACGGCTGGCGACCGCGATGGGCGCTGCGGTCGCGAACGAAACCGACAAGCTGGCGGATCGGCTCAACATCCTCGCCACGGTCGGATCGGTCGCGCCGTTCGTCGGGCTGTTCGGCACCGTGTGGGGGATCATGTCGAGCTTCACCAGCATCGCGGCGGCGCAGAACACCTCGCTCGCGGTGGTCGCGCCGGGCATTGCCGAAGCGCTGTTCGCCACCGCGATCGGGCTGTTCGCGGCGATTCCGGCTGTGATCGCGTACAACCGCTTCAGCCACGGGGTGAACAAGATCGAAGCGCGGTTGAACCGGTTTGCCGATGGATTCCACGCGACGCTGAGCCGGCAGCTCGAGGCCAAGCGGTGAGGGGGCTGACTCAAATCCTCCCCGGGACGGGGAGGTGGCGCGCAGCGCCGGAGGGGGTTCGCCTCCTCGCTCAGCGCTCGTGGCACGCCCCCTCCGTCAGCGCTGCGCGCTGCCACCTCCCCGTAAACGGGGAGGAGTTTTAGGCATGGCCGTCAACCTCCCCTCCGCGCGCGGCAAGGGCCGGCGCGCGCCGATGGCGGACATCAACGTCACGCCGTTGGTCGACGTCATGCTGGTGCTGCTGATCATCTTCATGGTCACCGCCCCGCTGATGACCGCGGGCGTGCCGGTGAACCTGCCCGATAGCCGTGCCAAGGCGCTCGAGCAGGACCGGAAACCGGTCGCGCTGGCGGTCGAGCGCGACGGCACGATCTACCTCGACGACAAACCGGTCGCGAACGCCGATTTGCCCGCTTTGCTCGCACAGATCGCGGCCAACCCGACCGCCGTCGGCAAGCCGCCGCAAGTGTTCCTGCGCGCCGACAAGGGGCTCGATTACGGGCGCGTGATGGACGTGATGGGCGAACTCAACCGCGCCGGCTTGAACCGCGTGGCTTTGGTATCGAACGCGAAAGAGACGCGGTGACCGCGATCGCCGCCTCGCCGATCCTGCGCCCCGAGCGCGAGCCGCGCACGGCGCGCTTCTGGATCGCCGTGGCGGCGTCGGCGGCGCTGCACGTGCTGGTGCTCGGCGCGTGGCTGTGGTTCGGCAGCGGCAGCGCCGACAAGGTGCCGCCGCCGCCGACGATGGACGTGACGATCGCCGACGATGTCGGGCTGACCGCCAGCGCGCCGCAGAGCGAAACGCCCCCGGCGCAAAGCGAAGCGCCCGATCTCGGCGCGCCCGAAGACTCCGCGCCACCCCCTGCACCCACCCCTGAAAAGGCGGAGAGCCAGCCGACTCCGCCCAAGCCCCGGCCCGCCGCCGCGCCGCCGCCCAAACCCGCCGAGGTCGCCAAGCCGCAGCCGAAGAAGGTCGCGCCGCCATCGCCGCAACCCGCCAAGGCCGCCGCGCCGCGCGCCCCGTCGGCGTCGCTCGCCAGGATCGTCGGCAAGGGGACGGGCAATACCGGTACCACGACCCGGACGCCGCGCGGATCGGCTCTCGGCAGCATCGTCAAGGGACTCGGCGCGACACCCAGCAAATCGACCACCGACAAACCGCAGGGCGCGGTGATGAGCGCGGCGGCGATGATGGACATCGGTTCGAAGATCAAACAGCAGGTCCAGCCCTGCGCCAACCGCCAGACCAATCCCGGACCCGGAGCGGAGCGGATCCGCGTCACCATCCGGTTGAAGATCAATCGCGACGGCACGCTCGCCGCACGTCCCGTGATCGAGGCGCATGACGGCGTCGACGACGACAATCGCCGTTACATCCGCCAAGTGGATGATCGCGCGATCGCCACCTTCATGGGGTGCCAGCCGCTGCGTGGCCTTCCCCCCGAACTGTTCGATGTTCCCAATGGCTGGAGCAATTTTGCGCTCCGCTACAAGCTTCCAGGGTGAGAATGATGATGATCCGGACCCTTCCCTTGATGGCGCTGGCGATGCTGCTGGTGCCGGTCGCGCAGGCGCAGACCACGCCACCCAACCCGGCGCCCGCCCCGACGCCCACGCCGAGCCAACAAGGCGGGCTGGTCGTCGATGTCGAGGGCGGGATCTCGCAACCGATGGGGATCGCCATCCCCGCGATGCCCGCGTCCGAGGTCGTGTCGACGCCCGCGGGCAACACCGACGAACTCGGGCGCCAGCTCGCCGAGGTGATCACCGGCGACCTCAAGAATTCGGGATTGTTCAAACCGCTCCCCTCGGGTCAGCTGCTCGGCGTGCCCTACGCGCAGGCGACCTCGCCCGCTTACGGCAGCTGGAGCGCGGCCGGCGCGACCGCCTTGGTGCAGGGCTATGTCCGCGCCAACGGCAACGGCACGATGACGGTCGGCTGCTACCTCTACGACACCGCCGCGCAGACCGAACTCGCGCGCCAGGGCTATATCGTCCCCTTCGGCGAATGGCGCCGCGCCGCGCATAAATGCGCCGACATGGTCTATACCCGACTGACCGGCGAAGGACCGTATTTCGACAGCCGCGTGGTCTATGTCTCGGAGACGGGACCCAAGGGCAAGCGCATCAAGCGGCTCGCGCTGATGGATCAGGACGGGTTCAACGGGCGCTTCCTGACCAACGGCCAGACGATCGTGCTGACCCCGACCCTGTCGCGCGATCAGCGCCGGATCGCGTATCTCTCGTACCTCGACAAGAAGCCGACCATCTATGTGATGGACATCGCCAGCGGCAAGCAGACCAAGATCGTCGAGAATGTCAGCATCGCCTTTGCCCCGCGCTTTTCGCCCGACGGCAAATGGATTCTCTATTCGGCATCGACCGCGGGCAATGCCGACCTTTTCCGTATCCCGGTTGGCGGCGGCACGGCGCAGCGGCTGACCACCTCGCCGGGGATCGACACCGGCGGCAGCTATTCGCCTGATGGCGGCAGAATCGTGTTCGAAAGCGACCGGTCGGGATCGCAGCAGCTTTACGTAATGAACGCCGACGGATCGCAGCAGCAGCGCATCAGCTTCGGCAACGGTCGCTATGCCACCCCGGCGTGGAGCCCGCGCGGCGATCTTATCGCCTTCACCAAAATGGGCGGGGGTTTCCATGTCGGGATCATGTCGCCGTCGGGGCAGGGCGAAAAGATGCTGACCGACGGCTGGCAGGACGAAGCCCCCAGCTGGGCGCCCAATGGCCGCGTGATCATGTTCTTCCGATCGAGCCAGGGCGGGTCGGGAGTTTCCGATCTGTGGTCGGTCGACCTGACCGGGGTCAACGAACGCCGCCTGCCCACCCCGTTCGACGGATCGGACCCGTCATGGGGCCCGATTCGGACCGACTGAGTATTTTTCGCCAACGTTGAAGGAGTAAACCGACAATGGCACGCACGATGACCAAGATGATCCTGCTCGCGACGCTTGTCGCGGCCGCGGGGTGCACGCACAAGCCCAAGATCCTGCCGCCCGGTCCGGGCGATGCCGTCGTCGATCCCAATGCCGGCAACGGCAATGGGAATGGCGCCGACACGATCGTCCCCGGCAGCCCCCAAGACTTCATGCGCTCGGTGATGAGCGACACGATCCATTTCGCGCTCGACCAATACGATATCGACGCGACCTCGCGCTCGATCCTCGATACGCAGGCGGCGTGGCTGCTCAAATGGCCCAACCGTCGGATCACGATCGAAGGCCATGCCGACGAACGCGGCACGCGCGAATATAACCTCGCTTTGGGCGACAAGCGCGCCAATGCGGCGAAAAACTACCTCGCGGCAAAGGGCATCGACCCGTCGCGCATCGCCACGATCAGCTACGGCAAGGAACGCCCGATCGCGCTCGGCTCGGACGAAGCCAGCTGGGCGCAGAACCGCCGCGCGGTGACGATCGTGCTGCAATAGGCAGCGCCGAAGAGAATAGCGGGGCCGCCGGGAGAGATTCCGGCGGCCCTTTTCTTGCTCCCGACCTTCAACCGTCGCCCCGGCCGGAGTGCCGGGGTCTGCCGTGCCACAACGGCGGACGGAAATGGTGGATAGGCGGATCCCGGCACTTCGGCCGGGAGGACGACCTCAAGGCTTGTTCCGATTTCGCTTGCGACTCGCTCAATCCCGATATAAAAGTGATATCATATTAACGGGAGGGTTCGATGTCCGAGTCGAATATACGAGATACCGCGCTCACGCTGTCGCGCGAGCGTCCTGCGTCCACCTCGAGCGGCTATCTGATGCTGCTCGTCATCCTGATCGCGATTGTCATCGCCATTTTCGGCGGCACTCAGGTCGATCCCAATCCGGCGACCGGCGGTCCGCTGATCGTGCTCGGCGCGCTGAT
Organism: Pseudomonadota bacterium; assembly: GCA_040390165.1. Classification (GTDB taxonomy): domain Bacteria; phylum Pseudomonadota; class Alphaproteobacteria; order Sphingomonadales; family Sphingomonadaceae; genus Sphingomonas. Next base: position 25,859 of record JAZJYW010000013.1, on the reverse strand, counting down.
CTTCGCGTTCGTGATGCCGGGCTTCTACATGCTTCAGCCCAACCAGGCGATGGCGATCACCCTGTTCGGCAGCTACAAGGGCACCGACCGCAACACCGGTCTGCGCTGGTTGCTGCCGTGGCTCGGGCGCAAGAAGGTCTCGGTCCGCGCCAACAACGTCATTTCGGACAAGATCAAGGTCAACGACCTGCGCGGCAACCCGATCGAGATGGCGGCGCAGGTCGTGTGGCGCGTCACCGACACCGCGCAGGCTTTGTTCGACGTCGACGATTACAAGGCGTTCGTGATGGTTCAGATCGAAGCCGCGGTGCGCACGATCGGGTCGCGCTATCCGTATGACGACTTCACGCATCAGGAAATCACGCTGCGCGGCAATCACGATCAGGTCGGCGCCGAACTGCGCACCGAGTTGATCGCGCGGCTGACCGTCGCCGGGATCACGGTCGACGAATGCGGCTTTACGCACCTGGCCTATGCGCAGGAAATCGCCGGCGCGATGCTGCGCCGACAACAGGCCGAGGCGGTGGTCGCGGCGCGCAAGACCCTGGTCGAGGGCGCGGTCGGGATGGTCGAAATGGCGCTCGACATGCTCAGCGAGAAGAACGTGGTCGAACTCGACGACGAGCGCCGCGCGGCGATGGTGTCGAACCTGATGGTCGTGCTGTGCGGCGAACGCGACACGCAGCCGGTCGTGAATGCGGGCACCTTGTACTAGCGGCCCCGGACCGTGGCCGCTCCCCCCAAAAAGGCGTTTCCGCTGCGCCTCGATCCGGCGCTCTACGCCGCGATCGAGCGGGTGGCGGCGGCCGACCTGCGGAGCGTCAACGCCCAGGTCGAATGCCTGTTGCGTGAGGCGCTGGGGCGGCGCGGGGTGAAACTGGCCGAGCCGGTCCGCGCCAAACGCGGACGGCCGCCGAAGGAGGAATGAAATGCGTTCCAGCGAATGCCCCAAATGTCAGGGCTCGATGGCCGAAGGGTTCGTGCTCGACGTCGGTCAGCACGGCAGCAGAACGGTCAGCACCTGGGTCGAGGGCGCGGCCGAAAAGAGCTTCTGGACCGGACTGAAGATCGGCAAGAAAGCCAGCTTTCCCATCCAGACATGGCGCTGCGGACGGTGCGGCTTTCTCGAAAGCTACGCCAGAGGATGAGTCGGGTTCGGCCCGAAGACGAAAGGGGATGATGACATCATGAGCGAGAGTGACTGGTTCGCGCCGAAAAAGTTCGGCTACGGTTCCGGGCTGCCGATCACGTGGCAGGGCTGGGCGACGACAATCGCCTATTCGGTGGCGGTGATCCTCGCCGCGATGATTCTGATGCCGCGCCATCCGCTGATCGCGGTGGGCATCATCGTCCCCGCGACGCTGGCCTTCCTCGTGCTGTGCGCGCAGCACACGCGTGGCGGCTGGAAATGGCGCTGGAGGGGCGAAGAATGAAACGCGTTTCGATCGTGGCCGCGGCGTCGATCGCGCTGGCCGCAATGCCGGCCGCCGCACAGACGCTGACCCCGGTAGAGCTCACCGCGCCGGGTCCCGAGGGGCCGCTGGCGGGCACACTGATCGATCCCGACCCGAAGGCCCCGCTGGTCGTCATCCTGCCGGGATCGGGCCCGACCGATCGCGATGGCAACAACCGGCTGGGTGTAGCGGGCGGTCCCTATCGCCAGCTCGCCGAAGCGCTCGCCGCCAAGGGCATCGCGACGCTGCGCGCCGACAAGCGCGGGCAATTCGCCAGCAAGGCGGCACAGGCCGATCCCTATGGCGCGACGATCGCGGGCTATGCCGACGATGCCCACGCGTGGATCGAGGCGGTGCGCAAACGCACCGGGCGCGCCTGTGTCTGGGTGCTCGGGCATAGCGAGGGCGGGCTGGTGGCGCTGGTCGCGGCACAGAAGCCCGCCGGAATCTGTGGCGTGATCCTGCTCTCCGCAGGCGGACGCCCGCTGGGCAAGGTCATCCGCGACCAGCTTACCGCCAATCCGGCCAACGCGCCGATCCTGCCCGACGCGCTGCGCGCGCTCGATGCGCTGGAAGCGGGCAAAAGGTTCGATGCCAGCACGCTGCCAGCGCCGCTCCAGCCGCTCTTCGGCGACAAGATCCAGCCCTATATGATCGACCTGCTGTCCTACGACCCGGCCCGGCTGATCGCGGCGGTCCGCCTGCCGGTGCTGATCCTTCAGGGCGACCGCGATATTCAGGTCGGCGTCGGCGATGCGCAGGCACTCAAGGGCGCGCAGCCCAAGGCCGAACTCAACCTGCTGCCCGGGATCAACCACGTGCTGCGCCCGGTGACGGGCGAGGACCGCGCGGCCAATATCGCGACCTATGGCGATGCCAAGCTGCCGATCGCGCCGATCGTCGGCGATACCGTCGCCGCGTTTGTCACGCGCAAGCGATAAGGGTTCACGCCGCGAAGCGCGATGCTATGGCAGCGCCATGAAATCCGACAACACTCGCGTTCTGATCATCGCGCTCGCCGCCAATGTCGGCATCGCGGTCGCCAAGTTCGTCGCGGCGGCGATAACGGGCTCGTCGGCGATGCTGACCGAAGGCGTCCACAGCCTGGTCGATTCGACCAATCAGCTGCTGCTGATGTACGGGCAGAGCCGCGCCGCCAAGCCGGCCGATGCGCTGCACCCCGCGGGTTATGGCCGCGAACTCTATTTCTGGAGCTTCGTCGTCGCGCTGCTGGTGTTCGCGCTCGGCGCGGGGGTGTCCGTCTATGAAGGCGTCATCCATTTTCTCCAGCCCGAACCCGCGGTCTCGCCGCTGATCGCTTATGCCGTGCTCGCGATCGCCTTTGCGCTGGAGGCGGGATCGACCGTCGCGGCGTTCAACGAATTCAACCGCGCGCGCGGCGCAAAATCGTGGTGGCACGCGCTGACCTCGACCAAGGACGCGACCACGGTGATCGTGCTGCTCGAAAACGGCGCGGCGATGGCGGGCATCCTGATCGCGGGCATCGGGCTCGCCATTTCGCAGGCGAGCGGCGATCCGCGGTTCGACGGAATCGCCTCGATCCTGATCGGGCTGCTGCTCGGCGTGGTCGCGATCTTCCTCGCCCGCGAAGCCAAGGGGCTGCTGATCGGCGAAGCCGCCGACCCCGTCCTGATCGCCGGTATTCGTCGCGCGGCGACGCGCGACGGGATCACCGGGGTGGGAGAGATCATGACGATCCACAACGCCCCCGAACAGATCGTCGCGGCGGTCAATGTCGATTTCGACAACCGGCTGAGCGCGGGCGATGTCGAACGGATCGTCGATTCGATCGAACGCGATCTGCAGGCGGAGTTCCCGGCGATCTACCGCGTGTATGTGCGCCCGCACGAGGATGCAGGGGCCAAGTTCGGCGAGGGGCGGGGGCTGGTGTCGGGCGCCAGCTAGAGCGTTATCGTCCCAACAACATGGCGATGCGGGCTGCCAGCAATCGCGCGAACAGTTTGAGCGGGAATTTTTGGTACGACGGTGCGTCCTGCGGCAGCGGCAGGTCGGACCGGCGGTGGGCGACGTTGGTCCGCATTTCGATCGCTGGCAGCGGCGGATCGAACGCCGCGCGATACGCCGACACCCAGTGGCCGGGCGCAAATTTCAGGAACATGGCGGTGTTGCAACAGGATGCGACGAACCGCTGCGTCGGTGCGGTGTCGCGGAGCTTGTAGCCGACCAGCAGCGCTGCACCGTCGACGCAAGCGAAGCGGTCATCGCGATAGGTGAGATAGGCGCTGCCGCCATCCGGATCGAGCACGGCGGTCGCACCCGGCAATGCTTCGATCTGATGCCCGCCTGCCTGGCAATCGTTGCAATAGCAGACCGCGGTAAGGATCGGCGCGCCCGCCGCTTCGCACCTCACGCGCCCGCAACTGCACTGCGACGTCCGGATCGTTCTTTGCATCGTTCAAGCCCCGATCGGCGGTCGGCATAGCGGCGCTGCGCGCGGCGGAATATCCTTTTAATGTTGGATTTCGTCTGACAGCATCATCGAAACGCTCTTTCACATCGTCGACATCCCGCTTGGCCACTTCGCTGGGCACTTCCTCCGAGCCTTCCCCGGCGAAGGCCGGAGAAGTGCGGGTGGTTACGCGAAAGAAGTGGGTTGCGCGGCACCTTTGGCACTTTCCGCCTGATAAGCGATCGTCCGAAAACGATCGCGATAGTGTGAAGCTGGTGTCAACTTAGGCGCGCCGCGCCAGCGCCGACCCCGTGAACTTTCGTGAATTTTGGCGCCGGCGCGGACTCAGCCGAGCGCCGAATCGAGCAGTTTCGCCAGCCTGAGCCCGCCGCGTTCGACCTCCAGCCGCACCGTCGGCACCAGCCGCTCGATCGTTGCATTGTCGAGTTTCACGCGCGTCGGCGTCGGGCCGCACGGATCGCCCCCGATCGCGGTGGCATAGGTCACGTCGCGCGCGACCTGCCAGCTTTCGCGGCTCCAGTCGGTGACGCCGCCCGCGGCAACCTTGGCCCGTTCGGCGGTTGAATAGCGCCGCACCAGACTCGGGCCGGTGGAAATCGCGCGTTCGGCCAGATAGCCGTCCCAGATCGAATGCAGGTTGAGCCGCTTCGTCGTGAAGCCGCCATAATCGGCGTTGACCTTGTTGCCGCCCTGGTCGGCCTTCTCGCCGGCATGGAGCGGCTGGTGCAGGTCGCCGACGAAGTGGATCAGGAACACCAACGCCTCGACTCGCGCCTTGGCCGGGGTCTTCGCGTCCTTGAGCAGTTTCACGTCGCGCAGGATCTGCGCCGTGACGCAATTGCCGTCCTTGCACGGGCTATCGAGGTCGAACGGCGAACAGATGCTGACGTCCTGATAGTGCCATGGGCCGGTATAATCGAACGGGCGTTTGCCGTCGGGGCCTTTGATCCCCTTGATGCAATCGGCCCACACCGCCGCCTGATCGAGCGTCCCCGCCGGACAGGTCGGCGTGTCGAGCAGCGCCTGCTTCGCCAGCAACCGCGTGATCGCGCTGCGAGTGGCGGGCTTGATATTGGCCCAGGCGATCTGCGCGATCGTCTGGTGGCCATATTCCCAATAGGCGCCGGCGGGCGAGGCGATCACGAGCGCGGTCAGCGCGGCGAGGAGGGGGAGGAAGCGCTTCATCCCCGGCGTTTAGGGGTTCGGGCGAACCGTTCCAACCGTTTTGAACTTATTCGTCGTCATACATCGCGACGACCCGATCGCCCGCCGATGTCGCCCGGCCGCGGTAAAGGCTGGCGGTGGTGAAGCTCCACGCCGCGTCGCCCGCCGCATCGGTGACGATCACCCCGCCCGTGCCGCCGAGCGCCTTCACTTCGGCCATCACCGTATCGGCGGCGCGCTGGAGGCTTTCCCCGAGAAACCGCACGCGCGCGTTGATCTGGAACGCCACGCTTTCGCGGATGAAGAACTCGCCCGCGCCGGTGCAGCTCACCGCCGCGCCGCGATCGTCGGCATAGGTGCCCGCGCCGATCAGCGGCGAATCGCCGATCCGGCCCCAGCGCTTGCCGGTCACCCCGCCGGTCGAGGTCGCCGCGGCGATATGGCCGTGGCCGTCCAGCGCCACCGCACCGACCGTGCCGTATTTCATGTCGACGTCGAACTTGCCGCCGCCGGCGAGCAATTCGTCGAGTTGGCGTCTGCGCTCGGGGGTGCCGAACCACTCGGGGCCGGCCTGCTCCAGTCCATGTTCGGCGCTGAACGCATCCGCCCCGTCGCTGCTGAGCAGGACGTGCGCGCTCTGCTCCATCACCGCGCGGGCCAGCGTCACCGGGTTCTTCGTCGCGGTCACCCCGGCGACCGATCCGGCGCGCAAGTCCGACCCGTCCATGATCGCGGCGTCGAGCTCGTTCCTGCCCTCATAGGTGAAGGCCGAACCTCGGCCCGCGTTGAAATGCGGATCGTCCTCCAGCACGCGGATCGCCGCCTCGACCGCGTCGAGCGATGTCCCGCCCTCGCCAAGAATCATGCTCCCGGCGGCGAGCGCTCGGGTCAGCGCGGCGCGGACGCCGCGATCGGTGTCAGGCGGCGTCTGGCTGCGCGCGATCGCGCCGGCGCCCCCATGAACTACCAGCGTCCAGTGGGATGAGTTTATCGACATGAAGCAGCGGCGTAGCCTTAGCCTTGATCGCCCGCAATCCGATCAGCGGTCGCAACCAGTTCACTTCGCGTCCGATCAGGTAGAAGGCCCAGCACCCCGCGACCGTGGCAGGCACCAGAATGGCGAACTCACCGAGCGGGCCGATTCCGTATGGTAGCAACCAGAATTCGACCACCACGATCACCGTCTGGTGGATCAGGTAGAAGGGGAAAACCGCTTCGGTCAGCATCGGACGGATCGCGGCGTCACGGTTGAGGTAGCGTTCGGCCAGCCCGATAAATGCTGCGACCGCGGCCCAGCACTGAATCTGGTGCGCGGCGAGCATCTGGTCGCCCAGCCATTGCGGCGGCACCTGGCTGCCCGGGTAGGCGAGCTCGACCGCCGCGCCGAATGCATAGCTCGCCACCGCGACGATCGCCGCGGGCTTCCACCAGCGAACGAACGCCGCGAGCACGCTACGCGATCCGGCCAGCCCGAACCCGAACAGGAATGCGGGAAAGTAAGCGAGGTGCGCGATGCCGTCGTGGATCAGATCCTGCGTGTCGGTCCAGCGATGGAAGATGACGACCTGGCTGAGCACCAGATAAACCGTCGGGACGATAAGCGCGCGCCATCCGCCGAACGCGCGGTCGAACCAGACCTGCGCGCGCTGCGGTCGCGGGAGGAGAAGCAGGAGCGAGAGCGCTGCGGTGTAGGCGAACAGGTAGGCGACGAACCACAGATGGTTCCACGTCGGTAGCCACACGCCGTCGATCGTCTTCAGGCGGAAATAGTCGTTGGCGAGGAAATGGCCGAAGCCCGCAGTGTAACCGTGCTGCGTGACCAGTTCGACCCAGCTTTGCGGCGGCACCATCACCGCGATGCCGAAGCCCAGCGGGATCAGCAGGCGGCTGGCGCGGCTGGTCATGAAGCGGCGGACCCCGCCCGATTTGGCGAGCAGCGCGCGGCTGGCAAAGCCCGACACGACGAACAGCAGGGTCAGCCGCCACGGATTGGTCAGCATCATCGCCAGCGACAGCCACTCGACCGGTTGCGCGGTTTTGACGTGGAAGCCCCACGGCGTGAAGACCATCGCGGTATGATAAAGAATCAGGATTGCGAACGCGCCGATGCGCAGCCAATCCATGCCGTAATGCCGTTCCATGGCGGGCCATGTAGCGACCGGCGGCGCGATAGCTAGCCATCGCGCCGCCGTAACCTGCTCAAACGGGGTCGAATGGGGCTCAGGCCGGGTTGGGTTGAGTCGCGCGATTCGATCGTTTCGGAGCAGCAATCATTCGCTTCAGGCGCAGCATCCGACAACCGTGGCGGGTACCAGACCGGCGAACTCGCCGCCCGCCCCCAGCTTGAGCGGCTTGATCCAATATTCGACGAGCACGATCACCGCCTGGTGGATGATGAAAAAGGGGACGTCGCCTCGGCCAGCGTTCGCCGTGCCGCGATCCGGCGGATCGCGACCGACAAATCCGGCGACTTCACCGTCGAACCGGCGTCAGGCGCTGCCGTGCGCGGCAGCCGTCGCTACCGCCCGGCGATCTGATCGCGGCGATAGGCCGATCAGCGGCCTCAGCCAGCTGACCTGGCGCCCGATCAGGTAAAACGCGACGGCAAAGCTGAACGTGCCGCTCAGCAGCAGCGCGAATTCGACGAACGGGTTGAACCCGAGCGGCAAGGTAAACCACGCCAGCAGGATGATCGCCGGATGGTGTGCGATGTAGAGCGGGAAGACCGCTTCGGCGAGCGTGGCGCGCCAGCGATGGTCGCGGTTGAGATAGCGGTTGGCGAGCTGGATCAGGACCAGGATCATGCTCCACGCCATCGCGATCCGCGCCGCGCGGTCGATCGCCATGACCGCGTGCGGCGGGATGTGGTGACCCTCATAGCTCAGCTCGACCCCTGTAACGACCGCTCCCGATACGACGGCAACCGCGACGGCCGGCCATTGCACGCGCGCGATGGCCGACCACAATGTGCTCGCGCCGCCCAAGGCGAACCCGAACAGGAAGATCGGCAAGTACAACAGATGCGCGTTCCAGTCGGTGAACAGTCCCTGCCGCTCGGGAAGGACGAACATCACCGCCAGCTTGAGCACGGCCAGCGCGGCGATCGGCGCCCACAACAGCCGGCTCCCCTGGCCCAGCCAATCGCTGGCGATCGTCAACCGCTTCGCGTTCCAGCCCGGCAGAAGCAACAATCCCGCCAGCGCCATCGTATAGGCCCACAGATAGACGACGAACCACAGATGCTCCCAACTGGGAAAGGCGTGGCCGTAAACCGGCGTCAGGCTCCAGTAATCGGTTATCCAGTAGTGGAGGAAGCCGAACGGATAGCCCTGTTCGAGCGAGCGGACCCACATTTCGGGCGGGATGATCACCACCATTGCGAACGCCCAGGGCACCAGCAAGCGGCGATTGCGGGAGCTGGAGAACGTTCGGACGTCACCCGATTTGTCGAACAATTTGCGGCTGGCATAGCCCGATACCGCGAATAGCAACGGCAGTCGCCACGGCGTCAGCAACGCCATCGGCACGATCAACTGCGGATAGGTGACCGGCGACTTGATCACCCAGTCCCAGGTCGAAAAGACCAACGCGACATGATAGACGATGAGCAGGCCGAACGCAGCGATGCGCAGCCAGTCCAGACCGTAATGTCGTTGGCCCGGTCGAGGGGAGAGGCGCGCGGGGGCAGTGGTCAAGGGTCGATATCCGCGGGGCGCAACTGCCCCGTCTGCCGCTATGCACCGCCCACCTTAGCAACGCGTAAATCGGCATACCGACAAAATGCTAGGCTTAGCGCGGTCCTTCACACTTCCGAAATGCAACTGGCGTCATAGCGGACCCCCTTCCTGACGGGGTTCCGATATGAGCATCCATCCGCTGGCGGACTTTCTCTCGACCGGCGCGCTGCGTCCGGTCTCGCCGGGCGAAACGCAAATCGATGCGATCCTGTCGGCAGTGCGCCACCATCTCGATATGGAAATCGCCTTCGCATCGAAATTTGTTGCGGGTCACAGGCGAGAATTCACGCACATCAGTTCGGACATCCCGCTTCCATCGGCACCGGGCGATTCCGAACCCAATGAAGAGACGTTCTGTCACCACATTCTTGAGGGCCGGCTGCCGCAACTGATCCACAACGCGCAGGATTTTCCGTTGGCGCTGACGCTGCCGATCGCGCCCGCGTTGCCGGTGGGGGCGCATATCAACGTGCCGCTGATGATGAAGGATGGCAGCGTCTACGGTACATTCTGCTGCCTCAGCCGGACGCCAAACTATTCGCTCAACGAGCGCGATCTCAGCACGCTGAAGGCGTTCGCCGAATTGGCCGCGACTCAGATCGAGCTCGAAGCGGGCGTCGAAGGGCGCCGCACGCTACTGAGGCAACGCGTCGATGCGGCGATCGCGGCCAACCAGCCAGCGATCTATCTCCAGCCGATCCACCGCCTCGATGACGGACGGAGCGCGGGGTGCGAAGCGCTGGCCCGTTTTCCCGACGCCGCCATCCGCCCGCCGAACACGTGGTTCGAGGAGGCGTTCGAGGTCGGGCGGGGGATCGATCTGGAACTGGCGGCGATCCGTAACGCCCTTGGCAGCATGAGCTACGTGCCGGCCGACCATTATGTCTCGATCAACGTCTCGCCCGACACCGTTCTTTCCGGCCGCCTGATTGCGCTGCTCGAGGCGTCTCCGCGCGCCAATCTGGTCGTCGAGCTCACCGAACATGCGCGGGTCGAGGACTATGCGGCGCTCCGGACAGAACTCGACCGGCTCCGCCGCTTCGCCCGCATTGCGATCGACGATGTCGGTGCAGGATATTCAAGCCTGCGTCACATCATCGCGTTGGCCCCAGACATCCTCAAGCTCGACATGAGTCTGACGCGCGACGTGGATCGCGATCCGGCGCGGCGGGCACTGGCGGGCGCCATGGTGACTTTTGCCGCCAGCCTGAACGCGTCGATCATCGCCGAAGGGATAGAGCGCGAAGAAGAGGCCGCAACGCTCCGCGATCTGGGCGTCGCCTATGGCCAGGGGTTCTTGTTCAGCCGCCCGATGCCGCTCATCGCCGCGCAACAGCATATGCTGGGCGTGACCGCGCCGACCGAATCGATCGCCGCGCCGCTCAAAGCGCACGCAGCCTAGCAACGCGTCGTCTGCCCGGCTATATCGCGGGCATGTCAATCCGTCCTTGGCGCGATATAACGCGCCGCAAGAGCCGCCAGATTATGGTCGGGACTGTTCCCGTCGGCGGCGACGCGCCGGTCACCGTGCAGACGATGACCAACACCCCGACCAGCGACCCGAAGGCGACGATCGACCAGATCCGTCGCTGCGAGGAGGCGGGTGTCGATATCATTCGCGTGTCGTGCCCCGATACCGACAGTACGGCGGCCCTGAAGCAAATCGTCCGCGCCAGCCGCGTGCCGATCGTCGCGGACATCCATTTCCACTATAAACGCGCGCTCGAAGCCGCCGATGCCGGGGCTGCCTGCCTGCGGATCAATCCGGGGAATATCGGGTCGGCCGAGCGCGTCAACGAAGTGGTCAACGCGGCGAAGGCCAATGGCTGCGCGATCCGCATCGGCGTCAACGCTGGCAGCCTCGAGCGCGATCTGCTTGAGAAATATGGCGAGCCGTGCCCCGATGCGCTGGTTGAGAGCGCGCTCGATCACATCAAGCTGCTGCAGGATCGCGACTTCCACGATTACAAGGTCGCGGTGAAGGCGAGCGACCTGTTCCTCGCGGTCGCCGCGTATCAGCAACTCGCCGAAGTGGTCGATTGCCCGTTGCACCTTGGCATTACCGAAGCCGGCGGGTTCGTCGGCGGGACGGTCAAGTCGGCAATCGGGATCGGCTCGCTCCTCTGGTACGGGATCGGCGACACGATCCGCGTCTCGCTTTCGGCCGAGCCCGAGGATGAGGTGCGCGTCGGATTCGAGATCCTGAAGGCACTGGGGATTCGCAATCGCGGCGTGCGCGTGGTGTCGTGCCCCAGCTGCGCGCGGCAGGGGTTCGACGTGATCCGCACGGTGCAGGCGCTCGAAGAACGGCTCCAGCACATCCGCACGCCGATGAGCCTCTCGGTCCTCGGCTGCGTCGTCAACGGCCCCGGCGAAGCGCGCGAAACCGATATCGGGATCACCGGCGGCGGCAACGGCAAGCATATGGTCTATCTGTCGGGGGTTACCGACCACCACGTGCAGGACGCCGACATGATCGAGCATATCGTCAAGCTGGTCGAAGCCAAGGCGGCGGAGATCGACGCGGCGGACGCCCAATTGGCGGACGCGGCGGCGTGAAGGGGGCGCACTCGCCCTCCGAAGCCACGCCCGCTAGGGCAACCGGCGCGCTGGCGACCGGCGCTTCGGCTGCGGGCATGACGATGCTCGGCGCCGCGACGATGGGCGCGGTGGCGATGGGAGCGATCGCGCTTGGTGCGCTCGCGGTCGGGCGGCTGTGGATCGGCAAGGCGCACATTCGCAAGCTACGCATCGACGAGCTGGAAATCGGTCGCATCGTGGTTCCCGACGACGTCGGCGCCGGCGCCACGGATCCTGCGCGGTAAGGTCTTCTTAGCCATCCCCGTTAGCCAGCTTCTAAGTCGCTCGCTGTAGTACGGTGCCATGAAGTTCGCGATCCTCATCGTCACCGTGGTCGGTATCGCGATCGGTCTGGCACTGCCCGGCGGCAAGCCCAAAGCGATCGCGGCCGCGCCGCCGGCGCTGGTGGCGGGCGAAACCGCGAGCGATGCCCCACGCGAGACGGTGCTCGAACGCGGCGCCAACGGCCATTTCTATACCGTCGCCAACGTCAATGGCGAGCCGATCAAGTTCGTCGTCGATACCGGCGCGACGATCGTCGCGCTGACGATGAGCGACGCGCGCCGGATCGGGGTCGACTTCGACCCCAACAGCTTCCAGGTTGTCGGCAGCGGCGCGTCGGGCGATGTGCGCGGGAGCGAAGTGGTGCTCAAGGACGTCGTGCTCGACGGCAAGCGCGTCAGCGACATTCATGCTTTGGTGCTCGAAGGGCTGACGATCTCGCTGCTTGGCCAGAATTATCTCCGCCATCTCGACACGGTGTCGATCAGCGGCGACACGATGAAGCTGCGCTGACAACCATCAGCTGACCTTATCAAGGCAGAAGCAATGGGGTGGATGACGCCGCTCCGTCCCCCCGCTATCGGCTGATATCATGAGCCGTGCCGCGCCATCCCCCGCCTTTGTCTTTTCGGTCGCGGTGCTGGGCATCGCGATCTTTTCGTCGATGGACGCGGTGATGAAGGGACTGGTGCTCGAGCTGGGCGCGTTCACCACCCTGTTCTGGCGGACGCTGGCGGGGATCGTCTTGACCGGAGCGGTCTATGTCTTCACGCGCAGAAACTGGCCGTCGCGCTCGACGATGCGCGTCCACCTGATCCGCGGGGCGGTGTCGGCGGTGATGGCGGTGACCTTCTTCTGGGGGCTGGCCAAGGTGCCGATGGCGCAAGCGATCGCGCTCGCCTTCATCGCGCCGCTGCTCGCATTGTTCGGGGCGGCGCTGCTGCTCAAGGAGACGATTCCCCGAAGCGCGATCATCGCGTCGATCATGGCGTTCGCCGGGGTCGGGGTGATCATGCTGGGTCAGGCGACCGCCGCGCCCGACCCCGACCGGTTCAGGGGGACCGTCGCGATCCTGATTTCGGCTTTGTGCTATGCCTACAACATCATCCTGATGCGCCAGCAGGCGCTGGTCGCCGGGCCGACCGAAGTCGCATTCTTCCAGAGCGTGATCGTTGGCTTCCTCTTCACGCTCGCCGCACCGTTCTTCGCGCATGTGCCCGACGCGCATCACGCGCCGATGATCCTGCTCGCGGCGGCGCTTGCGACCGTCTCGCTGATGCTGCTTGCCTGGGCCTATGCGCGCGGCGAGGCGAATTATCTGGCGCCGACCGAATATACCGGGTTCGTCTGGGCGGCGTTATGGGGCTGGGTCGTGTTCCACGAACCGATCGCATCCTATACGCTGATCGGCGCGGCGATGATCATCGCCGGATGCCTGATCGCCGCGCGTCGGCGCTCGATCGAAAACGTGGAGGCTGCATTTTGACCCTGACCATCCGACCCGCCGCGCCGGGCGACGCCGCAACGGTGCTGCGCTTTGCCAAGGAATTGGCGACGTTCGAGCGCGAGCCCGACGCGGTGGTCTCGACCGAAGCGATGATGCACGAAGCGCTGTTCGGGGCGAAACCGCTGGCCGAGGCGCTGATCGCCGAGGTGGGCGGCGCGGCCGTCGGTTTCGCGCTGTTCTACCACACCTTCTCGACCTGGACCGGGCGCAAGGGGATCTGGCTCGACGATCTCTACATCACCCCCGATGCGCGCGGGTCGGGCGCGGGGAAGGCGTTGCTCAAGGAGCTCGCCGGGATCTGCCTCGACCGCGATTGCGCGCGATTCGAATGGTGGGTGCTCGACTGGAACGATCCGGCGATCGGCTTCTATCGCTCGATCGGGGCGCAGGCGATGGACGAATGGACCACGCAGCGGGTCGATGGCGACGCGCTGGTCACGCTGGCGGGTCGCGGCTGAGATGGCCGCCGATCGGGGGCTGATCGACTGGGTCAGCGAAGCGCTGGAGCCGGTCGGCACGGTTACCCAACGCGCGATGATGGGCGGCGCGACGCTCTATTGCGATGGCACAATCTTCGCGATCGTCGCGAGCGGCGGCGGGTTGTGGCTCAAGTCGGACGCGGTGAGCGACGCGATCTGGGACGATGCCGGGTGCGAACGGTTCAGCTACGATATGAACGGCAAGGTCGGCAACATGAACTACCGGCGGGCGCCCGACGATGTGTATGACGATGCCGACGAACTCAGGCGTTGGGCGCGGCTGGCGATCGAAGCAGGGCAGCGCGCGCCGGTGAAGAAGCCGAAGCGCTAACCGCCAAAGTTGACACTAAGGTCACACTGTCAGCGCTGTTCCGCCGCGTCCAAAGGTCACAAAGGTCATGGGGGCGGGCTATCGTCATCCCGGCCCAGTGCCGGGGTCCGCTGCGCAACAACCGATGCCGCTGATGGTGGCGACGCAGACCCCGGCACAAGACCGGGGTGACGGATTTTGCGCACGCGGAACGTGTCGCGGCTTCAACGATGTCAAAGAGCGGTTCAACCGAACGCTGTCAGACGAAATCCAACATTGCCAGCGCTATTTGCGCCCGGTGATCGCCTTGAACACTTCGCTCACCCCACCCGACAGGCTGGCGGCGATCAGGAAGGCGAAGGCGAGCGGCGCGAGGACGATCGACAGGAAGATGCGCATCGCGGCGGAGGTTCGCGGGGGAGGGTCGTCGTCGGTCATCGCGCGCTCCGTCCCGCGAACAGCCCCGGCGCGAACGAGGCGGCGATGGCCGTGCCGAGCAAGGCGAGCCAGGCAAAGGTGAACGCGCTCATCATGATCGGCCCGGGCAATTGGCCGAAGCCATAGATCGCCGCCATCCCGCCGACCCACACGACGATGCCGAACAGCATCGCCCACAACCCGCCAGCGCGAAGGATCGCAAGCCCGATCAGCGCCGTCGCCAGCGCGAGCAAGCCGAACTTGATGTGCACCGCCCACCATAATTGGGTCAGTTGCGCCGCGCTGCCGGGCAGCGCCCGCATGATGCCGACCATCAGCAATCCCTCGACCTCATCGCTAATCGCCGCGACCAGGAGCATCGCTACCACTGCCTGACGCATTCGACCCCGGGATGCGGCGATCGCGGCGAGGACGAGGAACGCGGTGTACGCCGGAATGAAACCCAGTTCGTCGAGCCAGAGGCCGTCGATTTGCGCGGCGATCAGCCGCGAGCGGCATGGCTCGGCACCGAACAACGCGGCGACGACTGCCGGGGTGTTCGCTAGCTCAAAGCCGATGATCGACCCCAGCCCGCCCGGTGTGGGCCCGCACGGGGCGAGGCCCGGAATCTGCCCGAAGCCCCACGAAATGATGAACGCGACCAGCCCCGCCAGCACGCACAGGCGCCAGGCGGTCGCGTTCCTCATTCGGCGGGGGCGTTCTTGGCGCGCTCGATCGCTTCCATCACGATCCGGCGCGCTTCGGCGGCGTCGCCCCATTTGCCGACGCGCACCCATTTTTCGGGTTCGAGATCTTTATAGTGCGTGAAGAAATGCTCGATCTGCTGGAGCACGATCGAGGGCAGGTCGCCGCGTTCGCCGACGTCCGAATAATATGGGAAGGTCGTGTCGACCGGCACGCAGATCAGCTTTTCGTCGCCGCCGGCTTCGTCCTCGAGATTGAGCACGCCGATCGGGCGCGAGCGTACGACGCAGCCCGGCACGAACGGCGAGCGCGCGATCACCAGCGCGTCGAGCGGATCGCCGTCGGGCGACAAGGTGTGCGGAATGAACCCGTAATTGGCCGGATAGCGCATCGGCGTGTGCAGGATGCGGTCGACGAACAACGCGCCCGATTTCTTGTCGAATTCATACTTTACCGGCTCGCCGCCGGTGGGGACTTCGATGATGACGTTCAGGCTCTCGGGCGGGTTCTTGCCCACGGGGATCAGGTCGATGTTCATGCTATTGTGTCCGTACTCTAAGCTGTTCTCCCGCGAAAGCGGGAGCCCAGAGTTACAAAGCGACATCGCCCGCGACTCCTGGGCTCCTGCTCACGCAGGAGGACGTGACGATCCTCACCTGTCCTGGCTGGCTCAGCGTGGAGCGAGCAACCGATCCAGGCCGGTTTCCCCGGTCCCGGTCTTGATCAGGCGCGGATAGCGTAGCCCCGCGTGATAGTCGATATTGATCGTCTTCACTTCTTCGCCGGCCTTGATCGTCAGCACGATCGGCGCCTTGCTGCCCTTGGCATCGCTCACCGCATTCTTCAGCCGGTCGTCGGTATAGGACAGGCCGTTGACCGCAACGATCGAGTCGCCGACCGTCAGTCCCGCGTCGAATGCCGGGCTGCCCCAGCGCACGGAGCCCAGGCTGGCATCGCCGCCGACCGTCACGCCCAGCGAATAGCTGAGGTCGGCAGCCTTGCGCGCGCGCTCGACCAGTTTGCCCGACGGCGTCTGCACGTCGGTATAGACGAGCTTATACCCGTTGCGTTCGAACCCGCCGAGCGGCGCGGGCTTGCTCGTTTCGGTCAGCCGCTGGGTCAGGAAGCCGCGCCAGTCATAGGGCTGGATCGCGTTCAGCGTGTTCACGACATCGTCGAACGTATAGGTAACTTCACCCCAATCGCCGTCGTTGATCCCGAAGAACGCCTTCGCGAAATCGTCGATCGACCTCGTCCCCTTGGACTGTTCGCGCAGGATCGAATCGACCTCCAGCCACACCAGCAGGCCTTCGTTATAATATTCCTCGCCGCGCTGATAATCCATCCAGCCGACCGGCTTGCGGCTCGACATGATCGGGCTGTTGGTGGTGTCGATCAGCGGACGCCAGTTGCGTCCCGGCGTGTTGTCGAGGTTGGCCATGATCATGGCATATTGGTCGAGCGTGTCCTGCTTGCTGACTAATCCCGATCGCGCCTGAAGCACATAGCCCCAGAATTGCGTCTGGCCTTCGTACACCCACAGCAACGAGTCGCGCATCGGATAGCGGTAATCGGGGGTCCACAGATCGGCGCCGCGGCGGAATTTGCCGTCCCAGCTATGCGTATATTCGTGCGGCACGACGTTGCGCGACAATCCGTTGGCGGCCCATTCGGTGAAGTAACCGGGGCGTACGCCAATTTCGGTCGAGCGGTGATGCTCCAGCCCGATCCCGCCCAGCTCGCTCGAGATCGAGACGAGGAATTCGTAATGATCGTAATGCTGCGCGCCGAACAATTTGACCGCCTGATCGACCAGCCGTTTGTGCGCGTCGATCATCTCCGGCGTGGCGGCGTCGAGTTCGGCCTGAGTATCGGCAAAGGCGTTGAAATTGACCCGGTCGCTCAGCGCGAACTTTTTGTAGTAGCGGCCGGCGAGGATCGGTGAATCGATCAGCACTTCGTAATTGGTCGGCTCATAGCTCCAGGTCGATCCCGACACCTTGGCGTTGAGCGCCGAGGCGGCGCTCCAGCCGTCGGGATATTTGACGCTCAGTTTGACCGGAATCTGGCGCACGAAATAGCCCGCCGGATACATCGTCGTGGCGATCGTTTGCAGGCTCATCATCGTCCGCGTGACGGTGATCCGGCCCTGATCGCCCTTGGTCGCCGACAGATACTGGAAGTCGAGATCGACGGTCTTCGCGCCCCGCGGCACATTGATGTGGAAGGCGTAAACGTCGACCGGATCGCGCGTCCACGCGACGGTCTTCCCGCCGACGCTGAAGCGCACGCCGGCGAGCTTCTCGATCTCGCCGCGCGGGGTGTGCCCGCCGGGGATCCATTTGGGATAGAGCACGACCATGTCGCCGGATTTGGAGACCGGGATGCTTTCGCGCACCGCAATGATCCCGCGCGCGGTGTCGGTCGCGTCGATCGCGATGCCGATCGTGCCGGGATAGGGCTTGTCGACCGCCGCCGGGATCGTGTCGACGATCGGCACTGGCTGGGGCTTCGAATTCTGCGCGACCGCGACGGTGGCGATCGAGGAGGCGAGCAGGAGGATGGCGACGGTGCGACGGATCATGGGAAGGGGGCCTTTTTTGTATGTTGTCCGTGTCCTAGGCCGACGACACACCAGCCCGCAAGTGCTTCATCCGACCTGCCGCCGCCACCGTCACCCCGGCCTTGAGCCGGGGTCCCGCTTAATTCGGTCGGGCAGGAAAGAAGCGGGACCCCGGGTCGAGCCCGGGGTGACGATATTTGGTTCGCTCACCCGCCTAACTTCCCCCGATCGAATTGATCGTGAAGGCCAGCACCCCGAGGTTGAACACGAATGCCGCGAGGCAATGACCGGTCACCACGCGCCGCACGCGGCGGCTGCCGATGTCGACGTCGCTGGTCTGAAACGTCATCCCCAGCGTCACGCTGAAATAGAAGAAATCCCAATAATCGGGGTCGTCGCAATCGGGGAAGATGATCCCGCCGCTATCTTCGCCCTTTTCCGACCGGACGTAGAACATGTGCGCATAATGGAGCGCGTAAACGATGTTCGAAAACAGCCACGCCAACGCGAGCGAAGTCAGCACCAGCGCGATCGTCCACGGCGTTGCGCCCGCGATCTTTTCGGTGATCACCGCGACCATGATGACGATCGATGTTACGACCGAGATGACCAGCAAGCCGGCGCGGTTGGCATCGTTTTCCTTCGCCGCGGCGCGCATCTGATCCGCGCCGCCGTGCCGCAACAGCACCGATACCAGCCCGAGAAAGATCACCGCCGCGACGTCGAACGCGACCATCGCGCCGCGATTCCATCCCAGCGGCGGGATCGCCACCGCGAGGCCGATCAGGAAGACGATGGCGAAGATGACGAAGCGCGCGGGGGCGATGCGGTGGCCGAGGTTCAGGGTCTTCATGACGAAACGCTAGCGTACGCCGCGCGGCTCTACTAGAGAGCGCCGCCAATATGGCACGCGTAGAAACCCCCAACCGCATCCGTGGCACGCAGGACATTTTCGGCGACGAGCAGCGGCGGTTCGCGCGCGTGCTCGAGGCGTTCGAAAAGGTGCGGCGCTTGTACGCGTTCCAGCGCGTCGAGGTGCCGGTGTTCGAAGCGACGCAGGTGTTCGCGCGCTCGCTCGGCGAAACCACCGATGTAGTCTCCAAGGAGATGTACACGTTCGAGGATCGCGGCGGCGATTCGATCACGCTGCGCCCCGAATTCACGGCGGGGATCGCGCGGGCGTACATCGGCAATGGCTGGCAGCAATATGCGCCGATGAAGCTCGCCACGAGCGGCCCGGTGTTCCGCTACGAACGCCCGCAAAAGGGGCGCTTCCGCCAGTTCCACCAGATCGACTTGGAGGTGATCGGCGCGCCCGAGCCCGCGGCGGACGTCGAATTGCTGACCTTCGCCGATCAGCTGTTGCACGAACTGGGCATTGCCGAGGGCGTGACGCTCCAGCTCAACACGCTGGGCGATGCGGAGACGCGCGAGGCGTGGCGCGGGGCGCTGGTCGAACATTTCGAGAAGCATCGCGGGGATTTGTCGGAGGACAGCCTGACGCGGCTCGACAAGAACCCGATGCGGATTTTGGACAGCAAGGACCCGCGCGATCGCCCGATCGCCGACGCCGCGCCCGATATCGACGCGCATCTGACGAGCGAGGCGGGCGGTTTCTTCGACGCGGTGACCAGGGGGCTGGATGCCGCGGGCGTTGCGTGGACGCGCAACAGCCGGCTGGTGCGCGGGCTCGATTATTACCGGCATACCGCGTTCGAGTTCGTCACTGACCGGCTCGGCGCGCAGGGGACTGTGCTGGCGGGCGGACGGTATGATGGGCTGATCGGTCAGCTCGGCGGGCCGGAGACGGCGGGCGTCGGCTGGGCTGCGGGGGTTGAGCGGCTGGCGATGTTGCTGGAGGAGCCGGCGGACGAAAATCCCTACGCAATGGTTGTGGTCGAAGACGACGATTATTCCTCAACTGGGATCAAGATTGTAACTGCGCTTCGCCGAGGCGGGTTGAGCAGTGAGTTGGTTGCCACAGGGTCTCCCAAGAAGCGATTTGATCGCGCCGCCAAACGTAATCCTCATGAGATCGTGACTTTGTCGCGGGATGGCATTCGCTTTAACAAGCGCCTCCAACCTGCTGATGATGTCTGGCGTGCCGAACAGGTCCTGAAGAATTTAGGCTGGTTGGAAGCTTGGCCGCTATGAACTCTACTTGTTCCCCGGCGAAGGCCGGGGCCCAGTCCTCAACCTACATCGCGCGCGTTAGCGCGTTCGGCGCTTTGCGCCGAGTCTGGGCCCCGGCCTGCGCCGGGGAACAGGATTAAGTCATGACTTCCATCTCCTCCTCCCGCATCGCGCAGATCGAAGCGCGCCGCGACGAACTCGCCGCATTGATGTCGACCGGCGACCTCCCCGGCGACCGTTTCGTCGCTGTGTCGAAGGAATATGCCGAGCTTGAGCCGGTCGCGGCGGCGGCGGGCCTCGTGCGTCGCCTCCGCGCCGAAGCGGCGACGCTGACGCTGATGACCGAGGACGCCGAAGACGACATGCGGCACATGGCTGAGGAAGAACTGGTCGTGAACCGCGCCGCGCGCGCCGAGGCCGAGCGCGCGCTGGCGCTGGCGCTGCTGCCGCGCGACGCCGCCGACGAACGCGCCGCGATGCTCGAAATCCGCGCCGGCACCGGGGGCGACGAAGCCGCTCTGTTCGCCGGCGACCTGTTCCGCATGTACCAACGTTATGCCGAAACACAGGGCTGGAAGGTCGAGATGATCTCCGCCTCCTCCTCGGATTCGGGCGGGTTCAAGGAAGTGATCGCCTCGGTCGAGGGCAAGGGCGTGTTCGCCAAACTCAAGTTCGAAAGCGGCGTCCACCGCGTCCAGCGCGTCCCCGCGACCGAAAGCCAAGGCCGGATCCACACCTCCGCCGCGACCGTCGCGGTGCTGCCCGAGGCCGAGGAGGTGGACGTCCAGATCGACGAAGCCAAGGACCTGCGGATCGACGTCTATCGCTCGTCCGGACCCGGCGGGCAGTCGGTCAACACCACCGATTCCGCGGTGCGGATCGTCCACATCCCGACCGGGCTGACGGTGATCCAGCAGGACGAGAAATCGCAGCACAAGAACAAGGCCAAGGCGCTGAAGGTGCTGCGCACGCGGTTGTACGAAGCCGAGCGCGAGCGGCTCGCGGCGGAACGGTCGGGCACGCGCAAGGAAATGGTCGGATCGGGGGACCGTTCGGAGCGGATCCGCACGTACAATTTCCCGCAAGGCCGCGTGACGGATCATCGCATCAACCTGACGCTGCACCGCCTGCCCGAGATTATCGCGGGGGATATGGACGAGCTTATCGGCGCGCTGATCGCCGAGGATGAGGCCGAACGGCTGGCGAGCCTTGAGGGCTGATGCACGAGGGCGGGTGGTGACGGAAGCGCTTTGTTCCATTCCAACCGTCACCCCGGCCTTGTGCCGGGGTCCACGGAGCGGCGCGCGCACCGGCTTGAGCCGCTTGGCCCAGTCATTGCGGCCCGGTGGACCCCGGCACAAGGCCGGGGTGACAACGGAATTGCAGCAGACATTCCCCTCCCGCTTGCGGGAGGGGCTAGGGGAGGGCGTGTCCGCAGGCGCCGCGCCCCGATGACAGGCCCTCCCCCGACCCCTCCCGCAAGCGGGAGGGGAGTCAGGGCAGCGCTCGCCGACGCGTCGCGCCAGCTTGCCGCCTTCTCCGACACCCCCCGCCTCGACGCCGAACTGCTGATGGCGCACGCGCTTGGCGTGACGCGCGAGCAATTGCTGCTGCGTCACCTCGACGACCCCGCGCCCGACACCTTCGCCCCACTCGTCGAACGCCGCCTGGCGCACGAACCGATCGCCTACATCACCGGCGCGCGCGATTTCTGGACGATCAGCCTGAGCGTCGGCCCCGGCGTGCTGATCCCGCGGCCCGACAGCGAGACGCTGATCGAGGCGGCGATCGGGTATTTCGGGACCCGCGCGCCCGCGACGATCCTCGATCTCGGTACCGGTCCCGGTACTTTGCTGCTCGCAGCGTTGGCCGAATGGCCCGATGCGCGCGGATTGGGCGTCGATGCGTCGCCCGAAGCGCTGCGTTACGCCGAACAGAATGCCCGCACGCTCGGCTCGGCGGATCGCGCCACGCTCATCCTCGGGAATTGGGCCGACGCGATCCAAGGCCGCTTCGATCTGATCCTCGCCAATCCGCCTTATGTCGCGACGGCGGACACCCTCCCGCCCGAAGTCCGCGACTACGAACCCGCCGCCGCCTTGTTCGCCGGCCCGGACGGGCTCGACGACTATCGCATTATCGCGGCGCAGCTCCCGCGCCTGCTCGCTCCCGGTGGCGCGGCAGCGATCGAGATCGGCTCGACGCAGGCAAATGCCGTGTCCGCACTCGTGGCGGAACAGGGCCTGACCGCCGCAATCCGCCGCGATCTGGCGGGGCGCGACCGTTGTTTGTTGGTCACGGCTTGATCCGTAGCAATACGCACTCCATATTTCTGCTTGGAAGAACGCCCGGTAGCCGCTATTGAGCGCACAGGGGCATGCGATATCAACCACTAAGTCGTTGAAATCGTGGGCTTGCCCATATCCTTCGTCATAAGGCCGCTTGTCCGGCGGCCGTGACAGGCCACTCGCGCCGTCGGTCCCCTTGGGGTCCACGTCGCGGATGGCGCGTGGGGTTTGCATCCTGAATTGGAGCAAGGCCGGGTTTGTTTTGTAGACAAGGACCACAGGACTTTGATCAATAATAATCGTCAGGCCGGTCGCCGTCGCGGCCGTGGTGGACAGCGCCAGGGTGGCGGTAACCCCAATAACGGCAACGGCAATCGCATCGACAATCGCGCGCGCGGCAACGCCGCCCAATTGCTCGAAAAGTACAAGACGCTCGCGGCCGACGCCCAGCGTCAGGGCGACCGCGTCAACGCCGAATATTATCTGCAATTCGCGGATCATTATTTCCGCGTTCTCGCCGAAACGCGCTCGCGCTTCGAGGAGCAGAACCCCAACCAGAGCCAGCGCAACGCTCGCGATGACGGGTACGGCGATGAGGGCGACGAGCAGTTCGACGACGACGGTAACGAGATCGTCGCCAACGACACCGACAACGAACCCCGCCGCCAGCCGCAGCAGGCGCGTGAGGTTAACAATCGCGAAGACCGCGGCAACCGCGACAATGGAAATCGCGACAACGGTAATCGGGATGGTGGCAATCGCGAGTACGGCAATCGTGACTCGGGCAACCGCGACGACCGGGGTAACCAGCCCCGCGCTGCCCGCGAGCCGCGCGAAGATCGTCCGGCGCGCGAACCGCGTGAAGATCGCGGCAATCGCGCCAACGGCAACGCGCCCGCCAACGGCAACAGCTTTGCCGCCAATGACGGCGACGGCTATATAGCACCTGCCGCCGAGCAGCCGAGCGATGCGCCGCGCCGCGGCCGCCCGCGCCGTGAAGCCCGACCCGTGGAAGTGCCGGTCGCCGAAACCTTCGACGCCGCCTTGCTGCCGCCGTCGCTGGGGATCAGCGCGAGCGTGAGCAACGACGAGGAGGCGCCCGCCAAGCCGCGCCGCCCGCGCCGCCGTCCCGCCGCCGAGGCTGCCGACGCCGCAGAATAACGCAGCGGCCGGACCTATCAATAAAGGGGCGTCGGGCGACCGGCGCCCCTTTTGCTTGTCGCTCGGTCCGAAACGTGGAATCCTGCTCTGCCTCTAGGAGAGGAGATAGCCATGACGATCGCAACGATCCTGGCGAGCAAGGGCGGTCAGGTCACAACGATCACCGCTTCCACCAGCGTTACACAAGCACTGAAGCTATTGGCCGAACACCGCATCGGCGTGGTGCCCGTGATGCAGGGCGACCGCGTTGCCGGGATATTCTCGGAACGCGACGTGATCCACAGCCTCGCCGAACACGGCGCGAGCGCGCTCGACCTCGCGGTATCCGAAGCGATGACCGCGCCGGCGATCACCGTCGGGCGCGACGAATCGGTGCTGGGTGCGCTGACGCTGATGACCGAACGGCGGATCCGGCATTTGCCGGTGGTCGAGGATGGGCAGCTGATCGGGCTCGTCTCGATCGGCGATCTGGTGAAGTACCGAATCGACAAGATCGAGGCGGATGCCGAAGCGATGCGGAGTTATATCCAGACGGCGTAGGAGGCTTGTGCTCCTGCGAAAGCAGGAGCCCAGAGTCGCGAACGAGACACTTTTGGCTCTGGGTTCCTGCTTCCGCAGGAACACTCAACCCCGCCGCAAGCGCACCAGTTCGACCAGCTCGCGCACCACGCCGCGCGCGAAGATCATCAGCCACGCGCCATAAGCCGCAACGCCAACGCTCGCGAGGATCGCGAGCCGCGGGAGCGGGGACAGCGGCGGCAGCGCGCGATCGGTGAGCGTCACGATCAGCGCCATTGCCACCGCGGCGAACAAAGGCGGCGCGATCGCATCGGCGAGCTGGCGCACGCTCGCGCCGATCACCGGCAGCGACCGCCACGCGCTGACGCCGAGATAGATCGGGTAAGCGACGATCCACGCTGCGGCGATCCCGCTCGGCCCCCAATTGACCCCGACCAGAAAACTCGCCGCGAGGATCGCCGCGCCGAACGCCCCGTTCTTCATGCCGATACTCGGCTTCCCGCGCGCGTCGCACGCGGGGGAGAAGAGCACCTGCATTGTCATGAACGGCATCGCGAAGGCGAGCAGGTGGACGACCGGCACCGCTTCGACCCATTTGGGCCCGAGCATCGTCAGCACCAAAGGCTCGGCGGTCGCGGCGAGCCCGAAATAGAAGGGGAGGGCGGCGACCATGATGATTCGCGTCGCGCGGACGAACGCCTTGGCGACCGCTTCGTCGTCATGCTGGATCCGGGCATAAGCGGAAAAAGCCACTTCGTTGAGCGGGGGCACGAATTTCGACACGAAGATCTGCGTGAGGAACAGCGCCGTCGTATAGATGCCCAGCTCGTGCGCGCTGAAATGGCGACCGGCGATGAACACGTCGCACTGGCTTTGCGCGAACCAGAACAATTGGCCCGCCGCCATCACGCCACCGTATCTGGCGAGGTGCCCGGCGCCGCGAAAGTCGAAGCTGGGCCAGACCAGCGAGCGCGCGGCGATCGTCATCCCCACGGCGCGCACGGTGAACAGCACGATCGGCGCGAACACCAAGGTCCACACGCCCCACCCGGCGAGCGCGCCGGCCAGCGCCGCGCTGGCACTGGCGATGCTGGCGAGGATGTTGATCCGCGCCTGTTTGGTGAAATCCATCTCGCGGCTGAGCAGCGCATAAGGGAGCGCGATGAACGGGGTGGTGAGGTAGAGCAAAGCCTGCACGCGCAGCAGCTGGGCGACTTGCGGGTGGCGGTAATAGGCCGCCGCGATCGGCGCGAGCACGAACTGCGCGGCGCCGAGCGAGAAGTTGAGCAGGATCAGCATCCCGAACAGCTGGCGAATCTGCTGCCGCGTAATGTCCTTCTGCTGGATCAGCCCGCTCGCCAGCCCATAGCCGTTGAGCATGTTGAGGAAGACGAGAATCACCCCGGTCATCGCGAACAGCCCGTAATCGGCCGGCGACAGGATGCGAATCACCAGGAAGGTCGCGGCCCATTGCACCATCTGCGCGAGGATCTGGCTGCCCGAACGCCAGATTACGGCGCTGCGGACTCGTGCAGAAAGCGATTCTGCGGGCTGATTCGGGGGTGTTGCTGTCGATTCCATGTCGGAAGAGGCTGTAGAACCCCACCTCTTTATGTCGCGTAAACCGCAGTTTTCTGCGGGTTTGACGCGGTATTGAAAGAAAATTGCAAAAAACCGTTTGACCGAATCAGGAGGTCGCCTTAGAGGGATGTCACCGCAGCGGAGGGCCACACGGTCCGCCTGCTACGGTCATCAAAATCTCGGCGCAATGGTCGCCCTCCAAAAAGAGGGTAGCCCAAGGCGTCGGTCTTTTGCGCTCTTTGACATTGTTAGTTTAGATGAAGGGACATGTGGGCGGCGGCGCTCGGGTCCAACGTTTTCAAGGCGTTGGGTGCTCGATAAAGCTAAGCTGCCTTATACATGTCCTTCACGTATCCATACGTAATGGGATTTCGATCGGGCTTCGGCCTGGCCGGGATCCTGAAGAATATGTGCAGAGCAGCTCCTTGAAATGAGCGGCCTGATCGTGGAATTCCACCGCGATCTAGTCGTTACATAAACTTGAGAGTTTGATCATGGCTCAGAATGAACGCTGGCGGCATGCCTAA
>JAZJYW010000012.1:53155-99817 GCA_040390165.1 Pseudomonadota bacterium | reverse complement strand
TGCGACCCCCACACCCCCAGTGTGATGCGCTACCAGGCTGCGCTACGCCCCGACCAGGCCGGTGCCCCGCCATGCGGCGGGATACCCGGAGCGCGGGCCTCTAAGCGGTTGGCGCACGCGATGCAAGCGTGCGCGAGCCTCGCTTTGAACCCTACGCGATGTTGCGCGGGCGCGCGCATGGTGATAGCGCGCGGCGCTTGACGCTGGCGCCCCGTTTCGGGCGCGCTTCGCCCATGTTCATTTCAGGACGACCATGCTCATTCCATCCGCTTATGCCCAGACCGCCGGCGCCGCCGCTGGCACCCCCGACATGATGGGCGGGCTCGCCTCGACCTTCCTGCCGCTGATCTTCGTGTTCGTCGCTTTCTACTTCCTGATGATGCGCCCGCAGCAACAGCGCGTGAAGGCGCTGCAGAACGCGCTGGCCGCGCTCAAGAAGGGCGATCAGGTGATTACTTCGGGCGGGATCCTGGGTAAGGTGACCAAGGTCACCGACCCCTATGTCGAAGTGGAAATCGCGCCGACCGTGAAGATTCAGGTCGTCCGCGCGACGATCACCGAAGTCATCTCGCCGACCTCGGCCAAGCCGGCCAACGACTGATGCTCGATTTTCCGCGCTGGAAGATATTTTCGATCGTCGGTCTGCTCGTGGCGCTGATGGCGCTCGCGATCCCCAGCTTCTTTTCCGAAGACCAGACCAAGAACTGGCCGCTCCATCCGCGCATCAACCTCGGGCTCGATCTGGCCGGGGGCAGCTACTTGCTGCTCGAGGCGAATACCGACGATCTGGTCAAGACCCGCGTCAAGGACATGGCGCAGTCGGTGATGACCGCGATGGCGGCCAAGCCGACGCCGATCCAGATCGGCGAAATCTCGACCGACGGCGGCAAGGTCAGCTTCATGCTGCGCAACATCGCCCAGCTCGAAGATGCGCGCCAGCGGCTGCTGCCGCTGGCCGGCAGCGGTTCGGGCCTGACCGGACAACGCGTCTGGGACATTTCGGTGGTCGATTCGAGCCGTTTCGAGATCACCCCGACCAAGGCCGGGATCGATCAGGCGGTCAACAGCGCGATGGACACCGCGACCGAGGTGATCCGGATCCGCATCGATAAGCTCGGCACGCGCGAACCGACGATCATTCGTCAGGGCAGCAACCGCATCGTCGTGCAGGTGCCGGGGTTGAAGGACCCGACCGGCCTGATCGACCTGATCGGCAAGACCGCGAAGCTCGAATTCCGCATGGTCGACGACGTCCAGTACAATCCCAACGTGCCGGTACCGTTCGGCGATATCGCCTTGCCCTATCCCGAAGGCGGGCCGGGCCAGAAGATTCTGGTCAGCGATCAGGTGATGCTGACCGGCAGCCAGCTGACCAACGCGTCGCAAGGCTATAAGCAGGAAGACAATTCGCCGATCGTCAATTTCTCGTTCGACAGCGAGGGCGGCAAGAAATTCGCGCGGATCACCAAGGAACATCTGGGCAAACGCTTTGCCGTGGTGGTCGATGGTCAGGTCATTTCCGCACCCCGCATCAACAGCCCGATTCTGGGCGGCGCGGGCTATATCGAGGGCAGCTTCACCGTCGAATCGGCGAACAACCTCGCGATTTCGCTCAGCTCGGGCAAATTGCCGGTCGCGCTCAAGGTGGTCGAGCAGTCGAACGTCGGCCCCGATCTGGGGCGCGATTCGATCAATGCCGGGGTCAAGGCGTCGGTGATCGCGGTCGTCCTGATCGTGCTGTTCATGTTCGTGACCTATGGCCGGTTCGGGATTTATGCCGACTGGGCGGTGGTCATCAACGTGGTGGTGATCATGGGCGTGCTCGCTTTGATCAACGGCACGCTGACCTTGCCCGGCATCGCCGGCTTCGTGCTGACGATCGGCACCGCAGTCGATGCCAACGTGCTGATCAACGAACGAATCCGCGAGGAACGACGACGCGGGCGCAGCGTGATTCAGGCGGTCGAGCTCGGTTACAAGGAAGCCAGCCGGACGATTTTCGAAGCCAATATGACGCACGCCATTACCGGCGTGATCATGTTCCTGCTCGGCTCCGGCCCGGTCAAGGGTTTCGCGGTCGTGCTGCTGATCGGCATCTGCACCTCGGTGTTCACGGCGGTGACCTTCACCCGGATGCTCGTCGTCCTCTGGCTGCGGAAAAATCGTCCGCAGACCATCAACATTTAAAGGGCCGCTGACCGATGCGCCTGCTCAAGATCGTTCCCGACAACACCAATATCGACTTCGTGCGCCTGCGTTTCTGGGCGTTCGGGCTGACCATCCTGCTGACGCTGGCGGCGGTCACGGTCGTCGGGGTGAAGCGGCTCAACATGGGCGTCGATTTCGTCGGCGGCCTGATGATCGAGGAAAAGTTCGAAACCCCGCCGAGCCTCGACCAGGTTCGGTCGGTGATCGATCGTCTCGGGCTGGGCGACGCGTCGCTGCAACAGATCGGCGGTCCCACGCAGCTGTCGATCCGTCTCCCTGCGCAAAAGGGCGGCGACGCCAATGCGACCAATGACGCCGTCGCCAAGGTCAGCGCCGCGCTGGCGAAGGAATTCCCAGGTGCCAAATTCTCGCGCCAGTCGGCGATTTCGGGCAAGGTCTCGGGCGAGCTGATTCAGAACGGTATTCTGGCGGTGGTGCTCGCGGTGCTCGGCATCGGGCTGTTCGCGATCTTCCGATTCGAATGGCAATTTGGCGTGTCGACCGTGGTCGCGATCGTCCACGACGTGCTGATGACGCTGGGCTTCTTTGCGCTGACGCAGTTCGAATTCGACCTCAACATCGTCGCGGCGGTGCTGACGATCATCTCCTACTCGATCAACGACAAGATCGTGATCGATGACCGAATCCGTGAGAATATGCGGCGCTATCGCAAGATGGATATGCGCGAGATCATCAACCTGTCGGTCAACGAAACGCTGCCGCGCACGGTGATGACCTCGCTGACGATCCTGCTCGCGCTGGGCGCGATGCTGATCTTCGGCGGTCACGTGCTTCAGGGCTTCACCGCGGCGATGATCCTCGGCGTGTTCGTCGGCACCTATTCGTCGATCTACGTCTCGTCGTCGCTGCTCATCACGCTGGGGCTGCGCGCCGAGCCGATCGCCAGCGACAAGCCGATCAGGGCGAACGCATCGACCGGCGCCGAGCGCGTCACCTCGACCGAGCTGCCCTGATGCGGATGGACCGCGCCCGCACCGACGGGCCGGTCGTTTCCGGCCTGTCGGCACAAGGGTTTCGCGTCGACGACAATATCTATGCCGCGTTGGCGATCACGCCCGAGCGTGCCGACGGCTGGTCGCCGCCGCCGATCGATGCGCTGGATGAAGCGGCGCTGTCGCCCGTCCTGATCGACCCCTTGCCCGAATTCATTCTGCTGGGGACGGGGGCGGCGCTGGTTCGCCCGCCCGTTGCGCTGGTGCGCGCGCTCGAAAAGCGCGGGATCGGGATCGAAGCGATGGACAGCCGTGCCGCCGCGCGCGCCTGGGGCATGCTGCGCGGCGAGGGGCGCTGGATCGCGGGCGCCTTTTATCCGATTGCTTGAACTTGATCGCGGCGCGCGGTTGGATAAGGCTGTAGGGACAGAGTTGACGGGGAGAGCAGGCATGAAGACGTTGCTGACGATCGGCGCATTGTTGATGGCGTCGCCTTTCCCGGCGGGGGCACAAACCACGCCCGCCGCACCACCTGCTCCCGCGCCGACGGTGGCGCCCGCGCCCGTGGAAACCTTCGCGCCGATCCCGGCCCCCGATTACACGACCGACGCCGCATGGCTGTGCCGTCCGGGCCGCAAGGATGCCTGCACGTCCGACCAGAGCGTCACGGTGATCGCCGCCGACGGCAAGCGCAAGATCGTCAAGTTCAAGCCCGATGCCGAGCTCAAATACGATTGTTTCTACGTCTATCCGACGGTGTCGCTCGATCCGTCGCCCAACAGCGACCTCAAGATCGGCGCTGAGGAAACCAACGTCGCCGCGTCGCAAGCCGCGCGCTTCACGTCTAAGTGCAAGGTCTATGCCCCGATGTACCGGCAGGTCACGCTGACCGCGCTGCGTAATATCATGGAAGGCAAGGCGACGACCGCCGACCGCAAGCTCGCCTTCCTCGACGTGCAGGCCGCGTGGTATTCGTATCTTGAACGCGACAATGGCGGGCGCGGGATCGTGCTGATCGGGCACAGCCAGGGCGCGGGCATCCTCAAACAATTGCTTGCCGAGGTGATCGAGAAAAATCCGGAGATGCGGCGCAAGCTGATCGCGGCCTATCTGATCGGCACTAACGTGGCGGTGCCGCCCGGCGCCGATGTCGGGGGCGATTTCCAGCGCAGCAAATTGTGCCGGACGCTCAACGATTTCGGCTGTGTCGTGACGTACATGAGCTTCCGCGCCGATGCGCCGCCACCCGAAAACAGCCGTTTCGGCAAAGTGCCGCAAGCGGGGATGGTCGCGGCCTGCGTCAATCCCGCCGCGCTGGCCGGCGGCAAGGCGGTGACCGATGCGATCCTCGGCGCGAAAAGCGCGGGGCTGGCGAGCGCGCCGATGGGACCGTGGACGACCGACAATGCGCCGGTGACGACGCCGTTCGTCTCGGTCCCGGGGCTGATCTCCGCCGAGTGCGTGTCGAACGGCGCGTTCAATTATCTGGCGGTGAGCGTCAACGCCAACCCGGCGGATCCACGTACCGATACGATCGTGGGCGACGTCGTGGTGGGCGGCGCGATCCTGAAGGATTGGGGGCTGCACCTGATCGACATGCCGGTCGAGATGGGCAATCTGGTCGCGCTGTCCGAATATCAGGCGGCGGCATGGCGCGGCACGCCGCTACCCGCACCTAAAAAGCGGTAACCAACCCCGAAAGGTGGTCGTACAGCCCCGCGGTGTTCGCTTCCCAGGTGAAGCGTTCGGCGCCGGCCCTGACCTGCGCCGGCGGGGTGCGATCGGCCAGCACCGCGGCGATCCCCGACGCAAAGCCGGCGACCGAGCGCCCGACCATGCGTCCGAAGGCGCGCTCGGTCACGACTTCGGGCGCGCCGCCGACATCGCTGATTACGATCGGCGTGCCGCACGCCAGCGCTTCGACCCACGCATTGGCCAGGCCTTCATTCGCCGATGCCAACGCCATGACGTCGGCGGCGCCGATCAGCGCCGCGATCTCGCCATGCGGGACCGCGCCGAGCAACCGGACGCGATTGCCCAGACCCAGCGAGGCGATCAGCGCCTCCAGTGTCGGGCGGTAGGGACCTTCGCCCGCGATCAGCAGTGTCACGCCCGGCAGCGATGCAATCGCGGGAATGACGATGTCATGCCCCTTGCGATCGATCAGCGCGCCGGTCGATACGACCAGCGGTCCGGTGACGCCGAGAGCGGCCTTCGCGGCGGCGCGGTCGCGCGGCGCGAACTGGCTGAGATCGACGCCGGTGCGGTGCACGCGAATCCGATCGGCCGGCATCCCCATCGCGACCATGTCGGCCTTCATCGCCTCGGACACGGCCAGCAGCCCCCGCGCGGCCTTTCCCGCGCAGATCACCTGTGCGGCGGTCGCGGCGGCCATGCCCCAATGATGGATATCGCTGCCGCGCGCTTTGATCGACACCGGCACGCCCAGCGCCTTCCCCAGCGCGACCGCGGCGGGGCCGTCGGGGAAGAAGAATGAGGCGTCGATCACGTCGAACGGAAAATCGCGGCGCAAGTCTTTCAGCATGGGGGTGAGCGCGCGGATCAGGAACTTGACGTGGAACCGCCCCGCAGTCGCCGGCAGCGCGAGAAAGCGGGGACGATAGACGTCCACGCCCTTCCACTGTTCGGCCATCGGCAGTTTGGCCAGTGCGGCATGACGACCGGTCAGCTCCAGCGGGAAGGGCGGCAACCCGAC
The DNA here is from genome assembly GCA_040390165.1 of Pseudomonadota bacterium. Classification (GTDB taxonomy): domain Bacteria; phylum Pseudomonadota; class Alphaproteobacteria; order Sphingomonadales; family Sphingomonadaceae; genus Sphingomonas. The sequence continues at coordinate 93,940 of JAZJYW010000012.1, read as the reverse complement.
CGGCGACACGACGCGCAATTCGACATCGGGGTGTGCCGCCAGCCCGAGCGTCTGGCGCTCGACGAACACCCCGAAATTGCGCCGCGTGGCGTCGGGGAAAAGTGTCGAGAGTGTCAGGACGCGCAGCATGGCGCCTCCTTAGGCCCAGGATGGTTAATGTCGGGTCGATCCTTTTGGGGGATCAGAGTCGTTTGTCGCCAGGATAGGCGATCAGCAGGTCGCTGCCCGCGCTCGCGGACAGCTGTGCCGTACCGGTCACCGTCACACACTCGCCCGCGCGCCACGCCACGCCGTCGACCACGCCGTCGCCTTTGAGCGGGGTCAGCCACCCGGTAACCCCGTCGGGCAGCGCAATGGCGCGCGTCCCGCCAGCCCAACGCTCGACCACGAATTTCGGGCCCTCGACCAGGATCGTCCGGCCCTCGCTCACTTCGCCGACGATCGGCGCGGGCTCGAACGGGTTGGGATCGGCGACCGCCAGTCCATCATCAAGGTGCAATTCGCGGTCGCTGCCATAATCGTACAGGCGATAGGTCAGGTCGACATTCTGCTGCACCTCGACCAGCGTGATCCCGCCGCCGATCGCGTGCACCACGCCGGCGGGCGAATAGATGAAGTCGCCCGCCTTGACCGGGCGCCAGTACAGCATGTCGACGATCGACCCGTCGAGCGCGCCGCGGCGCAATGCCTCGCGCGTGGTCGGCTCCTTCGTCCCCAGCGCAATCGTTGCGCCCGGATCGGCCGCGAGCACGATCCAGCATTCGTCCTTGCCGCGCGGATATCCGGCCGCTTGCGCCGCCGCATCGTCGGGATGATCCTGCACCGACAGCCGCTGACTGGTGAACAGATATTTGATCAGCAGTTCGGGCGTGCCCGCATCCGGCGTCTGGAACCAGATTTCGCCGACCGCCTCGCCATCGGGCGCGGGGTCGCTGAACCCCGGCCACAATCGATGCCGCCCCCACGGTTTTTCGACGCGCTTGGTGGCAAGCAGGCATGCGGTCATCGGCAACGGCCCTCCCTCGATTGGTGTTCATAGCGGCAACGCGCCGTCGATGCGATGCGATCCCGCGACACAACGCAAAAAGGACTGTTTGCGTGCCGCCGTTGCTGCGCTAAGGCTTCGGCATATGCGTATTCCCCAGTCTCGCCCGCTCGCTTTCGCGGCCATCGCCCTCCTCGCGCTGCCGGTCGCCGGATGTGCCAGCCGCGGCGGCATCAAGAAGGGCGACGTGCCCTATGTCGCGCGCGACGTCGGCACGCTCTACTCGCTCGCCAAGCGTCGCCTCGATCAGCAGCGCTACAAGGAAGCGGCCGTGCTGTTCGACGAAGTCGAGCGCCAGCACCCCTATTCGATCTGGGCGCGCCGCGCGCAGCTGATGAGTTCGTTCAGCTATTATATGGACGCCGACTATACGCAGTCGATCCAGTCGTCGCAGCGTTTCATCTCGATCCACCCGGGCAATCGCGACGCGGCCTATGCCTATTATCTGATTGCGCTCGGTTATTACGAACAGATCGCCGACGTCACGCGCGACCAGAAGATCACGCAGCAGGCAATGGATGCGCTGGGCGAAGTCGTGCGCCGCTATCCGACCTCCAAATACGCCGCCGATGCGCGGCTCAAGATGGACCTTGTCCGCGACCATCTGGCCGGCAAGGAAATGGAAATCGGCCGATTCTACGAAACACGCGGGCAGTGGCTGTCGGCGACGCTCCGCTTCCGCACCGTGATCGACCAGTATCAGACGACGACGCATGTCCCCGAAGCGCTGATGCGGCTGACCGAAACCTATCTCGCGCTCGGTGTGCGGGAGGAAGCGCAAAAGGCGGCCGCCGTGCTCGGCGCCAATTATCCCGGCACCGACTGGTACAAGCGCGCGTACAAGTTGATGGAAGATCATCCGTACAAGCCGACCGCGCCGCTCGCCGCCGGCGAACTCCCGATCCCGCTGGGGATGAAGGACGCGCAGCCGGTCACACCGGGGACGCCCGGCGTCGCCCCCAAGGATGAGGGCCGCAAGGGCTCGTCGGGAACGAGCAACACCGGCGGCGCCGGCAACGGCCCGGTCCCACAATAAGGCGTTCCGTATTTCGCGGGATGACCCGGCGGTGGATTTGCCGCTAAAGCTGTCCCGATGCTGACCACGCTAGCCATCCGCGACGTCGTGCTGATCGAAGCGCTCGAACTCGATTTCGGCGCTGGTCTGGGCGTGCTGACCGGCGAGACGGGGGCGGGAAAGTCGATCCTGCTCGACGCATTGGGCCTCGCGCTGGGCGCACGCGCCGATAGCGGGCTGGTGCGGCAGGGCGCGGCGCAGGCCGTCGTCACCGCCACCTTCGATACCCCGCACGCGGGCGGGCCGATCGCCTCGGTGCTCGCCGAAAACGGGCTGGAGGTCGATCCCGGCGACCCGCTGATCATTCGCCGGATCGTCAAGGCCGATGGCGGCAGCCGCGGCTTCGTCAACGACCAGCCGGCGTCGGCAGGGCTGTTGCGCGAACTCTCGCAATATCTGGTCGAAGTGCACGGTCAGCATGACGATCGCGGCCTGCTCGCACCGAGCGGGCATCGCGCGCTGCTCGATTCGTTCGGACGCTGTTCGGCGGGTCTTGTGGCGCAGGCCTATCGCGGCTGGCGCGATGCCCAGGACGCGTTGGCGGTGGCGCGCGCCGATATCGACGCGGCGGCGCGCGACCGCGATTATTTGACTCACGCCGTCGCCGAACTGGCGCAACTCGCGCCCCAGCCGGGCGAAGAAGAAACGCTCGCCGATCGCCGCCGCACGATGCAACGGTCCGAAAAGATCGCCGACGATCTGGCCGCGCTCGACACCTATCTCGGCGGGTCCGACGGCGGCACTGCGCAGCTGCGTCAGGCCGCGCGGGTGCTCCAGCGGATCGCCGACGCGCATCCCGCGCTGGCCGAAGCCCTCGAAGCGCTCGACCGCGCGATCAACGACGGCGCGCTGGCGGAGGACAGCCTGAACGCCGCGCGCAACGCGCTGGCGTTCGATCCGCGCGCGTTGGAGGAGGACGAAACGCGATTGTTCGATCTGCGCGCGATGGCACGCAAGCATCGCGTCCAACCCGACGATCTGGCGCAACTTGCCGCTGGCATGACTGCCAAACTGGCGACGATCGAGGCGGGCGAAGAAGGGCTCGCAGCGCTCGACCGACAGGTCGCTGCAACGCGCGCCGCCTATGAAACCGCCGCCAATGCGCTCTCGACCGAACGCCACGCCGCCGCGCTGCGCCTCGACACCGCGGTTGCGGGCGAACTCGCTCCGCTCAAGCTCGACGCCGCGCGTTTCCGTACGGTTGTCGCGATCTTGCCCGAAGAACAATGGGGGCCGACCGGCAAGGACCGCGTCGAGTTCGAGATTGCCACCAACCCGGGCGCGCCGTTCGCGGCACTGACCAAGATTGCCAGCGGCGGTGAACTGTCGCGCTTCATCCTCGCGCTCAAGGTCGCGCTCGCCGAGGTCGGCGGCGCCGCGACCATGATCTTCGACGAAATCGACCGTGGCGTCGGCGGGGCGGTGGCGAGCGCGATCGGCGAACGGCTGGCGCGGCTGGCGCAGGGCACACAATTGCTCGTCGTCACGCACAGCCCGCAAGTCGCCGCGCGCGGGACGCATCATTTCTTCATCGCCAAATCGAGCGACGGGCTGGTCACCCGCACCGGCGTGATCGCGCTCGACGAGGGCCAGCGGCGCGAGGAAATCGCGCGGATGCTGTCGGGCGCGACGATCACCGACGAAGCCCGCGCGCAGGCCGAACGGTTGCTGGAGGCGGCATGAGCGCATTCGATATCGTCTTTGCCGTCATATTGGGCCTCGCGACGATCTGGTCGATGTTCTGGTTCCCCGACATCCCGCGCGGGACCGAGGGGCATCACGAGGCGTTGGCGACGCGCTTCAACCTGACGAACAGCGATTCGCCGAAGGCGGCAAGCGACGACCCGACCTCCGGCGCCGCCGCGGTCGCCTATGTCGATCGTATCGTCGATCGGCAGCTGACCAAGGTGCGCGGCATCCTGGCGTTCGACGGCTTGATGCTGACCTTTCTCGGGCTGGTTGCGCGCGGCATGCCGATGCTGGACATCGCCAGCCTGCACAAAGTGCCGGTACTGCTGTCGATGGCAACGCTCGCCACGTCGAGTGGCATCTGCCTGTCGCAGTTTCGCGCGCGATGGGGCTATGTCGCCGATTTACAGACATTTTCCGGCGAGATCGCGGCGACCTTCGCGCTCGCGCGGCGCCGCTCGTTCTGGATCGAACGCGCCGTACGGCTGTCGCTACAGGCACTCGCGGGCATCGCGGCATTGCTGGCGGCGACGCTGGCGGGGATCTAGAAGCCGATTCGCAGTTTGATGGTGGCGGCTTTGGAGGTGAAGCCTCCGACGTTGCGCGATTCTCCCTCGACCGAGACCCGGGCCGTCGGCGACAGGTTCACGCCGGCGCGCACCTTTTTCTCGGCAAAGTCGCCCATTTGCGACGTGTCGATGTCGAGCGCCTTCTTGCGTCCGCAGATCAGGATGTCGCCGCCGGGTTGGTCGACTCCGCAGCGATCACTGGGGTCGGCGGGTTTCGCGGTGGCAAGATCGAACCGTGCAAGCGAGGGATCGGGTGGCGTCACGACCACGCTTTGCGCGACGGCTTGAAGGGAGACCAGCCAGATCAGCATCTGCACACAGTCTGTTCTCGGCGCGTGGCGCAATTGAGGCACGACCGAGCGGTTTCGCGATGGCGCGGGGCTGCTAAAGAGACGCGATGACGAGTCCCTTGCCTGCCAATCCGATCGCCGCCGCCGCCGAGCTGGAACGGCTCGCCCACGAGATCGCACATCATAACCGGCTCTATCACGCCGACGACGCGCCGGAGATTTCCGACGCCGATTATGATGCGCTGATGCGCCGTAACGCCGCGATCGAGGCGGCATACCCCGATCTGGTGCGTCCCGATTCGCCCAGTGTGGTCGTGGGCGCGGCCCCGTCCGGGCACCTCGCCAAAGTGCCGCACGCGCGGCCGATGTTCAGCCTCGACAACGCGTTCGACGACGAAGAGGTCGGCGATTTCGTAGGGCGCGTGCGGCGGTTCCTCAACCTGCCCGATGACGCGCCCGTCGCGCTGACCGCCGAGCCCAAGATCGACGGGCTGTCCTGCTCGATCCGTTATGAGCGCGGCACGTTGGTGCAGGCGTTGACCCGCGGCGACGGTCAGGTGGGTGAGGACGTGACCGCCAACGTTCGGACGATATCCGACATCCCCGCCAGCCTCCCCGCCGGCGCCCCCGACGTGTTCGAGGTGCGCGGCGAGGTGTACATGGCGAAGGACGATTTCGCAGCACTCAACGCGCGATTGCTCGTCGAAGCCGAAGAGACCGGCAAAGAGGCCCGCCAGTTCGCCAATCCGCGCAACGCCGCCGCCGGGTCGCTGCGGCAAAAGGACGCGAGCGTCACCGCATCGCGCCCGTTGCGCTTCTTCGCGTGGGGCTGGGGGGAGGCGAGCGACGTGCCCGGCGATACGCAATCGACGGTGATCGCCGCGATCCGCGGCTGGGGCTTTCCCGTCGCGGCGCCGTTCCAGACCGGGGACGCGCTCGAACAGGCACTGGCGACGTACAAAACAATCGAAGCCGAGCGTGCCGACCTTCCGTTCGATATCGACGGCGTGGTGTACAAGGTCGACCGGCTCGACTGGCAGCAGCGGCTGGGGTTCGTCGGGCGCGCGCCGCGCTGGGGGCTCGCGCACAAATTCCCGGCCGAACGCGCGCAGACGACGCTGCTCGACATCGATATTCAGGTTGGCCGGACGGGCAAGCTCACGCCTGTTGCCAAGCTTGAGCCCGTGACTGTCGGCGGCGTCGTGGTGCGCAACGCGACGTTACACAATGCCGATGAGATCGCGCGGCTCGGCGTGCGCCCCGGTGATCGCGTGGTGCTGCAACGCGCCGGCGACGTCATCCCGCAGATCGTCGAAAACCTGACGCGCGACGAACCGCGCGCGCCGTGGACCTTCCCCGACCACTGCCCGAAATGCGGCAGCGAAGCGGTGGCGGAGGAGGGCGAAGTCGATGTCCGCTGCACCGGCGGGCTGATTTGCCCGGCGCAGCGGCTCGAACGGCTGAGGCATTTCGTGTCGCGCGGCGCGCTCGATATCGATGGGTTGGGCGAAAAGACGCTGGTCGAGTTTCTCGATCTCGGCTGGATCAGGGAACCGGCCGACATCTTCCGGCTGGCCGATCATCGTGACGATCTGATCGGGCGCGAGGGGTGGCAGGTGAAATCGGTCGACGCCTTGCTTTCGGCGATCGAGGCACGGCGGGCGCCCGATGCAGCGCGCCTGTTGTTCGGTCTGGGCATCCGCCATGTCGGTCAGATTACCGCGCGTGACCTGATGAAGATGTTCGCGACCTTGCCCGCGTTGCGACAGACCGCCGAAGCGGCGCGGGACGGCGATGCGGAGGCGGCAGAGCGTTTCGCGCTGATCGACGGGGTCGGGCCGGTCGTGCTCGAAGCCCTGGGCGATTTCTTCCACGAACCGCACAACCAGCAGGTTTGGGACGATTTGCTGCAGCAAGTCGCCCCGCCGCCCTTCGTCGTCGAAACCCGCGACTCGCGCGTCAGCGGGAAGACGATCGTCTTCACCGGGAGCCTCGAAACGGTGAGTCGCGACGAAGCCAAGGCCCAGGCCGAGCTGTTGGGTGCGCGCGTCGCTGGGTCCGTTTCGGCCAAAACCGACCTTGTCGTGGCCGGACCGGGTGCGGGGTCGAAACTAAAAAAGGCCGCAGAACTGGGGGTTGAGGTGATCGACGAGGCAGAATGGGGTCGAATCGTCGCCGCCGCCGGTTGATGCTTTTTTGCAACGCAGCATGACTAATCCACAGCAAATACAACGCGCCCTTGCGTTGTCATCCAACCGAAATATTCTGGGATCATGGGCACGGGCGACGGCGGAAGACGCCGCGCACAGCGAATCACGCCCAAAGGGGAAAATCATGCGGACTCAATTACTCATTGGCGTGGCTGTTGCCGCGATCATGCTGCCGGGCGCGGCCTATGCGCAGTCGACCGGCACGACCGATTTCGAAGGCGACATCGTGATCACCGCGACGAAAGCCTCCAAGGGCGTCGGCGGCGTGCAGACGCCGGACACGACCAAGGCCAAGGGCGTGCTGACTCAGGAGTTTATCTCCAAGGGAACGCCGGGTAACTCGATCCTCGACACGATCAACGCGCTGCCGGGTGTTAGCTTCCAGAATAACGATCCGTACGGCTCGGCTGGCGGTACGCTGACCGTCCGCGGCTTCGACGCCTCGCGCATCTCGCTGACCTTCGACGGCATTCCGCTGAACGACACGGGTAACTATGCGCTCTATTCGAACCAGCAGCTCGATCCCGAGCTGATTGAGCAGGTCAACGTCAACTATGGCTCGACCGATGTCGATAGCCCGTCGGCGGCTGCTTCGGGCTCGACCGTCAACTATCGCACGGTGAACCCAACCGACAAATTCGGTGTGCGGCTCGAAGGTTCGGCTGGCGAATACAGCTTCTTCCGCATTTTCGGGATGATCAACACCGGCGAGTTCACGCCGTGGGGCACCAAGGCATGGTTCTCGGCCAGCACCGCGACCAACGACGTCGTGTTCAACGATTTCGGCAAGATCCGGAAGCAGCAATATAACGGCAAAATCTATCAGCCGATTGGATCCAACGGCGACTTCATCTCGGTTTCGGGCAACTACAATCAGAACCGCAACAACTTCTTCGGCTCGGCTCCGGCGCGGTACGACAGTAACGTTTTTACGCAGAACACGACTACCGGTGGCGCAACGCCGCAGAATCCTTTGCTGGTAACCGGTGCGGCACGTACGCCAGGCACCGGCTCGGCCAACCGTTTCCCGTTCGATCGTAGCGAACTGCCCTATTCGATCGCGCGGTGCACGATCGCCAACGGGACGCCGGGTGTCGCCGACAACCCCGTCAACATCGCCGCACCGGGTGCGTCGAACAACGGCGTCGCCTGCGGCACCTCGTTCGACGAGCGCTACAATCCGTCGAACACCGGCAGCGTTCGCCTGAATTCGCGCTTTACGCTGGCGCCGGGTCTGGTTCTGACGGTCGACCCGAGCTTCCAGTACACCAAGGCGAATGGCGGCGGCACGGTCACGGCGCGCGAAGGTCTGCGCGACATCAATCCGGCAGGGTTGACGGTTGGTTCGACCAATACCGCAACGCCCACGCAGTGCGTCACCGCGCCGGCGACCGTCGGCTTCAACTGTCAGGCCGGCTATTTTGCGGGCAACCCGTATTTCGGTCGGGACCTGAACGGCGACGGCGACCTGCTCGACACCGTCAACGTGCTGGCAGCCAGCGAGACGCAAACTCGCCGCTACGGTGTGATCGCGTCGCTGCGTTACGACATTAACGACAGCAACACGGTCCGCATTGGCTACACGTTCGACCGTGGTCGTCACCGTCAGACCGGTGAAACGATCGGGCTGCTGCCTAACGGCGTCCCGGCCGACGTCTTCCCGGTGAACAATCCGCTCGCTGCATCGAGTGGCGTGATCCTGCAGAAGCGTGATCGTCTCTCGTACGCCACGCTGAACCAGGTTTCGGGTCAGTATCGTGGTCAGTTCCTCGACGATAAGCTGACCGTGGAAATCGGCCTGACCGCCAAGTTCTTCCAGCGCGACCTGAACCAGTATTGCTTCACCAGCAGTTCGGGTGGCTTCGTCGAGTGCTTCGGTCGCGACGCGACGTTGCAGGCGGCGCTTGCGGGATACAATCCCTATACTTACACGCCCGCCACGGGCACCACTGCGGCGGTTGTGACGGGCTGGGCCCCGCCGCAGCAGCGCACCTACAAATACAAGCGCGCGCTGCCCAGCGCGGGCTTTACCTACAAGTTCACCTCGGCAGCGTCGATCTTCGTGAACTATTCAAAGGGCATTCAGGTGCCCGGTACGGACAACCTGTATAACGCGATGTACTTCCCGCAGAATGCACCGCAGGCAAATCCGGTGCCGGAAACGACCGACAACTTCGACGCCGGTCTGCGCTACATCTCGCCCAAGCTGCAGATCCAAGCGGGTCCGTGGTACACGCGCTTTACCAATCGTCTGGCCAGCGCGTTCGATCCCGACACCCAGAGCACCTTCTATCGCAACCTCGGTCGCGTGGATAAATACGGCTTCGACGCCAGTGTGTCGTACCGTCCGATCCCTGAAGTCCTGGTCTATGTCTACGGCTCGTACCTGAAGTCGGAGATCAAGAACAACGTTGTCCTCGGCACTTGCACCGTCATCACGACGACTAACTGCACCGCAGTCGGCGCGCCGATCTACGCGATGACGGCGGGGAAGCGTGAATCGGGTTCGCCCACCTACACGTTCGGTGGTCGTCTCCAGGGGACGCTGGGTCCGGTGACCTTCGGCGTGCAGGCGAAGCGGACCGGTCCGCGCTACCTGAACGATCAGAACCTGCCGAACCTGCAATGCACCTCGGCGCTGATCAACGCGATTTGCCCGACGGCGGCGGCGACGCTCCCGACGACCTATACAGGCACTACTGCCACGGGCGGTTACGTGGGTACGCGTGGCTTCGAATATCAGGTGTTCCCGGCCAAGACCCCGGCCTACACGCAGGTCGATTTCGACGTGCGCGTCGGCATGGACTGGGCCGGCATGGGCAAGCTGACTTACTTCCAGCTCAACATCCAGAACGCGTTCAACCAGTTCTACGTTGGCGGCTTCTCGGGTGGTTCGACCACCGCTTACAACGTGCCGTTCGTTCAGATCGGCAGCCCGCGCGCCATCTCGGGCACGATCAACTTCCAGTTCTGATCGTTCAGACTGGCTGACTAAAAGGGACCGCCGCTCCAGCGATGGGGCGGCGGTCTTTTCGTGTTAGAGCCTGATCGTCAAGTCCGCGTGGACCGTGCGCTGCGGGAAGGGGTGGAACAGGAAGTATTTGTCGTTGTTGACGTTATCCATCCCGACCCCGAGCGTGTACTTCCTCCCCACCGCAAACTGCGCGCGCAGGTCGACCACCAGGAATTTGTAGAACCCCTGCCAGGTGTTGCCGACGACATCGCTGTTGTCGAGCGTGCCGTACAGCCGGCTCGACCAGCGCCCGGCGGCGGTCAGCGCGACGCCGTCCACCGGGCGCCACGTCGCCACCGCGGTCGCCTTCCAGCGCGGCACCGTCGGGATCAGCTTACCCACCGCCGCCGGCAGCGCGGCGTCGGCGCGTGTCGTGGCGTCGGCATAGGTCACGCTGCCCGACAGGTCGAAGCGCGGGATCACATTGTCGCGCACCACCGCCAGTTCCACCCCCCGCGCGCGCGTCCGGTCGACGTTCTGGACAAAGGTCGCCAGCGTCGGCCCGCCATTGAGCGGCCCGGTCTGCGAAATCAGCGCATCGGTAACGATCTCGTTGAACAGCGACAGCCGGATCGATCCCTTGTTGTCGGTGCGCTCGAACGACAGCTCGGTCGATCGCGCGCGTTCGGGGCGGAGGTTGGGGTTGGGCACCGCCGCCACCGGCGTGGTCACGATCTGGTAGAGTTCGCCCACGGTCGGGAAACGCCATGCCTGCCCGAATGCCAACTGCGCCTTCCATCCGCTGGCGGGCTCCCACGCCAGCGCCGCCTTGGGCGAGAATTTAGCCGCCGCCCGCTCGGGCTGACCGGCCGAAATCGCGGGCGACAGCGAGAAATTGACCCCGTCATAGGCGCGCCACCACTCGTAGCGCCCGCCCAGCGTCAGCGTGACCGCAGGCACGATCGTCCACGCCTCCTGCGCCCACAACGCCGCGGTGCGGGTCGTGCCGAGCGATTGCAGGTTGAGCGCGCCCGCGCTCCCCGCGATCCAGTCGGTCGTGGCGAAGCGGCTGCTGGCGATGGTGAACCGGTCCCAATGCGCCCCGAAGCTCAGCGCGCTGGGGCCCGAGCGCCACACCGCTTTGGCGTCGATTGTGGTCCAGCCGGTGCCGTTCAGCCGCGTGATCGTCCCCGCGCCGCCGGTCGACGCGGCGGGCAGGGCCGTCGTCGCGATGCGCTGTTCGTCGCGATCGACCACGTAGCGCGTGCCGATTACCTGCCAGTCGAAGCCGCCACCCGAACCGCTGAGCGACAGCGCGTGCGACCAGTGGCGCTGATCGGTGCGATACACGCCGCTGCTCAGCGCCACCGGCCAGTTGGGCGCGCCGGTCGCAATCGTCGTGAGGTAGGTTTCCGAGGTCGAATTGGTGCGGTTGAGGAACAGCCCCCCGACATAGGTCAGTCGCAGCGTCGACGTCAGGTCGATCGCGGCTTTCAGCTTGAGCCGGTCCTGCCCCTGATCCTCGATCCCCGTGGCGCCGAGCACGCTGATCGGCTGGCCCAGACGGTTGACGTCGGCGACCGCGCCGGTCGTCCCGGCGGGTGCCGTCGTCGCGGTGGCGAAGCCCAGCGGCTGGCCGCGGCTCGTGACGTGATCGTAGCTGGCGAACACCGCCAGCGGCCCGAACCGGTCGCCCGCGGTCACGCCGAACTGATGGGCCGAGAAGCTGTCCTTGCGCCCGTACAGGTCGGACGGCTGGACGCTGGTGCCGGCGGTAACGGTCGCCTCCAGTGCATCCGGCAAGCGCGTGGTGATGTTGACCACCGCGCCGATCGAATTGCCGGCATAGGCGGCGGAATAGGGCCCATAGAGCACGTCGATCCGCGCGATTTCCTGTGGGCTGACCGCGCTCCAGCGGGGGCTCGCCGAGGTGTTATTGTTGCCGATCAGCGCCGTCAGCAACGCCCCATCGGCATAGATCAGGCTGCGCGCGCTGGCGCCCAACCCCGACGTGCGCGTCGCCAGCGGCGCCTGCGTATCGCCGATATGGCGTTTGCGCACCATCAGGCTGGGGAGGTATTTGATCGTGTCCTCGACGTTCATCGCGTTGGTGGTGCGCGCGACCCGGTCGGCGTCGATCGACGCGGCGCTCGACGGCGCATTCTCGATGCTCTGCACCTGCTTGCGCGCGGTGATCAGGATGTCGTCCTTGCTCTCGTCGGTGGAGACGGGATCGCTGGATGCCCATGCGGGCAGGGCAATCGAACTCGCCAGCACGGCGAGCGAGGCGCGCAGCAGCGCGCGTTTGGTATTGGTCACGTTAAAGCCCCTTGGCTGAATCACTTCATCCGCCCGGATCGGGCGGCGACGGTTCAGGTCAGGGCAGGGGGTCCGGTGGACGGCGGCGGCGGCGCGGCGAGGCCGCGTCCGGGGGTTGCGTTCGGTTCACGGACCAGCGGCGCGCCGGTACCCGGTGCCGGTGGAAGTTCGATAGGGGTGGGGGGCGGCGCGGTATTGGCGACCGCCATCCCGGCAAAGGCGCACGGGTGATCGCCCATGGGCGACTTGGCCGGCACCTTTTTGTGGAGCGACCCGTCGGGCGCCATCACCATGACCGGCATCGGGCCGTGCCCGTCGCATATCGTAACGTCGATCCCGCCCGCGGCATTGGCGGCGGTCATCCAGCCCTCGGGCGCAAGCCCGCGCCCGAGCAGCGCGACCACAAGCAAAGCCAGCCAGATCAGGCGGCGGCCGGTCGCAACGCAGGGGGCGGCGGGGGTCATCGTCGGCCACATAATAAGGCCGCAGGCTCTTGCCCATCCGTATTTTGCCTGTGGCGACCGCAATGCCTATAGAACGCCCACCCCATGGCTACGCTCCCCGCCCCCCATTCCCCGCCCCCACATGCGACGCGGCAACGCTTCTGGCGACCCGCCATCTTCTCGCGGCCGTTCTTCGAGGATAAGGGCCGCGCTTTCTGGCGGCTTCAGGCGGCGGGCTGGTCGGGCTATCTGCTGCTCAAATCGGCCTCGGCGCTGTCGAACGGTTCGCCCGCGTCGGTGCTGGTGTCGTACATCATCGAAGCGATCATCGGCTATTGCATCACTCTGCTGCTCTCGACTTTATACGGCTATTATCGCCGCCTGCCGCGGCTCAGCGGGGTCGCACTGACGATCGTGACGCTGGGCGGGGCGACCCTGCTCGCCTCGGTGCTCAACGCCTTTTCGTTCAGTTTCGTCAAACTCGACAATCCGGGCATCACGCTCAGCCTGGTGCTCGGCCAATTGTTCCTCAGCTTCACCGTGCTGGCGGGCTGGTCGGCGCTCTATTTCGGGATCAATTTCTATCTGATCGTCGAAGCGCAGTCGGATCAGCTGGTCGCGCTCGAAAGCCAGGCCTCGACCGCGCAGCTGGCGATGCTGCGCTATCAGCTCAATCCGCATTTCCTGTTCAACACGCTCAATTCGATCTCGACGTTGGTGCTGCTGAAGGAAACCGAACGCGCCAATGCGATGCTCTCGCGGCTCGCCGATTTCCTGCGCTTCACGCTGATTTACGAACCGACCGCGAACGTCACGGTGGCGCAGGAAGTGCAGACGCTCAAACTCTATCTCGAGATCGAAAAGATGCGATTCGAGAAAAGACTGCGCACCGTTTTCGAAATCGACCCGCGCGCCGAACGCGCCCGATTGCCGTCCCTCCTGCTCCAGCCGTTGGTCGAAAACGCCATCAAATATGCCGTGACGCCGAGTGAGGAGGGGGCGGAAATCGCGGTTTCGGCACGGCTCGTCGGCGAACGCGTGCAGATCGCCGTGTCCGACACGGGGCCCGGGTTGATCGAGAATAAGTTAGGTCCAAGCCTTTCAACGGGAGTTGGCCTTGCCAATATCAGGGACCGGTTGGCGCAGGCGTACGGGCCTGACCACCGGTTTGACAGTCGATCGACGCCAGGGGGCGGCTTTGTCGTGGAGATCGAAATTCCGTACCAATTGGACGATCCGAATAGAGAGGCCGCATGACCATCCGAACAATCCTGGTGGACGACGAAACCCTGGCAATTCAGGGCCTCGAACTCCGCCTTCAGGCGCATGACGATGTCGAAATCGTCGACCGTTGCGCCAATGGCCGCGAAGCGATTCGCAGCATCAAGACCAATAAACCCGACCTCGTTTTCCTCGACATCCAGATGCCCGGCTTCGACGGTTTTTCGGTCGTGCAGGGGCTGATGGAGGTCGAACCGCCGTTGTTCGTCTTCGTCACCGCCTATTCCGAACACGCGCTGCGCGCTTTCGAGGCGCAGGCGGTCGACTATCTGGTCAAGCCGGTCGAGGAATCGCGCCTTGCCGACACGCTCGACCGCGTGCGCCAGCGCCTGTCCGAGAAACGCGGTGCCGAGGAAGTCGAAAAGTACAAGGAAGCGCTGGCCGAAGTTGCGCCCGAAGCGGCCGACGAAATCTCCGATGGCGGGGTCGATCACGCCGCCAACCGCTTCGAAAAGCTCATCAACATCAAGGATCGCGGCAAGATTTTCCGTGTCGATGTCGACACGATCGAAGTGGTCGAGGCGGCGGGCGATTATATGTGCATCAAAACCAGCGACAACACGCTGATCCTGCGCCAGACGATGAAGGATCTGGAAAAAAGGCTCGACCCGCGCCGGTTCCAGCGCGTGCATCGCTCCACCATCGTCAATCTCGACCTTGTGCGTCAGGTCAAGCCGCACACTAACGGCGAATGCTTTCTGGTGCTCGATTCGGGCGGACAGGTGAAGGTCAGCCGCTCGTATCGCGATGTGGTGGCTCGGTTCGTTCATTGAGGTTACCGTCATGCCGGGCTTGTCCCGGCATCCGCCGAGCAGCAACGGCTGACTTCCGTTGTGGTGCGGCAGGCCCCGGCACAAGGCCGGGGTGACGGCGGTCCAAGAGGAGGGGAGACTATGTCAGCCTACGAAACCTTCGCCGCGCTGCACGTGCCCGGCGACCCGCTGATCATCTACAATTGCTGGGATCCGGGCAGCGCCGTCGCGATCGCCGCGGCCGGCGCCAAGGCGATCGCCACGGGCAGTCATGGCGCGGCCAAGTCGCTTGGGTTCGAAGATGGCGAAAATGCGCCGCTCGACCTGGTATTCGACAACGCGCGGCGGATCATGAATGTCGTCGACCTGCCCGTGTCGATCGATTTCGAAAGCGGCTATTCGCACGACGTCGCGGGCGTCGCCGCCAACCTCGCCCAGCTCGCCGCGACCGGAGCGGTCGGCTGCAACTTCGAGGATTCGCTGATCGGCGGCGAGGGGGTTTACCCGATCGATGCGGCGGCGGCGCGTGTCGCTGCGGCGCGTGAAGGCGCGGGCGCAGCGTTCTACATCAACGCGCGGGTCGATCTCTATCTACGCACCCCCGTCGAACGGCATGAAGCCGCGCTGCTGGACGAAACCGTGGACCGCGCGGCTGCATATATGGCGGCCGGTGCCAGCGGCATCTTCGTCCCCGGACTACGCGATCCCATCGCGGTCGGGGAAGTCGTCAGACGGACGGGCGCGCTGATCAATATCATCCCCGGCGCGGGACAGGCGACCCAACTGTTCGCCGACGCCGGGGTCGCGCGCATCAGCTACGGCGGCGGGCCGTGGTACGCCACGATGAAATGGCTCGAAGATCAGGCGCGTCCGGCGATCAATTGGCGCGGGTAACGCTTTGTGCTCCTGCTTTCGCGGGAGCACCGGTTATCTCACAGTGAGAATTATCCCTTCCAATGTAGGATTTCGCGTGTCAGCCTCGGCCCGCTCTTTCTCATTGTCGGCCCCAACCAGCGCATCGCGACTTTACGTTTTCGCGGCAACTTCGCCCCCTTCCGCTCGACACAGCGGGAAACCCGCGCCTCGATTCCGGCGTCGATAGCGTCAACTTAGTGTCAACTTAGCATCGCGCGCGGTCAGTCGAGCGGCGCGCGATCCGCATCCGTCACGCCCAGGTCGCTCGCGGTGAACAGCGTGTGGAGCGTGATCCCGCGCTCGCCCAGCATCTCGCGCGCGCCCTGTTCGCGGTCGAGGATCACGATCGCGTCGCGCATCACCCCGCCGGCAGCCTCGATCTGATCGGCCGCTTTCAGGATCGACCCGCCGCTGGTCGCGACGTCGTCGATCAGCACGACGTTCTTGCCTTTCAGCGTCTCGCCGCCCGAATCGTCGAGCCCTTCGACCATCAACGACGTGCCGTGTGCCTTCGCCGCCTTGCGCACGAACACCGCGCCGATCGGCTTGCCCTGGTCCCAGCTCAGCGCCGCGATCCCGCCGAGCAGCGGCACCGCGCCCATCTCCAATCCGGCGACGTAATCGGCGTCGAGCCCGTCGAGCACCGACAGCAACCCGCGCGCGCATTGCGCGGCACCCTCGGGCGTCATCATCGTCGCCTTCATGTTGAAATAGATCCGGCTGCGCTTGCCCGACACGAGCAGGAAGTCGCCGCGCTTGAACGTGCGGGTGGCAAGCAGGGTGCGCAGTGCGTCGCGGTCGTAAGCGGCGGCCATTTAACTCTCCCGGGCAAAAGAAAGGGCGCCACCGGCGGTAGCGCCCTCCCTTCGATCAAGTGCGTGTGATGGTCAACCGCTCACGCCGGGTTAAACCGGGTGAGGAATTTGACCACTTCCTGCATCAACTGAATACGGTCGGCTTCGCGCAACAGATTGTGCGTGTTGAGCGGTTGTTCGAGGTAGAAGAAGTCCTTGCCCTCGATCTTCCCGGCCTTCTTCAGGCGGGCGACCAGGTCGCGCGCCTGCGCCGGCGGGACGCGCACGTCCTTGGCGCCCTGCACGATCAGGATCGGGATCGAATATTTCTCCGGATGCAGGCCCGGTGACGCATCGACCAGATCGCCGCTCGCCGAACCCATCCCCATCTTGGCGCCGTACAGGCCGAGATAGGATTTGTCGTATTTCTGCATCGCGACCAGATCGTGCACGCCGGCACCGCTGATCGCGCAGCGATATTTGTCGCCATCGCGCTCGGCCGCGCGCGACGCCGCATATCCGCCGTAGGACCAGCCGAACATGCAGACGCGCTTCGGATCGACGATGCCCTGACCTGCCAGCCAGGGAATGGCGTCGTTCAGGTCGTCCTGCATCCGGTAGCCCCACGCCTTTTCGGATGCTTTCTCCCAGTCGCGGCCATAGCCGGTGGATCCGCGATAATTGGGCTGGATGACGACATAGCCCTGCTCGGCGAGGGTCTGGGCCCAGCCATAGGCATCCCAGTCGGCGTCGTCGCGTGCCCACGGCCCGCCATGCGGCAGCACAATCAGCGGCAGGTTCTTCTGGCCCATACGGTGCCGCGGCATCGTCAGGATGGCCTCGATCTTCTTGCCGTCGGAGGTGGGGTAGCTGACCACCGACACGGGGTTGAGCATCGCGTCCTTCAGCGTGTCGTTGGCATAGGCGAAGCGCCCCATCGCGCCGGTCACGGTGTCGAACAGGTACCACGTTTCGGCCTGACCCATTCTGGCAACGCGGAACAGGATCGTCTCGCGCTTGGCGTCGGTCGTGGCGATCAACACGTTGCCCTTGCCGAATTCATCCTCCAGGATGCCCTGAATCTCCTTCAGCCGCGGGTCGAAATACTCCATTTGCGTGCGCCCGCTGGTGTAGCTGACGCCAAGCAACGATGTGCGATCGGGGGTCAGCGCTGCGCCGTCGATGTCGTAACCCGGCACGCCAAACACCTTCTTGCCAAGCTTCATCGTGGCAAGGTCGAATTCGTAGAGCGCGCGATATCCATCGGACCGCCCATAGGCGTAGGCCTTACCGCCGCGGCTGGCGATCATCGCGGGTATCGACAGTTCGTCATACCGGTCGGGGGTGCCGTCGAAAATCCTTTTGATCTGCTGGCCAGCCGCCGCGCGATAATAAACCTGCATCTTGCCTGAATCGGCGTCTCGCGCCACGCCGATCCGAACCACGCCGTCCGAATCCGCGTCCCAACTATCGACCACCGAACTTGGCGGCATCGCCGTTGTCACCGCCCCGGTGTCGAGATCGATATCGACGACTTCGGGATTGCGAAACGAATCGGCAGTTGGCGTGCGCGTTGTTCCGGACTGCCAGTGAATCCGTTGCAGCAGCATATGCGGCTTGCCCGAATTTGATACCCACAACGCTTGGGTCGGTCCCAACGCCTCGTCCCAGCCCATCGGGATGACTTTCTTCGTCAGGCGATTGTACGAAGCATAGCGAACGTTATCGATCCAACGATCGTAGAAGAATTCGCGCGTCGAAAAAGTGATCAACAGATGATCGGGATCGGCCCAGCGATAGCCGGCGATCTGGCGATCGCCCTCCTTATCGTTGGTCGCCTCGCCGGTCTGTGCGATGATCTCGATCTTGCCATCGGTCTTCTTGACCGGGACGATCGCGAGCACCTGAGCTCCGTTGAGGCGGATGCGGCTGGCGATCCATCTACCGTCCGGGCTCATGCTCGGCTGATTGATCATGGGGAATTGCGCAAAGACGTCGATCGGAACGGTCTTGCTGGCCCAATCGCTGCTTGCTGGGGACTTCTGCGCCAATGACGTGCTGGCGCCGGCGAGCATTGTCGCGGCCACAAGCGCGACGATCTTGATCGGAAAATTCACCACCTGCTTGCCCCCGATATTCTGTTCCCCGTCGGAGTTTAGCGCGCGGCTATGGCGGAGCAAGGTGCGCGAAAAAGAAAGGCCCCGCCCGGGCAATCCGGACGGGGCCAATCCCTCGAACGAGGTGCGGGGCGGTTAGCCGACGCCGTGCGCCGCAAGTGCCGCGAGCAGCAGTAGCGCCACGATGTTGGTGATCTTGATCATCGGATTGACTGCGGGACCCGCCGTATCCTTGTACGGATCGCCGACGGTGTCGCCGGTCACGGCGGCCTTGTGCGCCTCCGAACCCTTGCCGCCGAAGTTGCCGTCTTCGATATACTTCTTGGCATTGTCCCATGCGCCGCCACCCGACGTCATCGAGATCGCGACGAACAGCCCGGAGACGATCACGCCGAGCAACATCGCGCCCAGCGTCGCGAAGCCCTGATCACGCCCGGCGACTGCCTGGATGATGAAGAACACCGCGATCGGGCTGAGCACCGGGAGCAGCGACGGGATGATCATTTCCTTGATCGCCGCTTTGGTCACGATGTCGACCGTGCGGGCATAGTTGGGACGGCTGGTGCCGGCCATGATGCCCGGATCGTCGCGGAACTGTGCGCGGACGTCTTCGACCACCGAACCGGCTGCCCGGCCGACCGCGGTCATCCCGAACGCACCGAACAGATACGGCAGCAACGCGCCGAGCAGCAGACCGACAATGACGTACGGATTGCTCAACGAGAAGTCGATCACGCCGATCCCGAGCTCGGTCGCGTAGCGCGTCAGATCGGTGGTGTAGGCCCCGAACAGCACGAGTGCTGCCAGTGCCGCCGAACCGATCGCATAGCCCTTGGTCACCGCCTTGGTCGTGTTGCCCACCGCGTCGAGCGCGTCGGTGCGGTGACGGACATCGTCGGGCAGCCCCGCCATTTCGGCGATCCCGCCGGCATTGTCTGTCACCGGCCCATAGGCATCGAGCGCGACGACCATGCCGGCGAGCGCCAGCAGCGAGGTCGCGGCAAAGGCGACGCCGATGATCCCGGCGAGCTGGAACGTGGCGATCACCGCAATGACGATCACGAGCGTCGGCAGCGCGGTCGATTCGAGGCTGATCGCCAGACCCTGAATGACGTTGGTGCCGTGCCCGGTGGTCGATGCCTTGGCGATCGACTTGACCGGGCGATAGTTGGTGCCGGTGTAATATTCGGTGATCCACACGAGCAGACCGGTGACGATCAGACCGATCATCATGCACCAGAACAAAGATGCGCCGGTAAAGGTCTTGGCGCTGGTCACGATCGGCGCGGTCATGTCGCCGAGCACGTACTGCGTGACGAAGTAGATCGCCGGAACCGACAGGATCACCGTCGTCCAGAAGCCCTTGTACAACGCGCCCATGATGTTCTGGCTCTTGCCCAGACGGACCATATAGGTGCCGATGATCGAGGTGATGATGCACACCCCACCGACGATCAGTGGCAACGTCATCAGCTGGAACAGATTGGCGGCGTCGGGCAGCAGCAATGCGATCGACACCATCGTCAGGCCGATCGTCACGACATAAGTCTCGAACAGATCGGCAGCCATGCCGGCGCAGTCGCCGACATTGTCGCCGACGTTGTCGGCGATCGTCGCGGGGTTGCGGGGGTCGTCCTCGGGAATGCCCGCTTCGACCTTGCCGACCAGATCGGCGCCGACATCCGCGGCCTTGGTGAAGATGCCGCCGCCGAGACGCGCGAAGATCGAGATCAGCGAAGCGCCAAAGGCGAGCGCGGTCAGCGCCGCGACGATTTCATGATCGCCGGGGGCCAGATGCTTGTAGCCGACGAGATACCAGAAAATCGCCGAGATCGAGAGCAGGCCAAGCCCCGCCACCAGCATGCCGGTGATCGCGCCCGAGCGGAACGCGAGCGTCAGGCCACCCTGGAGCGAGGTGCGCGCGGCTTCGGCGGTACGCACGTTGGCGCGGACCGAGATGTTCATCCCGATATAGCCGGCGATACCCGACAGGATCGCGCCGATCAGGAACCCGACCGTCGACAGCCCGCCGAGGGTGAAGAACAGGATCACGGCGACAACCGCGCCCACGATACCGATGGTGGTGTATTGGCGGCCCAGATAGGCCTTCGCGCCTTCCTGGATGGCGGCGGCGATATCCTGCATTTTCTCATTGCCGGCGGGCGCGCGAAGCACCTGCTGGGCGGTGATGAAGCCATAGACCACGGCGATCAGGCCGCAGACGATGGCCGCATAAACGATCGTCATTCCTCTTCCCCTGTATTTTCGCCCATGACCGGACGGCCTGCGCGCATTTTCCCTAGGTGGCCGGACCTATAAAGGCGTGGGGAACCAGCGCAAGCACATCGAATCAGTGCTGAAAGCCCAGTTTCGGGGGCGGGTCGATCGATCGGCCATTGTCGGTCAGCGTCAGCCCGCTGCCCTCGGCGAACGAACCGACCCTTGTGACCGGAATCGGGGAGGCGAAGTCGGGGGGTGCGGCGAACAGCAATTGATAGTCGTCGCCCGCGGTTGCGGCCTCGATCCGCGCCCATTGGTCGTCGCCGACATAGGATCGGTAGCTGTCCGACAGCGGGACTTCGGCGACGTCGATCGACACCGCCAGACCGCTCGCCCGCGCCATCCGCTGAGCGTCGATCAGCAAGCCGTCGGACACGTCCATCATTGCATGGACCAAGGGCGCGAGCGCGCGACCCTCGGCGATCAGCGGCGCAGGGCGACGATAGGCGGCGAGCAGGTCGGCTGGCCCGTCGATACCGCCCGCAATCTTCAGGCCGGCGCCGGCATCGCCGATCGTGCCCGTCACCCACAAGCCATCGCCCGCTTTGGCGCCCGATCGCGGCACGGCGGGCGCATTGCTTCCGAACGCGGTGAGCGAGAGCACGCGCAGCGCCCGCACCGGGAGCGAGACGGTGTCGCCGCCGAGCAGCGCACAGTCGAACGCCGCCAGTGCTTCGCCGAACCCTTTCAGGAAGCCGCGGTCCCACTCGTCATCACCGCACGGATAGTTGAGCAGCACCGCCTGAGGGGCCGCGCCCTTCGCGGCGAGGTCCGAAAGGTTCACCGCGACCAGTTTCCATGCGACGTCCTCGGCGGCATCGGTCGAGAAGAAATGGACGCTTTCGACGATCGTGTCGGTGGTGATCGTCAGCCCGGCGAGGCTCGCGGTATCGTCAGTCAGCCCCGCCCCGCCGGGATGCAGCGGCAGCGTACGCAGCGCGTCGAGAAACTCAGCCTCGTGCATCCTTGGCCACCGCATCCAGAAGCCCGTTGACGAACCCCGCCTCGCGCTTGGCGTAGAACGCCTTGGCGACATCGACATATTCGCCGATCACCGTCGCGGTCGCCACGTCGGCGCGCGCGATCAGTTCGTACGTGCCGACGCGCAGGATCGCCTTCATCGGCTTATCGAGCCGCTGCAGGCTCCAGCCGCTCGACAGCTTGGCGGTGATCGCCGCATCGATTTCCTCAGCGCGGGCGAGCGATCCGCTCACCAGATCGTCGAAGAAATCGACATCGGCATCGGCATATTCGGCGCCCTCGATCGTCGCGCCCAGCCGGTGCTGGTGGAATTCATGGAGCAACGGCGCCAGCGCCATGCCCTCCATCTCATGCTGATAGAGCGCCTGAGTGGCGGCAAGGCGCGACGCGGCGCGGGCTTTGGATCGGGCGGCAGTGCGGGTCATTGTCCGCGCCCTATCGGCCACCCTTACCTCAGGCGCAAGGCCACCGACCTGGCATGGGCCGGTAAGCCTTCGGCTTCGGCGAGTGTCACTGCCGCCGGACCGATCGCGGCAAGCGCGGCCTGATCGAGCGACAGGAAGCTGGTGCGCTTCATGAAGTCGAGCACCGACAGCCCGCTGGCGAAGCGCGCGCGACGCCCGGTGGGGAGCACGTGGTTGGGCCCCGCGACATAATCTCCGACGGCTTCGGGGGTGTAGCGGCCGAGGAACACCGATCCGGCATGCTTGACCAGTGCGAACAGTGCCTCGGGATCGTCGCAGGCGAGTTCGAGGTGCTCGGGCGCGAGGCGGTTCACCAGCGGCATGGCTTCGGGCAAATCGGCGGTGACGATGATCGCGCCGTTCGCGTCCCACGCCGCTCGGGCGATTTTCGCTGTCGCCAGGCCGCCGATCTGCAGGTCCACGGCGTCCGCCACCGCACGCGCGAGCGGCGCGCTGTCGGTGAACAGGATCGACTGGCTGGTCGGGTCGTGCTCGGACTGGCTGAGCAAGTCGGCAGCGATCCATTCGGGGTCGCTCTTGCCATCGGCGACGACGACGATCTCGCTCGGCCCCGCGACCATGTCGATCCCGACGACACCGTAGAGCTGGCGCTTGGCCTCGGCGACCCAGGCGTTGCCGGGTCCAGTGATGACATCGACCGCAGCGATCCGCCCCGTACCGTACGCCAGCGCCGCAATTGCTTGCGCGCCGCCGATCCGCCAGATTTCGTCCACGCCGGCGATGTGCGCGGCGGCGAGGACGAGCGGGTTGATCTCGCCATCGGGTGTGGGCGTGACCATTACCAGCCGCTCGACCCCCGCGACCCGCGCGGGGATGGCGTTCATCAGCACCGAACTGGGATAGGCCGCGCGACCGCCGGGGACGTAGATCCCCGCTGCATCGACCCCGCGCCACCGCGCGCCGAGCCGGGCGCCGACAGTGTCGGTAGTGTCGCTGTCCTCGGGCTTCTGTTTGATGTGATACGCCGCGATCCGTTCCGCGGCGAGTTCGAGCGCGGCGCGAAGCTCGGGCGCCAACGCCTGGTGCGCCGCGAGCCACTCCGACTTCTCAATCCGCCAGCCCGTTTCGTTCAGGTCGTGCCGGTCGAACTTGCGCGTGAAGGCGTGGACCGCGGCATCGCCCTCATCGCGCACGCTGGCAACGATCGTGCGGACGTCACGCGCGACGTCGACATCGGCTTCGCGCCGCGCATCGACCAGCGCGGCGAACTGGCGTTCGAAGCCGGGTTCGGAGGTGGAGAGTTTGATCAAATTCCCCTCCCGCTTGCGGGAGGGGTTAGGGGAGGGCGTGTGTCGTTTCCGGCTGACGGGACAAGCCCTCCCCCGACCCCTCCCGCAAGCGGGAGGGGAGAAGACACCGCGCGCCGGAACGCATCGACCAGCGGCACCAGTTCCGCCCGCGTCTTGAACGCCGCGCGGTTGACGATCAGCCGGCTGGTGACCTGCGCGATCACTTCGACTTCGACCAGCCCGTTTTCCTTGAGCGTGCGCCCCGACGACACCAGATCGACGATCCGCGGCGCGAGGCCGAGCAGCGGTGCCAACTCCATCGCGCCGTTGAGCTTGACGCATTCGGCCTGCACCCCGCGCGCTTCGAAATGCGCTTGGGTCAGATGCGGGTATTTGGTGGCGACGCGAACGTGGCTCCAGCCGCGCGGGTCGTCGGTTGCGGCCATTTCGGCGGGCTCGGCGACCGACAGGCGGCAATGCCCGATGCCCAGATCGACGGGGGCGTAGAGCTCGGGATAGTCGAACTCGGCAAGCACGTCCGAGCCGACGATCCCGAGCTGCGCAGCGCCGTGCGCGACGAAGGTGGCGACGTCGAACGCGCGGACGCGGATCAGGTCGATATCGGGCCGGTTGGTCGAGAAGCGCAGCGCGCGGCTGTCCTCGTCGCTGAACGCGGCTTCGGGTTCGACCCCGGCGCGCGCGAGCAACGGGATCGCCTCGGCGAGGATGCGGCCCTTGGGCACGGCGATGACGATCGGGTTGGGCATGGCGGGGGCTTTACTTGCGGCCTCGCGAAGGCGCAATGCGCGCGCAAAATGGAGGTGTGCATGGCGAGTGAAGACACCAATCGCGGCGCGTTCCGCATCCAGGAATTCTATTGCTCCAAGAATGGCGCGCCGATCTATGCGCGGCTGTGCGCGGCGATCGCCGAGGGGCTGACTCGTGACAGCGCGGTCGGCGCGCGCGTGCTCGACTGGCCGGGCGAGCCGACGCGCGACGCGCTGCCGCTGCGCTTCATCGGCGGGCTGCATGCGCTGGTGCGCGCGGGCAAGGACGCCGGACTGGCCGCGATCTTCGCCGGCACGACGACCGATCCGACGACGATCGTGGCCGACCTCAACCGCGCGCTGGTCGCGCATAACGCTGCGCTGCTGCCGTGGCTCGACGGGCCGCCGCAGACCAACGAGACCGGACGGTCGGGCGAGCTGATGACCGGGCTGCTCGAAATCGCCCGGCGGCACGGGCCCAAGCTCGAATTGCTCGAGATCGGGTCGAGCGCCGGCCTCAACTTGCTGATCGATCGCTTCGCCTTCGATCTGGGGGGTGTCAGGACCGGTGTGGCGGGGTCGCCAATCGTGATCGTCCCGCACTGGACCGGCCCGTCGCCCGCGCCGGCGCCGGTCGAGATCGTGTCGGTCCGCGGGTGCGATATCCAACCGCTCGACGCCACCGATCCGGCGGTGGCGCAGCGGCTGCTCGCCTATGTCTGGCCCGAAATGCCCGCGCGCTTCGAGCGGATGGAGCGAGCGATCGCGATGCAGCGCGAAAAGCCGGTCGACCTGGTCCGGTCCGACGCCGCCGACTGGGTCGAGGCGCGGCTCGCCGAACCGCAGGCGACGGGAGTGACGCGCGTGCTGATGCATTCGGTTGTGTGGCAATATCTGCCCGATTCGAGCGCCGACCGGATCCGCGCGGCGATGAAGGCGGCGGCAATCATGGCTACGCCCGACCGACCGCTCGCCTGGGTCATGGCCGAGCCCAACCGCGCGTTCGGCGAGCATGTCGTCCGCGTGCGGAGCTGGCCCGGTCACGGCGAGTGGACGGTGCTGGCGACCGCGCACGCCCATGGCGCATGGATCAAATACGGCCCCGCCGCGGAGGAGGACCGGCTGAGGATCGACCTGCCGGAGGGCGCGCAGGTTTCGGCGTAGCGGCGTTGCGTCATCTCGGCGATTTCCGTCGCCCCAGAGATTTCCGTCATCCCAGCGCAAGCTGGGATCGTTTGCGGCTCGCGTCCTGCGCCATCGCCTGAGATCCCGGCTTGCGCTGGGATGGCGGACTAGGCGCCTTGCTCGCTCAACCATTCCCGCATCGCCGCGGTCACCGCCTGCGGGTTCTCCCACGGCACGAAATGCCCCGCATCGACCTTCTTCACCGTCAGGTTGGGGGCATACTCCTCCAACCCCTCGAGGTTCGACGGCAACAGCGCTTTGTCCCCCGTGCCCCAGATCACCAACGTCGGGGTGGTCAGCTTGGGGAATGGCCCGTCGAGGAACGCCGGGCGCTCGGGGGTTTCATCCATTCCCGGCACCACCAGCGCGCTCGCGCGGTACCAGTTGAGCATCGCCACCATCGCGCCGGGCTGGCCCCATTGCTCCAGATAGACCGGCTTTTCGTCGCGCACTTTCTCGAAGTCGGTGTGACGCATGAAGCTGCCGTCGAAGAACTCGCTCAGCCCGACCGAGGTGATGTGCGCGTCGATCGACGGGTTGCGGAACGCGGTGATGTACTGGCTCGCCTCGCGCTGCGCCATGTCGTCGAACAGCAGCCGCTGGAAAATGAACGGGTGCGGCGCGTTGACGATGATCAGGTGGCCGATCCGGTTGGGATGGTTGAGCGCCGCCATCCACGCGATCGCGCCGCCCCAATCATGCCCGACCAACGTGAAGCGCCCGATGTCGAAATGATCGGCCAGCGCGATCAGGTCGGCGACGGGCTTGTCGGGGGTATAATTCCCGATGCCTTCGGGCTTGGACGATTTGGCGAAGCCGCGCTGGTCGGGGGCGAGGACGAAATGATCCTTCGCCAGGTCGGGGATCTGGTGCCGCCATGTGCGGTGCGATTCGGGGAAGCCGTGGAGCAGGATGATCGCCGGGTTGGTCGGATGCCCGGCGACCGCGACGTCGAGTTCGACGCCGGTCGATAAGGCCACCCGGTGCAGCTCGAAATCGCTCATGTCAGCCCTTTCCGGCGCGTCTGGAAGATTACAAAGATGACGCCCTCCCCCTATAATCTGCGTCCCTGGCAGGAGTGGCCGGGCCACCGGCGCTTTCAACCGAAAGCACGCTTAATCTGCCAAAAAAGCAGCCAAGCGTGACACGCGAAATCCAACATTGCCAGCATTTCGTCACCCCGGCCTTGTGCCGGGGTCTGCGCCTCCACAACGGAAGCCTGCGGTCGTTGCACGGCGGACCCCGGCACAAGGCCGGGGTGACGGGGGTCAGGGCGCGGTAAGAACGCCGCCGAGCCATTGCGCGAACATCATGCGGTGGCCATCGGGCGTGGCCACCGGCATTTCGCGCCAGCCCCACGGTTTGTCGGCCGGCGCGGCGCGGATCAGCGCCGAGCGCGAGACGAATTCGGCATGGAGCGCGTCGACATCGTCGGTCGCGATGAACGCGAAATAATTGTGGTCGCCCAGCTGCGCCGGGGGCAGCGCGTCGGGGCAGGCGCCCATCATGATACGCACATCGCCGCGCACCACTGCCTGCCAATTGTCGCCGTCGTTCCAGTCCGTCGCGAACCCCAGCACATCGACGAAATAGGCGGTCGAAGCTTTCAGGTCATGGACCGCCAGCACATAGGCATGCGCGCGAAGGTCGCCGCTCACGGATACGTCGCCGTCTTCGGCACTTCGGGGATCGGGATCCATTCCTTCTCATCCCCCGGCACCTTGCCGAAGCGCCCCGCTTTCCAGTCGGCCTTGGCCTGGTCGATCCTGTCCTTGCGCGAGCTGACGAAGTTCCACCACACATAGCGTTCGGTTTTGAACGCCTCGCCGCCGCACAGCATCACGCGGCCACCGGTCCCCGACTTCAGCGTCATCGCGACCCCCGGTTGCAGCACGTACAAAACATTGAGCGCCATCGGCATGCCGTCGATGCTCGCTTCGCCCAGCGCGAGATAGACCGCGCGTTCGTCGGCGCCGACATCGACCGGGATGCTCGCGCCCGGCTGAAGCAGAATGTCGGCATAGATCGTCTCGGCATAGGTCGTGGTCGGCGCGGTCTGGCCCCACAGGCTGCCCATGATGATCCGCGCGGTCGCGCCTTCGCCCTCGATCACCGGCAGGTCGGCCTTGGCGACATGCTCGAAGGCGGGCGCGATCTCTTCCTTATCCTCGGGCATGCCGAGCCACGTCTGGATTCCCGACAATTCGGGCCCCGCGGCGCGTTCGTCGGCGGGCGAGCGTTCGCTGTGCGCGATGCCGTGCCCGGCGGTCATCAGATTGACCGCGCCGGGCTCGATCCGCGCGAAGGTGCCGAGCGAATCGCGGTGGTCGATCGCGCCGGCGAACAGGTAGGTCACCGTCGAGAGGTTGATGTGCGGGTGCGGGCGCACGTCGATCCCGGTCCCGACGTCGAGATGCGCCGGGCCCATCTGATCGAAGAAGATGAACGGGCCGACCATCTGGTGCGGCTTGGAGGGGAGGGTGCGGTGCACCTTGAACCCGCCCAGGTCGTGCGTGGTCGGGAGGATCGTGCGCAGGATCAAATCGTCATTGGTCATGTCGTCGTCCTTATACAATCGGGTCCCCCGCGAAGGCGGGGCCCCAGAGTCGCGGGCGTCGTCGTTTGTGGCCCTGGACCCCCGCCTTCGCGGGGGAACCAGGAATTCATGCGAGCACCTGTGACAGAATCTCAGCCAAGTCTTCGGGAAAGACGCTTTCGTCATGCACCGCGAGGTCGGCGAGGCTGAACCACCGCCATTGCTGCATCACGCGCTGTTCGAGCTCGGTGTGCCCGCCATTGTCGATTTCGCGTGCTGCCGTGCGGACGAGGAAATAGCGTTCGTCGGCGGTGACTTCGACGCGTTCGATCGTCAGGAAATCGACCGTGCGCTGGAGCACCTCCGGCCCGGGTTCGGCGATGATGCCGGTTTCCTCGTACAATTCGCGCCGCGCGGCCTCCTCATAGCTCTCGCCCGGATCGACCGCGCCGCCGGGGGTGCACCAGAAGGGCGCGCGCCCGTCCTCGGGGGTAAAGCGGAACAGCAACAGGTGACCATCTTCATTGACCAGCAGGATGCGCGCGGCGGGGCGGGGAGTGCGGCTCATGGCGCAGAGATAGCGCGGGCGTGATCGGAACGCATCCGTCGCGATCGGAAAAGGTGGATTTCTCGGCTCCACCGTCATCCCAGCGAAAGCTGGGATCGGTTGAGATGGCGCAATCCGCCCCCCGCGATCCCAGCTTTCGCTGGGATGACGGTTAAACGCTACGCCGCGTCCAGCTCCGGATAGTGCCGGAAAATCCCCTGCTCGTTGAAGCCGATGCGGCGGTCGCTTTGCAGATAGTCGATGATGCCGGGCAGGTGCTCGACGCGCTTGTGGAGCGCGATCAGCGCCGGATAATCGCCCTCGATCGCCGCCATCCGCCGGGGGAACGCGTGGTGCAGCCCCTCGATCAGCTGAAACAGGCTGGTGTCGATCGGCGACCATTTGTCACCAGCGACGAAATCGCCGTCGATTGCGCCCGCCGCGCGCTCGAAATAGCCGAGGTATTTGGGAAGGCGCTTGTCCCGGAAGCCCTCGGCATAGCGCTTGGCTTCATCCTTCTGATTCTCGTAATAATCGTCGAGCGCGACCGGATGATGCGTGTCGTGCACTTCCTTGACGACGTCGGTGACGGTCAGTTGCAGTTGGATCGTCCAGAAGAGTGTCGCCTGGTCCTTCGGCGCCAGCCCGTGCGCATCGGCGAGGTAGGTCAGGATATGTCCGACCTGAGCGATCACCATCGTGCCGGTATCGAGATAGGGCGGGGCGAACGGTTCGAACGGTGCGTGTTCGTTGATGTCCTTCATCATCGCCTTCGCACCCTGTTCGCGCGCGCAGTCGATGTACGGGATGTGCGCCGCCTCCATCGCCAGCCGGACGAATTCGCCGCGGCCCTGGATCGTCGGCCAGTACCAGAGTTTATACGGGTCCATGGTCTTCTCCCGGTGCGCGCGCCCGAATCGACAGCGCGTGGATACGGGTGGACAACAAGTCGGCGAGCGCGTTGTTCACCAGCCGCTGCCGCGCGACGCGATTGAGCCCGACGAACGCGGCGCTTTCCACGACCACCGTCCAGTGCGATTCGCCCGTCCCGTCGTCGCCCGTATGTCCGGCGTGATGATGACTGTCGTTGATCACCTCGAGCTGCGACGGGCCGAGCGCGGTCGTCAGGCGGTCGGTGATCTCGGGGGCGAGCGGGGTGGTGGCGGATATGGTCATGGCGCCTATATAGACCGCTTTTCGCGGAGCCAGATATCCTTGTCGCGCAGTGACCCCAAAGACCGGCCCAATACCCGCTTTCACGGCCGCGTGGAGGGCGTCGACCGGCTGTGCGATGCCGACGGATGCGGGGAGCAGGGCGAGTTCCGCGCGCCGTTGCTCGATGGTCCGCGTCAGCGCGGCGACGGTCCCGGCGGGTATCGCTATCTGTGCCTTGAGCATGTCCGCGAATTCAACGCGCGCTACAATTTCTTCCGCGGGATGAGCACCGACGAAATCCACGAAGCGCAGCGGCCGTTCGCAGGCTGGGAGCGCGAGACGCGCGCCTTCGCGCATTCGGGCGCCGACGTGCCGCCGCGCTGGGCCGATTTCAGCGATCCGTTGGATGCGATCGGCGCGCGCTTCAGGCAAAAGGTCGCGGCCGAGCGCAAGGACGGCAAGCCACTGTCGGGCGACGACCGGCGCGCGCTCAAGGTGCTGGGGTTGGAGACCGACGCCGATCGCAAGGGGCTGAGGACGCGCTATTCGGAACTGGTACGCAAGTTTCACCCTGACCGGAACGGCGGCGACCGGAGCATGGAAAAGGCGCTGCAGGAGGTGATCGCGGCGTATCAGCAGCTGAGGACGTCGCCGGCGTTTGCGTAAGAGATAGCCGTCACCCCAGCGAAGGCTGGGGTCTCAGGCGATGGCGCGATACGGCACGCGATCCCAGCTTTCGCTGGGATGACGATTGGGGCGCGTCATCCGTCCTGTCCTGTCCTGCCTTGACCTCTCCCCCCTCTCCGCCGCAAAGCCGCTCCCATGAAACGCCGCACCGGACAGGACCGCTCGATCACGTCAACCTGGCGCCCCGCGACGCAGGCGGTGCGCGGCGGGACGGCGCGCTCCGAATGGGGTGAGACCAGCGAAGCGCTCTTCCTGACCTCGGGCTACGCTTACGATTGCGCGGGCGACGCCGCGGCGCGGTTTGCGGGCGATCAGCAGGGTATGACCTATTCGCGGTTGCAGAACCCGACGGTCGAAATGCTCGAACAGCGGATTGCGCTGATGGAAGGCGCCGAGGCCGCGCGCGCCACCGCGACCGGCATGGCGGCGATGACGGCGGCGCTGTTGTGTCAACTTCAGACCGGCGATCATGTCGTCGCGGGCCGCGCGGCGTTCGGGTCGTGCCGCTGGCTGGTCGATACCTTGCTGCCCAAATTCGGCATCGGCACGACGGTGGTCGATGCGCGCGACCCGCAGCAATTCGTCGATGCCAGCCGGCCCGAGACCAAGGTCTGGTTTTTCGAAACTCCCGCCAACCCGACGATGGATATCGTCGACCTGGAGACGGTGTGTGGGCTGGCGCGCGAGCGCGGGATCGTGTCGGTCGTCGACAACGCGTTCGCCACCCCAGCGCTCCAGCGCCCGATCGAATTCGGCGCCGATGTCGTCGCGCATTCGGCGACCAAGATGATGGACGGGCAGGGCCGCGTGCTCGCCGGTGCCGTGGCTGGCACGAAGGATTTCATCGAGAACACGCTGCTGCCGTTCCACCGCAATACCGGGCCGACGCTCAGTGCGTTCAACGCGTGGGTGGTGCTCAAGGGGCTCGAAACGCTCGACCTGCGCATTCGCCGCCAGAGCGAGAACAGCATCAAGGTCGGCCAGTTCCTCGAAGGCCGCGTGCCGCGCATCCTGCATCCGGGTTTGCCGAGCCACCCGCAGCACAATCTCGCAATGCGTCAGATGGACGCGGCGGGATCGATCTTCGCGTTCGAAGTGGATGGCGGGCGGGCGCAGGCGCACGGGCTGCTCGACGCGCTCGAGCTGATCGACATTTCGAACAATATCGGCGATTCGCGCTCGCTGATGACTCACCCCAGCTCGACCACGCATTCGGGTGTGAGCGAAGAGAAGCGGCTCGAAATGGGCGTGACCGAAGGGATGATCCGGATCAATGTCGGGCTCGAAGACCCGCAGGACGTGATCGACGATCTCGATCGCGCATTGAAGGCGGTGGGACTGTGAGCAGCGTGATGAAGGCATTGTTCCCCCATGTCGCGGAAACGCGCGGTGTCGTCGTGCGCGTTTCGGTCAACTTCCTGCCCGAACAATCCGAACCCGCGCGCGGGCGCTGGTTCTGGGCGTATCATATCCGGATCGAGAACGAATCGCCCGCGACCGTCCAGCTGCTGACTCGCCACTGGGAAATCACCGATGGGCGCGGCGCGCGGCATTCGGTCGAGGGCGAAGGCGTCGTCGGCGAACAGCCGGTGATCGCGCCGGGCGGCAGCTTCGATTACGTCTCGGGCTGCCCGCTCGCGACGCCCAGCGGGAGGATGCAGGGCAGTTACCATATGATTGCCGAGGACGGATCGGCGTTCGACGTCGACATCCCGAAATTCGCGCTGCTCGCGCCGGCGGTGGGGGCGTGAGGGTGACAGGTCAAACCGTCACCCGGGCGAAGGCCGGGGCCGCTGCGTTATCACAGGTCTCGCGTGCCGCCAGCGGCCCCGGCCTTCGCCGGGGTGACGGGTAAGATGAAGCGCACGCACTTGCCCCTCAACGGCCTGCGCGTGCTCGACGCCGCCGCGCGCCACCTGAGCTTCACCCGCGCCGCAGACGAACTCGCCGTCACCCCCGCCGCGGTCGGACAACAAATTCGCGCGCTCGAGGATACGTTGGGCGTCGTGCTGTTCCGCCGTACGACCAAGGGGCTCGAACTGACCCCGGAAGGTGAAGCCGGACTCAACGCGCTGCGTCAGGGCTTCCTGCAGTTCGAGGAAGCCGTGCGCGCGATGCAGGCGGGGCAATCGTCCAAGTCGCTGACCATCGCCGCGCCGCGCGACGTGCTGCATTGCTGGCTGATGCCGCGGCTCGCCGAGATTGCGCGCGAGGATGGCGAATTGCGGTTCGTGCTGATTGCCGCCGACGAGGATCTGGATTTCACGCAAGCCAATCTCGACCTCGCCGTGCGCTGGGGCGAAGGGCCGGGCGAGCATGAGGGCGAAGCGCTCGAGTCCGACGGGATGATCACGGTCGAGCGTCCCGGCGGCGGCGCCGACACGCGGATTTCGTGGCCGGGATGCCTCAACGACGACAATGTCTCGCTGGTGCGCGTGGCGGATGCCGGGCTGGCGATCGACGCGGCGGCCGAGGGGCTCGGGCGCACGACCGTTCCCGAACTGCTCGCGCGCCGCGACATCGCGTCGGGGCGCGTGGTGGCGATCGGCGAGGCCAAATCGTACCGGCTCGGCTATTGGCTGGTCGCGCCGTTGCCCCAGTGGCGGCAGAAGAAGGTCAAGGAGCTGGTGGAGGCGTTGGGCGCGTGAGCGTGCCGGTGATCGAGACCGATCGCTTGATCCTGCGCCGCTTGCGCGCCGACGATGGCGACGCGCTGCACCCGATGTATTCGGACGTCGCCGCCAACACCTACAACGCGCATCCCGCGACCACCACCATAGAGGAATCGCGCGCGACCCTGGCCAACAGGGTTGCCGACACGAGCTGGCGCGCCTGGGCGATCACGCTGAAGGGCGACGACGCCGCGATCGGCACCGTCGCCTGCTACGAAAAGCGCCAGGGCAAGGTGACCGAGATCGGTTACGCTCTCGTCCGCGCATATTGGGGCAAGGGGATCGTCACCGAAGCGGTGGCGGCGTTGATCGACCTGCTCTTCGCCGAAGGCCAGCGCCGCGTGTTCGCCGATACCGACCCCGACAACAAAGCGTCGATCGCCGTGCTCCAGCGGCTCGGTTTCACGCTCGAAGCGACGTTGCGCGCTGAATGGGAGACGCATATCGGGGTGCGCGACAGCCTGATCTGGGGATTGCTGGAGGACGAATGGCGCAGCCGCCGAACCTGAACGATCCGGCCGAGCTGGCGGCATACCGTCAGGAACTGCGCGGTGTGGCGCGCGGGGTGCGGTTGAGCGGTGTGACGCTGGCGGTTGTCGGCGCGCTGATCGCGATCGCCCGCGCGTGGTGGATGCCCTCGATCCCCAAACTGGTCACGCTCATCGTGATTGCGGCGGCGGTGATGCTGATGCTGACGGGCGTCGCGTTGCGGGCGGCCTATCACAAACACCGCATGGCGGGCGGGGCGTCCTAATTCGGTAACCGCGCGTCGGCGACGAGCGTCAGCAAACGCGTCATCATGAGTACGAAGTTCGTCGTATCGACCCCGGCGTCGCTGCGATGCCAGTTCCCCGCCACCGCCAACCACTGGCCGTCCTTGCGCTTGACCAGGAAATTGAGCGTGATCACGCCGGGTTCCGACCCACCCTTGAACCCGAAATAGTCGAACTTGGCGCGCGTCCCCTGATCGACCCCGGGATTGACCGCCATGATCGCCAGCGCCGTGGTGCCGCCCTTCGTCCGCAGCCAGTCGAGCACCTTCGCGGTGTCGAGCGGCGAGGCGAACCATTCGAGTGTGTCGATCGCGACCGGCTTCCCCGCGAACATCGACGGATCGACCACTGTGGTGGCGAGCCGGGCAGCGTTGGCGGTGAGCAATGTTCGCCGCGCGGCGGGCGCAATCGCCGCCGCCCATGTCTTGGCCAGATCGGCGTTGGGCGTGCTCTTGATCGCGAACATCTGGCGCGTCGTCAGCATCGGCGCGAGCCCCGGCGCGCCCGCCGCCGCGACGAATCCGTCGAGCTTGGGTCCCTCCAGCGTGACCAATGTATCAGTCGCGGTATTGTCGCTGATCGAAATCATCAGCGTCGCCAGCGTCTGGAGCGTGACCGGGCTGGCGGGGGGCCAGCTTTGCGTGATCCCCGACGGGAGCGAGGGCGCGCCGACCGGCACGACGTCGGCCCATGTGCGCTCCCCCGCGGTCACGCTGCGCGCGAGTTCGCCGAGCACCCAGAGTTTGAACGCGGAACCTAGCGGTGCGGCCTGGTCGGCGTTGAGACCAGCGACCATTTTCGGGTTTGGACCGCCCAGCGTATACACGCCGAACCCGCTACCGCCGGGGAGGGCCTTGAAGTCGGCCACCACCTTATCGAACGAATCCCCGGCCAGTTCGACCCCGGTGAACAGCAACCCGACCACTTGATGCGGCGCGACCGGATCGACCGCGATCTGCGCATTGACGATCCCGCGCTCGAATTTGACGCGAAGTATCGCGGAAAACGGCGAGACGGCCTTGATCGAGTCGATCGCCAGCGGCTTGCCCAATTGTCCGGAGAGCTGCGTTACGACGGCGTCCCATTTGTCCTTCGGCAAGGCAGCGTGGAAACCGGGAGAGAAATAGCCCTGAAAGTCGCCCGTGCCGGCGATGACTCCGATCAGCTCGTTTGCGCGAGCAGTTAGCGCAGCATCGGCGACAATGGCCGTCGGGGCCGTCTGAGCCATCGCGGAAACAGGCAGCAGAAAGGCGAGGAGAAACAGCAAGCGGTGCATCGAATCGTGCCCTTTCAAGTCGGACTGCCGATGCGGCTACACTCGAGAAATTATGATATCAACATTTTTTGCCGCGACTGCGCAGACATCGATCGCATGCACGCTTTATGTCGTGATCATTGCGCGCTGGGTCCCGGCGCGGAATCGACCGACAGATCGACGCTTTCGATCCCCGGCGTCGGCTCGCGTCCGACCAGGCGCGTGCCCGTCACCGGGGTTAGTCGAGCGACCAGCGTATAACGCTCGACGCGAAACGTTCCGGGTTGCGACGGATCCATGTTGAGCGGTGCATAGCGGCGCCCCCCGATCGCCGAGAGGATCGGCCTGGCCCAATCGGGCGTGTTCGGCCCCATACCGCCGCGCAACACGTCGGCGTCGCTTACCTTGCCGTCGGGCGTGATCCAGAACCCGATATCGACCCACTGGCCGTCATAATTGTTCGGTGCGAGGCTTCGGTTAAGCTGCGAATCGGTCGGCAGCGCGCGTCGCCCGCGCGCGTCGGGATCGATCGGCGGTGCGTAGAGCAGTACTGGGAAGTTGCCTGCAGTGAGCGTGCGGTAATCGGCGATCAATTTGTCGATCGCCGTCGCATCTCCGCTCTTGGCGTCCATCCGGGCCATCAGCACGCGCGCCGCCTCGCCAAATGGCTTCATGTGCATGTCGGCGCTTTTGATCAAAAAGTTCGCGTTACGGCGCGCGTCGCCCTTGAACTGATCCGGTCTGATCGTTGCAAGCTGCGCGTAGAGCGCGACGATACGCAGCCGCGAGCGCCCGGAAAGATTGTAGAGTCCGAGCTTGTTGGCGCTGCGCTCGACGCTTGCATATTCATCGACGGCTTCGTCGATCCGGCCGAAGCGCACGTACATGTCGCCGATCTCAAGCCGGCCGCCTAGCACGCGTGGGTCGCTGTCAGGCAGCCCGGCCTTTAGCGCGCTCAGCGTGTCGAACGTGCCGATGCGATAAGCGTCGCCGTCGCCCAGATGCTGGGCAATTCGATAGTTCGAACGCAACAGGTCCGACACCGCGACCGGATAACTCTTGGCATAGCGCTTGTTGCGCGCGATCGACGCAAGCGTTGTTGCACGCGCGCCCCGGTAGTTGCCATCGACGAACTGATTTTCGGCCACCGCGAGCGCGGCGTCGATCTCCTCGTTGGGCGGGCAGTCACGCGCTATGCAGGCCGTCAGTGCTCGCTGCAGATCGGGCAACCGCTTTCCGGTGATGAGGATCGGCTTGTCCTCCGTACCCACATCCTTTGCATTGGCGGGAAAAGGGAGCGCGGTGAACGACAGCAAGGCGAGCAACGTAAGGGTGCGCGACATCGGGCGAGTCCTCCTTTTGGGCAGCACTACGTACCATTTTGCGTGCAGGCCCGAAAGCGTAAAGGATCACGCGTCGATCGCTTCTTCATCCAATCTGGCTGCATTTTCCTGAATGAAGGCAAAGCGGTGTGCCGGGTTGGTGCCCATCAGCCGGTCGACCAGATCCTTCACCCCCGCGCGCTCCTCATATTCCTGCGGCAGCGTGATGCGCAGCATGCCGCGCGTCTTCGGGTCCATCGTCGTTTCCTTCAGCTGGTTGGGGTTCATTTCCCCCAGCCCCTTGAAGCGCGACACTTCGACCTTCTTGCCCTTGAATATCGTCGCCTCGATCTCGGCGCGGTGCGCGTCGTCGCGGGCATATTCGCTCTTCGCGCCGACCGTCAGGCGATAAAGCGGCGGCTGCGCGAGATAGAGGTGACCGCGCCGCACGATGTCGGGCATTTCCTGGAAGAAATAGGTCATCAGCAGCGTCGCGATATGCGCGCCATCGACGTCGGCGTCAGTCATGATGATCACGCGTTCGTAGCGCAGGTTGTCGGGCTCGCAGTCCTTGCGGATTCCGCAGCCCAAGGCCAGCGTGAGGTCGGCGATCTCCTGGTTGGCGAAGATCTTGGCGCTGGTCGCGCTGGCCACGTTCAAAATCTTGCCGCGGATCGGCAGGATCGCCTGAGTCTTGCGGTCGCGCGCCTGTTTGGCTGAGCCGCCCGCCGAATCGCCCTCGACGATAAAGATCTCGGTGCCCTTGGGGTCGTCCGACGAGCAATCGGTGAGCTTCCCCGGCAGCCGCAGCTTGCGCGCCGAGGTCGCCGACTTGCGCTTGACCTCGCGCTCTTGCTTGCGCGCCAGCCGCTCGTCCATGCGCTCTAACACATAGCCCAGCAGCGCCTTGCCGCGGTCCATATTGTCCGACAGGAAATGATCGAAATGGTCGCGCACCGCGCGCTCGACCAAAGGTGCGGCTTCGGCGCTGGTCAGGCGATCCTTGGTCTGGCTCTGGAATTGCGGGTCGCGGATGAAGACGGAGAGCATCAGCTCGCACCCGGTCATCACGTCGTCGGCGGTGATGTCCTTGGCTTTCTTTTGCCCGACCAGTTCGCCGAACCCGCGAATCCCGCGCACCAGTGCCGCGCGCAGCCCCGCTTCGTGCGTGCCGCCATCGGGGGTCGGGATCGTGTTGCAATACCAGCTGTAGCTGCCGTCGCTCCACAACGGCCAGGCAACCGCCCATTCGACCCGGCCTTGCTGCTCGCCCGGAAAATCCTGGCTGCCGGTGAAGAATTGCGCGGTCGCGCTCTCGCGCTCGCCGATCTGTTCCTTCAGATGATCGGCCAGCCCGCCGGGGAACTGGAACACCGCCTCGGCCGGCGTCTCGTCCGAAATCAGTTCGGGCGCGCACTTCCAGCGAATCTCGACCCCGGCGAACAGGTACGCCTTCGACCGCGCGAGCTTGTACAGCCGCGCCGGCTTGAAATGCAGCTCGGGTCCGAAAATCTCGGGGTCGGGCGTGAATGCCACCGACGTCCCACGACGATTGGGCGTGGGCCCGAGATGCTCGATCGGCCCCTGCGTGATCCCCTTGGAGAAGCGCTGGCGGTACAATTCGCGATTGCGCGCGACTTCGACCACCGTGTCTTCGCTGAGCGCGTTAACCACCGAAATCCCGACGCCGTGCAGCCCGCCCGACGTGGCGTACGCCTTACCCGAGAACTTGCCGCCCGAGTGGAGCGTCGAGAGGATCACCTCGAGCGCCGACTTGCCCGGAAATTTGGGATGTTCGTCGACCGGCATGCCGCGGCCATTGTCGACGATGGTCAGCCGGTTACCCGCCTCCAGCGTGACTTCGATCCGCGTCGCATGCCCCGCAACGGCTTCGTCCATCGCATTGTCGAGCACCTCGGCGGCCAAGTGATGCAGCGCGCGTTCGTCGGTCCCGCCGACATACATGCCCGGACGGCGGCGCACCGGCTCCAGCCCCTCGAGCACTTCGATCGAAGAAGCATCGTAATCATTGGTCGGCTTGGGGCTGGACTCGAACAGATCGTCGGACATGAGGTGGCTATAGAAGGTCCGGAATCGCCACGCCAAGCGCATTCTGCTGAGCGCCCGTTTTGGACCCGATTGTCATGTCGGCGCCACCCGAAACGATGTATGGATCGCGGCTCCGGATCGGCGGACGCAGGGGGCTTTTGCGATGGCGAAGGACTGGCAGATCGACGGCGCGGTCGCGGACGCGCCGTTTTCACTCAAATTGCATCGCGGCGAGGGAATGGTGCTCCTCGCGATGGATTGGAAAACGGCAACGCCGCCGCCCGATTTCGTCGGGTTCGCGATCGAATATCGCTACCCCGACGGCGATCGCTTCTATCCGGTCAAGAACCGCATCGCCTTTCCCGGTCGGTCGCAGCCGCTGGTGCCGGGCAAACCGGCGGAGCAATATCCCAGCCCCGCCGCGCCGTTTCAGACCTTTCGCTGGGTCCATTTCCCGCGGGTCGATTCGAGCACCAAGGGGTTGTTCGCTTATCGCGTGACCCCGATGTTCATGAACAGCGAAGCCGTACTCGCCGCGGGAATCGCGCAGGAAGCGGCGATCGAGCTGAACGCCGAGACGATGCCCGGGCAGCTCAACGTCACGTTCACGCGCGGCTATGTCTCGTCACAGGCGTTCGTCGATAAATTCGGCGGGCAGGCGGCGTTTGCGGGGCTGATTCCGGCCAACGCCGACGACGGCAACGACTTCACGCCGACCGGCGCCAATGCCGCTGCGGCCTATGCCTGGATGGGGTTCGAGGCGCGCGCGAGTATTCTCCAGCTGCTCGACGACGCGATCGCCGATGCGGCCGAGGTACGCGTCGTCGCGTTCGAACTCAATCTGCCCGAACTGATCGACCGCTTCGCGCGGATCGGGCCGAAGCTGCGCATCATCATCGACGACAGCAGCAACCTGAAGACCAAGGACGGCAAGACCAGCGGCAAGGACAAGGGTGCGCCCGATGCCGCCGAGAGCAAGGCCGCGGCGACGCTGGCCGCGGCCGGCGCCGACGTCTCGCGTCAGCATATGGGCGCGTTGCAGCATAACAAGATGATCATCGTCGACGGACCGACGGTGAAGAAGGTGGTGTTCGGATCGACCAACCTGTCGTGGCGCGGATTCTTCGTGCAGGCTAACAATGCGGTGATCGTGACGGGCAAGGACATTGTCCGGCAGCAGCGCGATGCGTTCGACAGCTATTGGGGCGCCAAGCCGGCCGAATTTGCCAAAAGCGCGGCGGCGGACTGGCGGCCGCTCCAGCTGGCCGGGCTCGACGCACAGGTGACGATGTCCCCGCATAACGCCGCGCATTCGACGCAGAAGGGGATTGCCGACGCGATGGATGCCGCGACCAGCAGCATCTTCTATTCGCTGGCGTTCCTCAACCTGATCGCGGGCGACGTGAAGAATGCGGTGACGCGCGCGACCGAGCGCGCCGATCTGTTCGTCTATGGCATTTCCGACCAGCCGACCAAACTCGAACTGATGCAGCCGGGCAGCACCAACCCGGTGCCGGTCTCCGCCGCCAGTTTGGGCGCGGGCCTGCCCGAACCGTTCCGCAGCGAAGCGACCGGCGGCGCGGGGGTAAAGATGCACCACAAGTTCGTCGTGATCGATTTCAATCTGCCGACCGCGCGCGTCTATACCGGCAGCTACAATTTCTCGAACCCGGCCGACCGTTCGAACGGCGAAAATCTGCTGGTCATCAACAGCGAGCGGATTGCCACGGCGTACATGGTCGAAGCGCTGCGCATCTTCGACAGCTATCAGTTTCGCGTGTCGTCGAAAAAGGCGAAAGCCGACGGCAAGAAGCGCAAGGAACTCGCGCTGCCGCCAACGACCCCAGCGGACAAGCCGTGGTGGGACAAATTCTACACCGACCCGATCAAGGTCCGAGACCGCAAATTGTTCGCTTGACCGACTCGATTCCGTGAACCGAAATCGCGCTCCTGCGAAAGCAGGAGCCTAGGGTTTCAGGCTGGTCGCCCGTGACCCTGGACCTCTGCTTTCGCAGGAGAACAAAGCTCGTTCAACCCGGTAGAAATCAGGCTTAGCGGACGCGCGGCCCGCCGAACGGCAGCGGCGGCGGGGGACGGCGATCGCGGCGCGGAAGCTGTGCCTGATAGGCGTGGCCGCAATGCGCGACGCAATACGGGAAGCCCGGGTTCACCTTGTCGCCACAGAAGTGGAAATCGGGTTCGCCGGGATGGCCCAGCGGCCATTTGCAGATCTTGTCGTTGAGGTCGAGCAACCCGGTCTTGTCCGCCATTTCGGCCGAGGGCTTGGCCGGGACCAGCCGGCGCGGCGGGGCCGGCGTGATCGGGGCCTGCTGCTCGCCGGGCGCTTGACGCAGGAAACCGCCAGGGCCGACCGAGCGCAGGATCGGTGCGGGCGGGGGCGGGGGGGCGG
>JAZJYW010000012.1:0-53145 GCA_040390165.1 Pseudomonadota bacterium | reverse complement strand
ATCGTCGGTATCGTCGTCGTCATCCTCATCGGCGACCTCGACCGGCGCAGCCACGACCGGGGCGGCGGGCGCGGGGCGTGGCGGGGCGACGGGCGCGGCCTTCTTGACCGGCGCCGGGGCTGCGGCAGCCGGAGCGGCGCCGTCCTCGTTCGGCTTGACCGGCGACGGACGCGCCTGAAGGCCCAGA
Organism: Pseudomonadota bacterium; assembly: GCA_040390165.1. Taxonomy (GTDB): domain Bacteria; phylum Pseudomonadota; class Alphaproteobacteria; order Sphingomonadales; family Sphingomonadaceae; genus Sphingomonas. The sequence goes on along the minus strand of JAZJYW010000012.1, from coordinate 52,958 downwards.
CGGTGCGCCTTGCCGATCACCGCGTTGCGGCTTACCTCGCCCAGCGCCTCGGCAATCTGGCTCGCGGTCATGCCCTTTTCCCACATCGTCTTCAGCGTATCGATGCGGTCGTCGGTCCAGCTCATCGTAATCCTTCCGTTCGTCCATCAAGCCGGTTGCGGGGCGCTGCACCATTGCCTAACTGCAACGGCAATGGACGCGCCCACCACAAACGGTGATAAAATCACTGCAATGTCGCCCCCCGGCGTTCCGGTAATCCGGAGCGTGAATATAGAGGGCCTGAGAACCCTCTATGTGAAGGAGGTGCGGCGTTTCTTCAAGGTGCACCTGCAAACGATCTGGGCGCCGGCGATCACGACGCTACTCTTTTTGATCGTTTTCACCGTCGCAACCGGCGCGAGACGCCCGGTTACGGTTGGCGGAGTCGACATTCCGTTCGGCGATTTCATCGCACCCGGACTGATCATCAGCCAGGGAATGATGGGCCCGGCGTTCGCCAATGCCAGCTTCTCGCTGCTCGTCGGCAAGATTCAGGGGACGATCGTCGATTACCTGATGCCGCCATTGTCGACGCTCGAATTGCTCGCGGCGCTGGTCGGTGGCGCGATGACGCGCGCGTTCATCGTCGGGTTCATCGTGTGGGTGGCGATGGCGGTGTATGGCATCGGCGTGTGGCCGCAGCATCTCTGGGCGGTTTTGTGGTTCGGGTTCCTCGGCGCGATGTTCCTGTCGCTGCTCGGCGTGCTGACCTCGATCTGGGCCGACAAGTTCGATCACGCCGCGGCGGTCAGCAATTTCGTGATCATCCCGCTGGGGCTGCTGTCGGGCACTTTCTATTCGGTCGACAAGCTCGCCCCCGCGTTCCGCGCGTTCAGCCACATGAACCCGTTTTTCTACATCATCTCGGGCTTCCGCTACGGCTTCCTCGGCACCGCCGATTCGCCGATTCTGGTGGGCAGCGCGGTGGTGTTCGGGCTCGACGTCGTGCTCGCGCTGGCGTGTTATTGGCTGCTCAACAAGGGATGGCGGATCAAGAGCTGATCGCCTGAATGGCGGCTGCAAGGTGCATTCAGCATCGCCGCAGCATCGCGGTCGTAGAAAGGCCTCCACACCATTTGGGTGGGTGGAGACATACAATGCGTAAGGTTCTGATTTCGATCGCCGCGGTTGGTGCCGCACTGGCCGCTGCGCCGTCGATGGCGCAGTCCTGGGGCAATCCGGGCGGCGGCTATGGCCAGCCCGGCTATGGTAACACCAACGGTTATGGCCGCCCCGGCATCCCCTCACCGTTCCAGATCCGCGATATGGTCGAACGCGCGATCCAGCGCGGCGACGTGACGCGCGGCGATGCGCGCGAATTGCGCGATGACGTACGCGACCTGATCCGACTCGATCGCCGCGCGCGCAGCGACGGGTTCAACCCTGGCCGCCAGCGCGAGGTCGAGCGCCAGAGCCAGTCGATCCTGCGCGATCTGCGCGATGCCCAGCGCGACGGCAACCGTGACGGTTACGGCCGCGGCCGCGGCGGCCCGCAGGGCGACTGGCGCGAACCGCAGGGCGGGCGCGATGGCCGCGACGGCGATTATCGCTCGCAGCCGGATCGCTACGGCAACTAAGCGCAAGGACCGGCGGGTGGCGACACCCGCCGTTTCGTTGTTTGAAAACTCGCGGAAGAGCGAGTTTTGCTGCGGTGCCGGCCCGCTCCCCCTGTCCCCCAAGTAAATGCGCGCTCCGGCGGCCCCTGCACGGGCCGCCTTTTTCGTTTGGAAAAGGAGTCCTCAGCTGTGACCATCACCGCACTCATGCCCGTCTACCCGCGGTGCGCAGTGCGGCCGGTGCGAGGCGAGGGCTGCTATCTGATCGGCGAGCGCGGCGAGCGCTATCTCGATTTCGCGGCGGGGATCGCGGTCAACGCGCTGGGGCATGGGCATCCGGTGCTGACCAAGGCGATCGCCGATCAGGCCGCGACGCTGATGCACGTGTCGAACCTGTACGGCAGTCCGCAGGGCGAACATCTCGCGCAGCGCATCGTCGACATGAGCTTCGCCGATACGGTGTTCTTCACCAATTCGGGGGTCGAGGCGATCGAGTGCGCGATCAAGACCGCGCGGCGCTATCATTACGTCAACGGCAACCCGCAGCGGCACAAGCTGATCACCTTCAAGAATGCGTTTCACGGGCGGTCGATCGGGGCGATCTCGGCGACCGATCAGCCGAAAATGCGCGACGGATTCGAACCGCTGCTGCCCGGGTTCGACTATGTGAAGTTCAACGATCTCGACGCCGCGCTCGCCAAGATCGACGACGAAACCGCGGGTTTCCTGGTCGAGACGGTGCAGGGCGAGGGCGGGATGACCGCCGGCACGACCGAATTCATTCAGGGGCTGCGCAAGGCGTGCGACGAGCATGGCCTGCTACTGATCCTCGACGAAATCCAGTGCGGTTATGGCCGCACGGGCAAGATGTGGGCGTACGAGCATTACGGCATCACCCCCGACATCATGACCGTTGCCAAGGGCATCGGCGGGGGCTTCCCGCTCGGCGCGTGCCTGGCCACCGAAGACGCGGCCAAAGGGATGGTGATCGGCACGCATGGATCGACCTATGGCGGCAATCCGCTGGCGATGGCGGCGGGCGAAGCGGTGCTCGACGTGATGCAGGAGCCGGGGTTTCTGGAGCATGTCGTCCAGATGGGCGACCGGCTGCGTCAGGCCTTCGAGCAGCTCATTCCCAATCACGACCATCTGTTCGAGGAAATTCGCGGCAAGGGTCTGATGCTCGGGATCAAGATGAAGGAGCCGGCGGTCAGTCGCGACTTTGTGGCGCATCTGCGCGACAATCACGGGCTGCTGACCGTCGCGGCGGGGGAGAATGTGTTCCGCGTGCTGCCGCCGCTGGTGATCGACGAAAGCCATATCGCCGAATGCATCGAGCGGTTGAGCGAAGGCGCGCGGACGTTTGCGGGGCCGAGCGATGATTGAGGGCGGGAAGATCCTCCCCGTTTACGGGGAGGTGGCGCGCGTAGCGCGACGGAGGGGGTTCTCCGCGAGCACCGTCGTTGCGGCCCGCCCCCTCCACCATTCGCTGAAGAAGCGAATGGTCCCCCTCCCCGTGCCGGGGAGGATTTAAGGTGCGCCACTTCCTCAACCTGTCCGACGCCGGCCCCGACGGCATCGCGGCGATGCTGAACGACGCGCTCGACCGCAAGGCCGCGCGTGCCGGCTGGCCCAAGGGCAAGGTCGACGCCGATGCGCCGCTCGCCGGGCACGTGCTGGCGATGATCTTCGAGAAGAACTCGACGCGAACGCGTGTTTCGTTCGACATGGCGATCCGCCAGCTTGGCGGCACGTCGATCGTGATGGACGCCGGATCGATGCAGATCGGCCGGGGCGAAAGCATCGCCGACACCGCGCGCGTGCTGTCGACCTATGTCGACGCGATCATGATCCGCACCGACGATCATGCCAAGATCGTCGAGATGGCCGAGCATGCCAGCGTGCCGGTGATCAACGGGCTGACCGATCATTCGCACCCGGTGCAGATCGTCGCCGACCTTCAGACGATTATCGAAAGCGGTCATTCGCTCCCGGGCCTGAGGGTCGCGTGGCTGGGCGACGGCAACAACGTGCTGACGTCGATGATGGAAGCCGCCGGGCTGATGCAGTTCGAGGTCGTCGCGGCGTGTCCGCAAGGCTTCATGCCGTCGGACGAGGATGTCGCGCTGGGGCAAGGCCGGGCGCGCGTCGTGGGGACAGCGAAGGAAGCGGTCGAGGGCGCCGATATCGTCGTCACCGACACGTGGATTTCGATGGGGCAGGATCACGCTGAGACCAAGCTCGCGGCGATGATGCCGTTCCAGGTGACGAGCGCGCTGATGGCAAGCGCGAAGCCCGACGCGAAATTCCTCCACTGCCTGCCAGCGCATCGCGGCGAGGAAGTGACGGCGGAGGTGATCGACGGGCCGCAGTCGTTGATCTGGCACGAGGCGGAAAACCGGCTGCACGGTCAGAAATCGATCCTGCGCTGGTGCTTCGGGCAGATCGGTTGATTGGGGCACCACGACTTCCCACATCCGTCATCCCAGCGAAAGCTGGGATCTCATGCAACACAGCGCGCGCCCGCCGCACGAGACCCCAGCTCTCGCTGGGGTGACGGAGTTTGGAATGACGTCGACCGACCCCACCGACATCGACGAAACGCTCGGCTTCACCATTCCGTCGCGCCACGCGCGCGGGCGGCTGGTGCGCCTCGGCCCCGTCCTCGACGAGATTCTCGAAGCGCATGCTTACCCGCCCGCAATCGAGGCGTTGCTGGCCGACGCGCTGACGCTGACCGCGCTGATCGGGTCGACGCTCAAGGATCCGACCGGGCAATTGACGCTGCAGGCGCAGACTCAGTCGGGCGTGGTGACGTTGCTGGTGTGCGATTATCGCGGCGGCGATTTGCGCGGGTACGTTCAGTACGATGCCGACAAATTGGCGGAGGCACCGCAGGAGCCGACGTTGTTCGCGCTGTTCGGCGAAGGCCATCTGGCGATCACCTTCGACCTGGCGCAGACGAAGGAACGCTATCAGGGCATCGTGCCGCTCGACGGTGAATCGCTGGCGCAGGCGGCGCAGAGCTATTTCGTCCAGTCCGAACAGATCCCGACCTTGATCAACATCGGCGTGCGGCGCGGCGCCGACGGCAAGCATGTCTCGGGCGGTCTGTTCCTCCAGCATCTGCCCGAGGGCGAAGTCGGGCGCGAGCGGTTGCACGTGCGGCTCGACCATCCCGAATGGGAGCATGTCGAAATCCTGGGGCGCACTACCAGCGCGGATGAACTGACCGACCCGGCGCTGCCGCTCGAGACATTGATCTGGCGGCTGTTCAACGAGGAGGACGAAGTCCGCGTGCTGGCGCGGACGCCGCTGGCCAAGGGGTGCCGCTGCGATCCCGATTACATCGCCAGCGTGCTCGCCAAATTCAGCCCCGAGGATCGTCTGGAAATGGCGGATGATCAGGGGATGATCCAGGTCGGATGCGCGTTCTGCGCGCGGTCTTTTCCGGTGCCGGCCGACATTCCGGCAACGTAACGGTTGCAACTCCTTCTCGGTGTGGCCACATTTTGCTGGCATCGGGTGGGGACATGGGGATGTGGAGACGACTTTTGCTGGCGTTGGCGGCGGCGGGCGGTCTGTCCGCGACCCTGGCCGTGGCCCTGCCGCTGGGCGCGCTGGCCGGGCTGCAGCACGGGCGCTGGTCGTTGAAGGAAATTGGCACCGCCAGCGCGCCGCGGCTGGTGTGCGCGCCCGATCCGGCCGAGCTGATCCAGCTCAACCATCCCGGCGACGTCTGCACCCGCTACACGATCGACGACACGCCCAACCGAGTCACGATCCAGTATAACTGCCAGAAGCGCGGGTATGGCCGGACCACGATCACGGTCGAAAATGCCGGGCTGATGCGGCTCGATACGCAAGGGATCGATTCCGCCGGTCAACCGTTCGATACGAGTTATGAGGGACGATTTGTCGGCTCATGCGGACCTGCACCCCGCCGTTAAGGCGCGGTTTAGGAATGTCGGCGCACGATAGATGCATGCTTTCGGGCATGATTCCTCTGTGGTTGACGCGTGGAAGCGTCCAAACTGGGCCGCCCCGCAAGGGCGGCCCGTTGTTTTGGGGTGGCTTGCTAGGCGCGGCGTAAGTGCTTAGCCAGCAAGCGAATATGACAGATGCCTCCCCCATCGCCGTCGCCCTGATCTCGGGCGGCCTGGACTCGCTGGTTGCTGCCGCGTCGATGCGCGCCAACGGTTACCGCCTGCTCGCCTTGTCGATCGACTATAACCAGCGCCACCAGATCGAACTCGCGGCCGCGCGCCGCATCGCCAAGCTGCTGGAGGTCGAGCGCCACGTCGTCCTCCCGCTCGATCTGCGCGCCTTCGGCGGTTCCGCGCTCACGGCGGAGATCGACGTGCCCAAAAGCGGGGTCGGGGCGGACATTCCGATCACCTATGTACCCGCGCGCAACACGATCTTTCTCAGCCTGTCGCTCGGCTGGGCCGAAGCGGCGGGCGCGCGCGATCTGGTGATCGGCGTCAACGCGCTCGATTATTCGGGCTATCCCGATTGTCGCCCCGAATTCGTCGAGGCGTTCGAGAATATGGCGGCACTCGCGACCAAGGCGGGGATCGAAGGTGACCGCTTCCGCATCCATGCGCCGCTCCAGCACATGACCAAGGCCGATATCGTACGCGAGGGGACGCGGTTGGGGCTCGATCTGGGCGTCAGCTGGTCGTGTTACGATCCGGCGCCCGGCGGGCTGCATTGCGGGCAGTGCGATAGCTGCCGGCTGCGGGCTAAGGGGTTCGAGGAAGCCGGGATCGCCGATCCAACGCGCTACGCCGTCGCGCCGTGAAGGCGTTGGCATGAGCTACGCGGTCAAGGAGATGTTCCTGACGCTGCAGGGCGAAGGCGTGAATGCCGGGCGCCGCGCGGTGTTCATCCGCTTTGCCGGGTGCAATTTGTGGTCGGGTCGCGAACAGGACCGCAGCAGCGCAGTTTGCAAGTTCTGCGATACCGACTTTGTCGGTACCGATGGCGAGGGCGGGGGCAAGTTTGCCGATGCGGCTGCGCTGGCCGCTGCGGCCGGCGCATTCTGGGGCGCGGGTGAGGCCGAACGTTTCTGCGTGCTGACCGGCGGGGAGCCGATGCTCCAGGTCGACGATGCCTTGGTCGATGCGCTCCATGGCGCGGGATTCAGCATCGCGATCGAGAGCAACGGCACGATCGCGGTCCATCCCGGGATCGACTGGGTGTGCATCAGCCCCAAAGCCGGCAGCGAGGTCGTCCAGCGCTCCGGCGACGAACTCAAGCTGGTCTGGCCGCAGCCGGGCAGCGATATCGACGCGATCGAGAGCTGGGACTTCGCGCATTTGCTCGCGCAACCGCTCGATACGGGGGACGCGGCGGGCAATGCAAAGACCGAGGCGGCGGCGATCGATCTCGTCATGGCCCGCCCGCGCTGGCGCCTGACGCTACAGGCGCATAAGCGCCTTGGCTTGCGCTAGCGCTTCCGCTTTTTCTTATCGACCACCATGCACAGATCGGGGCGATACACCTCGTTCCTGAAGCAGTTCGGGTTGAAATCGGGCACCATCAGATAGGTACGCGTGTAATAGGACCGTGGGAATTGTTGTTCGCCATAAGGGATCAGGCTGTTGCGCAATTCGCGCATGTAATTGACCGCCACATCGCCCAGATCCCCGCGCTTGGCGAAAATCGCTTCGCGACCGATTTTCGATGCGGTCTGGCAGAACCCGAATTGCGCGTTGACCGTGGAAAATGCCGAATAGGTCCGCGTGCCGAAGCGGTCGAACGCGGTTTGACCGGCACCCTTGGTTTTGGCGGTGCGCGTGAAATATTTGCCCAGCGTGTCGAGCGACGTGGCGAGTTCGGTTTTGTGGTCGCGCAGCACTGCATTGTAATTGTCGACGGTCAGCAGCAACGGCTCGAAATCGCATTGCAGCGCCGCGACGTTGAGCGCGGCGCGCAGGTTCCAGATCAGCCCTGCACGAATCTCGGCGGGCGTGGCGCCCGGCATCGGCATGCCCAGTTCGGGTTCGGTACCCAGCACCGGCCCGCCCCGGAAATCGTAGGATTTGAGGAAAAATTGCGCCGATGCCGGCGACCCGGCGAACACGCCGACAGCAAGCAAAACGCCCGCCAGAATACGCACGATCTTCATCCTCTTCCCTTCGAACCTACTTAGCGACAGCATATTAAGGCGATTTGTTCGCCCACCCAAGTGCCTAGATCAAGATGCGCGGTGAATTGCTGTATTCGCGCGACTCTCGGAATCGAAAAGGGCCGCTCGCCCAGGCGAACGGCCCTTCGACAACGTTCGTCCGCCCCATCCGGAGCGGACAAGCGAATTACATAGCGTTGGTCGGTGCAACGTCGTTGGTGACGCCCGCGCCGTTCATGTCGACGGTCGACATCGTGTCATTGGCGGATTCGTCAATGACGGTGTTCTCGACGACAGTGTTGGTCGTTTCGGTCTTGGCGCAAGCCGAGACTGCCAGAGCGGCAGCAGCGATCATGGTGCCCTTGATGATGAAAGAACGCATTGTGGAAGCTCCCTAGATAAGAGATTTGGTCAGCTTTTGTCGGCCTTAATCCCCAAATCAAGGTGGACATTAATCGGTAATGCCCTGTTGCTCAAGCCGCTTTTCGCGCGGGCCCAGACTGGCGAGAAATGCGGGCAGCCGGACGGCCAATGCGGCGTCGAATTCGGATGACAAAATGGGCTTTCCCAAGGCGTTGGCGCTGGTCACGGCGAAGTCGGGCAGGCCGCACGGAACGATTCCCCCAAAATGGGTAAGGTCGGGGTCAAGGTTAATAGCAAAGCCGTGGAGCGTGACCCATTTCTTCACGCGCACCCCGATTGCGCCGATTTTGGCCTCATTCGCGCCGTGCCCGGTCCAGATCCCGACGCGACCAGGTTCGGCACGCGCTTCGATCCCGAAATCGCCGAGCGTCGCGATCAGCCACGCCTCCAGCGAGTGGACGAAACAGCGTACGTCGCGCCCGCGCTGGTTCAGGTCGAGCACCAGATAGCCGACGCGCTGCCCCGGGCCATGATAGGTATAGCGTCCGCCACGCCCGGTTTCGAACACCGGAAAGCGTGCGTCGATCAGCTCGGCCGGGTCGGCGCTGGTCCCACCGGTATAAACGGGCGGGTGTTCGAGCAGCCAGACGAGTTCGCGCTCTTCACCGCTTGCCACCGCGACCGCGCGCGCCTCCATCGTCGCCAGACTTTCAGCGTACGGCACGTGCCCGGGCGAGACTCGCCATTCGATTGGGTCGGGGATCACGCTCACGCGCTAACCCGCCGGCCGTGCGCCGCGCAAGTCATTGGCAAGCGCCCGGCGGTTCGGCTAGAGCGCGGTGGTCGGCGTGAGCAACACACCGCCGGATCGGGCATGAGGGTCGGCATATGGTCAATATGGGGAATGTCTGGGACCGTACCACCGAGTTCCTGAGCGATAATGTCGGCGCCATCCTGCCGATCGCGGCGCTGGCGATCCTGCTGCCGCAAACCATCGCCTTGCTGATCAAGCCCGATAGTCCGGCGGAATCGACGATGCTGCTGCAAGTGATCGGGCTGGCGCTGACCATTCCCAGCCTGTGGGGCCAATTGGCGATCGTCGCGCTGTCGCTCGACCCCGATGCCGGGCGTTCGCCCGCGATAGCCGCCGGGACGCGCGCGCTCGGGCCCGCGATCATCGTGATGCTGGTGCTGTTCGCGGCGGTGATCGTCGCCGCGATACCGATCGTGGTCGCGCTGGTTGCAGGCGGCGTCGACCTTGAGGCGATGATGAAGGGCGGGACCCAAATCGGCCTGACCGGCGGCACGCGGACCTTCGTCTTGCTGTACGGCGTGGTGCTGGTCGTAGCGCTGTTCGTGCTGAGCGTGCGGATGGCGATGCTTTGCCCGGTGATCGTCGCGGAAAAGACGATGCTGGGCGCGATCGGTCGCAGCTTTGCGCTGGGGCGCGGGATTCTGTGGAAGATGATCGGCGTGTGGCTGGTCTTCTTCCTCGTTTACACGGTCGCGTACATGGCGGCGACGTCGGTGGTCGGCGCCTTGTTCGGACTGATATCGCCCGATCCCGGCCAGTACAGCGTCGGTCACATCGTCGTTGCGCTGCTCGGCGCGCTGGTCACCACTGCCTTCAGGCTGCTGATCGCGGCCTTCTCCGCCAAGCTTTACCTCGCGGCCACCGCCGCGCGTGAAGGATCGGCGCCCCGCGCGTGAAACTCAGTGCAGCGACGCTGATTACCGATGCCTGGCGCGCATGGCGTGCCGACTGGAACGTGCTGACCGCGGTCGCCGGGGTATTCGTGCTGCTCCCGACGCTGGCAGCGGCGATGCTGATCCCCGATTTGCCCGATGCTTCGGAATTGACCAGCGCGGATCCGGCCAACCCGGCCTTCATCGCTCTGCAGGCGGCGATGCAGAATTGGATCGTGAATTATGCGCTGTGGCAGCTGGGCGCGATCGTCGTTGCGCTGTTCGGCCAGTTCGCGCTGGTCGCGATCTACCTGACGCCGAATCGGGCGAGCGTGGGGCAGGGCCTGCGGGCCGCGCTTCGGCTTTTCCTGCGCTTCATGCTGGCGTCGATGATCTGGACGCTGCCGATCGGGCTGCTTGCTCTGGTGTTTATACGCGTGCCGTTTCTGCTGACCCCGGTGCTGGCGCTGGTGTTGGCCCGCACATTGCTGGTCGCGCCGGCAATCGTCGCGGCCCGGCCGATCGGCGCGGTGGCGGCGGTCGGACGCAGTTTCGCGCTGACCCGGGGCAATACGATGATGCTGGCCAGCGTGGTGCTGACGGTCGTTGTCGGCCAGTTGCTGATTGCCATCCCGTTGGGCGCGCTGGACCATTGGATGAGCGTCAACGCACCCAATCCGATCGCGCGCGCCGTCGTGGATGTGGCGATTGCCGCGGCACAGGCGCTGGCCGCGATCGCGATGGCGCTGCTTCAGGTTAGCGCGTGGCGGCGGCTCAGCTCCAGCTAGCGAGCGGCGGCAGGCTCATCAATATCGCGTCGATATTGCCGCCGGTCTTGAGCCCGAACAACGTCCCCCGGTCATAGACAAGATTGAATTCTGCATAGCGCCCGCGCCATTCGCGCATCGCCTGGACGTCGGCATCGGTGAAGGCATCGTTCATTCGCCGCCGCACGATCCGCGGGAAAGTGTCGAGAAACGCGCGCCCGACATCCTGCGTGAACGCGAAATTGGCCGCGAAATCGCCCTCCAGATGATCGTAGAAAATTCCGCCTACGCCGCGATGGACCTTGCGGTGGGGGATATAGAAATAGTCGTCCGCCCATTTCTTGAATCGCGGATAATGCGCAGCATCGTGCTTGTCGCACGCCGCCCGAAGCGTCGCGTGAAAGTCCTCGGTATCCTCGGCAACGGGTAAGGGCGGGTTGAGGTCGGCGCCGCCGCCGAACCAGCGCTTTGTCGTGACCAGGAAACGCGTGTTCATGTGCACCGCGGGGACGTGCGGGTTGGCCATGTGCGCGACGAGCGAAATGCCGGTGGCGAAGAAGCTCGGGTCCTCCGCCGCGCCGTGGATCGTCTTGGCGAAATCGCCCTCGAACGCGCCGCCGACGGTCGAGACATTGACCCCGACCTTTTCGAACACCTTGCCCTTCATCACCCCGCGCACGCCGCCGCCGCCTTCGCCCCCCGACGGATCGACCCGGTCCCACGGCGTATAGTCGAAGCGGGCATCCGACCCCGCCTCGCGCTCGATCGCTTCGAACTCGGCGCAGATCAGGTCGCGCAATTGCTCGAACCATGCGCGCGCGGTCGCCTGTTCGTGGTCGAGCTCGATCATTCCGGCCATCCTCTGGTCTGCCTCAGTGCTTCGCCCAGCGCCATCGCCGCTGACACCGCGACGTTCAAGGACCGAAATCCCGCGCGCATCGGAATCGTCACGCGCAGATCGGCGCGGTCGTGCACCATTTCGGGCACCCCCGCGCTCTCGCTGCCGAACAGCAATATGTCGTCCGCGCGAAAATCGACGCGGTCGATCCGTTCGGCGCCGCTGGTGGTGAACAGCACGATCCGGCTCGCACATTTCGCTTCGAATGCCGCCCAATCGACGTGGCGAACCACCTCCGCCTGCGCCGAATAGTCCATGCCCGCGCGTGCCAACGCTCGGTCGCTATACGCGAATCCCATCGGTTCGATCAGGTCGACCGGCACCCCCATACAGGCCGCCAGCCGCAGGATGGTGCCGACGTTCCCGGCGATATCGGGTTGGTGAAGTGCAATACGCATAAAAACCCGTTGGCAAAGCACGGGCGGCGTGTCTATCAGGCGCCAACTTCGGTGGGGACCGAGGGGTTCTGGCGGGCGCGCGGTATCCCAACGCCGCATCGAAGCGTTCCGCTGCCGGATTTGAAGCGCAAGGGCTGACTGAATGGCGACCGTTGACGATGTTGTACCCGTGGGTGGTTCGCCCGATTCGGTGAGCGACCCGCGTCGTCGTGACTTCCTGAATATCGCCGCAGTGGCGTTTCCCGCGGTTGGCGGCGGCGTTGCCGTGCTGCTCCCGCTGATCAATCAGATGAATCCGTCGGCCGACGTGCTCGCACAGTCGACCACCGAGATCGATCTGACCAAGATCAAGCCGGGTCAGGGCGTGATTACGACCTTCCGCAAACAGCCGTTGTTCGTGCGCAACCTGACGGCCAAGGAAGTGGCCGAGGCCGATGCGGTGACGATGGGCGAACTGCGCGATCCCGAAACGCTCGAACAGCGCACCCAGCCGGGGCAGAAGAACTGGCTGATTACTTTGGGCGTCTGCACCCATCTGGGCTGCATCCCGCTGGGGATCAACGAAGGCGATAATCGCGGCAAGTTCGGCGGCTATTTCTGCCCGTGTCACGGATCGCAATACGACACCGCGGCGCGCATTCGCCTGGGGCCGGCACCGAAGAACCTTGCCGTTCCGCCGTACAAATTCACGTCGCCGACCAAAGTCTTGGTCGGTTGAGGGGGTAGAAAAAGATGAGTTTCCCCTGGGCCAAAAATTACGAACCGAAGCTGCCGCTGATGCGCTGGCTGGACGAGAAGCTGCCGCTTCCGCGTCTGGTCTTCAATTCGGTCGGTGCCGGCTATCCGGTGCCGCGCAACCTCAATTATTTCTGGAACTTCGGCGTTCTGGCCGGTGCCGCGCTGGCGATCCAGCTGATCACCGGTATCGTGCTGGCGATGCATTTCCATTCGTCGGCCGCGGGCGCGTTCGATTCGGTCAACATGGGGATCATGCGCGACGTCAATGCCGGCTGGTTCCTGCGCTATGCGCACGCCAACGGCGCGTCGTTCTTCTTCATCGTGGTCTATATCCACATCTTCCGCGGGCTTTATTACGGATCGTACAAGGCGCCGCGCGAGATGGTGTGGCTGCTCGGCGTGGTCATCTTCCTGCTGATGATGGCGACCGCGTTCATGGGTTATGTCATCGTCTGGGGTCAGATGAGCTTCTGGGGCGCGCAGGTGATCACCGGCTTCTTCTCGGCGATACCCGGGATCGGCGAATCGATCCGCATCTGGCTGCTCGGCGGCTTCGCGCCCGATGACGCCGCGCTCAACCGCTTCTTCTCATTGCATTACCTGCTGCCGTTCGTGATCGCCGCGGTGATCATCCTGCACATCTGGGCGCTGCACATTCCGGGATCGAACAACCCGACCGGCGTGGACGTGAAGGGCGAACAGGATACCGTGCCGTTCCATCCGTATTACACGGCGAAGGACGGGTTCGGGCTGCTCGTATACCTGACGATCTTCGCGGCGGTGATCTTCTACCTGCCCGACGCGCTGGGCCATCCCGACAATTATATCCCGGCCAACCCGCTCTCGACGCCGGCGCATATCGTCCCCGAATGGTATTTCTGGCCGTTCTACGCGATCCTGCGTTCGTTCACCTCGGACTTCATCCTGCCCGCCAAATTGTGGGGCGTGCTGGCGATGTTCGGGTCGATCCTGCTGCTGTTCTTCCTGCCGTGGCTCGACAGCTCGCCGATCCGGTCGAACAAATATCGGCCCAAGGCGCGCGCGGCGTTCTGGATCCTGGTCGCCGACGTGCTGGTGCTCGGCTATTGCGGCGGATCGCCGGCGGATCCGGCGTACGTGATCGTCGCGCAGATCTGCTCGGCGTATTACTTCCTGCACTTCCTGGTGATCCTGCCGTGGATCGCCAAGTCGGAGCGGCCCACGCCGTTGCCGAATTCGATTACCGAAGCCGTGCTGGGCACCACGCCCGCCGTTTCGGTGCACTGAGCGAGCGATAGGGGACAATAGAGACATGGTTCGCTGGATTGCCTTCGCCGTCGGTGCCGCCTTTGCCGGCGTGCTGGCGCTCGCGCTGATTTTCACGGTGTCGGGGCTCGTCACCGACAGCACGCCCAAGACGATGTCGGGGGCGCCGAGGACGGCCGAGACCGACTATCACGAGCATCCGCGGGCTGCGAACCTGCGCTCGGACGGCCTGCTCGGCAAGTTCGACAAGCAACAGTTGCAGCGCGGTTTTCAGGTTTTTCAGGAAGTCTGCTCGGCGTGCCATTCGCTCCGCTTCGTCGCGTTCCGCGACCTGAAGGGGCTCGGCTATAACGACGCGCAGATCAAGACGATCGCGGCCGGCTGGAAGAAAGAACAGCCCGGCGTCAATCCGGACACCGGCGAGGAATCGACGCGCAAGAATACCGCGTCGGATCGCTTCCCGCTGGTGTTCGCAAACGACACGGCGGCGCGGATGGCGAACAACAACGCGATTCCGCCCGACCTCAGCTACATCACCCGCGCGCGGCATGGCGGGGCGGATTATGTCTATTCGCTGCTGACCGGCTATCAGGCGCAAAAGGCCGAGATGCTGAGCAAGTATCCCGACATCAAGACGCCCAAGGGGCTGTACTACAACCCGTATTTCGCCAACCTCAACGTGGCGATGCCGCCCCCGCTGACCTCCGAAGGTCAGGTCCAGTATCTCGACGGGACCAAGCCGACGGTGGACAATATGGCGCGCGACGTCGCGGCATTCCTGGTGTGGGCGGGCGATCCCAAGCTGGAAACGCGGCACAATGCGGGCTTTGCGTCGGTGCTGTTCCTGCTGATCGCCAGCCTGCTCGCGTTCCTGGCCTATCGGAACGTTTGGCGCGACCAGAAGCATTGATCGGGCGCGGTCCGCGCCGCGCCCGCACGCCTTTCCTATGAAGGCGAGCGCACCCGGATCAGTCCGTTGCCGATGAAGCTCATCACGGGCTCGTCATGCTGGTTGAACACCGTCGTGCGGCCTTTCGTGATTCCCATGTCGGGTCGCGATTTCGACACGCGCTTGTCGATCAGCTCGCTCTCACAGCGCAGCGTATCGCCGGGATAGACCGGCTTGATCCAGCGCAGTTCGTCGATCCCCGGCGAACCGAGGCCCGCCGTGCGGGTGGTGGCCATATGGTCGACCCCCATCCGCATCGCCATCGCCGCGGTGTGCCAGCCGCTCGCCGACAATCGCCCGAAATAAGTCTGCGCCGCGGCTTCGTCGGATAAATGAAACGGCTGCGGGTCGTATTTCGAGGCGAACTCGATCACTTCTTCGCGCGCCACCCGATAGCTGCCGAAGCTGCTCTTCGTGCCGACCACCAGATCCTCGTAATATTTGAGATCGCTCATTTGCCGAGCGCCGCGCGGAACGGGGCGTCGTCGCCGTCGAGGTTCACGCCCGCGGGAAGCCCGAGCAGGTCGCGCAGCAGCGGCGCGATATCGACATTATCGAACGCCGCAAGCTTGCCCAGCGGCCGGAATGCCGGCCCGGTCGCGACGAACAACGCGCGCATCTCGGGCGAGCCATTGTCGTATCCGTGCGCGCCACCCTTGATCTCGAATTTGGGCGGATGTGCGACGACGGTCCAGCCCGTGTCGGGCATGCACAGGATCGCGGGGACGCGCGGGTTCTTGCCGTAATAGAAACGCGCCGGCACCTCGGCCTTGCGGTAACAGGTCAGATGCGGGCCGTGCGCGCCGAGCAGCGCCTTTTCAACCGCGGCTTCCCTGCCCGGTTTGGGGTTGATCGAGGCATACACGCCGTCTTCGACCACATCGTAATCGTCGGCATTGCTGAACGTATCGAGCACGATCACGCGATCGTTGCTGATCGCCGCCATGCCGTGATCCGCGACGATCACGAAATTGACCGGCTGACCCAGCGCCGCAAGCTGATCGCGCAAGCGACCGATCGCAACATCGACATCCGCCGCAGCCTGGGTTGTTTCCTTGCCATCGGGGCCGAACTGATGCCCGGCGGTGTCGACTTCATCGAAATAGAGCGTGACGAAGGCGGGGCGCCCGGCGGCGGGGCGGCGCATCCAGTCGACCACGATATCGGTGCGCTGGCGGTCGGTCAGCGCCTGATTGAACTGCACCCAATCCTGCGGGCGCGTGCCGCCGGTCATCGGGTTGGGCCAGTCTTTCGCGCGTTCCCCGCCCCAGGCGACGTTAGACCCCGGCCAGAACGCGGTCGCGGTGCGGATCCCGGCTTTTTCGGCGGTGACCCAGATCGGCTCGGCGGCGTTCCACCAGAACGGATCGTCCGACTGCATCGTGAACGTGTCTTTCGGCCGCGCGCTATCGAGCATCTTGTTGGCGACGATCCCCGACCGGTCGGGACGCACGCCGGTCACCAGCGTCCAGTGATTGGGGAAGGTCTTGCTGGGATAGCTTGGTCGCATCGACGCGCTGATGCCTGCGGCCGCCAGCGCATTGAGGTTGGGCGTCACGCCGCGGTCGAGATAATCGGGGCGGAAGCCGTCGATCGAGATGAGGATCGTGACCGGCTTGCGGACCTCTGTGGGCGCCCCGACGACACTGGGCCGCGCCGCCGGGTTGGGGGTGCAGGCCTGCAACGCGACCATGGCCGCAGCGACAACGAACCGACCGAACCAGCGCATCGACTTCTCCCCGATATTTCAGGAGTCGGCCATGCCGACCCGCCGCGAGTCGTGCAAGCGCGGCGGGCGGGGCGTGCATCAACTTTAGCCCCTCCCCTTCAGGGGAGGGGTTGGGGTGGGGGCTATCAACGGGCGAAAGGCTCGGTGAGACGGCAAGGCCCCACCCCCAACCCCTCCCCTGAAGGGGAGGGGCTTATAAGAGCGACGGCTACCGCCCGAGGCTGAGCTTCATGAACCCGGTCCAGCCCAGTGGCGATTTGCCATAAGCGGCGTCGAGCGCGGCGGGCTTGGCGGTGACGAACCCGCTGCCCCCGATCGCCAGCCGGAACGGTCCGGGCAGCTTGATCCGATAGGCATAGCCCGCCTCGGCGCGAGTTATCCGGAACGGGCGGTCGTGGAGCGGGTCGAGCGCATTGGGAAAGAGTTCGTCATTGGCGACGTTCTCCAGCCTGCCGAACAAACTGTTGTGCGTGTCCAGATCCCAATTGGCCTCGCCGAACCACGCGGTCAGCGTGCGCCCGGGCAACCGGTTCTTCGCCGAGAAGCCTGCCGTCACCGACAAGCCGCCGCGCGCATATTGCACGCTCGCGGTGGTGCGCGCCTCATCGACTCCGGGTTCGAGCGCTTCGGGGCTTTCGATCCGGCCGTAGCTGACCTGCGCCGACCAATTCGGGGTGGGGGTCCAGGTCGCGCGCAGGCTCCACGAATCGAGCTTGGGGGTTTCGAGGTCCCAGCGTTTCTGGTCGGGCTCGCGCCCGCGAAACGCCGATCCCTCGATCTGCCAGCGGTCGCCGTACAATCCCGCGGTAATCACCCCGAAGCTGATATGCGTGCTGTCGAACCAATGATGGCCGATCGGCGCGAGCGGCAGATATTGCGCCGATTTGCGGTGCATGAACGCCGATGGCCCCAGCGCTGGCTCGGCTACCGGCCCGCCATAGACGAACCCGCCGATGCCGCCGCCCAGCGGCACGTCGATCCGCGCCGACAGCTCCATGAAGAAATCGTGCGGATGCTGGCGGTCGACCAGCGGCGTGACGCCATCGGCGGTTTCGCCGGTCGCGAACAAATTGGCGTAGCCCCGGGGCCCGAGCACCGGATCGAGGCTGAGCATCGATCGCAGCGACAGTTTCGCGCCGCCCAGGTCACGTTCGGCCGACAGCATCGCCATGGATCCGCCGACGAGCCCGTCCTGTCCGCGCGCGCCCGACTGGTTGGTATAGCCCGCCAGCGCATAGCCGTGGAGCATCACCATCCAACTGCCGGTGGACAGGTGCAGCCCGTCCATCGCGCCGTCGATTCCCGGCACGCGCGACGTGCCCGACCCGGCGCCATAGGCCAGCGGGCCGTCCATTTTCATGCCGGGCATCGCGCCACCGGGCATCGTCATGCCCTTCATCGGGGGCGGTGTTGGGGTTGGCGCCGAAGGGGCAGGCGCGGGCGTCATATCCATGCCGGGCATGGCAGGCGGTGGCATGGCCGGCGCCGGCGTCGATTGCGGTGCGGATGGCACAGGCATAGGCGTCGGCATGTCGGGCTTGCCGTCCATGCCTTTCATCCCGTCCATCTTCATCCCGTCCATCTTCATGCCCGGCATCGTCGCTCCGGGTTTCGCGTCGGGCGCGGGCATGGTCATGCCCGCCATCGGCGCTGGTGGGCGCACGGGTTTCGTCGGCTTAGCCTGGATCGGGCGGCGCGCTTGCGGACGACGCGCGGTCTTTTTGGACCTGGCCGCAGTCTTTGCCGCGGGTTTGGCGGAAGCTTTGGGCACCGGCATGGTCATGCCGCCCATGCTCTGCGCGAGCGCGGGCAACGGCGAAACGCTCACAGCCAAAGCTGCGAGCAACGAAAGCGAGTTCATTGTCAGTCTCCGCGAAAAAGGATGAGTTGGCGGCCGCTGCGGCCGAACCTCATCCCCGTCGCGGAGGGGGGAGCGCGGGCGGGGTATCTTCCCCCAACCGTAAGACCGCTACGCGCGCCGACGGCGGCAGGGTCGATCGCAGCAACGGAGCAGCGACGCGCTCGGCATTCCAGTCCGCCACCGCGATACAGCCGATGCACTGATGCGGCGGCGGCGCTTTATCCGGCATGTCGTGCGGTATCGCCATGCCGTGCGTCATCGGCATGGCCGGGTCGTGCGCGGCCGCGGGCATCGCGCCGAACGCCAGCATCACGGCCAGGAGCAGTCGCAGGATCATCGGCGCATCATAGCGCGTCGCGCAGACCACGGCCAGCGCCAGCGTACAGGACGGATATCCTGATCCAGATCAGGACAACGCTTTCAACGCTTTGACATTCCCCGAAAAGCGGCCAATCTGGTGCCGGTGGCGCGGTGGGGATCGCGTCGGGGTGGGGCGTACAAACGGGCATGACGGGATATATTCCGCGCGAGTCGGCGCCGCAGCTCGAACCTGCGACGGGTACATCGGTCCGCATCTACCTTCCCGACGAGCGGCTCCGGAGCTACGCGACCTTTTATTATTTCGTCGATGCCGACACGCCGCTGGAGGATTTCCTCTATCCCGAATGGGGCAATGTCCGCTTCACGACACGCGGATGGTGGCTGGTCGAGCTGGGCGACGGCTATCCCCGCGAGCCGCACGACGCGTTGCTGTTCGGGCCGACCGATCACGCCGCGCGGGTGACGTGCCCGGGCGGCACGACGATGGGGTTCGGCCTCACTCCGCTCGGCTGGCAGCGTCTGTTCGATCAGCCCGCCGGCGACATGGCCAATCGTGCTGTCCCGCTCGACGATCTGTTCGGCACGCCGGGCGCGGACCTGCTCGCGACGCTGAAAGGGCATGGCGACGATGCGCAGGGCGTGGCGTTGTTCGACCGGCTGCTGCTCGATCGGCTGGAGCACGCGCCGCCCAACCCCGATTGGGCGATCCGGATCGACGATATCCTGCGCGACCGCCCGCACAGCGTCGAGGATTTCGCGGCGGCGGCGGGCGTCTCCGAAAAGACGCTCGGGCGGATGTGCCGCCGGGTTTACGGTTTCGGCGCCAAGCGGCTGCTGCGGCGCCAGCGCTTCCTCGATACGCTCGGGCAGATCCGGCTGATCGACACGCCGCGCTACGGGCATCTGGTCGATCCCGAATATTTCGATCAGGCGCATTTCATCCGCGAATTCCATGAATTCATGGGGCTGTCCCCGACCGCCTATATCTCCGCCCCGCGCCCGCTAATGGGGCAGGCGGCGCAGGTTCAGGCGGCGGCGGGGATCACGCTGTCGTTCAAGCTGCCGCCGGGGCATTAGCGGCTATTAGCCCCTCCCCTGAAGGGGAGGGGCTCAAGAAGACGATCCAACCTAACTATGCAGGAAATGCATCACGTCGCCGTCCTGCACGACATAGGTCTTGCCCTCGGCGCGTAGCTTGCCGGCTTCGCGCGCCTTCGATTCGCCGCCCAGCGTGACGAAATCGTCGAACGCGATCGTTTCGGCGCGGATGAAGCCCTTTTCGAAATCGGTGTGGATCTCGCCCGCGGCTTCGGGGGCGGTCGCGCCGGTGTGGACGGTCCAGGCGCGCGCTTCCTTGGGGCCGACGGTGAAGAAGGTCAGCAGGTGGAGCAATTTGTACCCGGCGACGATCACGCGCGCGAGCCCGGTTTCGTGCAAGCCCAGCTCGGCGAGGAAGTCGCCGCGATCCTCGACCGGCATGGTCGCGATCTCGGCTTCGATCGCGGCGGAGACGATCACGGCCTCGGCGCCCTCGGACTTCGCTTTTTCGAACACCCGGGCCGAATGCGCATTGCCGTTCGCAGCATCGCCCTCGTCGACGTTGCAGACATAGAGGACCGGCTTGGCGGTGATCAGCTGCGCCTGCGCCAGCACGCGCGCTTCCTCGATATCCTTGGGCTCGGTCAGCCGCGCGGGCCTGCCTTCGCGCAGCAAATCGAGCGCCTGACCCAGCACGCTGGCGGCGATCTTGGCTTCCTTGTCGCCCTGCGCGGCTTTCTTCTGCGCGGCGGGGACTCGCTTTTCCAGGCTTTCGAGGTCGGACAGCATCAATTCGGTCTCGACCGTCTCGGCATCGGCGATCGGATCGACCTTGCCCTCGACATGCGTCACGTCGCCGCCCTCGAAGCAGCGCAGCACGTGAACGATCGCATCGACTTCGCGGATATTGCCGAGGAACTGGTTGCCCAGCCCTTCACCCTTCGACGCGCCGCGCACCAGCCCGGCAATGTCGACGAAGCCGAGCTGCGTCTCGATGATCTTCTGCGACCCGGCGATCGCCGCCAGTTTGTCGAGCCGCGGATCGGGCACCGCGACGTTGCCGACGTTCGGCTCGATCGTGCAGAACGGATAGTTCGCCGCCTGCGCCGCCGCCGTTTCGGTCAGCGCGTTGAAAAGCGTCGACTTGCCCACGTTGGGGAGCCCGACAATACCGCATCTGAAACCCATTTTATCTCGCTCGAACCTGTGCCGGGAAAGGCGGGCATCTAGGCGGTGCGGGCCGCGGAATCTACCCCGCGCCGGATGATCGCACGCGCGCCGCTTCGTCTGGTTATTTTTCTGTTAATTTTTTGTGCGGATCGCGCGTCGGCGCGTCGTCAAACCTATAAGCCGCGGGAAAGGGGAAATTCCGCGGTCGCCAAGGGGACAGGACAGTGGGAACCGCGTTGAGGGGCGTCGTCGTCATCGCACTTGTTGCCGGGCTGATGCCGGCTGCGGCCAACGCGAAAAGCCCTGAGCGTTCGGCACGTCCACCGGTTTCGTCGCTGCGCATTGGATTGATCGGATCGCGCTCGCCCCGGATGGGACCGCGGCTTGTCATGCGCGGCGGTTTCACGCCGATCACCGACATGGTCCGTCCGCGCTTTGCCGGCGGGATGATCGACATCTATCCGCGCGCGCAATCGGGGTTCCGCTTTTCGGTCGGCACACGGTATTTCTCCCGGCCCAACGTCTGGCGCGATGCCGAACAGGCGACCAACGGTCTGCTCTATGATCCGCACATGACGCGCGGCGGGGTCGGGCTGGTCCGCGCCTATCGCCGCTACACCCCGGCGCTGACCGCGGGTTACGATGTCGCACTGTTCAATGGCGTCGTCGTCGGGCTGGAGGGCGGCATGCTCACCGGGCGGGCGATCAACCCGGGTCCGCGCGGCGCGCGGTTCAGCAGCGATGAGCGCACGATGGCCAAATCGGGGATGAACCCGGTCGCGACCTTCTCGGTGCGCTACGCGTTTTAGTCAGAGGCCGACCCCGCCGACGGGCTGAGTCGTCGCGCTCGAATCGAATCCCGCAATCAGCGGCCGCGCCCTGGCGATCGTTGCCTGCACCTGCGGCAGCTTGAGCGAGGCGTCGTGGCTTTCCTTCTTGTCCCACACCTCGGTGATCCAGATCGCGTCGGCATCGGCCAGATCCTTCGCGACGATGTACGACAGGCAGCCGGGCATCGCCGCCGATCCTTCGAGCAGCAATGCGATCAGCGCGTCGCGTTTGCCCGCCACGGCCTTCATCCGCCCGAGCATCCCGAACATCGGTATTTCTTCCATGGCGAAGGCTGCTCCCGGCATCGCGATCATCGCGGCGGTGCCGCCCAGCATCATGCGTCGATCGATCGTCATGCGTTCCATCCTAACGCCGTCGGCATATTACTCAACGTCACCCTGGCCTTGTGCCGGGGTCTGCGCATCCACAGGCGTTATCGGTTGGGGCGCGGTGGACCCCGGCACAAGGCCGCGGTGACGGGGCTGTTACCGATAATTGAAGCTGATGCTGATCCGCTCGCTCTTCGCCGCATTGGGCATCACTTCGTGCCGCAGCCAGCTTTCCCACAGGAACACGCTGCCGACCTCGGGCTCGGCGTGGAAGAACGTGCCGGCGCGCGACGGCGCGGCCATCATCAGCGGCAGCCGCGGGTCCTCCAGCCGCAGCGCCCCCGATCCCGGCGGGACCTCGATATAGATCGTCCCCGACACCACGCTGTGCGGGTGGATATGCCCCGAATGCGTGCCGCCGGGTTTGAGGATGTTGACCCAGATGCTGTCGAGCTTGAGCTTCTTGCCCAGTTCGAACCCGCATTTCCTGGCGAATTTGGCGACATGCTTGTCGAGCAGCGGGACGAGGTCGGCGAAGGCGGGATTGCGGTGCGGCAGATCGTTGAGCGAGGCGTAGGAGGTGTAGCCGCGATAGCCATGCGTCTTCGACCAGCCCACGCCCGCGCGGTCCTGCCGGGCGATGTCGCGACAGGCGTCGCCAAGCTCGGCGACGAGCGCATCGTCGCCGAGCGGGGCCGAGTAGAATTGCGAGGCGAAGAGCGATTGCGTGGTCATGGCGACGACCTAAGGGCCGACCGCGCGACTGGCAATCGCCCCGCGCTCGCTCCTAGCGGTAACGCCAGCCGCGATGCCAGCGATAGCGGTGCTGCCAATAGCGGCTGCCATCCCAATAACCGCGACCCGAATAAAAGACGCCGATTACCGGCGCCGGCCGGACGGCGATCACGGGCCCGACCGGGCGGTTGACCACGCAGCGGCCGTAAGCCCCGCGATGAAAGCCCCGACCGCATCCGCCGCTGGCTTCGGCGGGGGAGAGGGACAGGACGGCGACGCCGGTGGCGAGCGCGACGGCAAGCAGGTGTTTCATGGATGACCTCTGTACGCAATGCACCTGGACGGGGTGCGAACAAGTCCGCTGCGTCAACGCACGATGCGCCTCCTCCCTTCGCGGGCGGCGATCGGACTTGGTTCTGTCAGGCTGGAATCGTGCTCCTGCGAAAGCAGGAGCCCAGGGTTTCGAAGCGGGTCGACTGTGACCCTGGGCCCCTGCTTTCGCAGGGGAATGATGCATGCTTCGATCCGAATAAAATCGCGGCTAGTCGTTCAGCCGCAGCGCCAGATCGTTCATGAAACGCACGTCGTCGCCCTTGGCGAGCCACCCCGCTTCCGCCGCGATCGCGCCGAGCAGGTCGGTGAGCGGCTCGATCTCGCTCTTCGCATAGTTGCCCAGCACATGCCCTGTCACGCGGTCCTTGTGCCCGGGATGCCCGATCCCGATCCGCACGCGGCGAAACGCGTCGCCGATATGCGCGACGGTCGAGCGCAGTCCGTTATGCCCCGCCGTCCCGCCGCCGCGCTTCACCCTGACCTTGAACGGGTCGAGGTCGAGCTCGTCGTAGAACACCGTCACGTCCTCGGGCTCAAGCTTGTAGAAGCGCATCGCCTCGCCGATCGCGCGCCCGCTTTCGTTCATGAAGGTCGCCGGTTTGAGCAGCAGGATCTTTTCGGAGCCGATCCGCCCCTCCTGCGTCCAGCCCTGAAACGCCTTCTTCACGGGGCCGAAATCGTGGACGCTCGCGATCGCATCGGCCGCCATGAAGCCGACATTGTGGCGATGCATCGCATATTGCGCGCCGGGATTACCCAAGCCGACCCAGAGTTGCATGAAATATCCCTAGACGCGAAAGGGGCGCCCGATCCAGTTGGATCGCGACGCCCCTTCGATTGGTACGCTGAGAAGCGGAAAGGCTTACTCGGCGTCGCCTTCGGCGGCCGCAGCGTCCTCGGCAGGAGCTTCACCCGCGGCCGGAGCAGCTTCTTCAGCAGCGTCGGTGTCGGTATCGCCTTCGCTCGACTTGAGCGCCGACGGAGCAACCAATGTCGCGATGGTGAAGTCGCGGTCGTCGATCGCCGACTTCGAGCCCTTGGGCAGTTTGACGTTCGAGATGTGGATCGAATCGCCGATGTCGAGGCCCGCGAGCGAAATCGCGATTTCACCGGGGATGTGCGCGGCGTCGCAGATCAGTTCGAGCTCGTGACGGACGATGTTCAGAACGCCGCCCTTCTTGATGCCCTTCGACTCTTCTTCGTCGGTGAAGTGCACCGGCACGTTGACGTGCACGCTGGCATGCTCGCTGATGCGCAGGAAGTCGGCGTGGATCGGGCGATCGGTGACGACGTCGAATGCGACATCCTTGGGCAAGGTGCGGATCGCACCCTTGCCGGTGTCGACCATCACGACCGAATTCATGAAATGCCCGGTCATCAGCAGCTTCATCAGCGCCTTTTCCTCGACGTGAATCGAGATGGGGTCCTGCTTGTTGCCATAGATAACGGCGGGCACGCGGCCATTACGGCGCAGATCACGTGAGGCTCCCTTGCCTCCACGGTCGCGCGTCTCGGCGGCGAGCGTCAATTGGTCGCTCATGTCAGTCTCCGAAATACTTGGGTTCAGTGGATTTCCGCGCACGCCTCCAGGGATGACCACGCTGCGGAAGCGCGCGCCACTAGCGGAAAGGGGGCGGGGAGGCAAGGGGAGGGGAGCCAAGCCAAGCTCGTCATCCCAGCGAAAGCTGGGATCGCCCGCGGCACGTCGCGCGCGTGCGGCACGCGAGCCCAGCTTTCGCTGGGGTGACGGATGTCTATTGCACCCGCTCGACCTTGAATCCTTTTGCCGTCAGCATCTCGACGATCGACTGCTCGCCCACCAGATGCCCCGCGCCCACTGCGACGAGCAGTTTGCCCGGCTGCGCCATCCGCTTCGCGATCCACCCCGACCAGCGTTTGTTGGGCGCGAGGACCAGGAACGCGCGGAGCGTCTTCGGGCCGGTGGCTTTGTCGAGCGCCGCCACATCGCCGTCGCTCCACGCGCCGAGCGTGCTGTCGTAACCGGGGCCGGTGATCGCATCCTCAAGCATCAGATGCTGGAGTTCGGGCGGCAGGATATCGAGCGCTTGAAGCTGCGCGCCGGGTTGTTCGAGCGCGATTGTGGTGCGCTTGCGGCGTTTGAAGTCGGTCCACAGCACCGCATCCACCCCGCGTTTGGCGGTCGCGCCGGCCTCGAGTGCGTCGCCGGTGCCGAGCATCACCGCGGCGGCCCAGTCCTTATAGTCGTCGAACGCGCTTTCGGGCTGGCCGGTGCGTGCGATGGCCTTCATCAACGCGTTCTGCTTGTCGGGTCCGAGGCGTTCGGCCAGCGGCTTCAGGCCCGGCGCCCTGGCGACCGCCGCAAAGTCGGTCTTCGCTTGCGGGTCGCTTTCGAGCACCAGCGTATCGGCGTCGGCGATGGCGGCGTTCACCGCCTCATCCCGCCAGTCGGTGCCGCTCGGCAGCAAATGCATCGAGCCGAGCAGATACACCGTCGTGTCGCCGTCGCTGACGCGCCACATCGGCGGTTTGGCGGGGGTCGACACCGAGCATGAGGCCAGCGCCGCGGCGGTCAGCATGACGATCAGGAGGCGGCTAATGGCTGGCACTCGCATCCAATTCCTTCGTCACCCCGGCCTTGTGCCGGGGTCTGCCTGGCGGCAAGAACCGGGCGCTCTCGATGTGCGGCACGGCGGACCCCGGCACAAGGCCGGGGAGACGATCAAGGCCTAATACACCACCCGCGTCGCGCTCAGCCCGAGTTTCTGCAATTGGTCGATCACGCTCAATTTCCCCGCCAGATGCCCCGCGCCGACCGCGATGAACACCGTGCCGGGCTTGTCCAGCCGCGTCTTGATCCATTGCGCCCAGCGCGCGTTGCGGTCGAACAGCAGGGCGCTCGCCAGATACGGCGATTCGTCCAGCCCGTCGTTCATGATCACGCCCAGCTTCGCCGGATCGCCCTGCGACCAGGCCGCAACCATGTCATCCATCGACTGCGCGGTCTTGGGCAAGTCGCGGATCGTCGCGGTCAGGAATTTGACCTGCGTCGCGTTGGGCAGGGTGGAGAGGAAACCGATCTGCTGTTCGGCGGTTTCCAGCCCCTCGATCGGCTTCTTCGCCGCGTTGGCGGCGGTGGTCAGCACGGTTTCGGGGCCGCTCGCCGGATCGTAGCCGAGCTTGAGCAGCGGCAGGATCGACAAATTGGTCGCGGCGAACCACGGCTTCGCGCGGTCGAACGCAGCGGTCGGCAGGCCGAGATCGGTCAGCGCTTTCAGATAGGCGGCGCGATCCGCCGGCGCGAGTTGTTCGGGCAGCGTCGGCCCGTCCTTCGAAAACGCCTTGCTCACCACGATCTTCTGCATCGTGGCGGTATCGGGCTGGACCATTTCGAGCACCAGTTCGTCGCTCGCATCGAACGCCGCCTTCACGCCTTCGTCGAACCAGCTGAGCCCGGGCTTCATGACGTGCACCGTGCCGAACAGATAGATCGTCGTGTCGGCGTCCTTCACCACCCATAAAGCGGGATCGGCGTCGGTCGTCGCGACGCGGGTGGGCGCGGGCTTGGGGGCAGGAGCGGGGGCGGTTTGCGCGATCGCCAGACCGGCAGTGGTCAGGCCCAGCAATATCAGTAGCTTGCTCAAGAACTTACGCAGCATATCGGTCCTTTACCCCACGCCGTGCAACGATCCGACGTTGCGCTGGCTCAACAATAGGAAGCCGGGTGTGAATGACCAAGGGCTTGCGGCTTTTAATACCGTAGTTCCCCCGCGAAGGCGGGGGCCCAGAATCACAGGCAATGCCGCACGTGGCTCTGGACCCCCGCCTGCGCGGGGGAACGAGACTCGGCATTGACCCTCCTTGGCCCATGCGCCAAAGCCCGCCGCGTGACCGACCAGCCGCTCTCCTTTCAGGGCATGATCCTCAAGCTCCACGAATACTGGAGCCATCACGGGTGCCTGATCCTCCAGCCGTACGACATGCGGATGGGGGCGGGGACGTTCCATACCGCGACGACGCTGCGCGCGCTGGGGCCGGATCCGTGGAACGCCGCGTTCGTCCAGCCGTGCCGCCGGCCCACCGATGGCCGCTATGGCGAGAACCCCAACCGGCTCCAGCATTATTATCAGTATCAGGTGATCCTGAAGCCCAGCCCGCCGAACCTGCAGGAGCTGTATCTGGGCAGCCTGAAGGCGATCGGGATCGACTTCGCCAACCACGATATCCGCTTCGTCGAGGACGATTGGGAATCGCCCACGCTCGGCGCGTGGGGGCTGGGCTGGGAAGTGTGGTGCGACGGGATGGAAGTCACCCAGTTCACGTATTTCCAGCAAATGGGCGGGTTCGACTGCAAGCCGGTCGCGGGCGAGCTGACCTATGGGTTGGAGCGGCTCGCGCTGTATCTGCAGAACAAGGACAGCATCTACGACCTCGCGTTCAACGACGCGAAGGGCAACACGCCCGCCTTCACCTACGGCGACGTGTTCCATGAGAATGAGGTCGAGATGTCGACCTGGAATTTCGAAGTCGCGGACACCGAGACGTTGTTCGACCTGTTCCGCAAAGCCGCCGCCGAGTGCGAGAATTGTCTGGAGCACAAGCTCCCGATCCCGGCGTACGAGCAAGCGATCGAGGCGAGCCACATCTTCAACCTGCTCAATGCGCGTGGGGTGATCTCGGTCGCCGAGCGGCAGGCGTATATCGGCCGCGTCCGCGACCTCGCCAAGGGCGCGTGCGCGGCGTGGATGGAGAAAAATGGGTGGGCGGCGTGATGGCGCTGCACCAAAATCCTCCCCGGGACGGGGAGGTGGCAGCGCGAAGCGCTGACGGAGGGGGCTCGCCGTCGCTCCGCCGGCCCGAAGTCTACGACGCCCGCAAAGCCCGTCGCGAAATGAGCTTGCCCGAGGTGCTGCTTTGGCAACGCCTCAAAGGCTCGCCGCAAGGCATAGCGTTCCGCAAGCAGCACCCGATCGGCAAGTACCGCGCCGATTTCTACTGCGCCGCCGCGAAGCTGGTGATCGAGGTCGACGGCATCGCCCACGACATGGGCGACCGGCCCGAGCGCGACGCCGAACGAACCGAGCGGCTCGAAATGCAGGGCTACACTATCCTGCGCATCGCAGCGTCGGACGTTTTGAAGGACGCAGACGAAGCCGCCCAATCGATCGTCTCGTTCGCGGCCCGCCCCCTCCACCGTCCTTCGGACGGTCCCCCTCCCCGTGCCGGGGAGGATTTGCAGTGACCGATTTCCTCCTCGAACTCCGCTCGGAGGAAATCCCCGCGCGGATGCAGGACAAGGCGCGCGACGATCTCGCTCGCCTGTTTAGCGCCGAGCTGGCGAAAGCCGGGCTGCGCGCCGACGCGATCGTCACCTTCGCGACCCCGCGCCGGCTGGCGTTGATCGCGCGCGATCTGCCGGCCGAAACCGCCGCGGTCAGCGAAGAGGTCAAGGGCCCGCGCGCCGGCGCGCCGCCGCAGGCGCTGGAGGGCTTCCTGCGCAAGACCGGGCTCAGCGCCGAGCAACTGGTCGAACGCGACGGCGTGCTGTTCGCGGTGATCGACAAGCCCGGCCGCAAGACCGCGGACGTGCTGGCCGAAGCGATCCCCGCGATCATTCGCGGTTTCCCCTGGCCCAAGTCGATGCGCTGGGGCGATGCCTCGGCCAGCACCGAAAGCTTGCGGTGGGTGCGTCCGCTACAGGGTATCGTTGCGTTGCTCGGTGAGGATGTGGTTCCGGTCGAGATCGCCGGGGTCCACTCGGGCGCCGCCACCGTCGGCCATCGCTTCCACCATCCGGGGATCATCACGATCGGCTCGGCGGCGGATTATGCCGAGAAGCTCCACGCCTGCCATGTCATCGTCGATCAGGACGAACGCCGCTCGATCATCGCGCTCGGCGCGACGATGGCGGCGCGCAAGGCCGGGCTCGAGCTGGTGCAGGACGAGGGGCTGCTGACCGAGAATGCCGGACTGACCGAATGGCCGGTGCCGCTGCTCGGGCGCTTCGACGAAGAGTTTCTGAGCGTCCCGCACGAAGTGATCCAGCTCACCGCGCGGGTGAACCAGAAATATTTCGTCTGCCGCGACGCCGCAGGAAAGCTTGCCAACACCTTCATTTGCACGGCGAATATCGATGCCGAGGATGGCGGCGCCAGGATCGTCGAGGGCAACCGCAAGGTGCTCGCGGCACGGCTGAGCGATGCGCGGTTCTTCTACGACACCGATCTTAAAGTGCCATTGGAGGAACAGGCGGCAAAGCTCGGGAAAATCGTGTTTCACGAGAAATTGGGCACGGTCGCGGACAAGGTCGAGCGGGTTGCGAAATTGGCGAGATGGCTGGTCGAGGAGGGGATCGTGGGGGGCAGTGCTCCTGCGAAAGCAGGAGCCCAGGATGGCTCTGCCCCGAGCGGCTCTGGGCTCCTGCTTTCGCAGGAGCACGTGGCGGACTTGGCGGAACGCGCCGCACGCTTGTGCAAGGCCGACCTCGTCACCGGCATGGTCGGCGAATTCCCCGAGCTTCAGGGCCTGATGGGTGGCTATTACGCCGCCGCGCAGGGCGAACCGCAGCAAGTCGCCGACGCGATCCGCGATCACTACAAGCCGGTCGGGCAGGGGGATGACGTGCCCACTGCGCCGGTAACGGTGGCGGTGAGTTTGGCGGATAAGCTGGATACGATAATCGGGTTCTATTATTGGGGCGATGTTCCCACCGGTTCGAAGGATCCATTCGCTCTTCGGCGAGCGGCGATCGGCGTTCTGCGGATCATCCTGACCAATGAGCTGCGATTGAATCTGCGTCCGGTGTTTTTCGAAGCGTTCAGTCTCGTGCATGGGGCGATGCGAAAATTGCCGCCACGGATGGACTTTCCGGCGCTTAACGCTCCTTCTGACGCCGTGCTGCTGGTGGTCGACCGCCTCAAAGTCCAGCAACGCGAGGCCGGGGTCCGGCACGATTTGATCGACGCGGTGTTCGCGCTGGGTGGGGAGGACGATCTCGTCCGGTTGCTCGCCCGCGTCCGTGCGTTGCAATCGTTCGTGACGACCGGGGACGGGGCGAATTTGCTCGCCGGGTACAAGCGCGCGGCGAATATTCTGAAGAAGGAAGCGCCGCGTGCTCCTGCGAAAGCAGGAGCCCAGGATGGCTCGGCCCCGGACGACCCTGGGCTCCTGCTTTCGCAGGAGCACGGCAGGGCTCCCCTATCCTACACCCCCGAACCCGCCGAAGCCGCGCTGATCGCCGCGCTCGACGCCGCCGAACCCGCCGCAGCCGATGCGGTCGCGCAGGAAGATTTCGAAGCGGCGATGGCGGCGCTCGCGACGCTCCGCGCGCCGATCGACGCGTTCTTCGAAAGCGTGACCGTGAACGACCCCGACCCCGACAAGCGCACCGCGCGGCTGGCGTTGCTCGCCCGCGTCCGCGACGCGGTCCACACCGTGGCTGACTTTTCGAAGATCGAAGGCTAGCGCGACAGTGTCAACCTAGTGTCAACTTAGTAACCGCCTCCCCAGCGAAATCAGATACTTAGAGGACCGACATGACTCAATACGTGTATCGCTTCGGCGGGGGTGTTTCGGACGGCGGCAAGGGCGACAAGAACCTGCTCGGCGGCAAGGGCGCGAACCTGGCGGAGATGGCGTCGATCGGGCTGCCAGTGCCGCCGGGGTTCACCATTTCGACCGATTTCTGCGCGGTCTATTATGACGAGGGACGTCAGTTCCCCGCCGCGCTGCGCGCCGAAGTCGCCACCGGAATCGCGCATATCGAAAGCGTGACGGGCAAGAAATTCGGCGACGCGTCCGACCCGCTGCTGGTCTCTGTCCGCTCCGGCGCCCGCGCGTCGATGCCGGGGATGATGGACACGGTCCTCAACCTCGGGCTCAACGACGAGACGGTCGTGGGCCTCGCCACCGCCAGCGGAGACGAGCGTTTCGCCTGGGACAGCTATCGCCGCTTCATCCAGATGTATTCGGACGTCGTGCTCGAACTCGATCACGGATCGTTCGAGGAAGCGCTGGAGGTCGCGAAGGAAGACAAGGGCTATTACCTCGACACCGACATGACCGCCGCCGACTGGAAGCTGCTGGTCGCCGAATATAAGAAGCTGGTCGAGCAGCAGTGGAACAAGCCTTTCCCGCAGGACGTCCACGATCAGCTCTGGGGCGCGGTCGGCGCGGTGTTCGGGTCGTGGCAGTCGGAACGCGCGATCTTCTATCGCAAGCATAACGACATCCCCGCCGAATGGGGCACCGCGGTCAACGTGCAGGCGATGGTGTTCGGCAATATGGGCGACACCTCGGCCACCGGGGTCGCCTTCACCCGCGATCCGGCGAAGGGCGACAATGCCTATTATGGCGAGTTCCTGATCAACGCGCAGGGCGAGGACGTCGTCGCCGGGATCCGCACCCCGCAATATCTGACCAAGGCAGCGCGCGAGGCGGCCAACGCCAAGCCGCTGTCGATGGAGGAGGCGTTGCCGGTCGTGTACGCCGAGCTCGCGAAGGTCTTCGACACGCTCGAAAACCATTACCGCGACATGCAGGACATCGAGTTCACGGTGCAGCAGGGCAAGCTGTGGATGCTCCAGACGCGATCGGGCAAGCGCACCGCCAAGGCCGCGCTCAAGATCGCGGTCGACATGGCCGAGGAAGGGTTGATTACGCGCGAGGAGGCGATCGCCCGGGTCGATCCGGCGGCGCTCGACCAGTTGCTCCATCCGACGCTCGATCCCAAGGCGCTGCGCGACGTGCTGACTCGCGGGCTCCCCGCCAGCCCGGGAGCTGCCTCGGGCAAGGTGGTGTTCGACGCCGACACCGCCGAGAAGCGCGCTGCGGCGGGCGATGCGGTGATCCTCGTCCGCACCGAAACGTCGCCCGAAGACATTCACGGCATGCACGCGGCGAAGGGCATCCTGACCGCACGCGGCGGGATGACCAGCCATGCCGCGGTGGTGGCGCGCGGTATGGGGCGCCCGTGCGTCTCGGGCGCCGGCACGATCAGCATCGACACCAAGGCGCGGGTGATGCGCTGCGCCGGGCGCGAAGTGAATGAAGGCGATATCATCACGCTCGACGGATCGTCGGGCGAAGTGATGATCGGCGAAGTGCCGACCGTGCAGCCCGAACTGGCGGGCGATTTCGGCACGCTGATGGTGTGGGCCGACGGCGTCCGCCGCCTGAAGGTCCGCGCCAATGCCGAAACGCCGCTCGACGCCAAGACGGCGCGCGAATTCGGGGCAGAGGGCATCGGGCTGTGCCGCACCGAACATATGTTCTTCGACGCCGCGCGGATCAGCGCGGTGCGCCAGATGATTTTGGCCGAGGATGAGAAGGGCCGCCGCCTGGCGCTCGCCAAATTGCTGCCCGAACAGCGCAGCGATTTCGTCGAATTGTTCGAAGTGATGGCGGGGCTTCCCGTGACGATCCGGCTGCTCGACCCGCCGCTGCACGAATTCCTGCCGCACGAGGAAAGCGAGTTCGCCGAGGTGGCAGCCGCCGCCGGAGTCGAGGTCGATTACCTCAAGCGCCGCGCCGCCGAACTGCACGAATTCAACCCGATGCTCGGGCATCGCGGCTGCCGGCTGGGCGTGACCTATCCCGAAATCTACGAAATGCAGGCCCGCGCGATCTTCGAAGCGGCGATCATCGTCGCGGAGAAATCGGGCGCCGCGCCGATCCCTGAAGTGATGATTCCCCTGGTCGCCACACGGCGCGAGGTCGAGCTGATGAAGGACGTGGTCGATGCCGCGGCGCAGGCGGTGTTCGCCGATAAGGGGCGCACCATCGAATATCTGGTCGGTACGATGATCGAGCTCCCCCGCGCCGCGCTCAGAGCGGGGGACATTGCCGGGGTCGCGGAGTTCTTCTCGTTCGGCACCAACGACCTGACCCAGACCGCGCTCGGCGTCAGCCGCGACGACGCCGCGCGGTTCCTGGAGATCTATGTCGACAAGGGCATTTACCCCAAGGATCCGTTCGTCAGTCTCGACGTCGAGGGCGTCGGCGAACTGATCGAAATCGCCGCCGAACGCGGGCGCCGGACGCGGCCCGACATCAAGCTGGGGATTTGCGGCGAACATGGTGGCGACCCGGCGTCGATCGCGTTTTGCGAGAGCGTCGGGCTCGATTACGTCTCGGCCTCACCCTATCGGGTACCGATCGCCCGGCTGGCGGCGGCGCAGGCCGCGTTGGCGCAGGGGAAGGCTTGACTTGATGCCCCGCTCGCCCGCACTTCATGCCGCTATGGTTAAGGGCTTCAAGTATGCGGGCATGGTCGCGGTGGTGGTGCTCGCCGGGTGCAGCGCATTCGGCAGCGACGGCCCGAGCCAGGAGGATATGCGCGACGCGCTGACCCGCTATGGGCAAAAGGTGCAATCGACCGAGCGGATTGCGTGCAAAGTTTCGCCCGACAAGCCGGGCTATATCTGCGACTTTAAATCCACGACGTGCAGCCCGTTCACCAAGAAATGCGACACGTCGCTGCAACGGACTGGACGCTTCGTTCAGGTCAGCGGCAATTGGATGTTCATGGGCGACATCGCCGACCCCAGCCGCGGCTATGTCGAACCAACGCCCACGCCCACGGGTCCGGTGGTGGTGACCGATCTGGGCGGAACCGACGGCAACAGCGTCGCGCCCACCGCCACGCCGACCCCGGCGCCCAGCCCGACGCCGTCGGGTTCGCCCACCCCCAAGCCGACCCTGACGCCAAAGCCGACGCCCACGCCGACTCCCACCGCCAAGCCGACGCCGGCGGGCGTCAACAAGGCGTGGTTGAGCGGGCGCTGGAGCGGGTCGAAGGGCGATTGCGCGGCGCGCAAGGCGATCAGCTTCGGTGCGGGCGGCGGCTTTTACGGCAAACGCGGCATCGGCACCTGGTCGCTCAAGGGCAAGAGCGTGACGGTGACCGGCAAATATTCCGAGGACGACAAGCCCTTCACGCAGAATTTGGGGATCGAGCGCGTCGGCGATAATGAAATGACGCTGGAGGGTAAGAAGTACCTTCGCTGCGACAAATGACCGGAAGGAGAGGGGCGTGCAGCCCTGGGCACGATTTCTGATCTGCGGCGCGATCGGGCTGGCGCTGGGCGGCGGCTCCGCGGTACAGCGCGTCCGCACCGGGGCGCTGGGCGCGAACAAGGCGATCGGACCCTGGACGACCGGCAGCGACTTCGGCTCGGCGCGCGCCGATGCCTATACCCGCGCCGTTGTGGCGCTGCGTGGGTTGCTCGCGCTCCCGGCGCACGAAGCGCGCTATTATAACGCCGCGGTCGACAGCACCGGCGAGCCGCTCGACGGCAAATGCCGCTATCGCATCACCGGCGGCGCGATCCCGGCGAAATGGTGGACGATCACGCTGTACGATCATCCGGGTTACCTCGTCGCCAATCAGGCCAATCGTTTCTCCGTGGCGAGCGCCGCCGTGCCCAATCCATCCAGCTGGACGATCGTCGTCGCGCCCGCCGAACAGGCTGGCCTGTGGCTCCCAACCGGGCGGATCGACCGATTCGAACTGACGCTGCGCACTTACTTGCCCGACGATGGCGGGATGCAGAATATGACGCGCGACCAATTGCCCTCGATCGTGAAGGAGGCGTGCTGATGCGCCGCTGGGCTTTGCCGCTGCTGTTGGGGCTGGTGCTCGCAGTCGGCGCGTACCGCGTGGTGATGGTGCAATTCCCGCGTATCCTGATGTCGCTGGCGATGAACCGCATCAGCAAGGCGGGCGGGTACAACACGATGGCCGCCACCCCGATGGCGACCGACAAATCACGCGCGATCGTTCGGCCCAGCCCCGATCTGGCCTATTCCTCGTGCCCCTACGACGTCTCGAACGGCCCCGTGCTGGTCGATGTCGAACCCGTGCCGGCGCCCTATTGGTCGCTGTCGGTGTTCGACGCGCGGACCGATGCGGTGTTCGTCCGCAGCAATATCGAATCCGAAGGCAAGCCGATCCGTATCGCCATCGCGCTGGCCGGTCAGCCGGTTCCCGACGGCATGCAGGCGGTACGCGTCAAAGGATCCAGCGGGATCGCGCTGATCCGTATCCTGGTGCAGGATCGCGCGAGTTTCGCCGCGATCGACACCGCGCGAAAATTGTCGAGCTGCAAACCGCTTAGCTAGCGGGCCGGGCCTTCAGCGCCTCGTTTTCCGCTACCAGCGCCTGATTCTTCGCTTCCAGATCGCGCACATAGGCATCGCGGTTGGTGGTGAGGGCGCTCGAATCGCGCAATCGGGTATCGGCATCGGTGCGATAGGCGGCGTGCGCGTCACGCTCCTCTTCGTATCGCTTCTTCCATTTGAGCCCGCGCGGTGCGGACAGCATGCCCAGAAACCATCCGAGCACGAGTGCGAGCAGCAAGACCGCCGCTTGAGACATGGTGGTGAAAATCATTCGCGACCCCTCCCTGTTCAGGGTTGAGTGCGGAACCTGCGCCGGGTTGCCGCCCGGCGCAAGTAGATCGATCAATGGCTGCCGACCCCGCCGCTGAACGCGTCGGAGATGCTGCACGATGCCGGACCCAGAATGACGACGAACAAGGTCGGCAGGATGAACAGGATCAGCGGGATGGTCATGATCGCGGGCAGGCGCGCGGCCTTCTCCTCGGCGCGCATCATCCGCTCGTTGCGGAATTCGGCCGATAGCACGCGCAATGCGGAGGCGAGCGGCGTACCGTATTTCTCGGTCTGGATCATCGTCGTGACGACACCCTTGACCGCGTCGAGATCGATTCGCATGGCAAGGTTTTCGAACGCCTGACGGCGGTCGGTCAGGAAGCCCAGCTCGATCGCGGTCAGCGCGAATTCGTCGCCGAGTTCGGGATATGCCTTGCCCAGTTCCTTCGACACGCGGTGGAACGCGACGTCGACGGTCAGGCCCGCTTCGGCGCAGATCACCAGCAGATCGAGGGCGTCGGGAAGGCCCTTCTGAATAGCCTTGGATCGCTTGGTGATCTTGTTCTTCAGGTAAAGGTCGGGACCTTTATAGCCGAGGATGAACGTGCCCGCGACCAGACCGTACGCCTTGAGCGGCGACCAGTCGGAGAAGGCGTCGGTGCCGTACACCAGATACAGCATCGGCCCGCCCATGATGATCGGCAGGACCAGACGCCCGAATATGACCGCGACGGCATATTCCTTCGACCGGATACCGGCCTGGAGCAGCTTGGTCTGCGCGGTCTTGACCTGGCTGTCCTGCAGGACCTTCAGGTTCGATAGCAGCGAGCGGATGCGATCCGTCGTCTCGTTCTTGGTGACCAGCTTGGCGCGGCGCTTGCTGGTCGACGCGGTGATACCGGCCTTGAGCTGTTCGCGGCGGTCATTCAGCGCCTTGACGCGCTTGGCCATCGGATCGCGCACCGTCGTCGCGGCATAGATCGCCATGAGCACGGCCAGCGCCGCCACCGTGGCGAGCAACGTCGCCACCCAGATGACGTCGACGCCGAGCAGGGTTGGGTTGTGCGGTGGCATCATCAGACCTCGAAATTGACCATCTTGGCCATGATGAAAGCGCCCAGGCCCATCCACACCATCCCGCCGACGCCGGCCACGATCAGGCGCTGGTCGACGAAGAAGTTGCCCATATAGCCGGGGCTGATCCACAAGATCAGGCCGAACACGATGAACGGCAGCGATCCGACGATATAGGCCGAGGCCTTCGATTCGGACGACATCGCCTTGATCTTGAGCTTCATCTGGCCGCGCTGGCGCAGCACGGTGGCGAGGTTCGCCAGCGTCTCCGCCAGGTTACCGCCGGTCTCACGCTGGATCGCGATCGAGATGACGAAGAACTGGAACTCGGCGGTGCCCAGCCGATCGGCGGTTTCCTGAAGCGCGGCATCCATCGTGCGGCCGATCTTCATCTTGTCGCTGACCGCGCGGAATTCTTCGCCGACCGGGCCGGGCACTTCGGCGCCGACCACGCCCA
Organism: Pseudomonadota bacterium; assembly: GCA_040390165.1. GTDB lineage: Bacteria > Pseudomonadota > Alphaproteobacteria > Sphingomonadales > Sphingomonadaceae > Sphingomonas. The sequence continues at coordinate 15,936 of JAZJYW010000012.1, read as the reverse complement.
TCGTTTCACTGATCGGCAGACCGGATCGCAGGCCGCGCACGAGCAGCTCGATCGCGTCGGGAAATTTGGCGGTGAACTTGTTGACGCGGCGTTTGACGAAGAAGTTGACCACGAAATGCGGCAAACCGGCACCGACGACGATGGCGATCAGCAGCGAAATCGCGATCGGGGCGCCGCGCAGAGCAAGCAGCGCGCCGATCACGACGATCAGGCCGCCCGATGCCATGCCGTATTGGCCGACGGTCCATTTCTTACCGGTCATCGCCAGACGCTTCTTGAGCACCGCCGGCCGCGGCAACAGCCGCATGAAGGCGGTGTCCATGTTGCTGTCGCGCTTGCCGGCAATCTTGCGCATCTGCGCGGCCATCACGACCTCGCTGGCGGCGCTGCTATGGCGCACCTTGAGCGCGGAAAGCCGGCGCGACTGTGCGCGTTCCGCCGACGGTCCGGCGAAAGCGAGTACCAACAGGAGGAGCATCATGCCCGCTCCCGCAACGACCGTAATCAGCGGCACCAACGGCATCGCTCAACGCTCCACAAAATGGTGCGGCCCATGACGGGCGCGCACGCGATCAACCCGCCTTTGCCGCCTTTTTCGACGGCATCAGCGATTTCAGGTCGGCGAACTTGCCCATCAGCGACTGCGACTTGGCCGGATCCTTGCCCTTGCCCTTGACCGGCGCATCGACGTTATCGCCCATCGCCAGCAGGCGATTTGCCAGTTCGACCAACGGCGCGATCGTCTTCGACCCCTTGCCGGCTTCGGCGAAGGGCTTGCCGAGCTTGGCCGCCTGCGCGGCCAATTTCTGGTCATACGGGATCTGAAAATCGATCCTGCGCTCGATCGAGCCTTCGAAATCCTTGCGCGTGATCTCCAACTGGCCGGTGGGGACGCGATTGGCGACCACCAGGACCTGCGTCTGTGGCGCGTTCGATTTCAGCCACGACAGGATGCGGATCGTGTCGCGCGCTGCCGCCAGCGTCAGTTCGGTGACGACCACCGCCGACTGGATATCGGTGATCAGGTGCGGATGCTGGACCAGCATGCCGCGCGGCAGATCGACCACGGTGCATTCGAACGCCGCGCGCATTTCTTCCTGGAGTTGATAGAAGGCAGCGCCATCGGTCATCATCGGCGAATTGATCGGCGCTTCGGCCGACAATACCGCGAGTCGCTCGCTGGCCTTGACCATCGCGCGTTCGATGAACAGACCGTCGATGCGGCTGGGATTCTCGATCGCATCGGTCAGCCCGCGGCCCGGTTCGAGGTCGAGCGCCAGCGCCCCCGTGCCGAAATGGACGTCGAGGTCGAGCAGCGCGGTCGTTCGGCCGCCTTTTTCGCTGGTCAGCCACGCCACCGACGTCGCGATGGTCGAGGCGCCGGCGCCGCCCCGCGTGCCAATGATCGCGGTCGCGCTATGCGGCCGGTCGATCGAGACTTCGTTCGCCTTGGGCGCGTTGAGGATCGCCTGCGCGTTGCCAAAGGCTTCGCGCAGCATGTCGGCGCTCAGCGGCTTGAGCAGGTAATCCTGGATGCCGCTGGCGGTCAGGTCGCGGTACAGCCGCACATCGTTGACCTGGCCCGCCGCGATGACGACGGTCCCGGGTTCGCAGACTTCGGCCAGCGCGTTGATGTCGTTCAGCGGATCGCCCGATTCGGACAGATCGACGAACAGCACCTGCGGGCTCGCCGACACCGATAGCGACTGGACTGCATTGCGCAGGCCGCCTTTGTTGATCTTGTCGGCCGACCAGCCCATTTCGCTGGCAACGGGACGCAGCGCTTCGGCGGTCGTCTCATCGCAGACATAGGCGACGAACGGTTCGCGATGCGCGACGCCAGCGGGTTTCCAAGGCGCATTCATCTTAGTTGCCCTTCGCAGATTCGGATTTGACCGTCGTGCCGCCGCTGCCGCTTGGCGCTGCCTTGCGATAGGCGTCGATCGCGCGGCCGGATTGCTTCGGATCGAAGTTTTCGGTGCCCGGCTGGCCGCGCACCAGATCGAGCGGATCGGCGATCATCGCCGCCAGACTGGCGTTGGTTGCGCAACCGAAATTGGAGGTCGAACTGCCCTCGAACTCGGTCGATCCGCTGCGCGTAAAATCGGGGCAGCCCGGGACTGTCGCAACGGTACGGCTGACGACGACGCGCGCCATGCCGGCACTCAGCGGTGCGCTGGTGATCGGCGCGCGGTCATCGATCAGGATGCCATAGCGTGCCGCGACGGTCGCGACCTGACTTTTGACCGCCGAACCGTAGGGGTTGGGGTCGTCGACCGAGACGTGATCGCCATAGCGAAGCTTCATCGACGACAGCCAGCCGGCAACGCGGTCGGCTTCGCCGGGGGCGAGACCGTTCGAGGTTACCTGAACGTCGAAGACATAATCGGTGCGGCTGACGACCGGCTGTTTGATGCTGTCGACGCCGCGATTGACCGTGCCGCAGCCCCCGAGCATCAGCGCGGGGACGGAGAGGGCGGCGATAAGGATCGTGCGCATGGTGTTAAGTCCCTCGCTGGCGTCGGTTAGAGGCTGAAGCCGGGCGCGGGAGCGGCCGCGTCCTTCTTGGGTTTCTTGGGCAGCACCGCCTTGGTCTCGTCGCTCAGCGCGGCGGGAGCAGGGGGCTGGTTGCCCGGAGCAACCGGCACCGGTGCATTCGCGCCGAGCGACGGCGTGGCGGTGGTCGGCGTCGCCATGGTCGGCTTGGGCCGATCGCCACCGTTCGTTCCACCACCCAGCTGGCCGAGGAACACGCGGCCGAGATCGGTCGGTGCCTTGTAGCCATCGGTCGGCAGGACGATGTCGTTCGCGTTGACCGGCTTCACCAGATACGGCGTGATGACGATCATCAACTCGGTCTCGTTGCGCTTCCATCCATTCGACCGGAACAGCGCGCCCAGGATCGGCACGTCGCCGATGCCCGGCGTTTTGGTGATCGAATTGTTGGTCGAATTCTGGATCAGCCCGCCGATCACCATCGACTGGCCCGAGCCGAGCTCGACGGTCGTTTCCGCGCGGCGCGTGGTGATGCCGGGGATGGTCGTGCCGGAAATCGTCACCGACCCCGCCGCGGAGAGTTCGGACACTTCCGGGCGGACGTGCAGCGAGATGCGGCCGTCGGCCAGCACCGTCGGCGTGTACGCCAGACTGACGCCGTATTGCTTATACTCGATCGACACCGCGCCCAGGCCCTGACTGATCGGGATCGGGATTTCGCCGCCGGCCAGGAATGTACCGGTTTCGCCCGACAGCGCCGACAGGTTGGGCTGGGCGAGGGTCGTAACCTGACCATCGGTCTCACCCAGGTCGAGCGCGGCCAGAATGTCGAGGCCGAACAGCTTGCCCAGCCCGCCGAGCGTGGTCGAACCCGACAGCGGCTGGATGGCCGTACCCGGAGCCTGCTTGAGCAGGCCGGTGATCGGGTCGAGCGTGTAGCCGGACACGGTTCCCAGCCCGACACTGAGCGGCAGGTTGGGATCGGTCGTGATAGTCGTCGCAGCGCTGCGACCGTTCGAGACGCCGAATTTGAAGCCGCCGCTGCCGTCGATCGTGCTCAGGTTCGAACCGATATTCTTGGCGAAGGTCTTCGACACCTCGGCGAACTTGACCTGTAGATTGACCTGAAGCGGCGTCGCGGTCTTCAGACGGCTGATCACCTTGGTCTTGTCGCCGACGAATGCTTGCACCAGGCTTTCGGCCTCTTGCGCATCGGACGGACTGAGCACGGTGCCGGTCAGGAGCACCACGCCGTTCATCGTAAAGCTGCTGACCTGCGCTTCGGGCATGGCCAGTTTGAGCATCTGGTTGATCGATCCGAAATTGTTGCCGACGCGCACCGTCGCGGCAAACACCACCTGACCGGTCTTGGTCGTGGCCGAAATCGACGTTTCCCCGGCGGATTTGCCGAAGACGTAGATCTGAGTCGGCGAACGCACCTGAATATCCGCGATCGAATCGTTGGCGACGAATACGTCGCTGATCGGCTTCGCCAGCGTGATCAGGCGTCCCTGGTTGATGTCGACTTCGACCAGCTTGGACGACGTCGATTGCGCGGGTGCGACGGCGGGCGTGCCGGCGCCGGTGGCGGCAAGCGCCAGCGCGGCGGCCATTGGCCAACCTTTGCGATGGAAACGGTTCAGCATCACTTCTTCCCCCCGACCGAAACTTCGGTCACATTGTTCCCACGCGCGACACGCACCACGGGACCCAAATTGACCGGGGTTGCTGCCCCCGGATATCCGCCTGCGGGAGCGCCGTACGGGCGGCCATAAACGGGCATGACAGGCTTTGTCGGTACCGAGCGGCGCTGGAAGCGCGACACATCGGCGCCAGTGGCAAAGGTCGTCTTGCCGGCGCTCGGTTCAGCTTCGGCGCGCGCGATCATGTCTTTCTCGGCCTTCGGGTCCTTGCCATTGGGCACCTTGACGGCGCCCGAAGCGATTGCCTCGTCGAGTTCGCTGGCGCTGTCGGCGAGCGGGCGCAGGACGATCGACAATTCGCCGAGCGAGCGGGCCACCGAAATCTTTTCCGAGATCGACGGCGTCGCCTCGATCGTCACCATCGAGATCGAACGGACGACGGTCTTGCCGCTATCGTCGACATCGGAGGTGGTACGCTGATCGGTCGCCAGCACGCGCAAATTCTTCATGATCGTTTCGGAAACCTTGAGCGGCGGACCGTCGCCGCCACCCGTCACCGTCTGCGACAGCATCAGGTCGATCCGATCGCCCGGGAACACGAAGCCCGCGACCGAATTTTCGTTGCGAACCGGGAAAGTCACAGCGCGCATGCCGGGCGTCAGCGCCGCGGCCAGGAAGCCGCGATCGCCGGGCTTGACGATCGCGCCCTGGGTCAGCGGCTGACCGGCGGTGATCACATTGCGCACGACGGTGCCCTGGAGGCTCTTCGGGTCGAACCCGTCCTTCTTGACGAAATAGGCGCCCTCGATCAGTTCGGCCGGCCACGGCTGATATTTGAAGCTCGTCGCGTCCAGAATGGTGCCAATGGGTAGCGCCTTGGTCGCCACCAGAACTTCGGTTCCACCCGCGGCCGGCGGCGCGCCGGCAATAAGCTGAGCGTTCGCCTGTGGCGCGCTGCTGCCCGCGATCAGGCTCCGCGCCATGAACGCGGTTACGGCGGCTACGAGTAGCGCACCCACCAGCAAAATGATCTTCCGACTATCCATGTCGTTCATGCCCCATTGCCGGCCGATCGGCCGGTTGACCCACCGTTAATCTACGTAAACTGGTTAAATATTGGTTCACTCAGCGCGATCATCGACGCCATGGCGATCGCCACGCCGTACGGCGTCTCGACCGTTCCGGGCGATTTGGTTCGCCAGTGATCGACCATCATGAGCAATGTCAGCACGCCGCCGATGATCGACATGATCGTCAGCATGAACAGCAACGCCTGTCCGGGCAGCCACAGCGCCAGAGCGCCGATCATCTTGACGTCGCCACCGCCCATCCAGCCGAAATAGAAAGCGCCGACAAAGACGACGGCGATGGCCAGCGCGATGCCCAGCTGCCAGGCGACGTCGCCCCAGCCATAGCCCTGAAGGAACCACCAGAGCGGCGCCATCAGCGCGATGGCGGCGTTTTTCCAATTGGCGATCTCACGGTGACGCGCATCCTCGATCCCCGCCGAAAGCAGGATCAGGATAAGCGCTATTGCCAGCGCGCAAGACGGAATTCCCCAGCCCATTGGAACACAGCCCTAGACGGATGGGCTTTCCAAAAAGTAACCAGACCCATGACTTCTGCAGAAAACCTCCGTCGCGCTTATCCCGACGGCAGCGCAATTTCCTACTGGACCGCCCCGGATGGCTGGCAATTGCGCCGCTTCGACTGGCCGTCCGCGACGGAAAAACCGCGCGGATCGATCCTGTTTCAGGGCGGGCGCGGCGACATATTGGAGAAATATCTTGAGGCGTTTCACCACTGGCACGATCAGGGATGGGCGATCACCTCGTTCGACTGGCGCGGGCAGGGCGGGTCGGGGCGGCTGACCGACGATCCCAATGTCGGCGATATCGACCGGTTCGGTACCTATCTCGCCGATTTCGGCGCATTCTGGAAAAGCTGGGCACCGACCGCGCCGGAGCCGCGCGTCGTGATGGGGCATTCGATGGGCGGGCATCTGGTGTGCCGCGCGCTGACCAAGGACCTCGCCGATCCCGCCGCCGCGGTGCTGATTGCGCCGATGATGGGCTTCCATGCGCCGATCAGCGCCGGGTTCGGCGAATGGCTGGCACGAATGGCCAACCGGATCGGCAATCCCCAGCGCCGGGCCTGGAAGGGCAATGAGCGCCCGGCAACGATGGACAGCCGGCAGTCGCTGCTGACCCACGACGATGATCGCTATGCCGACGAGCCCTATTGGTGGGACAAGAAGCCCGAGATCAAATTGGGCCCGCCGAGCTGGCGTTGGGTGCTGCGGGGGTTCGAATCGACCCGGCGGCTGCGCCAGAGCAAGCAGGTCAGGCTGATGAAGATCCCTGTGCTGATGCTGGTCGCCGACGCCGATAAACTGGTGCGCGCTGCGGATTCGCTTGCCGTCGCGGCAATGCTCCCCGATGCGCGCGTTGTTCGATTCGGCCCCGAATCGGCGCATGAAATTCTGCGAGAAATTGACCCGGTAAGGAATCGCGCGTTGGGCGAGATCGATATATTTCTGTCGGCGCGGGCGCAGCAGGCGTGAGCTGGGACGTTGCGGTCATCGGCGCGGGCATTGCCGGCGCCAGCCTTGCCGCCGAAATCGCGCCGCACGCGAAAGTCCTCATTCTGGAAGCCGAGGATGTCGCCGGATATCATGCCACCGGTCGATCCGCGGCATTTTGGGAAGAGACCTATGGCGGCCCCGCAGTCCAGCCGCTGACCGCCGCATCGCGCGCGCTGTTCGATGCCGGCGGGTTTCTCCAGCCGCTGGGATCGCTCCATATCGGACGCGAGGAAGAACGCGGGCAGATCGAGGGGATGCTTGCGCAGTTCGCGGGGACCGGGGTCGATCTGTCGCTGGTCGATCCAAGAGAGCGCATCGCCGGGCTGCGGCCCGAATGGAACCTCGCGGTGTGGGAACCGAGCTGCGCCTATATCGACGTCGCCGCGCTGCACGCCGCGGCGCTGTCGCGCGCCAAAAAGGCCGGGGCCGAACTGGTGCTCGATGCGGGGCTGACAGGGGCGACGCGTGCGGGCGATATCTGGCACCTTGAGACGAAGGCCGGTGCTTTCGAGGCAAAGATACTGGTCAATGCAGCGGGCGCATGGGCCGATGAGGTGGCCGGGCTGGCGGGCGTGGCGCCGATGGGTATCACGCCCTACCGCCGTACGCTGATCCAGCTGCGGGTCGATCCGCCGGTGCCCGACGATGCACCGCATGTCGCGCATATCGGCGGCGAATTCTACTTCAAGCCCGAGGCGGGCGGGCGGCTGTGGCTCAGCCCGCACGACGAAATCCCCAGCGACCCGTGCGACGCGCAGCCCGAGGAACTCGACATCGCGATCGCGATCGACCGGCTGGAGCAAGCGGTCGACTGGCGCGTCGAGCGCGTCGAGCGCAGCTGGGCGGGACTGCGTAGCTTCGCGCCCGATCGGTTGCCTGTCTATGGCTTCGACAACGCCGTCCCAAGCTTCTTCTGGTGCGCCGGGCAGGGCGGGTTCGGCATCCAAACCGCGCCCGCCGCATCTCTGGTCGCGGCGAGCTTACTGCTCGGCGTGGCACCCGACCCGTTGGTCGCAGGCATCGACGCGGAACGCTATTCGGTCGCCAGATTTCGCTAATCCGCAGCTGGCGCGGCGCATTCGGTCCCGCTAATCTGGATCAGTCGCAACGGGCTTTCGGAAAGGCACCAGCATGGCACACAAGTTTGTGATCGAGCAGAACAAGGCCGGCGAATATGTCGCCAAGTTCAAGTATAACAGCGAGATTATCTTCTGGACCGAGGGCTATTCGTCAAAGGCCGGCGCGGTTAACGCAATCGAATCGATCAAGAAGAACGGCCCGGGCGCCGATACCGAAGATTGAGCCTGTCCGGCGGGGTGGCGCTCAGCCGCGCCCCGCCGCAATCGCGGCATCGCTAGCCAGCACATCGGCGCGTTCATTGTCGGGGTGGCCGTTATGGCCTTTCACCCACACCCATTCGACCCGGTGCGGTGCGGCGGCTTCGACTAAAGCCTGCCATAATTCGGCGTTCTTCACCGGCTTCTTGTCCGCGGTCTTCCAGCCGTTCTTGCGCCAGCCGTGAATCCATTTGGTCAGCCCGTCCATCACGTAACGGCTGTCGGTCGACAGCGTCACGCGGCACGGCCGCTTGAGCGCGTTCAGCCCCTCGATCGCGGCGGTCAGCTCCATCCGGTTATTGGTCGTCAGCTTCTCGCCGCCCGACAATTCCTTTTCGCGATTGCCGTGGCGAATGATCGCGCCCCAGCCGCCCGGCCCGGGATTGCCCTTGCACGCGCCATCGGTGGCGATTTCGACGTGTTGGAGTTCGGTCATCGCAGCGACTTGAAGTCGCGTACAAAGGCTGGATCATAGAGTTTGAGACGCCGCCAATAATCCATTGGGTCTTTGCGCGTTACCAGAGCGTCCGAGGGCGTATTCAACCAGTCCCACGCTCGGCTAAGAAAAAAGCGCACGCAGGCAGCCGACGCGAATTCGGAAAACCATGCGCGCTCCGCATCGCCAAGTGGCCGTGTTGTCTCATAGCCACGGATCAACGCTTCGCCGACAGCAGCATTGAAGACACTGCCAGTCGAGTCGAATGCCCACGCAGAGTGCATTACAGCCAAGTCGTAGATTTGAGCGTCGGTGCAGGCGAAGTAGAAATCAATCAGCCCCGCGACTTCATCGCCGCGCATCAACACGTTGTCGGGAAACAGGTCCGCATGGATCGTGCCCTGCGGGACTAAATCGCCATTCCAGGCATTCACTACTTTGCTCACCATACGCCCGGCGTCGTCGTAGAGATGGGGAGATATATTATTCAGCGATGAGCCGCAGCGCTCGAACATCGGCTCCCATGTCCTAACACCCATTGAGTTCGGTCGAGTGAGGGGAAAGTCACTCAGGCTTTCATGCATTTTGCCGAGCGCCGCGCCTGCGGCTTCGGCTTGTCCGACAGTCGGGTGACTGACCGAAATGCCGGGCAGAAATTTGATGAGGCAGGCCGCGCGACCCTCTAGCTGCTCAATCGCTTGGCCTCCGCGATCCTTGATCGCCGGCGGCACCGGATTTCCCTTGGCGTCGAGATGATCGAGCAACGCCATGAAATACGGCAAATCCGCTGCATCCACGCGCTTTTCGTACAGCGTCAGGATGAAGCGCCCCTTGGTGGTATCGACCAGATAATTCGAATTCTCGACGCCCTCGGCAATGCCCTTGGCGGAGACAAGGTCGCCGACATCGTAGCGCGTCAGGAACTCGCCCAGCGCTTCGGCCGATACGTGCGTGTAAACCGCCAATGGTCAGGCCGCGGCCTCAAGCCCGCGCGGCAGCTTGAAGACGACGTTCTCCGCCACCGCTTCGACTTCGCGCTCGACGATCTCGAAGCGCGTGGCCAGCCGGTCGACCACTTCGCGGACGAGCAGTTCGGGCGCCGACGCCCCGGCGGTGATCCCGACGCTCTTCACACCGTCGAACCAGGCAAAGTCGATCTCATCGGCGCGCTGGATCAGGGTCGCGCATGTGCCGTTGCGCGTCGCGACTTCCACCAGCCTGAGCGAGTTGGATGATTTGGGGGAGCCGATCACGAGCATCAGGTCGACCGATCCGGCTATCGATTTGACCGCCGCCTGACGGTTCGACGTGGCGTAGCAGATATCGTCGGGACCCGGTGCGAGGATCGCCGGAAAGCGTCGCTTGAGCACCGCCAGCGTCGCGGCGGTATCGTCGACCGACAGGGTCGTTTGCGTGAGGAACGCCAGGTTGCTGGGATCGGGCACGACGACCGTCTCCGCGTCCGCCTCGTTTTCGACCAGCGTCATCGATCCCGCGGGCACCTGACCGAATGTCCCGATCACTTCGGGATGCCCGGCATGTCCGATGAACAGGATGTGGCGTCCCGCCGCGACCAGCCGTTCGGCCTGACGGTGCACCTTTGAGACGAGCGGGCAGGTCGCGTCGAGATAGGACAGGCCGCGCTCGGTCGCTTTGGCCGGCACCGCCTTGGGCACGCCGTGCGCGGAGAAGACCACGGGCACGCCGTCGGGGACCTGGTCGAGTTCTTCGACGAAGATCGCGCCCTGCGCCTTCAGCGTGTCGACGACATACTTGTTGTGGACGATTTCGTGCCGGACATAGACTGGCGCGCCGTATTTCTCGATCGCCAGCTCGACGATGCGGATCGCGCGATCGACGCCGGCGCAGAAGCCGCGCGGCGCCGCGATGAGGAGTTCGAGGACCGGTTTCGCAGGTGAGACCATGTGCCGAGCCTCTACGCGATTGCTTGCGCGAGGCAAAGGCGGTTCCTATGGTGCCCGGGCTTTCTTAGGATTGGGGGCCAAGGCACATGCGCCGTGGCCCCTTCCCGTGTCGAAAAGGTTTATCGCCCGTGTCATCTCGCTTCATCGTCGCCCCGATCGCCCTCGCGCTGGTCCTGGGGGGGTGCGCCAGCAAGGGCGAACTGGACGTTTCCGAAGCGGGCGCGGGGGTGACGGCGGTCCGTACCGCCTGCCCGCAGGTCGGTGTCCCGGCCGGAACGGGCGATGTTACGCTGTTCGACCCGGCAACCAGCCGCGATTCGACCGCGATCGACGTGGTCGCGGCGATGACCGACGTGCGGTCGACCTGCGGCGATGTCGGTGAAGATGTCGTGACCGACGTGACGTTTCAGGTGCTTGCGCGCCGCGCTCGCGGTGACGGGCCGCGCGATGTGACCTTGCCCTATTTCATCACGATGGTTCAGGGCGGCAGCGCCGTCGTCTCCAAGCGGGTCGGGCGCATCGTGGTCCATTTCGATGCGGGTCAGGTCCGCGCCGTGGCAAGCGGCAGCGCGACCGCCAGCGTGACGCGCGCCGCGGCCACTTTGCCCGACGATGTGAAACGCCGGATCACCGCGCGCCGCAAGGCCGGAGGCGAATCGGCGGCAATCGACCCGCTGACCGCTCCTGAAGTGCGGGCGGCGGTGCTTCGTGCCAGCTTTGAGGCTTTGGTCGGCTTTCAACTGACCGACGATCAGCTGAAATATAACGCGACGCGCTGATCGCGCGTTGACTCGCTTGTTGCAGCGCGGCACACCGATCATCAGTCGCTGACAACGCGGGAGAGCGTGGGGGAAACTCCACCGCCGAAGGAGCAACCGCCCCGGAATCTCTCAGGCAAACGGACCGCGTTTTGTCGATAGTGACGCTCTGGAAAGAGTCCCCGTCTTGGTGGGGGCCGCCGAAGGTGTAACCTTGGACCTGCGTCCGGGGGAAAGCTCTCAGGTTCCGTGACAGAGGGGGCGGCGGATATTCGGTCCTTCCCGGGCCGTTGTTGCGCCGTCACCTGCCTGCGGAGAACGGTTTTGAGCGATACCGACCTTGCCGACGATTATGTCGAAGTGGAGCTGGAAACGCTGCCGCTCGATGCGTGGCATCGCGCCCGGGGCGGGCGGATGGTGCCGTTCGCGGGCTATCACATGCCGGTCCAGTATGACGGCATCATGGCCGAGCATCTGTGGGTGCGCGAATCGGCGGGGCTGTTCGACGTCAGCCACATGGGTCAGCTGCTGCTGTCGGGCGACGGCCTCGACGACGCGCTCGAAAAGCTGATCCCCGCCGACGTGAAAGGCGTCGAACTGGGCCAGCAGAAATATTCGCTGCTGCTCGCCGAGAATGGCGGGATCCTCGACGATCTGATGTTCACGCGCTGGCCGGGTGGGATCTACATGGTCGTCAACGGCGCGGTGAAGTATGACGATATCGCGCATTTGCGCGAGAATCTGCCCGACGAAATCACGATCAACCAGCTCGACGGCCGCGCGCTGCTCGCGCTGCAGGGTCCGAAGGCGTTCGACGTGCTCAAGCGCCATACGACGGGTAAATGGCCGCTCGACGTTTTGGTGTTCATGCGCGGCGGACAGTTCGAGATTGCCGGGGTCGAGGCCTATATCAGCCGATCGGGCTACACCGGTGAGGACGGGTTCGAGATCTCGATCCCCGCCGATGCCGCGGAAAAAATCGCCGATCTGCTGTGCGGCGAGCCGGAGGTAAAACCGATCGGCCTCGGTGCGCGCGATTCGCTGCGGCTCGAAGCCGATCTGCCGCTCTACGGCCACGACCTCGACCCCGACATCACCCCGATCATGGCCGCGCTCAACTTCGCCGTCGCCAGCAAACGCCGCCGTGAAGAAGCCAATTACCCCGGCGCAGCGCGCATCCTGCTCGAACGCGAACAGGGGCCGGTGACGAAGCGCGTCGGTTTGCTGATCGAGGGTCGCCAGCCGGTCCGCGAAGGCGCGGCGGTGCTCGACGCCGACGGATCGGACGTCGGCAAGGTCACCAGCGGCGGGTTCGCCCCGACGATCGGCGCGCCGATCGCGATGGCCTACGTCCCCGCCGCGATGGCCGAAATCGGCACGCGCATCCAGCTCAGCCAACGCGGCAAGGTCCACGAAGCGACCGTCGCCGCGATGCCCTTTGTTCCCCACAAATATGTTCGAGGAGCCAAATAATGCGCTATTTTTCCGAAGACCATGAATGGGTCGATGTCGATGGCGATATCGGCACGGTCGGCATCACCGACTATGCGCAGGGCCAGCTTGGCGACATCGTGTTCGTCGAGGTTCCCGAAGAGGGCAAGACCGTCAACAAGGGCGACGAGGCCGCGGTGGTCGAATCGGTCAAGGCTGCGTCGGACGTCTATTCGCCGGTCAGCGGCACGGTGATCGAAGGCAATTCGGAGCTCGGCGATAATCCGGGTTTGGTGAACGAGGATGCCGACGGCGAGGGCTGGTTCTTCAAGCTGACGCTGAGCGACCCGAGCGAGCTCGAGGACCTGATGGACGAGAGCAAGTACGAAGCGTTCGTCGCGAAGTTGTGATCCCGACCGTCATGCCGGGCTCGTCCCGGCATCCGCCGGGCCGGAACGGCGGACAAGAGGTTCGGGTCCTTCGCCAAGCCGTACGGCAGACCCCGGCACAAGGCCGGGGTGACGGGTATTTAATTGGCCAACGGCCGGAGAAACCATTTGCGCTATCTGCCCCTGACTCAGCCCGACCGTGAAGCGATGCTCGCCGTCATCGGCGCGTCTTCGATCGACGACCTGTTCGTCGACGTTCCCGCGCTGGCGCAACTCGACGGGCCGATCCGCGATTTGCCGATGCATGCGAGCGAACTGGCGGTCGAACGCCACATGACGAAGCTCGCGCGCAAGAACCTCGCCGCGGGCGACGCGCCGTTTTTCCTTGGCTGTGGCGCGTACAAGCACCACGTGCCGGCGTCGGTCGATCACCTGATCCAGCGCGGCGAGTTCCTGACCGCCTACACGCCGTACCAGCCCGAAATCGCGCAGGGCACGCTGCAGATGCTGTTCGAGTTCCAGACTCAGGTCGCGCGGCTGCTCGGCACCGACGTCGCCAATGCGTCGATGTACGACGGCTCGACCGCGTGCTGGGAAGCGATCGGGATGGCGCGGCGCATCACCAAGCGCGGCAAGGCGATCCTGTCGAACGGGCTGCACCCGCATTACGTGTCGGTCGCGAAGACGATGGCGAAATATACCGGCGACCAGCTCGAAACGTCGCTGCCGAGCCTGAGCGCCGACACCGATATCGACAGCCTGATCGCGAGCATCGACGACGATACGTCGTGCGTCGTGGTGCAATATCCGGACATCCTCGGCCGCATCGCCGACCTGCGCCCGCTGGCCGATGCCTGCCACGCGAAAAAGGCGCTGCTGGTCGCGGTGGTGACCGAGCCGGTCGCTTTGGGGGCAATCAAATCGCCGGGCGAGATGGATGCCGATATCGTCGTCGGCGAGGGCCAGTCGATCGGCGTCGGGCTGCAGTTCGGCGGGCCGTATGTCGGGCTGATGGGCTGCAAGGAGAAATACATCCGCCAGATGCCCGGGCGCTTCTGCGGTGAGACGGTGGATGCGGAGGGGAAGCGCGGCTTCGTGCTGACGCTCTCCACCCGCGAACAGCATATCCGCCGCGAAAAGGCGACGTCGAATATCTGCACCAACTCCGGCCTGTGCGCGCTGGCCTTCTCGGTCCACATGACGCTGCTGGGTGAAGCGGGGTTGCGCGCGTTGGCTGAAACCAACCATGCCGGCGCGGTCGCTGCGGCGGAGCGGCTGGCGCAGGTGCCGGGCGTCGAACTGGTCAATGACAGCTTCTTCAACGAATTCACGCTGAAGCTGTCGAAGGAAGCGCGCCCGGTCGTGCGTACGCTGGCCGACAACGGCATCCTCGCCGGCGTGTCGCTTGGGCGATTGTACCCCGGTGTCGATAGCCTCGAAAACGGGCTGGTCGTCGCGGTGACCGAAACTACCACAACGGAGGACGTCGAGACATTGGCCTCCGCTCTGCAGGAGGCGCTGGCATGACCGCTACCCCGACCCCGTTCGCCCTGAGCTTGTCGAAGGGCAGGCTGGCGATCGAGAACCGTGCTTCGACAGGCTCAGCACGAACGGAGATTTGCTGATGTCCCTGAACCAGAGCGGCTGGCGCCCGACCGCCCCCGAAGCCGGCGACGGCGCTGCGGCGACCTTCACCGGCAACCGCGCGCTGATGCTCGAAGAGGCGCTGATCTTCGAAATCGGGTCGACCAGCACCACGGGCGTCGAAGTCGCCGAGCCGGCGAAGGTCGCGTCGAGGCTTGGCGGACTGGAACGTTCGACGCCGATCGGCCTCCCCGGCCTGTCAGAGCCCGAAACCGTCCGCCATTATACGCGTCTCAGCCGTCAGAATTACGCGATCGACCTCGGGCTGTTCCCGCTCGGCTCGTGCACGATGAAGCACAATCCGCGGCTGAACGAGAAGATAGCGCGGCTGCCCGGCTTTGCCGACGTCCACCCGCTCCAGCCGGTCGACACCGTGCAGGGCGCGCTCGAAGTCATCAACCAGCTCGCGGTGTGGCTGATCAAGCTGACCGGCATGCACGGCGTGGCGATGACGCCAAAGGCCGGCGCGCATGGCGAATTGTGCGGAATCCTGTGCATCAAGGCCGCACTGGAAGCGCGCGGGGAAGGGCATCGCAAGGTCGTGCTCGTGCCCGAATCGGCGCACGGCACCAATCCTGCGACCGCAGCGTTTGCCGGGTTTCAGGTCGAGGACATCCCCGCCACCGCTGCAGGCCGGGTCGATCTCGACGCGCTCAAGGCGCGGCTCGGGCCCGACGTCGCGGCGGTGATGATCACCAACCCCAACACCTGCGGTTTGTTCGAGCCCGAAATGAAGGCGATCTCCGACGCGGTGCACGCCGCGGGCGGGTACGTCTATTGCGACGGAGCGAACTTCAACGCGATCGTCGGGCGGGTGCGTCCGGGCGATCTCGGCGTCGATGCGATGCACATCAACCTCCACAAGACCTTCTCAACCCCGCACGGCGGCGGTGGACCCGGGTCGGGGCCGGTGGTGCTGTCGGAAGCGCTGGCGCCCTTCGGACCGCTGCCCTTCACCGAGATGTTCGAGGATGGCCACATTACATTGGTCGAGGAAGAAACGGTCGGCGATCGCCACCCGCACAGCTTCGGGCGAATGACCGCGTTCAACGGCCAGATGGGGATGTTCACGCGCGCGCTGACCTATATCCTCAGCCACGGTGCCGATGGCCTGCGTCAGGTCGCCGAGGATTCGGTGCTCAACGCCAATTACATCCTGCGCAGCCTCGAAAACACGCTCGACGCACCGTTTGCCGACAGCGGGCCGTGCATGCACGAAGCGATCTTCAGCGACGCCGGGCTGCCCGAGGGCTTCTCGACGATCGACATCGCCAAGGGGCTGATCGACGAGGG
>JAZJYW010000011.1:133966-167279 GCA_040390165.1 Pseudomonadota bacterium | reverse complement strand
TCGCCGGCCTCGAAGTGCTGCGCATCATCAACGAGCCGACCGCGGCGGCGCTGGCTTATGGCCTTGAGAAGCAGGACGGCAAGACGATCGCGGTTTACGATCTGGGCGGCGGCACGTTCGACATTTCGGTGCTCGAAATCGGCGACGGCGTGTTCGAAGTGAAGGCGACCAACGGCGATACCTTCCTGGGCGGCGAGGATTTCGACAACAAGATTCTCAGCTTCCTGGCGGACGACTTCAAGAAGGCCGAAGGCATCGACCTGACCAAGGACAAGCTGGCGCTCCAGCGGCTGAAGGAAGCCGCCGAAAAGGCGAAGATCGAGCTGTCGTCGGCCGCGTCGACCGAAGTCAATCTGCCCTTCATCACCGCCGACGCCAACGGGCCGAAGCATCTGGTCAAGACGATCACCCGCGCCGACCTGGAAAAGCTGGTCGAGGACCTGATCAAGCGCACGCTCGATCCGTGCAAGAAGGCTTTGGCCGATGCCGGCGTCAAGGCGTCGGACATTTCCGAAGTCGTGCTGGTCGGCGGCATGACGCGCATGCCACGCGTCCGCGAAATCGTGAAGGACTTCTTCGGCAAGGAGCCGCACACCGGCGTCAACCCGGATGAAGTCGTGGCGATGGGCGCGGCGATCCAGGCCGGCGTGCTGCAGGGCGACGTCAAGGACGTGCTGCTGCTCGACGTGACCCCGCTGTCGCTGGGCATCGAGACGCTGGGCGGCGTGTTCACCCGGATGATCGATCGCAACACCACGATCCCGACCAAGAAGTCGCAGACCTATTCGACCGCCGACGACAACCAGCAGGCTGTCACGATCCGCGTGTTCCAGGGCGAGCGCGAAATGGCGGCGGACAACAAGATGCTCGGCCAGTTCGACCTGGTCGGTATTCCACCCGCACCGCGCGGCGTGCCGCAGATCGAAGTCACCTTCGACATCGACGCCAACGGTCTGGTCAACGTGTCGGCCAAGGACAAGGGCACCGGCAAGGAGCAGCAGATCCGCATCCAGGCGTCGGGCGGTCTGTCGGACGCCGACATCGAGCAGATGGTGCGCGATGCCGAGAACTTCGCCGAAGAGGACAAGAAGCGTCGCGACGCGGCCGAAGCGAAGAACAACGCCGAATCGCTGATCCACACCACCGAACGCCAGCTCGCCGACAATGGCGACAAGGTCGACGCGTCGCTGAAGGGCGAGATCGAAGCGGCGATTGCCGAGACCAAGACCGCGGTCGAAGGCAACGATCCCGAAGCGATGAAGGAAAAGGCCGCAGCCCTCGCGCAAGTCGCGATGAAGCTGGGTCAGGCGATCTACGAGAAGCAGGCCGCGGCCGAAGCCTCGCCGGGTGACGGCGCGGCAGCGGGGAGCGAAGCCGGCGGCGAAGATGTCGTCGACGCCGAATTCTCCGAAGTGGACGACACCAAAGCGTAAATGGAATGGACTCAATCCGTCATGCCAGCGAAAGCTGGCATCTCAGGCCGGCTCGCACGCCGCCTGAGGCCCCGGCTTCGCCGGGGTGACGGGATTGGGGCGGGGGCCGAGTAAATGACCACCGAAGTCGATTATTACGAGCTGCTGGAGGTCGAGCGTACCGCCGACGACGCGACTCTGAAGTCCGCGTACCGCAAGCTTGCCATGAAATATCACCCCGACAAGAACGGGGGTTGCAAGGATCACGAGTCCAAATTCAAGGCGGTCAGCGAAGCCTATGACTGCCTGAAGGACCCGCAGAAGCGCGCGGCGTACGATCGCTTTGGCCATGCCGCGTTCCAGCAGGGCGGCGGCGGCGGGCCACAGGATTTCGGTGGGTTCTCCGACATTTTCGAAAGCGTGTTCGGCGAATTCATGGGCGGTGGCCGTGGCGGTCAGCGGGCACCCCGTCGCGGCGCCGATTTGCGCTACGACATGGACATCACGCTGGAGGACGCGTTCCACGGCAAGTCCGAAGACATCACCGTCGATGTCGCGGGGCTCTGCGACACGTGCAACGGCACCGGCGCCAAGCCCGGGACCAGCGCGAAAGGCTGCAGCACCTGTGCCGGTCACGGCAAGGTCCGCGCGCAGCAGGGCTTTTTCGTGGTCGAGCGGACCTGCCCGAACTGCCACGGCGCGGGCGAAGTGATTGCCGATCCGTGTCGCGATTGCCGCGGCGAGGGACGGGTCGAAAAAACCAAGACGCTGACCGTCGAGATCCCCCCGGGCGTCGATGAAGGCACACGCGTTCGCCTGACCGGCGAGGGCGAAGCGGGCCCGCGTGGCGCGCCGGCGGGTGATCTGTACATTTTCCTGCATGTGAAGCGCCACGCGATCTTCACGCGCGAGGGCACGACCTTGTTCGCCAATGCGCCGATCAGCTTCACCACGGCGGCGCTGGGCGGGGCGATCACGATCCCCGGGCCCGATGGCGAGCCGCACGAAATCAAGATCGCCCCCGGCATCCAGTCGGGCCGCGAAGTGCGCCAGCGCGGCGCCGGCATGCCGGTATTGCAGGGCCGCGGGCGCGGCGATCTGGTGGTCCGGATCAGCGTCGAAACGCCGACCAAACTCAGCGCCAAGCAGCGCGAATTGCTCGAGGAATTCCGCTGCCTCGAAACCGGCGACGAATGCCCGCAGAGCAAGGGCTTTTTTCAGAAGGTGAAGAAGGCGGTTGGCGGCTGATCCTCCATCCGGCCTGTCCGCCCCCGTTTCAGGGGGCGGTGGGCCGATGGATCAGAGGGTCAAAACCCCCGCCACCAGCGCGAGCGAGCCGACAGCAACAAGCGTGCTGGCGAGCATCTCAACGATGCGCATGGTAGGGTCTCCGAATTGCCGGTTAAGTCCGGCTGGGCCCTAAATGGGATTAGTTGCGCGGCTGCGCAATATTATTACGTAACTTCGCAGTTGCAGCATTTGCACGTGTAAACGCAAATGGTTGATCCGGCTCCGTGTCAGACGAATCCAAGGTTCCACGTCGACGGGTTGTAATTGCCGATATTGGGCAAAACGGTCGACATATTCCCGGCGCTCACCCCGAACCAGCTGGCCAGCGTCGCGGCATATTGGTCGACCGAAATGCCCGGCAACAGGCGCCCTTGCCCCACATCGTCGGGGGTATTGTTCCCGATTGCCGGGGGCGTCCCGTAGAAGCGCTGGCCGTTGACCGCGCCGCCCATCACGAAATGCATGCTGCCCCAACCGTGATCCGACCCGTCGTCGTTCGATTGCAGCGTGCGCCCGAAATCCGAGGCGGTGAACGTGGTGACCTTGTCGGCCACGCCCAGCGCCGCGGTGGTGTCGTAAAATGCCTTCATAGCGTTGGCGACCAGCCCAATCTGCGTCGGATGATCGCGCACGAGGAAATCGTGCATGTCGAAACCGCCGAGCGACACGAAAAACACTTGCCGCTTCTCGCCCAGTTCGGCCGAAACCGAAATCATGCGGGCAACGATCTTGAGCTGGTCGGACAGGCTGTTGCCGGTGGGAAAGAGCGGGAAGTTGGCGGCGGGCGCGCCCGCCAGCGCGGTGCTCAGCTGAGTGTAGGTGTCGAGCGCGCGCTTGGTCACGCGGGCATGTTCGTTGGCGAGGATGTTGGTCGACGATTGCGTGATCATCGACCGGAGCGCACCCATCGCGGTGGCCGAACTGTACAGCGAGGTCGCGTTGTTGATCAGCGCGATCGGCCCCCCGGTGCCGACGGCATATTGCACCGCCGACTGGCCGGTCAGGTAGATCGCGTTGCCACTGGCGTTGACGCAGGTCAGAGTCGAACTGCCATTGCCGCTCTGGAACAGATCGCCGATCCGCCCGCCCCAGCCCGACGTCGCACCTTCGGGGTTGCTCGCCTGAAAATAGCTTTGCTGGTCGTTATGGCTGAACAATTTGGGCGGCAGCTTGACCGAATTGGCCTGATATTGCGCCTTGGTCGTCGGCATCACCAGCGTGCCGACGTTGAGTGCGATGGCGAGTTTGCCGGCGTTGAACACCGGCAGCAGCGGCGCCATCGTCGGTGCCAGCGCATATTGGCGACCGTTCGGCAGCGCGTCCAACGGGTTCAGCGCGGTTGCCGCAAGCGACGCCCGCGCCAGCGCGATGTTCGATCGCGCGGCGTTATATTGATCGTAGCTCGCCTGATCGTAGGGCGGCAGCGTGTTGGCGTAATCGTTCCCGCCATACAGGAACACGCACACCAGCGCCTTGTAATCGGACGCGGTCGCCGCTGCGGCCTCACCGATGGCGGCCAGGCTGGTGACGAACGGCGCCGCCACCCCCGCCATGCCCAAAGCCGTCGAGCGTTTGAGGAAAGCCCGGCGCGATTCGGTCTGGGTCAGGATGTGCATCACCTCACCGTCAAATATTCGGGGGAGGCCAAGGTCAGCAGGATCGCGATGCCAACGCGGTTGATCGGGCCGTTGGTGGTCGCGGTGTACGACACGCTTTCGACCGCCGCGGCGATTGTCGAGACCGTCGCCGGGCTTAGCTGGCCGGCGGCGAGCACGGTGTTGACCTCGGCGACCAAAGCGTTGCTGTCCGCCGCTTTGGTCAGGATCGCGGTGTAATCGGGCTTGGTGTCGCCCGTGCCGCTGGCGACTAAGGTCTGAAAATAGTTGATGTAAGCGACGACGCTTTGTTCGTTGGTGATCTGAAATTCGGGCGCGACCAGGCCCAGCGACGAGATTTGCGTGCTCGGCGGCGAATAACCGGGGCGGAAATAGTTGAACACGGTCGGACTTCGTCCGGGCGATTGCCCCAGCCGGTTGGTCTGGCTGCTGGTGTCGCCGATGCCCCAGGCATTACTCGGCGAATTGACCCCGAAAGCGCGTGCCCAGCCGGTCAGCCGGAGGATCGGCTCGCGCAATTTGCCCGCGGTTGCGCTGGTCAGCGCATCGCTGCCGCGCGCCTCGGTATCGGTCAGGATCGCGCGGATCACCGCCTTCATGTCGCCGCGCACGCCCGATCCATTGTTGGCAAAGATAGTGGCGACGCGCGAAATATAGGCTGGAGACGGATTGCTCGTGACCAGCCGTTGGATCAGCTGTTTGGACACGAACGGCGGCATGTTGGAATGTGCGAAGATCGTGTCGAGCGCGGTCTTGATCGCGGCAAATCCACCGCCGCTGACGGTCACGCCCAGGAAGGTCGCGCTGCCCGTTTCGTTCTGCGACGTCGTCATGATCAGCGGCAGGCGATAGCGGTCGGGGGTGGTGCTGGTGGTGTTGGCCAGGTTGAGCCCGGTAAACACGCGCGCCAGCTGCGTTACATCGGCCTGCGTGTAGGTTTCGAGCGGGACCCCGGCCGAGGTCTGGACGCTGCCATCCATATTGAGCTTGTACAGCCCCAGCGTGAACAGCTGCATCAGCTCGCGCGCGTAATTCTCATCCGGCACCGCGCCGGTCGTCACGTTGGCCTTGCGGTTGCCGAGAAAGGTCAGGAACGACGCCATCGCGGCGTTGGTCGTGATCTTGTCCATGATGTCGCGGAAATTGCCGAACGCATTGTCGAGCAGCACATCGACATAGGCGGCGGCGGCGAACGCCACCCAGTTGAGGTTAACGCCGTTGATGCCGACGACGATCATGTCGAGCAATGCCATCCCGACGCGCTGGCGGAGCTGGTCCGGCTCGACGATCAATTGTCGCCACATCGTCGGGTCGAACCCGGTCTGGCTGTTGATGTTGGTCGCGGCGTCATAGCCGTTGGCGATCAGCCAGTCCCAATGCGTCGTCGCGCGGGGCAGCGCGAACTGATCGGTCAGCCAGCCATCGATCCCGCGCGCGATCAAAGCATCGACCGTGGTGCGCGTCGCGCCCATCGTTGCTTGTCCGAGGAATCGGCTCGATTCCGCCGCGGTCAGTGGTGCCGGGGCGGGCGGCGGCCCGACGATCGGACCGGTGCCGCCGCCGGTGCTGCCGCCGCTTTCACCGCATGCCGCGAGCGCCAGCGCGCTGGCGAGAACCGTTACCGTGGGAAGCGGCCCGCTGGGCGGCGCGTCGACGGGTTCGGGCGCCGTGTCCAGCCTGGCTCGCTCGATCGTGGTAACGCTGTCCATTTGCCCCGTCCCCCCGACACGTGATGCTCTAACGCAGGGCGCGCGCATACCCTCCGCGTCGGTCCCCGGACGCAAGGGCTAACCGGTCTGGCGCACCGCTTTCGCAACGAACATGGGTAAACTGCCGATAAGGACGATTGCGCTTATCCGAACACGCGGGCGAAAATCGTATCGACCTGACGCAGGTGATAAGCGAGGTCGAACTTCTCTTCGAGTTCGGCGGGAGACAGCGCGGCGGTCACTTCGGGGTCGGCCTTGAGCAGATCGAGCAGCGACAGCGCGCCGTCCGATTCCCACACCTTCATCGCGTTGCGCTGAACCAGGCGATAGGCGTCTTCGCGGCTCACCCCCGCCTGAGTCAGCGCGAGCAGCACGCGTTGCGAATGGACAAGCCCCCCCATCTTGTTGAGGTTCTTCTCCATCCGATCCGGGTAAACGAGCAATTTGTCGATCACCCCGGTCAGTCGCGCCAGCGCGAAGTCGAGCGTGATCGTCGCGTCGGGACCGATATAACGCTCGACCGACGAGTGGCTGATGTCGCGTTCGTGCCACAACGCCACGTTTTCCAGCGCCGGCGTGACGTACCCACGCACCATGCGGGCAAGCCCGGTGAGGTTCTCGGTGAGAACGGGGTTGCGCTTGTGCGGCATCGCCGACGAGCCCTTTTGCCCGGGCGCGAAATATTCCTCGGCTTCCAGCACTTCGGTGCGCTGGAGGTGGCGGACCTCGATCGCGAGGCGTTCGATCGAACTGGCGATCACGCCCAATGTCGCGAAGAACATCGCGTGGCGGTCGCGCGGGATGACCTGTGTCGAGACGGGTTCGATGGCGAGCCCGAGCTTTTCGGCAACATGCGCCTCGACGCGCGGGTCGATATTGGCGAAGGTCCCGACCGCGCCCGATATCGCGCAGGTCGCGATATCCTTGCGCGCCGCGACCAGCCGCTCGCGGTTGCGCGCAAATTCGGCATAGGCCTGCGCCAGCTTGAGCCCGAAGGTGACCGGCTCGGCGTGGATGCCGTGGCTGCGCCCGATCGTCGGGGTCATCTTGTGTTCGATCGCGCGGCGTTTGAGCACCGCGAGCAAGGCGTCGAGATCCGCGAGAAGAAGGTCCGACGCGCGCGCCAGTTGTACCGACAGGCAAGTGTCGAGCACGTCGCTGGACGTCATCCCCTGATGCATGAAGCGCGCTTCATCCCCGACTTGCTCGGCGACCCAGGTCAGGAAGGCGATCACGTCGTGCTTGGTCACCGCCTCGATCGCATCGATCGCGGGCACGTCGATCACTGGGTTGGTCGCCCACCATTTCCATAAGGCCGCCGCGGCTTCCTTTGGCACCACGCCCAGGTCGGCGAGAGCATCGGTGGCATGCGCTTCGATCTCGAACCAGATTTTGAAGCGCGCCTCCGGCTCCCAGATCGCGGTCATGTCGGGACGGGAATAGCGCGGGACCATCGGGGACCTTTCGGGTCGGGGAGGCGGGATGCCGCGCCGATAGCAAGCGTGGGGTGCGCCTTCAATGTCGTGGCGTGGCGCGGAGGCCATAGTTCCAGAAATTCGCGAGTCGGTTCGTCGCAGTAGCGCCACGAGTCGGGGGCGAATTGCGCGGTTCCAGCGATGAAATGACGGTCTAATTACTTGGATTCGGACCCATAATCGCTCTCGTAGGTTCTACTACCGAGCCATTCGAGTGATGCGATGACTCATTGCGTTGCTGAAATCCGACAATTGATCGAGGAGATGGAAGATGTTGAAACACGTTTTGCTTGCAGGATCTATGCTGATCGCCGCGCCGGCATTTGCGCAGACTGCACCGGCCACGACGAATACTCCGGCAGCGCCGCAAACGACGCCCGCCATGCCGGCGACCCCCGCGCCGATGACGCCGCCTGCCGCTGATCCGGCAGCGCCGCCGGTTGATGCGGCACCGCCCGCGACGACGGCAGCAACGCCGCCCGCGGCACCCGTCGCCGATCCGATGGCACCTGCCCCTAACGCGCAGGCCGCGACCCCGGCACCCGCCGATCCCGCGACCGCCGCAGCGGCACCCGCGCCAGCGGCTCCTGCCGGTGCGACCGCCCCGGCGGGCGCGCAAGTTGCCGATATCGTTGGCAAGGAGTTCCCGGTCTATGACAAGAACGGCAATGGCACGCTGAGCAAGGCAGAGTTCGGGACCTGGATGCTGGCGCTCAAGAAAACCGCCGATCCGGCGGCCAAGGACGATGCTGCGAACAAGGCTTGGACGACCGGCGCGTTTGCCACCGCCGATACCGACAAGTCGAAGTCGATTTCGAAGGACGAACTGACCAACTTCTTGGCTCAGGGTCAGACCAAGGCGTCGTAACCGACGACGCTTATCGCAGGAGGACCGCCGCGCCTGACCCCTTGGCGCGGCGGTCCTTTTTTGCGCCCTAAATCAAG
Organism: Pseudomonadota bacterium; assembly: GCA_040390165.1. Classification (GTDB taxonomy): domain Bacteria; phylum Pseudomonadota; class Alphaproteobacteria; order Sphingomonadales; family Sphingomonadaceae; genus Sphingomonas. The sequence continues at coordinate 158,832 of JAZJYW010000011.1, read as the reverse complement.
CCCTGCCCGCGCAAACTGGTAAAGCCCTTGGTCCCGATGATGATATGGTCGTGGACCGCGATACCCATCTTCTTCCCCGCCTCGGCGACGGCTCGCGTCAGGTCGATGTCGGCGCGGCTGGGGGAGGGGTCGCCGCTCGGGTGATTGTGGACGAGGATGATCGCCGCCGAGCCGAGGTCGATCGCCCGGCGGATCACTTCGCGGACATAGACCGGGGCTTCGTCGATCGATCCTTCGGCCATCAACTCGTCGCGGATCAGCATGTTGCGCGTGTTGAGATGCAGCACGCGGACGCGTTCGATCGCGTGATGCGCCATGTCGGCGCGCAGATAATCGAGCAACGCTTGCCAGTTGGCGAGAACGGGCTTTTCAGCCACCTCGGCCTTGAGCAGCCGGAGCGCGGCCGCGTGGGCGACTTTCAGCGCAGCGACCGAGGTGTCGCCCATGCCGGGCACGCGCGAGATCGCATCGGGATTGGCAGTGAGCAGCCCCGCGATCCCGCCAAATTCTTTCAACAACGCCTTGGCCAGCGGCTTGGTATCGCGGCGCGGTATCGTGAGCCCGAGCAAATATTCGACCAGCTCGTAGTCGAGCAGCCCGTCGGAATCGGCGAGTAGCCGCTCGCGCAGCCGCGCGCGGTGGCCAGTGCCATCGTGTTTGGGAACGTCCCCCATTTGCCAAGGGTTATCGGGATGTCCGCTGGCGTGCAATTGCCGTGGGGGCCGCGCTGCGTATAGCGTTGCCGGTGATGAACGCGCGTAAGGGGTTCAATGGCGAGTAGTGAGCAGGTCAGGGCCGGTCCGTCGCGGATGCGCTCGACGCTCAATCGGCTCGGCGTGGCGTTGCTCGTGCTGGCGGTTGCTATGGCGGGATTGTGGATCGCGCGAAAACCGATCGCGCGTGGGTTCGTCGATCGCACCTTCGCCGATGCGCATGTCGAGGCGCGCTATACGGTGCAGGAACTGGCCTTCGGGCACCAGCGGCTGACCGATATCGTCATTGGCGATCCCAAAAATCCCGATCTGATCGCCGACTGGATCGAGCTCGAAACCAGTGTCGGGCTGAACGGCGCGCGTGTCCTCGGGGTGAGCGCCGGGCACGTCCGGGCGCGCGGGCGGATCGTCGATGGCGCGCTGTCGCTGGGGTCGCTCGACCGGCTGATCCCCAAGGGCGATGGCGGCGCGTTCAAATTGCCCGCGATTTCGCTCAACCTCGAGGATGGCCGGATGCGGCTGGAAACGCCGCAGGGCGTGGTCGGGATCAAGGCAAGCGGGTTCGGTCGGCTCGACGGCGGGTTTCTCGGCTCGGTCGCGGCGGTGAGTGACCGGGTCGCGAGCGGCGACTGCGCCGCTGACAAGGCGCAGGCGGTGCTGAAGGTCGATGTCCGGCAGGATGCGATCCGGCTTAAAGGGCCGATGCGGGCGGCGAATGTGGGGTGTTCGGGCAACGGGGCGAGCGGGCTGCGCGCCGATCTCGATGCGTCGGTGACGGCGGGGTTCGACAGATGGGCCGGGACGGCGACATTGGCGGCGGACAAGGCTTCGGCGCTGTCGGTGGCGTTCGAGGGGCTTACGGGCACGGTGCGCTTCGCGGGCGATGCGCGCGGGGTGCAGGGCAAGGTGGCGCTGACCGCCGCGAAACTCACGTCTGGTGGCATTGCCGGACAGGCGGCGGCGATCGACGGGGCGTATCGCTACGTGGGCGGCAAAGGCGCGTTCACCGGGCAGACGCGGATCGAACGCGTGGCGTTGCCGCCGTCGATGCGGTCGTCTTTCGCCGCGCTGGGCAGATCGGGCGCGGGCACGCCGGTCGCGCCGCTGACCGCACAACTGGCGAAGGCGCTGGGAGCCGCAGCACAGGAATTCGCGGTCACCGCCGATCTGTCCGCTGCGACCGACGGCGCGCGCGGATCGGTCACGCTGACGCGGCTGATCGCGGTCGCCGAAAGCGGGGCAAGCGCGACATTGTCGAGCAGCGACGGCACGCGGATCGTCTGGCCCCATGGCGGGGCGATCGTGCGCGGCGCTCTGGTGGCGGGCGGCGGGGGCTTGCCCGAATTGAGCGCGACGCTGACGCAGGCGGGATTCGGCACACCGATTGCCGGCATCGCGACGATCGAGCCGTATGAAGCCGGTGGCGCGCGGCTGGCGCTGGCGCCGGTCAAATTCAGCGCGGGGCTCGACGGGCGGACGCGAATCGACAGCGTGGTGACGCTGAGCGGCCCGTTGGGCGGCGGATCGGTCGACGGGTTGAGCTTGCCGCTGGTCGCGCAGTGGGACGGGCGCGGCACGCTGACGGTCAATCCCGCTTGCGCGGCCTTGTCGGCGGCGCGCGTACACGTCGGCGGGCTCGACGCGCGGCAACTGCGGACGCAGCTTTGTCCGGTCGATGGCGCGATGTTCCGAATGGCGGGCGGGCGCATCGGCGGCGGCGCCAGCGCGCGCGACGTGCGGCTGGCGGGGTCGCTCGGCGGCAGCCCGCTGACGCTGGCGGCGGCGAGCGCGATCGTCCGTCTCGGCGATAAGAATTTTCAGCTCGGCACGGTCGCGGTGCGGATCGGGACCGCGGAGCGCCTGACCAGATTCGATATCGCCACGCTTGAGGGCGGGTTCGGCGGCTCGCTGGCGGGCACGTTCGGCGGTGCCGGCGGGCAGATCGGCGCGGTCCCGCTGGTCCTGTCCAAAGCCGCGGGCAACTGGCGTTATGTGGGCGGGAAGCTGGCGGTCGACGGTGCGCTGGCGGTCAGCGATGCCGCGGTCGATCCGCGATTCAAGCCGCTCGCCGGGCGCAATATCGCGCTCACGCTGGCCGATAATCGCATCGTCGCAACCGGTGTGCTCGCCACCCTCGATCATGACACGAAGGTCGCCGACGTTCGCATCGTCCACGATCTGTCGCGCGGCAGCGGCACTGCCGACCTGATCGTTACCGGCCTGCGCTTCGCCTCGGGCTTTCAGCCCGACACGCTGACTCCGTTAACCGAAGGCGTTGTCGCCAACGTCGTCGGGACGGTCACGGGTGAAGGACATATTGCGTGGAGCCCCGACGCGGTGACGAGCAACGGCGTGTTCCGGACGCGCGGCATGAACCTCGCCGCCGCGTTCGGTCCGGTCACCGGGATATCGACCGAATTGCATCTGACCGACCTGCTGGGGATGGTCAGCGCGCACGATCAGGTTGCCACGGTCAAGACAGTGGACACCGGCATCTCGGTCACCGACGGGGTGATTCACTACCGCCTGCTCGGCCCCAACCGGATTCAGGTCGCCGACGCGCGCTGGCCGTTCGCCGGGGGAGCGCTCAACCTTGAGCCCACGACGCTCGATTTCCTCGATCCCGGCGGGCGGCATCTGACGTTCCGGCTGACCGGCGTCGATGCCGCGCAATTTCTGCAGCAATTCGACTTCAAGAACCTCAACGCCACCGGCATCTTCGACGGTACGCTGCCGATGATCTTCGACATCAATGGCGGGCGGATCGAGAACGGGCGGCTGGTCGTGCGGCCGGGGGGCGGCACGCTGGCGTATGTCGGCGCGGTGTCGAAGGAAGATCTCGGCACATGGGGCAATCTGGCGTTTCAGGCGCTCAAATCGCTGCGCTACCGCAATCTCGATCTGACGATGAACGGGCCGTTGGCGGGCGAAGTGATTACCGAGGCGCATTTTGCGGGAATCGCGCAGGGTGAGGGCGCCAAGTCCAACTTCCTCGTGCGCCGCCTGCAAAAGCTGCCGTTCGTCTTCAACGTCAAGATCCGCGCGCCCTTCCGCTCGCTGATCGGCGCCGCGCAGAGCTTTTACGCGCCGGGCACCAAGCCGCCCGATTTCCTGCTCAACCAAAACGGCGGACAACCGCCCGTTCAGCCCCCCGCAAGCGAGACCAAGCCATGATACGAACCGGATTGACGAAAAGAGGATTGGGCCTGACCACTGGGACGATGCGAAAGATGTTCCTGATCGGCGCGCTCGGCGCGAACGGCCTGCTCGGCGGGTGCATCAACGTGTCCGCGCCCGACAAGCCGATCGAAATCAATCTCAACATCAACGTGAAGGCCGAAGTGGTGTATCGTCTGGATGGCCAGGCGAAGGAACTGATCAAGGATAACCCGGGGATTTTCTGATGCGACGCGTAATGATGGCTCTGCTTCTTGTGACCTCTGCCGGTGCGGCGAGCGCGCAGGAGCGCGACCCGGCCTATGCCGCCGCACGCGCGGCGGGCCAGATCGGCGAATTGCCCGACGGTTATCTCGGCGTGGTGGGCTCGCCCAGCGCGGCGCTGACGGCGTTGGTCAACAAGATCAATATCCAGCGCAAGGATGTCTATACCAAAAAGAGCGCGGCGAGCGGCGCGACGGTCGAGGAAATGGCCTTTACCAGCGGCTGTAACCTGATCGCGAAGACCGTGCCGGGCGAAAAGTACAAGGATCCGAACGGCAATTGGCAGACGCGCACCTCCGCGCCGCCGCTGCGCGACGCGCGCTGCGTTTGAGGCGTCAGGGACGGCCCAACCTTCTTATCCCCCTCCCTTCCAGCGAGGGGAGTCAATGCGGGACCTTGTCCACCCACAAGAGTTGACTCGGCCCGACCCCTTTTCTAAACGCGCGCCTAGCAACAGGGGGCAACGGTCCCTCGCTGCCCGATCGTCGCCCGCTTGTCAGAGCGTGGCGGCGTTTCTTTATCAGGATGTTTCAGTACCTTGGCCGACAACCGCCAGAACGATGACCTCGACCGCCGGATCGCGAATGCGAAGGCAGAGATCGAGCGCCCGATAACCGCCGCCGAAGGTGCGTCGGAAAGCCGCGGCTGGGCGATCGGGATCGAGTTTGTCGGCGTCATCCTGGTCTCGACGTTCATCGGTTATGCGATCGACACCTGGACCGGGCTCGGCACCAAGCCGTGGGCGATGATCGGCTTCCTCGTTCTTGGCTTCATCGCCGGCGTGTATCGCGCGATGAAGACCTCTGCGTCGTTCGACGCCAACGACACCAGCAAGTAAGGACCGACAATGGCCGGCCCCATGGAACAGTTCGCGATCAAGGTCCTCAAGCCCTTCGATGTGGCCGGGTACGACGTGTCGTTCACCAATTCGTCGCTGTGGATGGGCATCGCGCTGTCCTTCGTCGCGATTTTCCTGTTCGTCGGCACCGCAAAGCCGCAGCTCGTTCCCGGGCGCTGGCAGGCGGCGGTCGAGTACGTCTACGATTTCGTGCGCAAGATGCTCGACGAGAATGTCGGTCCCGAAGGTCGCCGCTTCGCGCCGCTGATCTTCTCTCTCTTCATCTTCGTGCTCGCGTGCAACCTGCTCGGGCTGATCCCGTGGGTCGGCGCGTTCACCCCGACCAGTCATATCGCGGTGACGCTGGGGCTGGCGGTTTTGGTCTTCGCGATCGTCTGCATCGTCGGCTTTTCGCGCCACGGCTTCCACTTCTTCAGCCTGTTCTGGCCGAAGGATTCGAACATTTTCCTCGGTGCGTTCGTGTTCGTGATCGAGATCCTGAGCTTCCTGTCGCGCCCGTTCACGCTGGCCATTCGACTGTTCGCCAACATGACCGCCGGGCACGTGCTATTGAAGGTGTTCGGCACCTTCGTCGTCGCGCTCGGATCGTTTGGGGCGCTGCCCTATGTGTTCGGCATCGTGCCGCTGGGCGTGACCATCGCGCTGTCCGCGCTCGAGGTGCTGATCGCGGTCGTGCAGGCTTATGTTTTCGCTTTGCTCGCGTCGCTCTATCTCAACGACGCGATCAATCTTCACTGAGTTTCGTTTCACATTCATTGATCAAGTAAGAAGGAATTTATCATGGACGTTGGTTCGGCAAAGGTTATCGGTGCAGGTCTGGCCGCGATTGGTGCGGGTCTTGCCGCGATCGGCGTGGGCAACATCTTCGGCCAGTACCTCAACGGTGCGGTGCGCAATCCCGAAGCGGACGCCAAGATGGGCGGCCGCCTGATCTTCGGTTTCGCCGTGACCGAAGCGCTCGGCCTGATCGCCGCCGTCGTCGCACTGGCGCTCGCGTTTTCGTAAGAGAGACGTACTTGCGCGCTTCGGCGCGCTAGCGACGCAACTCTGACAGACTGAACGGACGGCCATGCCACAGTTCCAGCTCGCCAATTTCCTGCCCCAGATGGTGTGGCTCGCGATCTTTTTCGCGATCCTCTATTTCGGGATCGTCCGGCTGACCTTGCCCAAGGTCGGCCGGGTGATGACGGCGCGTGAGGACCGGATTTCGGGCGACATCGCGACGGCGCAATCCGCCAAGAGCGAAGCCGACCGCATGGCCGCAGACTATGACGCCGGGATCGCCGCAGCGCAGGACGCGGCGCGGGTTCAGATCACCGACGCGCGCGCCACCGCCGCGGCGGCGATTGAAGCCAAAATCAAGGCGTCGAACGACGCGCTCGACAAGAAGTCCGCCAAGGCTCAGGCATCGCTCGATGCCGCGCGCGCCAAGGCGTTCGGTGAGATCGAAAGCGTCGCCGCCGATGCCGCGGCCGACATCGTCGAGCGGCTGACCGGCAAGCGCCCGGCCGATGCCGCTGCGACGAAAGCCACGCTGGCAGCGTTGGCCTGAGGACCGGAATGATGATGCTGATCGCAACCACCGAAGCCAATGGCGCCGCGCCCGCAGAGCATGAAGGCCCGACGCTGCTCGGCCTCGGCGCCGAGCAGTGGGTCTATGTCGGCGTCACGCTGTTCATCCTGCTGGCGATCTTCGTCGCCAAGGCGCCCAAGCGGATCACCGACCTGCTCGACGCGCGCATCGCCGAAACGCGGCGCCAGCTCGACGAAGCGACCGCGATCCGCGCCGAAGCCGAAGCCTTGCTAGCCGCCGCCAAAGCGAAGTCGAAGGCCAGCGCCGGCGATGCGCAAGCGATCGTCAAGCACGCCGAGGCGGAAGCCGCCGCGCTGATCGCCAAGGCCGAAACCGACGCCGCCGAACTGGTCGAGCGTCGCGGCAAGATGGCCGAGGACAAGATCGGCGCCGCCGAACGTGCCGCGGTCGCCGAAGTCCGCGCGCGCGCTGCCGATGTCGCGGCAAAGGCCGCCGCGGCGATCATCGCCGACACGCACGGTGCCGCCGCCGACAAGCCGCTGGTCGACAAGACCATCGCCGGGCTGGGACGGCTCAACTGATCGCGTTCGACGGATGTCGTCGATGATCGACCCCGAAGACTGTCAGACAATGACCGACGTGCGCGCCGGGGTGGATTCGCTCGACCAACAGATCGTCGCGTTGCTTGCGACGCGGTTCGGCTTCATGCGCGCGGCGGCCCGGATCAAGCAAGAGCGCGGCGCGGTCCGCGACGAAGCGCGCAAGGCGCAGGTGATCGCCAACGCCAAAGCCGAAGCCGTGCGACTGGGCGTTCCCCCCGAGGTCGTCGGCGATCTCTGGGAGCGGCTGGTCGAGGGATCGATCGCGTATGAGTTCGACCGTTGGGACGAACGCAGCCTCTGATATATTGCCATAATTTGGACGCCAATCGCCGTCATTGATACGCGGCCTTTTCGGGAGAGAACGACCATGAAGACCCTGTTCGCCATCGCGCTGATCGCGGCGGCTACCCCTGCGTTTGCGCAGACCACGACCGCACCGGCGCCGGTCGCCGCGGCGTCGGCTGGTCCGACGGTTTCGGGCGCTGGCGCGCCTGTCGTCGGCGCGAAATTCACCACCGACACGCCGATCGAAACGATCATGGCCGACGCCAAGGGCAAGGAAGTGCTTACCGCCGACCTGGGCGGCGATCCTTCGGCCAATCCCTATTATGAGAGCTTCAAGACGATGAGCCTCAAGGAAGTCGCGCCGATGTCGCAAGGCAAGATCACCGACGAGCTGCTGGTCAAGCTCAGCACGGACCTTTCCGCGATCAAGTAATCCGGCCGGTAATTCGAATGCGGCGGTGATGCCCCGGCGCCGCCGCCGCATTTGCGTCAGATGGCGCGTCCGTGCCGGCGCAGCAGGTCGGGAAGTTCGGACCAGGCGGGCGCGGCGTCGCTCTCATAGCCGTACACCGCGCCTCTTCCGATGCTGCGTGACGCGCGCATCGCGCGGCGATGGGCGCCCGCACCCAGATAAGCGCGCATCGCCGCGCGGTTTTCCCACAGCGACAGTGTATGGTGCGTTCCGGCGATCGTCCGCACATCGACCGATAGATTGCCCGGCGCACGTTGTGCTTGCCGCATTGATCGGATCGCATGCCACCAGAAACGCGGAACGTGCAGCGGGCCCCTTGGCTTTAGACCGGTAATCGAAACGTACATTGTTGATTTTACACTCTTGTCCGGCGTGGTCGGGGCCCTCTGGTGACGTTGCTGTAGCGGCGTGTGGTGCTTTGACAATCCAGCGTTCCGCGTCCTAATCACCGTCGTCGCCGGGCACGGTACGTCGAGTGACGCGACGCTCATTGCCGTGGCATCCGGCGCACGGAAACCCTAGATCGTTCTCATGTCTTCGCCCAATGCGCCCGATCGTTTCAATGAAGAGAAGTCCACCTACGCCGTGCGCGGGGGCGGCGAGGCGCCCGATCTCGAAGCGGGCGTGGCGGCGATCCGCAATGTGCTCAAGACGCTGCCGGTGCGGCCCGGCGTGTACCGCATGCACGATTCGCGCGGCGACGTGCTCTATGTCGGCAAGGCGAAGGCGCTCAAGAACCGCGTGACCAACTACACGCAGGTCGATCGCCTGCCCAAGCGGTTGCAGCGGATGGTGGCGCAGACCCGGTCGATGACGATCGTCACGACCAACAACGAAGCCGACGCGCTGCTGCTCGAAGCGCAACTAATCAAGCGCTTCCGCCCTGCGTACAACGTGCTGCTGCGCGATGATAAGTCGTTCCCCTTCATCCTGTTGCGCGCCGACCACGATTTCCCGCGGGTCCAGAAACATCGCGGCGCGCGCCGCGCGAAGGGCAATTATTACGGCCCGTTCGCCAGCGCCGGCAGCGTCAACAGCACGCTCAACGCGCTGCAGAAGCTGTTTCTGCTGCGCTCGTGCACCGACGGTTTCTTCAAGACGCGCGACCGACCGTGTTTGCTCTACCAGATCAAGCGCTGCTCGGCGCCGTGCGTCGGGCGGATCGGCAAGGAGGAGTATGCCGAGCTGGTCGGCGACGCGAAGGATTTTCTCGGCGGCAAATCGACCAAGGTGCAGACCAAGCTCGGCGTGCAGATGGAAGCCGCGGCGGCGGCGATGGACTTCGAACTCGCCGCCGTGCTGCGCGACCGGTTGAAGGCGCTGACCTTCATCCAGGGCAGCCAGGCGATCAACGCCGAGGGCGTGGGCGACGCCGATGTCTTCGCGCTCGCCAACAGCAATGGCGTGATGGGAATCCAGGCGTTCTTCATCCGTGGCGGACAGAATTGGGGACATCGCAGTTTCTTCCCGGCGCACACGAATGACGTGCCCGAGGACGAAGTGCTGACGCAGTTTCTCGGCCAGTTTTACGAGGAAGTCCCGCCGGCGCGGACGATCCTGCTCGACCGCGAGCTGGCGGAAGGCGACTTGCTCGCCGAAGCGCTGGCCGAGCGCGCGGGGTATAAGGTTGCATTGTCGGTGCCGCAGCGCGGCGACCGCCGGCGGCTGATGGAACAGGCCAGCCGCAACGCGATCGAAGCGCTCGAACGGCGGCTGGCGGAGAGTACGACGCAGGCGAAACTACTGCGCGAAGTCGCCGATCTGTTCGACCTGCCCGAACCGCCCGACCGAATCGAAATCTACGATAACAGCCATATTCAGGGCACCAACGCACTCGGCGCGATGGTCGTCGCGGGGCCCGAGGGGTTCCGCAAGGGCCAGTATCGCAAGTTCAACATCAAGGACAAAGCGACCGTGCCCGGCGACGATTTCGGGATGATGCGCGAAGTCTTCGGGCGCCGCTTCGCGCGCGCGCAGGCCGAGGATCCCGATCGCGACGGCGGCGAATGGCCCGATCTGGTGCTGATCGACGGCGGGCGCGGGCAATTGAACGCGGTGAAGGGTGTGCTCGAGGAAATGGGCATCGAGGACGTCTGTCTGGTCGGGATCGCCAAGGGCCCGATGCACGGCCGCGACGGGCGCGAAGTGTTCCATTTGATGGACGGGCGCGAATTCCAGCTGCCGGTCAACGCGCCGGTCCTGTTCTACCTCCAGCGCCTGCGCGACGAAGTCCACCGCTTCGCGATCGGCGCGCACCGCGACAAGCGCACCAAGGCGATCGGCGCGTCACCGTTGGACGAGGTCCCGGGAATTGGTCCCGCGCGCAAGAAAGCGCTGCTGATGCATTTCGGCACCGGGAGAGCGGTGCGCGGGGCGAGCCTGGAGGATTTGCAGAAGGCGCCCGGCGTCAGCGCGGCGGTGGCGCAACAAGTGTATGACTTCTACCATTCGCGGTGAGTAGTCGTCACCCCGGCCTTGTGCCGGGGTCTGCCGCGCAACCAGCGATGGATTCCCGAGAGGGGACGCGGATCCCGGCACAAGGCCGGGATGACGGTTTGGATTGGCGCACCGCTCAAAACCAAATCTTCACCTCGCTCCGCTATCCCGCAGCTCGTGACAACGCCCGTTTTCCTGACGATCGACACCGAATTGATGTGGCGCCACCACGCCGCCGGGTGCGACCTTGCGACTCAGATCGAGCGCTCGCTCGAACCTGCCGGCGTCGGCGTGCGGTATCAGCTCGATCTGCTCGCGCGGCACGGGCTGAAGGCGTGCTTCTTCGTCGATCCGATGCCGACGATGGTATTCGGGCTGAATGCGATCCGCCCCGTGGTCGAGATGATCGTCGCGGCAGGGCAGGAGGTGCAGCTCCACCTTCACCCCAATTGGGCCGGGGCGAAGCCCGACGATTCGGGCGCGAGTCATGGCCGGTTCGAACTGATCGATTACAGCCTCGACGAACAGCGCGCGCTGATCGCGGGCGCGCGCGACTTGCTCAAGGCGTGCGGCGCGGCCGAACCGGTAGCGTTCCGCTCGGGAAGCTATGCCGCTAATGACGACACGCTCACCGCGCTCGCCGAACTCGGGTTTCGCTATGACAGCAGCCATAATGGCGCCGACGCGCCGTGGCCCAGCGCGATCGGATTGCCGACGCGTCAGATCGCGCCGGTCGTCCGAAACGGGGTGGTCGAAGTGCCGGTCACGCTGATCGAGGACACGCCGGGACATCTGCGCCAGTTCCAGATTTGCGCGCTGTCGCAGGGCGAAATGCGCGCCGCGCTCGATCATGCGTTGGCCGAACGCCACGAGGCGGTGACGATCGTCAGCCATGGCTTCGAGCTCGCCAATCGCGGGGCGACGCGCGCGAATGGCGTGCATGTCGGGCGGTTCGAGGCGTTGTGCGCGATGCTCGCGGATGCGCGCGATACGCTGCCCACCGCGCAATTTCGGGATCTTCCGACCTTCTCGGGAACCGCCGACGCCGCCCCGCTCGGCCCCAACTTGCTGCGCACACGCTGGCGGCAGGCCGAACAGCTCTGGTCCAACTGGATCGAGGAGCGCGCGGCGTGACGACTGCGCGCCCGCTCCCGCTCAAATTTCAGGTCGGCGCGCGCACGCTGGCGTCGATCCGCCGCGATCTGGTGCGCGTGCCGCTCGATCTGACCGCGGCGCTCGACGGACGGCTGCCCGTGCTGCCGCCGCTCGATCCGGCCGCCGACGGCTATCTGGTGACCTCGCTCCCCGAGAGCCAGCGCGACGCGCTGACCTGGGCGGCGGGCAAGATGATCGCCTTCACGCGCCAGACCTACACCCGCCGTTTCGCCGACCTGACCATCGGCTTCGACGCGTATCTCGAACGGCTGTCGTCGAACACGCGCTCGGGGATCAAGCGCAAGGCGAAGAAGGTGGCAAGCGTCTCGGGTGGGCAGCTCGACATTCGCCGCTATGCGACCCCGGAGCAGTTGGGCGAGTTCCACGCGATCGCCCGCGCGCTGGCGCTCGGCACCTATCAGGAAAAGCTGATGGGCGCTGGGCTGCCCGACACGCCCGACTTCCTCCGGCGGATGTACGCGATGGCGGCAGCCGGACGCGTCCGCGCGTGGCTGCTCTATGTCGGGGGTGAGCCGGCGGCGTATCTCTATTGCCCGGTGCATGACGGCACCGTGATCTACGAATTCGTCGGGCACGACCCGAAGCACAACGATCTGTCGGTCGGCGCGGTGTTGCAGGTCGAGGCGCTGCGCGACTTGTTCGCGGAAGGCGGGCTGAAGCGCTTCGACTTCACCGAGGGCGACGGCCAGCACAAACGCCAGTTCGCGACCGGCGGTGTCGAGTGTTGCGACCTGCTGCTGCTGCGCGCGACCCCGGCCAACCGGCTGGCGCTGGGCGCGCTGGCGGCGTTCGACGGGACGATGGCGCTGGCGAAGCGCGCGGTCGAGCGGTTCGGGTTGCAGGATCTGGCGAAGAAGGTGCGGCGGGCCTGACGTTCGTCATCCCGGCCGAAGTGCCGGGATCCGCGTCTCGACCCGCAGCGCCGTCGCCGGTTGCACGGCGGACCCCGGCACTTCGGCCGGGGTGACGAACGGAGTGGGGCAGCGTAACCCCATTCCATGCACCTCCGCGCGCCAGCCCTGATCCTCTCGGTCCGCCAGCACGGAGAACATGGCGCGATCGTGCGCTGCCTGACGCACGAAGCGGGAATGATCGCGGGCTATGTCCGCGGCGGGCGGTCGCGCGCGATCCGGCCGATTCTTCAGCCGGCAAACCTTGTCGTCGGCGAATGGCGCGCGCGCACCGACGATCAGCTTGCCGGGTTGACGCTCGAACTCAGCCACAGCCGCGCCCCGCTCTATGCCGAGCCGCTCGCCGCCGCCGCGCTCGAATGGGTCACCGCGCTGACCGCCGTCGCCTTGCCCGAAGGCCAGCCTTATCCCCGGCTCTACGCCGCACTCGACGGGATGATCGGGGCGATCGAAGCCGCGCCCGCCGCGCGCGGCTGGGCGGTGGCGCTGGTGCGCTACGAACAATTGCTGCTGGCGGAGCTGGGTTACGGGCTCGACGACCCCTTGCCGCAGATCGTCGGCGGTGCCGGATGGAGCGAAATCCTGACCGCGCTGGCGATCACCGGCGACGAAATCGAGTCGCACTTGCTGACCGATCGCCGCGCCGACACGCTGGCGGCGCGGGCGCGGCTGGTCGATCGCTTGAAGCGGGCGGGGGCTTGACGGTCCGTGCTCCTGCGAAACCAGGAGCCCAAGGTTGTGCGCCTGCCTGCCCGTGGCGCTGGGCTCCTGCTCTCGCAGGGGCACGAGACGCCTTGTCGAAACCATGTCTATGCCTCTAACGCCCAGCGGACGGTTTCTTGGGCGGGAAATTGAATGCCACTGATTGCTTTACTACCCGGCGACGGGATCGGACCTGAAGTCGTTGCCGAAGCGCGCCGTGTGCTCGACGCGCTGGCGCTGGATCTGAGCTATGAAACGGCGCCGGTCGGTGGCGCGGCCTATACCGTCAGTGGCAATCCGCTACCTCAAGCCACGCTGGAACTCGCCAAGCGCTCGGACGCGATCCTGTTCGGTGCGGTCGGCGATCCGCAATTCGACGCGCTCGAACGGCGGCTGCGCCCGGAGGCGGCAATCCTCGGGCTCCGGCGCGAACTCGGGCTGTTCGCCAATCTGCGTCCGGCGAAGCTGACGCCGGGGCTCGAAGACGCCTCGCCGCTCAAGCCCGACATCGCGCGGGCGATCGACATGATCATCGTCCGCGAATCGAATGGCGACGTCTATTTCGGCGAAAAGGGCCGCCGCACCGGCTTGGGCGGGGTGCGCGAAGGGTTCGACCAGATGCGCTACAACGAGACCGAGGTCGAGCGGATCGCGCGCGTCGGGTTCGATATCGCGCGGCGCCGCAAGAAGCGGCTGTGCTCGGTCGACAAGGCCAATGTGCTCGAAACCTCACAGCTGTGGCGCGACGTGGTCAACGAAGTCGCCGGCGATTACGAGGATATCGAGCTCACCCACATGTATGTCGATAACGCCGCGATGCAGCTGGTGCGCAACCCGGGCCAGTTCGACGTCATCGTCACCGGCAATCTGTTCGGCGACGTCTTGTCCGACGAAGCGAGCATGTGCGCGGGGTCGATCGGCATGCTCCCCTCGGCCACGCTGTCGAGCTGGCGCACGACGCTGGGGCTGTACGAACCGATCCACGGTTCGGCGCCCGATATTGCCGGGCAGGGCAAGGCCAATCCCTGCGCGGCGATCCTGTCGGCGGCGATGATGCTCAACCACTCGCTCGGGATGCACGCCCCCGCCGCGCGGATCGAAGCCGCGGTGGCGAAGGCGATCCTCGACGGCGCGCGGACCGCCGATCTGGGCGGCGAGCTGTCGACAACGGCAATGACCGACGCGATCCTCGCCGCTTTATGACCGGCGCTCTCGACCTCGCCATCGTCATCCCGACCTTCAACGAGCGTGCCAACGTGCCATTGCTCGTGGCGAAGCTCGATGCGGCGCTGGTCGGGCTGAGCTGGGAAGCAATCTTCGTCGACGACAACAGCCCCGACGGCACCGCCGATGCGGCGCGCGCGATCGGGCGCACCGACCGGCGCGTGCGCGTCATTCAGCGGATCGACCGGCGCGGGCTGTCCTCGGCGACGATCGAGGGGATGTGCGCGACCGCCGCACCCTTGGTCGCGGTGATCGACGGCGATCTGCAACATGACGAGACGATCCTGCCGGGGATGGTGGCCGCGCTGAACGGCGATGAGGCGCTCGATCTGGTGATCGGATCGCGCTTCGTCGATGGCGGCGGGACCGGCGACTGGGACAAGGACCGCGTTGCCAAATCGGCGCTCGCCACGCGGTTGTCGCGGCAAGTGCTCAAGGCCGATCTGTCGGATCCGATGAGCGGATTCTTCATGATCCGCACCGATCTGGTGCGCGACATCGTGCCGCATCTGTCGGCGATCGGGTTCAAGATCCTGCTCGACATCATGACCACCGCCGATCGGCCGCTCAGGTTCAGGGAGCTGCCCTACGTCTTCCGGCTACGGACGGAGGGCGAGAGCAAGCTCGACCATGTCGTCGCGATGGAATTCCTGATCGCGCTCTACGACCGGATGTTCGGGCGTTTCATCCCCGTCCGCTTCGCGATGTTCGCCGGGATCGGCGCGATCGGCGCGGTGGTGCATTTCCTCGTGCTGGGGTTGTTGTTCGGCGAAATCGGCATCGGCTTCATCAAATCGACGATCGCCGCGACCGCGATCGCGATGACCTTCAACTTCTTCGTCAACAACGCGCTGACCTATCGCGACGGGCGGTTGAAGGGCGCGCGGGCCCTGTTCGACGGCTGGGTGTCGTTCTGCGTGGTGTGTTCGGTCGGTGCGGTCGCCAATGTCGGCGTCGCGGCGATGATGTACGACGCGCGGGCGGGGACGTGGATCGTATCGGCGCTGGCCGGAATCGCGGTTAGCGCGGTGTGGAATTACGCGCTGTCCTCGCGCTTCGTCTGGGGCCGCTACTAACTCTCAAACCGTCATGCCGGGCTTGTCCCGGCATCCGCATCGCCACTGCGGCTGGCTTCCGTTGTTGACAGGCAGACCCCGGCACCAGGCCGGGTCACGCTGTCACTAGGGCCAGCTGGAGAACCACATCCAATGCTGAAACGCGTCGCCATTCGGCAACGGCGCGGCGGAGATGATCGGGAAGAAATAGACCGCGATCCCGAACGCCAGGATCGCGAAGGCCTCGTCCCAATGCTGCCATTTGCCGGTGCAGAAATGATCGAATGCCGCGGCCAGCTCGATGCACAGGAAGATCGACGGCAGGTAGTAATAATAGAAGAAGCCGAGCGACTTGGGGGTCACGGCCCAGACCGCGTAGCTGGCGATCCACAAAGCAGCGGCGAACAGCAATTTGGGGTTGCGGTCGCGCAGCCACCCCTCGAGGCACGCGAGCACGGCGAGCAGCCCGCCCCACAGGATCGCGGGATTGCCGATCATCAAGATCCCGCGCATCGCGCCGTCGGCGGGCTCGTAGAGATACCAGATCGGGCGAATGAGCAGCGGCCAGCTCCACCAGCTCGACTGATAGGGGTGCGACGGCAGCACCTGGACTTGCTCGGCCCACATCGTCTGCTGAAACGGCAGCAATGTCGCGAGCGTCAGCGGTTGGTCGGCATAGAAGAAAGCGGGCGCAAAGGTCAGGAAATAGGTCGCGATACTGACCAGCCCGAGCACCGCCAGCGCGGGGATCGCGGGAAGGCCCGCCCAATGCGGCTGATCCTTGCCCGACAGCGCGGCGAGCAGGGGCCGCTTGGCAATCCGCGCATCGCGAACCCGAAGGATCAGGAACCCGATCCCGGCATAGGCGACGTACGGCGCCGCCGCCCATTTGCACGCGACCGCCAGCCCCAGCAAAACGCTCGCGACGATCCATCGCCGCCACACTTTTTCGGGCGGCGCGCGCATCGCCCACAGCAACGCCGCGATCCCGCCGACGGTAAAGGCCGCGAAAAACCCGTCGAGCATCGCGATCCGCGCTTCGATATAGATCGTGAAGTTGAGCAGTGCGAAGATCGACCCCATCAGCGCGGGGCGGATCCGGCGATAGAGCAGCCACAGGATCGCGAACACGCCCATCACCGTCGCCGCGCCCGCCAGCGTCGAGAAGAAGCGCCACCCGAACGCGTTGTCGCCGAACAGCGCGATTCCCGCGGCGATGAACTCCTTGGCGAGCAAGGGGTGTTCGGTGTTGACCGGCCCGGCCAGCGCCAACAGCTTGCGCGCGGCGGGGACGTAGTGGATTTCGTCGAACACCAGCATGTGCGGGGTGGCGAGGCCCCACAGGAACAACGCCTCCGCCAATAGCCCGATCAGGAATGCGACAAGGATGGGACGCGGACGATCGGTCATCCCCGCTCGCTTAGCGCCTGTCAGGCGTTCGTCATAGCGCGCGCTACCAGCTCCCGTCCGCGATCCGACGCTGGCGAACGCGTTCGCGCTCGCTCGTCGCCGGCACGGGGAAGTCGCCGCTCGCGGGAATGGCGCCAGCGGGCTCGTAGGTGGCGATCACCGTGCCCTTCGCCGTGATCCTGTGATCGACCATCCGCAGCACGCCCGGCGGCGTTCCAGCGCCGAACAGCCGCTTGCCGTTGCCCAGCGTCACCGGGGAGATCATCAGGATCAGCCGGTCGATCAGCCCCGCCGCGAGCAGCCCGGGATAGATCGTGCTCGACCCCTGGATGATCAAATCGGGGCCGTCGGTCCGTTTGAGCGCGGCGACCGCATCGATCCCGCTCAGGCGATGGCTGTTCTCCCACTCGAGCGGCGTGTCGTCGCGCGTCAGGACATGCTTGCCGGCGCGGGTGAATGCGTCGCCCATCGCTGCCTCGTCGCCTTCGACATAGGGCCAGTAGGAGGCGAAGATGTCGTACGTCCGCCGACCGAGCAGCAGGCCATAGTCGCCCGCGAACAGAGCCCCCACGGTCTCGAAGATGCCCTCGTCGTCGAAGCGGAACAGCCAGCCGCCCTGGTCGAACCCGCCGGTCGGATCCTCGGTCGGCCCGCCGGGCGCCTGGACCACGCCGTCGAGCGAGATGAACGCCGCGCCGGTGACCTTACGCATCGGCGGTCTCCGCCAGCCGCCTGGCGACCGCGCCGAGCTGATCGGCGCACATCCTCCAGCCGTGCTCGAACCCCATCGCGCGGTGTTGCTCCATCGCCTCGGCGGTCCAGTGGCGGCAGCCGGCGCGATAGTGTGTCATGCCACCGCCTCGCCGGCGCGGGCCGCTTCGATCGTGGCGATGTCGATCTTGTGCATCGTCATCATCGCCTGCATCACGCGCTGGGCCGCGGCGGGATCGGAGTCGGCCATGCCTGCCATCAGCGCGCGGGGCACGATCTGCCACGAAAAGCCCCAGCGGTCCTTGCACCAGCTGCACATGCTTTCCTGACCGCCATTGCCGACGATCGCGTTCCAATAGCGGTCGGTCTCCTCCTGATCGTCGGTGAAGACCTGAAAGCTGACCGCTTCGTTGGGCGTGAAATTGGGCCCGCCGTTGAGGCCGACGAACGATTGGCCGCAGACGGTGAACTCGACGGTGATCTCCTCACCGCGCTTGGTGGAGGGATTGTCGGCGGGCGAGTCCTGGCCAGTGCCGACATGGCTGTCGGGGAAGGTAGCCGCATAGAATTCGGCCGCCTCGCGCGCCTGACCTTTGTCGAACCACAGGCATGTGGTCATCTTGTTTGCCATCATCTCTCTCCTGACGTCTGTTTACTGACTGCCCGGGCCGACCGCGCCGAACACGACGCCGTGGGCATCCTTCGCGACGATAATGCGGTCGCCGCCGGGGACCTCCATCGGTCCCGCCAGCACAGTGCCGCCGGCCTCGCCGACCTTCTTCGCGGTGTCCTCGATATCGGGCGTGCGGAAATAGAAGCGCCAACCGGGCGAATCACCGGGCTGGATCGTCATCGTCGCGCCGATCGTTTGGCCGGCGACGTCGATGAAGATGTAATCGCCCATGTCGCCGGGCATCGTCATCTTGTCGGGATAGGTCCAGCCGAACGTGTCGGCGTAGAATGCGTTCGCGCCAGCCTGATCGGGCGTGTTGAGCTCGTTCCAGTTGCACTTGCCCATCCCCATCCGGTCCCAGGCGGTGCTGTTCTCCTCGCTCGCGCCGCGCATGACGTAGAACGGATTACCCTGCGGATCGGCGACCATCGCCATGCGCCCGACGCCGGGGATGTCCCACGGCGGCATATGGACTGCGCCGCCGTTCGCCCTGACCTTCTCGACCGAGGCATCGACGTCGTCGACCCCGATATAGAACAGCCAGGTCGGCTTGCCGCCGTGCGCCGCCATGTCGTCGGACAGCCGCAAGACGCCGCCGACCATGCCGCCGCCGGCGACGGCGATGCCGCGATAATCCATTTCGGGGCTCATCGGATGGGGATCGATCGTCCAGCCGATGACGTGATCATAGAACTTCTTCGACGCGATCGGATCGGCGGTGATCAGCTCGTACCAGATCGGGGTGCCTTGGGGATTGGGCATGGTCGCTCTCCTTACAAATGGTCGGTGTCGAGGATCGGCTCGAACCCGCCGAAGATCGCGCGCTGCATGTCGAACGCGGGCTTGATCGCCTGCATGTCCGGGTCCTGCATGACTTTGCCGAAGGCGGCGTCGCGCGTCGCCTTGTCGGGCCATTCGATCCAGCCGAACACGATTTGCTCGCCCGGTTCAGCGGCGACCGCGCGCCTGAAGTCGGTGACCTTGCCGTCGGGCACGTCCGCGCCCCAGCCGTCGACCGTCCGCAACGCTCCTTCGCGGAGAAAGAAAGCGTCGAGCTTCGCGGCATTGGCGGCATAGCCCGCGCGGTCGTCGGGAGCGGGCGCGACGATCGCATCGACATAGCCGAACCGCCCGCCGTCGCCGCTGTCATAGGCGGCGTCGAACCCGGCATAGATCATCCGCGCCATGTCGAACGGCATCTCGCCGTCGGGCTGCATGCGCTCGTCGGTCATCAGCTTTTCGGCCGCGGCGTCGCACGTCGCCTTGTCGGGCCACCACACCCACGAATAGACGATCTTCTCGCCGGGCTCGGCGGCGACGGCGCGGCGCAAATCGGTGCGCTTGCCGTCGGGCACCGATTCCTCCCAGCATTCGACCGTGCGCGTCGCGCCATAATCGGCGAACACCGGCGCGCCTTTGGCGGCCATGGCGCGATACGCGTCCTTGCGATCCGGCTTCACCGGGATCACGAACCCCTGGAAATAGCTCATGCGCTTTCTCCCTGTTTCATCTTCTCCATCATCGCCACCGCCCATTCGGGCGGTTCGCCGGTGAAGCCGGCCATCTGATCAGCGAGCGCCTTCCGGAACGCCGGCCGCGCCGTGCCGCGTGCGACATAAGCGGTGAGGTTGGGGTATGTCTCGACCAGTCCCTGGCCCTCGATGATGCGCAGCACTGCGACCATCAGCAAGTCGCCGGCGGTGAACGTCTCGCCGTCGAGCCAGTCGCGCTCGCCCAGCCGGTCGGACAAGTCGCTCAGTCGCGCGTCGATGCGCTGCTCGACCGCGGGACGGCGCGGTGCCGACCATGGCTGGTCGGCCTCGAAGATCGTGACATAGACCAGTTCCATGACCGAGGGTTCGACCGAATTGAGTGCCGCGAACATCCATTCGATGGCGCGGGCGCGGGGAGCGGTGTCGGCCGGCAGCAACCCGCCGAACGTCTCGGCGATATGCAGCACGATCGCGCCGGATTCGAACAGCAGCACGTCCTCGTCCTCATAGGTCGGGACTTGCCCGAACGGCTGGCGCGCGCGGTGCGGCTCGAGCTTCTGCTCGCCCTGGCTGAGGTAAAGCACGTCGTAGGGCTGGCCGACTTCCTCAAGCGCCCAGCGCACGCGCAAGTCGCGCACCTGGCCCTGCGCGAAGGGCGGGACCCAGTCATAGGCGGTGATCGTCGGAAGGGGCATCGTTCATCTCCTGCGTCCGGTTTGTCCGAATCGGTTTGACGATGATGCCCGTGACGGTTAGTAAAAACAACGATGAAGTTAGAAAAAGTGACCAAAGGCACCGGTTTAACGGCGAAGCGCTGGTATGACGACGCCTGCGGCACGGCGCTGGGGATGGAACTGGTCGGGGAACGCTGGTCGTTGTTGATCGTGCGCGAGTTGTTGCTCGGCCCCCGGCGCTTCGGCGATTTGCGCGGCGGTCTGCCCGGCCTCAGCGCGAATGTGCTGACGCAGCGGCTCGAAGGGCTCGAGCAGGCGGGGATCGTCGAGCGCCGCCGCTTGCCGGCGCCCGCCAATGTTCAGGTCTATGCGCTGACCCCATGGGGCGAGGAGTGCGAGCCGGTGGTGCTCGGCCTCGGGCGCTGGGCGCTGCGCTCGCCGTCGCACGATCCCTCGCTGTTCTTCTCGCCGGTCGCGCTGATGCTGTCGCTCAAGATGCTGCTGGTGGCCGAACGCGCGACCGGGTTCACTGCGACAATCGGGATGGTGCTTGACGGCGCGCCGTTTGTCGCGCGCTTCATCGATGGAGCGATTTCGGTGGAACGTGGCGAGGCGCAAGCGGCCGACGCGGTGCTGGAGGGAAGCCCGGGCGCGTTCAAACCGGCCTTCTTCGGCGGCATGACGCTGGACCAGGCCGAAGCCACCGACCGACTGCGCGTGAGCGGCGACCGTACCGTCGCCGAACGCTTCGTTACGCTGTTCGCACTGCCCGACGTCGCAGGCTGAACGCCCTTTCGGCGTGCGATCCGGTTGCGGCGCGGCGTGCAAGGCGATACCGCAGAATCGAATCGCCACTTGGCGCGCAGGACCGATCCCCATGACCGATATCCCGAACACCCAGCCCGACAGCCGCGAGACGACAATCCTCGACGCGCCCGACCAGATGAAAAAGGTCCGCGACCTGTTCGGGATCGATACCGACATGGAAGTCCCGGCCTTCTCCGAAGCCGATGAGCGCGTGCCCGATCTCGACCCGGCCTATGTGTTCGACGCCGACACGACGCTGGCGATTTGCGCGGGCTTCGCGTTCAACCGCCGCGTGATGGTGCAGGGCTATCACGGCACCGGCAAGTCGACGCATATCGAGCAGGTCGCGGCGCGGCTCAACTGGCCGTGTATCCGCATCAACCTCGACGCGCATATCAGCCGGATCGACCTGATCGGGCGCGACGCGATCGTGTTGCGCGACGGCCAGCAAGTCACCGAATTCCGCGAAGGGCTGCTGCCCTGGGCGTTGCAGACGCCGACCGCCTTGGTGTTCGACGAATATGACGCGGGGCGCCCCGACGTGATGTTCGTGATCCAGCGCGTGCTCGAAACCGAGGGCAAGCTGACCCTGCTCGACCAGAATCGCGTGATTCGCCCGAGCCCGTGGTTCCGGCTGTTCGCCACCGCCAATACGGTCGGGCTGGGGGACACCAGTGGGCTGTATCACGGCACGCAGCAGATCAACCAGGGCCAGATGGATCGCTGGAACATCGTCGTCACGCTCAACTATTTGCCCGCCGCGGTCGAGGCGCAGATCGTGCTCGCCAAATCGGGCGAATATGACAAGCCCGACGGCAAGGCGGTGGTCGACAATATGGTTCGCGTCGCCGATCTGACCCGCAAGGGTTTCATCAACGGCGACATTTCGACCGTGATGAGCCCGCGCACGGTCATCACCTGGGCGCAGAACGCGCTGATCTTCAACGATGTCGGCTTCGCGTTCCGCTTGAGCTTTCTCAACAAGTGCGACGAAGCGGAGCGGTCGCTGGTGGCGGAATATTACCAGCGCGTGTTCGGCAAGGACCTGCCCGAGAGCGTGGTGGGGAAGGGTTGATCGGAGGGGTGGACTAAGGTAGTTAGTCCACACAAGGAGGCGAATATGGCTGAGGCTGATCCGCAGACGACGTTCAACGTCCACGAAGCGAAGACTCATTTGTCGAAGCTGATCGACCGGGCGCACGCTGGTGAAGAAATCGTGATCGCCAAGGCAGGCGAACCTTGGGCGAAGATGGTGCCGGTCACGCCGCCGACTGCACGCAAGCGTCAACCCGGCGGGCTGAAATTGACCGGTCCGTTCGACCTTGCCGCGTTTCTTGAACCGCTACCCGAGGAAGACCTCGCCTTCATCGATGATCGTCCCGAAGTCGAGCGGCACTGATTGGCCTTCCTTCTTGATACCGTCGCGTTGGTGCTGTGGTGGTCAGAGGATGACCGTCTTGGCAAGCGAGCGCGATCGGTCCTCATGGACGCGATCGAGCCGGTTCATCTCAGCGCGACGAACGTCTGGGAGATCGCCAACAAGAATCGTATCGGTAAGCTTGATGCCTTCGGTAATTTTGCACGCGACTTCGATGACCTCGTGCGGCGCGACGGGTTCAGAATTCTTGACGTCACTCCCGCGCATGCAATGCGCGCGGGCTACCTACTGGGCGCGCATCGCGATCCGTTCGACCGATTGCTCGCTGGCCAAGCGCTCGTGGAAGAGATGACGGTTCTGACAAACGATCCTCAGATTGCCGCTTTCGGCTGCAAGGTACTTTGGTAATGGCCACCGACACACCCCTCGATCGCTTCAAGGCAGTCCTCGGCGGCGCGGCGCGAGCCTTGTCGGATGAGGCCGAGGTTGAACTCGCCTTCACCGCCGATGCGCCCGCGCAATCGGGCAAGCATATCAAGGTGCCGATGCCAGCGCGCACGCTGCCGGCCGATCAGGTGGCGGAGGCGCGCGGGTTCGCGGATTCGTTCGCGCTCCGGCTCAAGCATCATAACCCCGCGCTCCATCTGAAGACCGCGCCGCACGATGCCGTCGCGCGCGCGGTGTTCGACGCAGCGGAGACGGCGCGGGTCGAGGCGCTGGGGTCGCGCGGTTATGCCGGGATCACGTCGAACCTGAACCACGCGCTCGACCTCAAGCTGCGTTCGGACCCGATCACGCGCGCGCGGAGCCGCGAGGAGGTGCCGCTGTCGACCGCGATCCAGCTGCTCGTGCGCGAGCGGCTGACCGGCGAAGAGGCGCCCGCGCTGGCGCAGCCCGGGCTGGCGCTGGTGCGCGACTGGATCGAGGAGAAAGCCGGCGGCGATCTCGACGCGCTGCGGCTCGCGCTCGACGATCAGCGTGCCTTTGCCAGTCTTGCGACCAAATTGCTCGAAGACCTTGATCTCGTCGAAGGCGACCAGATCCCCGAGGAATCGGACGAAGGCGGCAGCGACGACGAAGGCACCGAGGATCAGGATCAGGGCGACGAAGGCGAGGATCAGGGCGAGCAGGGCCAGGGCGAGATGGACGCGCGCGGCGAACAGTCCGACGCCGACAGCGATGAGGGCGAGGGCGCCGAGCAAGGCGACGAATCGTACGACGAAGCCGATGGCGAAGCCGGTGACGAAGGCGAGGAGGGGATGCTCCCGGTCCGGCCCAACCGCCCGTTCAGCGATCCATCTTCGCAGTTCGACTATAAGCCGTGGACAACCGCCTATGACGAAGTGATCGCCGCAACCGAATTGTGCGACGCCGAGGAACTGACGCGGCTGCGCTCCTACCTCGACCAGCAGCTCGTCCATCTGCAGGGCGCGGTGACCAAGCTCGCCAACCGGCTGCAGCGGCGGCTGATGGCGCAGCAGAACCGCAGCTGGGATTTCGATCAGGAAGAAGGGTTGCTCGACGCCGCGCGGCTGGCGCGCGTGATCGTCTCGCCCGGGCAATCGCTCAGCTACAAGATCGAACGCGAGACCGAGTTCAAGGACACCGTCGTTACCTTGCTGATCGACAATTCGGGGTCGATGCGCGGACGCCCGATCTCGATCGCGGCGATCAGCGCGGACATTCTGGCGCGCACGCTCGAACGGTGCGGGGTCAAGACCGAAATCCTCGGCTTCACGACGCGCGCGTGGAAGGGCGGACAGGCGCGTGAATCGTGGCTCGCCGCGGGGCGTCCGCCGCAGCCCGGGCGGCTCAATGACGTGCGTCATATCGTCTACAAGCAAGCCGATGAGCCGTGGCGCCGTGCCAAGCCGAGCCTCGGGCTGATGATGCGCGAAGGTCTGCTCAAGGAAAATATCGACGGTGAGGCGTTGCTCTGGGCGCATAGCCGGCTGATCGGGCGGCCCGAGGAACGCAAGATTTTGATGGTCATTTCGGATGGCGCGCCGGTCGACGATTCGACGCTCAGCGTCAACAGCGGGTCGTATCTCGAGCGCCATCTGCGGCAGGTGATCGGCTGGATCGAGCAGCGCTCGCCGGTCGAACTCGCGGCGATCGGGATCGGGCACGACGTCACGCGCTATTACGAGCGCGCAGTGACGATCATGGACGCCGAGCAGCTGGGCGGGACGATCATCGAACAGCTTGCGGCGCTGTTCGATAAGCCTTGAGGTTGAATTCTTCTAAAGCCCCTCCCCTTCAGGGGAGGGGTTGGGGGTGGGGCCTAGCCACCAGCGTGGTGCTTGCCGG
>JAZJYW010000011.1:0-133956 GCA_040390165.1 Pseudomonadota bacterium | reverse complement strand
GCCGGACTGCCCCACCCCAACCCCTCCCCTGAAGGGGAGGGGCTATAATGGCCATCGACCCGCCGCCCGGCGGCTTTGCCGGGCCGGTCAAGCGATCGATCACCATCGCCGGGCACGAAACCTCGATCACGCTGGAGCCGTTGTTCTGGCAAGCGCTGGAAGCGTCGGCACAGGCTCGCGGCCTGCCACTGAGCGCGCTCGTCGCGAATATCGACGCGCTCCGGATCGAGGTGGGCGCGCCGCCCAACCTCGCCAGTGCGTTGCGAACATGGATCCTGGCCCAACATTTTAATGAAAATCATTCTCAATAACGTTGACACTGCGAACGACTCGCAATAGCGAAACTCCCGACAAAGGGAGACCAGAGTGACTCGTACCAACGCCGCCCGCCGCATCGCCCAACCCGCCTTTCTGGCACTTTCGTGTGTCGGCGCTTTCGCCACAGTCCCCGCATTTGCGAAGGACGAAGCCGGCCCGTTGCCGGCCAACGACGAAAGCGACGATCAGAAGCGCGACATCGTCATCACAGGCATCAAGCCAAAGGACGAGCCGGTCTCGCCAAAGGACGTCGCGCCGATCGTCGATACCCCCAAGTCGATCGTCGTCATCCCCAGCCGGATCATTCAGGAAACCGGCTCGGCCTCGTTGCAGGATGCGCTGCGGACCGTTCCCGGCATCACCTTCGGCGCGGCCGAAGGTGGCAACCCGATCGGCGATCGTCCGTTCATTCGCGGGTTCGACAGCCAGGGATCGATCTATGTCGACGGCGTGCGCGATCTGTCGTCGCAGACGCGCGAAACCTTCGCGATCGATTCGGTGCAGATCGTCCGCGGGTCGGATTCGACGCTGGGCGGACGCGGCTCGGCCGGCGGCACGATCAACATCATCTCCAAACTGCCCAAAGAAGGCACCTTCGGCAGTGTGTCGGCCAGCTATGGCGAAGCCGATTACAAGCGCGTCACCGGCGACCTCAACATCCAGCTGCTGCCCAATGTCGCGTTCCGCATTCAGGGGATGTGGCACGATCAGGATTTCGCCGGCCGCGACGCGATCTGGGCGCGGCGCTGGGGCTTCGCGCCGTCGCTGGCGATCGGGCTGGGCACCGCGACCCGTCTGACGATCAGCTATTACCGGATGGAAAGCCACGAGCTGCCCGACAGCGGCATTCCGTACCTCTATACGATCGGCAACGCGCCGGGCACGGGCAACATCTATACGCAGCCGGCCTTGGGCACGATCACGACGGCGGGCGGGGTGACGGGCACGGTCGACCGTAGCACTTATTACGGCCTCGCCAGCCGCGATTTCCGCGACGCGACCACCGATCAGGCGACGATCCGTTTCGAACGCGATTTGTCGAGCAAGATCACGATCCGCAACACCGCGCGCTGGTCGCACAGCACGCAGGCCTATATCTTCCTGCTGCCCGACGACAGCACGGGCAACGTCTATACCAACGGGCAGGTCTGGCGGCGGGCTAACACGCGTTACGGCTACTCGGACGCCCTGACCGATCAGATCGACCTGTATGGCAAATTCGATACCGGCGGGATCGAACACAGCTTCGCGGTCGGCGCCGAATTTTCGTGGGAAAAGGCACGGCGCGGCACCTTCGTCACACGCGGCTACCTGACGTCGGCGGGGGTCGAGACATTGTCGACCGGATCGCAGACCAGCCCGCGCTGCAACAGCGCGATGATCGCGCGCTATTATTGCACCAGCCTGTTCAATCCCAACCCGTACGATCCATGGGTCAATTACGCCAGCGACAGCTCGTCTGTCGTGTCGCCGATCGTCAAATCGCTGCCGCTTGAGGAAACGCAGAACGACGCCAATACGGTCAGCGTTTACGGGTTCGATTCGATCACGTTGCTGCCGCAACTGATCCTCAACCTCGGCGCGCGTTACGATCGCTTCAAGTCGGTGACGACGCCGGGGCAGGGCTATACTGCAACTCAGTCGTTCACATTGTCGCGCACCGACGAGCTGTTCAACTGGCAGGCGGGACTGGTGTTCAAGCCGACCGCGGAAACCAGCATCTACGCCAGCTACGCGACCGCCGCGACGCCGCCCAACACGCTGCTGGGCGAAGGGCGTGAGGACAATGCGTTGCCGACCACGGGCAGCGCGGCGAACCTCGCGATCCTCGACAGCCTGAAGGTGCAGAAGACCAAATCGTACGAATTCGGCGCGAAGGCGAGCCTGTTCAAGGAACGGTTGGGGCTGGGAATCGCGCTGTTTCAGACCGATATCGACAATGCCCGCGTGACCGGCGACGACGGAAACCCGGCGTTCCTGGGCAAGACCCGCATTCGCGGCGTCGAGCTGACCGTCAACGGGACGATCCTGCCCGGCTGGACGGTGTTCGGCGGCTACACTTATCTCGATCCCAAGATCGTCGATGGCGGTTTCACCGCGCTGGCGGTCGCCGGCGGTACGACCGGTCAGACGGTTCGTGTCGTCTCGGTGAACACGGGCAAGCAAGTCCCGCAGACGGCGAAGAACTCGTTCACCGCGTGGACCTCGCTTGAGGTGACCAAGCGCTTCACGCTCGGCGGCGGGGCGCAATATATGGACAAGCAGTTCGGCGGTTATGCCGACAATCGCAGCGCCGCGCTCGTCGCCGGAAATGTCGTCGTCACTCCGGCAACAAAGGTGCTTTACCGCATGGTGCCGTCCTACTGGCGTTTCGACGCCCGCGCGTCGTACAAGCTGACCGACAATGTCGTGCTGAGCGTCAACGCGCAGAACCTGACCGACAAGGTCTATTTCAGCCAGGTCTATACCAGCCACTATGCGGCGATAGCATCGGGTCGGACGGTGTTCGGCACGGTGGAATTGAAGTTCTGATGACGGTGACGCTCACCCCCGCCGACGTCATCGCGCTCGCCGGGCGCGATGAAGCCGAGGCGCAGGCGCTGTTCGGCCAGATGCTGCTGGACGGCGTGCATGTCACGCGCGACCCGCGCGCCGCGTTCGGCTGGTTCCTGAAGGCCGCGGCGCAGGACCATTTGATGGGCCTGAACATGGTCGGGCGCTGCTACGACCTTGGATGGGGCGTCGCGGTCGACAAAGCACGCGCGGCGGAATGCTACCGCGTCGCGGCGGAGCGTGGACTCGACTGGGCGATGTACAATTACGCGACCTTGTTGGCGCTCGGGCACGGCGTGGCCGAGGACAAGGCGACGGCGCTCGACTGGTTTCAAAAGGCGGCGAAGCTCGGCAACGCGAAGGCGATCAATTTCGTCGGCAGCTTTCATGAGGACGGCTGGGTTGTCGCGCGCGACATGGCCAAGGCGGCGCGGCTTTATGCGCGCGCGGCCGAGGGCGGGGATTTCCGTGGATGCTTCAATCACGCGCGGATGCTCGGCGAGCGGGGCCGGGCCGAGGAGGCTTTGGGCTGGATCGAGCGCGCGGGGGCGTCCGCGACGCCGACGTTCGTCGAAAAGGCGGCAGCGTTTCTCGACGCTTCGCCTGTGCCCGCATTCCGATCGCGCGGACGCGCCGCGATCGAGCGCGGAGCGGCGCAATGCTGATTGCCATACCGGACATGCTCGACGCGACGGGCGTGGCGAAGGTGCGCGGCCTGATCGACGCCGCCGAGTGGATCGACGGCAACGCCACGTCGGGGCACCAGTCGGCGCTCGCCAAACGCAACGAACAATTGCCCGAGGAGTCCGCCGCCGCCCGCGAAGCGGGAACGCTGGTGCTCGACGCATTGGCAGCGTCGCCGTTGTTCGTCGCCGCGGCGCTCCCGCTCAAAGTCTATCCGCCGCTATTCAACCGCTACGCGGGGGGCGACACATTCGGCGCGCATGTCGACAGCGCGATCCGCATCCGGCGCGGGTCCGACTTCCGCATCCGCAGCGACCTGTCCGCCACGCTCTTCCTCGCCGATCCCGACAGCTATGACGGCGGCGAGCTGGTGATCGAGGACAGTTTCGGCGAACAGCGCGTCAAGCTCCCCGCCGGGCATATGGTGCTCTACCCCGCCTCCAGCGTGCACCGCGTCGAGCCGGTGACGCGGGGGCAGCGGGTCGCCTCGTTCTTCTGGATCCAGTCGATGATCCGCGACGACGGCGCGCGGCGCATCCTGTTCGAGCTCGACCAGTCGGTGCAGGATGTCGCGGGGCACATGGGGCACGCCGATCCGGCGGCGGTGCGGCTGACCGGCACCTATCATAACCTGCTGCGGCGCTGGGCCGAGGCCTGAGGATCGCATGACCAAAATCGGACTCCGCAACATCTGGTTTCAGGTGCACAAATGGATCGGCCTGATCCTCGCGATCCTGATCATCCCGCTCTGCGTCACCGGCGCGGCGTTGGTGTGGGACGAAGGCCTCGACCATTGGCTCAACCCGCAGCGCTACGCGGTCAGCGGCAGCCAGACGGTCGATCCGCAGCTGTATCTCCAATCGGCCAAAAATGTCCTCGCCCCCGGCGACCGAATCTCGACACTGACCTTCCCCGATGGCGACGGCCCCGTGATCGTCGCCGCGGTCCCCGCCGGCAAGGGCAAGCCGCAAGCCGGACCGCCCGCGCGCACCAATATCTACCTCGACCCGCCGACCGCGCGTGTGCTCGACAAGGCGAACGGTTCGTCGGGGCTAATCCGCGCGATGCACCAGATCCACGGCAGCCTGATGGTGCCCGTCTGGGGCCGCTCGATCGTCGGCTGGATCGGCGTGGCGATGCTGCTGTCGTGCTTCACCGGCATCTGGTTGTGGTGGCCGACCGTGGGCAAATGGGTGCGCGGGCTCCGGTGGCGGCGGCACCGCAACCTCGACACCAATCTCCATCACCTGTTGGGTTTCTGGATCGCGCTGCCGCTGTTCGTGCTGTCGCTGACCGGCGCGTGGATCAGCTTCCCGCAATTTTTCGGCGCGTTGTCCGGTGCGCAGCAAGCGCGGGGCCCCGATCGCGCGGCGATGGCGCGCGCAAAACCGCTCGAGGTGACCAAAACCGGCCTCGACACAGTGCTCGCCGCCGCGCCCGGCGCGATAAAGTCGGTTGGATGGCCGACCGACTTCAAGCCCGAATGGACCGTCACGCTGTCCGATGGCGCCAAGGGCCAGATCAAGGTCGACGACGCGACCGGCGTTGCCAAGGCGTCGCCGCCGCCGAAGGAAGACACCGCCCGCCTGATGCGTCGCATCCACGACGGCACGCGGATGGGGCTGGGGTGGCAATGGGTCATCTTCCTCGGCGGGCTGTTGCCGGCGATACTCGCGGTGACCGGCGTCATCATGTGGTGGCGCGCGCGGGGGTGGAAGAGCGACTTGAAGGCCAGGCAGAAGGCCAAGGCCGCCACCTAGTCTGCGCCGTCACCCCGGCCTTGTGCCGGGGGCCGCCGTGCAAAAACGGCTGACTTCCATCGAGGAGAGGCAGACCCCGGCACAAGGCCGGGGTGACGACGGGTATTGGAGCAGCTGTTACCTTGCGAGTAAAACCCGCGCCTGCCCCGCAATCTGCGCCAGCATCGCGGCATTCGGTGCGGCCGATGTCCGCGCGCGGTCAACGACGCCTTTGAACTGCGCGACTCGACCCGCATTCGTGCCCAGCCATTCGTCGACCGCGCCTTCGGGGTCTTTTCCCGCCACGCGGCCGAGGAATTCGAGCCGCAATTGCTGGAAATCGCGCGCCAGCCCCGCGATTAGCAACCGCTCCCACGGATCGCTCGACACGATCCGCGCCGCATTGGCCTGCGCCCAGTCGAGCCCCAAGGCCTGACCCAGATGCGTGAAGGCGCGCGTCAGCACGGTCTCCTCGAAGCCGAGTTTCGCGCCGAGATCGGCGAGCCCGATCGCGCCGTCGAGCTCGAACAGCCGCACGACCTTCTTCGCCAGCGCCGGCGGCGCGCCCGCCGCCTCCAAACTGGTCGCGATCCGCGCGCTCTGGCTGCTGGCTTCCTCGAGCAGCAATTCGCGCGTCTTGCGGTCGAGCGCCGCGACGCCCTTGCCCAGCCGCGCCAGCACCGCGCCCGGCCCGGTCCCGGGTACTGTCACGCGCAGCAGATCGGCGATCTGGCCGCGCACCGCGACAGCGACTTCGTCGAACAGCGCCAGACGCCCGGCCTCGGGCATCGGCGCGGTTTCGATCTCGGCCCAGAGCTTGTCGAGGTCGAACAATCGCTCGACCACCACGAACATCGCCGCGATGTCGGCCATCGCCGCGCCCTCTTCCTCGGCCAGTTCGAACGGGTGGAGCACGCCCATCCGGTTGATCAACCGGTTGGCGAGCTTGGTCGCGACGATCTCGCCGCGCAGCCGGTGCTCGTCGATCGCGCTCGCGAACTTCTTGCGCATCGCGGGCGGGAAAGCGGCGTGAAGGTCGCCCTTCAGATCGTCGTCTTTGCCCAGATCGCCATGCTCGATCGAATCCTGCAGCGCCAGTTTGGCGGTCGCCAGCAGCACCGCGAGTTCGGGCCTGGTCAGCCCGCGACCCTCGGTCGCGCGGCGCAGCAATTCGCCATTCTCGGCCAGCCCCTCGACCACGCGGTCGAGCCGCCCGGCGCCTTCGAAGATCTCGATCAGCCGGACATAAGAGGGAAGCGCGTTCGGCCCGTCATTCTCCATGAAGGAAAGCGCCAGCGTCTGGAGCCGGTTATCCTCCAGCACCAGATGCGCGACGTCGTCGGTCATCGACACGAGGATCTTGTTGCGCGCCTCGAAGCTTAGCCGTTTCTCGATCATCTCGCGGTTGAGCGCGATCTTGATGTTGACCTCATTATCCGAACAATCGACCCCCGCCGAATTGTCGATAAAGTCGGTGTTGATCCGCCCGCCTTTGCCGGCGAAGGCGATGCGCCCGGCCTGCGTGACGCCCAGATTGGCGCCCTCGCCGATCGCGGTGGCACGAATGTCCTCGGCGTTGATGCGCAGCCGGTCGTTGGCGGGATCGCCAACCTCGACATGGTTCTCGCTCGCCGCCTTCACATAGGTGCCGATCCCGCCGAACCAGATCAGGTCCGCGGGCGATTTGAGGATCGCCGAGATCAACGCGGCGGGCTCCAGCTCGTCGGCCTGGATATCGAGCGCGGCCTTGACCTGTTTGGTCAACGCGATCGTCTTGGCGGTGCGCGCGAACACGCCACCACCTTTGGAAATCAGCGACGGGTTGTAATCGGCCCAGCTCGATCGCGGCAGCGCGAACATGCGGGCGCGCTCTTCCCAGCTCGCCGCCGGATCGGGATCGGGGTCGAGGAAGATGTGGCGATGGTCGAACGCCGCGATGACCTTGAGCGTCTTCGACAGCAGCATGCCGTTGCCGAACACATCGCCCGACATATCGCCGCATCCGACGACCCGGATCGATTGCGTCTGCACATCGACCCCGCGTTCGGCGAAGTGGCGCTGGACCGAAATCCACGCGCCCTTGGCGGTGATGCCCATCGCCTTGTGGTCGTAGCCCTGGCTACCGCCGCTGGCGAAAGCGTCGCCCAACCAGAACCCGTGGTCGATCGCGATCGCATTGGCGACGTCGCTGAAGGTGGCGGTGCCTTTATCGGCGGCGACAACGAAATAGGGATCGTCGCCGTCGAGGATCGTCACGCCCTTGGGATGGACGATTTTGCCGTCGACGATGTTGTCGGTGATCGACAGCAAGGTGCGGATGAAGATCCGGTAGCTTTCGGTCCCTTCGGCCAGCCACGCATCGCGATTGGAGGGTGAGGGGAGCTGCTTGGGATAGAATCCGCCCTTCGCACCGGTCGGCACGATGACCGCATTCTTGACGCGCTGCGCCTTCATCAGCCCGAGGATTTCGGTGCGGAAGTCGTCGCGCCGGTCGGACCAGCGCAGCCCGCCGCGCGCCACCGGGCCCGCGCGAAGATGGATCCCCTCTACGCGCGGCGAATAGACCCAGATTTCGCGCCACGGCAGCGGCGCGGGGAGGCCCGGGACCCTATGGCTGTCGAGCTTGAACGCCAGCGCTTCTTCGGCAGCAGGCGTGAAGGCGTTGGTTCGCAATGTTGCTGCGACCACGCCCTTCAGCGCGCGCAGCACGCGGTCGTCGTCGATCGCCGAGACCTGATCGAGCCCGTGACGGATCGCGGCGTCGGCCGCCGCCACACCCTTGTCGCGCGTCCCGTCGGGTGCGTGCGCGGCGTGGAAGCGAGCGATCAACGCGGTGGCGACGTCGGGGGCGCGGCGCAGCGCGTCGACCACAGTCTGCAAGCCGTAGGTCAGCCCGCCCTGACGCAGATAACGGAACCACGCGCGCAGCAGCACCACCGCATCGGGCGCCATGCCGGCGTCGAGGATGAGCCGGTTGAACGCGTCATTTTCGGCGCGGCCCTCCAGCACGGCGGCGATCGCGTCTTCGAGCACCGACCAGTCGCCCGGCTCCTTGCCCCCGACCGCGATCGCTTCGACCAGGAAGTCGTGGACGAAGCCTTGATTCTCGTCGCGCAACTGAGTCGGGATTTCCTCGACCACACGGAACCCGAAATTCTCGAACACCGGCACCGCATCGGACAGCGCCACGGCGCCACCGAAACGATAGAGCTTGAGCCGCAATTCGGCGCCCGACCGGAAAATCCGGACCGAGCGATCAGCGTCGTCGTCGAGCCGCGCGAGCCGCAGAATGTCGCGCGCCGCTTCGTCCGCCGAATTGTCGGTGCGATAGGTTTGCGGAAAACAATTGGCGAAACGCAGTGCCAGCCGGGTCGCGCGTGCGGAATCGATTTCGCTCAACGCGGCTTCGACCGCCGGCGCCCAGCCGCGCATCATCCGTGCCAGACGGACGTCGAGCGCCGCGGTATCGGGCATCGTGCCGGTCCCGCGCAGGTCGATCGTGTAGCGGATCAGCGCGACGACATCGTCCATCGCGATCGCCCAGTTGAGCAACCCGCCACCCGCCGCTTCTGCCAGCATTTCGCCGATCGCCAGCCGGCGCACGGTGGTCAGTTCGTCGCGCGGCAACCAGACGAACGCGAACAGATGCCGCCCGAGGATCGACTTCGCCAGCACCAGCTTCGGGCGTGGCCGGTCGGCCAGGCTCATCGCGGTCAGCGACACGTCCTCCAGCGCCTGCGGCGTGAAGGCGATCAGCAAATCGTGCGGCAGCGTGGTCAGCGCGTGTTCGAGCGCCTTGCCGGCATGCCCCCTGGGATCGAAGCCGAACTTGCGCTGCAATTGACCCAGTCGCGTGCGCAGCACCGGGATGTCGCTTGGCGGCGCGTTGAGCGCGGCGCTGGTCCACAGCCCGGCATGGATCGACAGCCCGGCAATCTTGCCGCCGTCGCGGATCGGCGCAACGACCAGATCGATCGGCACATGGCGATGGACGCTCGAAATCAGGTTGGATTTGAGCAGCAACGGCGCTTCGCCGCCCTCTTCGAACCATTTGATCGCCAGCGCGCGCGACGCTTCGGCCAGGATCGGGGTGTCGTGGCGGTTGCGCGTAATGCCGAGCGGCGCCTCGGTGCTGCCGTCGCGGCCGTAGCGCGCGTGTCCCAGCATCGTGAAATGCCGGTCGAGGAACCAGTGGAGCAACTCGGCCTGTTCGCCGCCGAGCGTTGCGGCATCGACCGCCATGGCCTGTTGCAGCGGCACCCAGTCGGCCACCGCGGCGCGGACATCGGCCAGATTGGCCTCCAGCGCGGTGACCAGACTGCGCCGTTCGCGCGCATCGGCGCGTTCCAGTTCGATATAGATCATCGATTCGGGATTGCCCTGACCGACCCCCATCAACCCGCCGCCGGGATCGCGGCTGACCGGGATCACCGGATGGATGATGCGGTCGACCGCGATGTTGTGGCTGGCAATCGTCGCCGCGACCGAATCGACCAGGAACGGCATGTCGTCATTGACGATCGCGACGCGCATCCGGCGGCGCGGGTCGTTGGTGGCGATCGGCTCGACCACCAGCGTCGGAGCGCCGGGCGGGCGATTGAACGCGGCGGTGGCGACGAAGTTCGCGGCTTCCGCGCGCTCCGCCTTGCCGAAGCCTTGCAATTCCCCGGGTAATGCACCTTCGATCAGACGCGCTGCGAGTGCGTCCGACAGCGATTTCAGACTAGTCTTGGCCATGGCGCAGCCCTATGCGCCCGCCGCGCGAAAGGCTCAAGGTTCGTTTCAGATGTTACGAGGGCATTCCGTCACCCCAGCGTAAGCTGGGGTCGCAGGCGATGGCGCGATCCGGCATGCGATCCCAGCTTTCGCTGGGATGACGGTCCAATATTATTTCGACGCCTTGAGCGTCCGTGCCGCGAGGGCGCGGTCGTTGGTCACCGACGCGACGATGTCGAGCGTGCCCGTACCGGTGGTGCGACCGAGCAACACAACCAGTTCGCCGGGCTCAAGCCCCGTGGCGAATTCGACGCTGGCCAGAACGAGGCGCTCGGCAATGTCCGCCAGCGGATCGCGCAGCTCGGGCCGTGCCGGGTTGCGCGCGCTGCGTTCGGCGGCGACGACGGCCTTGATCCCGCCCTCCACCGTTTCGAGTAAAGTGGTCAGCTGCCCCGCCGGGATCGCGTGGCGGCGCGCATGGCTGAGCACCGCGGCGAATTCGGTCAGCCGCGCTTTGTCATAGTCGGCGCCGAACACGAGCTTGGCGACCGCGGTCATCGGCGCGCGCTCCTGGACGGTCACACCGGCATCTTCGAGCAGGTAGGCGTAGGTCTCGGCATCCTCATCGGCGGCGAGACCGAAGTCGTGGGCGCGACCCAGCGCGCGGTACAGCGCGCCGCGGCTGCGCGTGTCGGCGGCGGTGGCGGCCTGCGCGGTCTCGCGCGCCTGATGCAGCTTGCCGGCGAGGTCGTCGGCGTCGGCTTCGGGCTCGGCTTCGGCGGCGGGTCCGTCGGCCCAGACCGGGGCGGTTGCCTGCTGTTTGGGCGCGGCGCGCAGCGCGGCGTCGATTTCGGCGTTGAGCGTCGCCTGAGTCGCGGCGTCGACCAGTTCTTTCCAGTTGATCACGCCGTAGATGAAATCGATCGTATCCTCGTTCGACGAAAACGGCATCAGGATGCCGCGATACATCGTGTTGTGCCCGCGAATCCCGACGAACTCGGCCTCGAACCCGATCGGTGCGCGGTTGGCGATGATCTGAAGATAATGGTCGGTCAGGCGCGACAGCAACGATCGGCTGGGCACCTGCGAGATGTGGGTGATATTATTGTCGTGCCCGGTCTCGTCGCGCAGCGCGGTGCCGAGATAGGCGATCCGGGGATCCTCGACGCCCTTGGTGAAATCGAGGAGCACCGAGTGCGGCCCGAAATCCGAAATGCTCGCCGGGTTGAGGTCTTCGATCGACGGATAGGCGCGACCGCGCAACAGCGACACCCAATGGTTGTAGGCGCGGACATGCATCCGCCGCTCGTCGGTGCCGATCGCATTGGCTTCGTCGATGCCCGGATCGGACGAGGTCCCGGCCGAAATGTCGGCATCCCGGTCCTCGTCAAAGCCGCGTTGCGTATCCATGCACAATCCCCACAGGCGACCGCCGCCCACTGATGGAACGCCTTTTGCGCTCGCCGTGGTAAACTTAGCGTAAACCTCTTTTGGAGGGGCAAGTGACGTGGACGCCCTGCCCGGGCGACGGGCGCGCGTTCTCGCCCTAAGCCTACGATTGGAACCCAGGAATTCGGTGCGTCAGGCCAATGCCATCAAACTGGCGTTCCCGCCCGCGGCCGTCGTGTTGATCGATGTCGACACTTCTTCGATCAGCCAATCGGCACAATAGGCCGTGATCTCGCCGATCTCCGCGGACGAAGCCGCATGAATCGGCACGACCGCGCCGGCTCGGTTGGCGAGTGCGGCGGCAAGTTCCAGGATCTCGGACGGGCCGCCTTCGATCAGCGCGCCGGCAATCTCCCCCTCGCACCGGATCCGCCGTCCTACGCTCGCCGGCAGGTCGGGCGGAAACGCCGCTGGCGTTCCGTCGCCAGCGATGAGGGCATCGTTGCCCGTGGCGAGCACGGCGGCGAGTTGATGAAACCAGCCGGCCCGGCTCGCCGCCTTGAGCAGAATCGCGCCGCGCGGCTTCACGGTATACAGATTTCGTTCGCCCACCGGGCCCGCAAGATCCTGTGCCCGCCCGAGCGGGGATATCTCCCCCAGCCGCCGCGCCAGGCGCGCGATATCCCGCTCGTTATGCGCATCGAGCCACGACGCAAGATCGGACAGTGCCGGATCGGTTGGCGACGCGCCCGGCTGGCTGGCCAGCGGTTGCCCGACAAGGCGCCGGAGATAGAGTGGGCCGCCCGCCTTCGGGCCGGTGCCCGACAGGCCGCAACCACCGAACGGCTGAACCCCGACGACCGCGCCCACGATGTTGCGATTGACGTAGCAATTGCCCGCCTTCACCCGACCCGTGACGTGCGCGATCGTCTCGTCGAGCCGGGTGTGCAGCCCGAACGTCAGGCCGTAACCGGTGGCGTTGATCGCATCGATCAATTGGTCGAGATCCTTGCGGCGATAGCGCACGATGTGCAGCACCGGCCCGAACACTTCGCGCCGAAGGTCGGCGATGCTGCCGAGTTCGATGATCGTCGGCGCGACGAAGGTGCCGTGGGCGGTTTCCGCGCTCAGATCGAGTTGTTCGACCGGGTGACCGCGATCCCGCATCGCGTCGATATGCTGCTCGATCCCGGCTTTGGCCTCCGCCGAAATCACCGGACCGATATCGATCGCGAGCCGGTCGGGGCGGCCGACGCGCAGTTCCTTCAGCGCCCCCTTGAGCATGGCCAGCACGCGATCGGCCACGTCGTCCTGCAGACACAGCACGCGCAGCGCCGAGCAGCGCTGACCCGCGCTGTCGAACGCCGAGACGAGAACGTCGCCGACGACCTGCTCGGCCAGCGCGGACGAATCGACGATCATCGCGTTCAGTCCGCCCGTTTCGGCGATCAAGGGGATCGGCTTGCCGTCGGCGGACAAGCGCCGGGCGAGCTGGCGCTGGATCAGCCGCGCCACCTCGGTCGAGCCCGTGAACATGACAGCGGCGGTGCCCGCATCGGCAACCAATGCAGCGCCCACCGCACCATCGCCCGGCACGAGCTGAAGCGCGTCAGCGGGAACGCCCGCCGCGTGAAGCAGGCGCACCGCCTCGGCCGCAATCAGCGGCGTTTCCTCAGCCGGCTTGGCGAGAACCGCGTTGCCGGCCGCCAGCGCGGCGGCGACCTGTCCGGTGAAGATCGCGAGCGGGAAGTTCCACGGGCTGATGCACACCACCGGGCCCAGCGGGTGCGCCCCGGCCAGCGTCGCGCGCGCCTGACCGGCATAGTAACGCAGGAAATCGATCGCTTCGCGGACCTCGGCGATCGCGTTGGACGCCGACTTGCCCGCCTCGCGTACTGCCAGACCGATCAGCTCGGGCATGGCGCGCTGGAACTCGTTCGCCGCGCGTTCCAGAGTCGCCGCGCGGTCCGCGACCGGCACCGCGCCCCACACCGACTCCGCGGCCCGCTGGACGGCCTTCGCAGCGGTGCCGGGCGCCACCTCACTCACCACGCCGACGACGTCACGATGATCCGCGGGATTGAGGATTTGGCGCTCGGTTCCCTCCGAACAGTCGCCGGACGAACGCCATGCGCGCCGCACGCTGACCTGGAGTTCCTGCCCCAGCCGGGCCAACGCCGTCTCGTCGGTCAGGTCGATCCCGCTGGAGTTCGCCCGGTCCGGGTAGAGATCGGCCGGCGTCGCAATCGCATCGTGCGGCCCACCGACGTCGGGCATCGCGCGGACGGTGTCGGCCGGGTCGGCAACAAGTTCCTCGATCGCAACGTCGGGATCGGCGATGCGGTTGACGAAGGACGAATTCGCACCGTTTTCCAACAACCGCCGGACCAGATAGGCGAGCAGCGTTTCGTGCGTGCCGACAGGGGCATAGATCCGGCAGGGTCGGGCATTGTCGCCGGCCCCGACGACCAGATCGTAGAGTGGCTCGCCCATCCCGTGCAGGCACTGGAATTCATAATCGCCGGTCGCGAAACCGGGGCCGGCCAGTTGATAGATCGTGGCCAGCGTCTGGGCATTGTGCGTGGCGAATTGGGGAAATACCGCGTCGCGCGCCGCCAGCAATTGCCGCGCGCAGGCGATGTAGGCGACATCGGTGTGGACCTTGCGGGTGTAAACCGGGAAATCGGCGAGCCCATCGACCTGGGCGCGCTTGATCTCGGCGTCCCAATACGCGCCCTTGACCAGACGGACCATGATCCGCCGGTCTGTCCGTCGGGCCAGATCGACGATCCAGTCGATCACGAACGGGCAGCGCTTGCCATAGGCCTGCACGACGAAACCCAGACCATCCCAGTCGGAAAGATCGGGATCGAGTGCGAGCGATTCGAGCAGATCGAGCGACAGTTCGAGTCGGTCGGCTTCCTCCGCATCCACGTTGAAGCCGATATTATAAGACCGCGCCATCGCCGCGAGCGCCTTCACCCGCGGCAAGAGCTCCTCCATCACGCGCGTCGCCTGCGCCCTCGAATAGCGCGGATGGAGCGCGGACAGCTTGATCGAAATACCCGGCCCGTCGAACACGCCTCGACCGGCCGATGCCGTGCCGATCGCCTCGATCGCCGCGGCATAGTCGGCGTAGTAGCGCGCGGCATCCGCCGCCGTGGTGGCGGCTTCGCCCAGCATGTCGTAACTGTAGCGAAATCCCTTCGCTTCCATTTCACGCGACCGCGCGAGCGCCTTGGCGATCGTTTGGCCGGTGACGAACTGTTCGCCCATCATCCGCATCGCCAAATCGACGCCGCGCCGGATCACCGGTTCGCCGGCGCGCGCGATCAGTCGCGTGAGGGCAGCGGCGAGTCCGTGCCCGTTGACACTGTCGACCAGTTTGCCGGTCACGACCAACCCCCAGGTTGCCGCATTGACGAACAGCGGGCGGTCGCCGGCGGCGTGCGCGCGCCAGTCGCCGCCAGCAATCTTATCGCGGATCAACGCATCGCGGGTGGCATCGTCGGGGATCCGCAGCAGCGCTTCGGCCAGGCACATCAGCGCCACGCCTTCGTCGCTCGACAGCGCATATTCCTGAACCAACGCTTCGACCGCGCCGCCGCGCGGCCTGGCGCGCAGCGCGGCGATCAGCTCGGTCGCCATCGCGCGCGTCGCACGGCGCTGGTCGTCGTCGAGCGTGGCGCCATCGAGCAACGCCCGCACACACGCGCGTTCGGGTCGCCGGTAGGCGTCGGTGACGCGCGCGCGAAGCGGGGACGGATCGCGCACCGGCGGCGCAAAGGCGGAAAAGGGGGGCGAAAAGACCATGGCCCAACCTAACGACTTTCCTTCAGACGTTCAGGCTGTTTTCGCGAGCAAAGGCAGGGCACTTGACCGTTGTTTGCCGGTAAAATAGGCCATAATCATGAAAAACGGCTCACAATCAGTCGATCTGGACCACCTCGATCGCAAGATCATCGACGTCTTGCGCGTCGATGGCCGGATCACCTTCACCGAACTCGCCCAACGGATCGGCTTGTCCAAGACGCCGTGCCAGCAACGCGTGCGTCGGCTGGTCGACAGCGGCGTGATCCTGGGATTCGCGGCGATCATCGATCCGGTCAGGTTCGGCATGGACCATGTCGCCTTTACCGAGGTGAAACTGTCCGACACGCGAGAGAAAGCGCTGAGCGAGTTCAACGCGGCGGTCAGGCAAATTGCCGAGGTCGAGGAATGCCACATGATCGCGAGCAGCTTCGATTATCTGCTCAAGGTCCGGACCGCCGATATTCGCCGGTACCGCGCGGTACTGGGGGAGCGCATTTCGAGCCTCCCGCATGTCGCCAGCACGTCGACCTTCGTCGCGATGGAAACGGTTCGCGAGGCCGCCGGGTGACGTAAAACCGGCGCGTGGTGGTGGCGGAAGTGAAGGTTGGAGCGCGGAAAGTGGCCCCGGCTACGCACCGACATTCACTCTTGTGAGAATTAGTATTGAAATCCGTTCCGATCTGCTGCAATTTCCCTGCAGCGCCGCAGAGCGTGACACGATAAGACCTGGGGAGGGTTTATGAAGGCTTGTGCATTGTTGCTCGGCGCGTCGGCGCTGGCATTGATCTGGTCCGGCACTGCCGCCGCGCAAACGACGCCGCCGGCAGACAGCGCCCAGAGCGCGGACAGCGCGGATACCGATCAGGATATCGTCATCACCGCGACGCGGCGCACCGAGAACCTGATGACGTCGCCGATTTCCGGTTCGGTGCTGAGCGGCACCGATCTGAGCAATAAGGGCGTCACCAACGTCGATGCATTGCAGTTCGCGATGCCCAGCGTCGTCGTGAACAATTTCGGGCAGGGCAACGATTTCAACGTCCGCGGAATCGGCAAGGCCGAGCATAACACGCAGACGACGACCGGCGTCATCACCTATCGCGACGGCGTGCCGACCTTCCCGGGCTATTTCCAGATGGAGCCCTATTACGACGTCGCCAACATTCAGGTGCTGCGCGGGCCCCAGGGTACGATCGTCGGCCAGAATGCGACCGGCGGCGCGGTGTTCGTCAACACCAACGACCCGATCATCGACGGCGGCGTGCGCGGCTATATCAATGCCAATTACGGCAATTATAACGACTTCGGCTTTCAGGGCGCGATCAATATTCCGATCAGCGACACGTTCGCGATGCGTCTCGCCGGGTACGCCGATCGCCGCGACAGCTTTTTCAAGATCAAGGGCCTCGGAGGCTCGAGCTACCCCTACGACGCCGGCAAGATGGGCTATCTGTCGGGACGCGTGAGTTTCCTGTGGAAGCCCAGCGCCAATTTTTCGGCGCTATGGAAGACCGATGTCGATTATCTCGATTCGGGTGCCTATCCGGCCTCTCCTTATACCCAGCACAGTGACCTTTTCCCGACCCTCAAGCGCGACCTTTACGACATCGAGCTCAACGCGCCGCAGGCGGCCCGCGACAAGTTTATCCGATCTGTCCTGAAGCTCGAATATGACACTGCCGGCGGCATCAAGTTCCGCTCGGTGACCGGCTTCCAGACCGGCAACACACTGTATCAGGCAGATCTGGACGGCACGGCATCGACGACGACGAACCAGTATTTCTTCGACACTGTGACCGAGACTCAGTTTAGCCAGGAATTCAACATCACCTCGCCGGACAACCAGCGCTTTACGTGGCTGGTCGGTGGTTTCGGAATGTGGAACACCTATTTCTTCCCGAAGCCGTTCAGCAACTTCACCATCGATGTGTGCTACGGCCTTAATCTGGCCGCGTGCAAATACCAGCTGGCGGGCCGCAATCCGGAGCGCAGCCTCGCCGCCTTCGGTCAGGTCGGGTTCAATATCACCCCGAACCTGAAAATCGAACTCGGTGGGCGCTACACGGCCAGCCGCTCGACCAACTATATCGATGTGCTGCAATACGGCGCCGCGATCAACGCCACTCAGACGACGAAGTCTGATAACTTCTCCTACAAGGCATCGCTCGGCTGGAAGCTGAGCAAGGACCAGTATCTGTATGGCTTCGTCGCCAGCGGGTTCCGTCCGGGCGGGCTGAACGTCCCGGTCGGGCTCGGTAATCCGGCGCCGTTCAAGCCGGAAACGATCACATCGTACGAGGCAGGCTGGAAGGCCAATTGGGCGGGCGGCAAGGTGCGCACCACGGTCACCGGCTTCTATAACGACTACAAAGACTTCCAGGTCATCATCGGCTACCCGACCTTCCCGACCTTCGGCATCGAACTCAACGTGCCGAACTCGACCAAGATCTACGGCGGGGAAGCCGAGATCGACGTCAGTCTGGGCGGGTTCAAGTTCGGTGCGGGCATCAACGTGCTGCACAGCGAAATCGGCCAGTTCTACGCCAGCGACCCCCGTATCGCTGCCACCGGCGCGTGCGATCCGTTCGTGGGCGGGCCGCCTGCCGCGACCAACTGCATCAATCTGAAGGGTCGTCGCCAGACCTACGCGCCGAACCTGACGTTCAACCTCAGTGCCGAATATACGTTCAAACTGCCCAATGGCGACACGATCACGCCGCGCGCCAACTTCGGCTATGTCGGCAGCCAGTGGGCGACGTTGTTCCAGAACGTCTCGCGTGGCGACCAGCTTGAGGCACGCAAGATCCTCAATGCCCAACTCGCTTACACGCACGGCACGCTGACGATCACGGCGTACAGCACCAACCTGACCGACCAGCATTATGTCGCGGCGCTCAACAGCGGGCTCTATTTTGCCGGGGCGCCGCGTCAGTACGGGCTCAAGGTCCTCAGGGTCTTCTGATCTCTCCCTGGCTGGCCGCCGACCCAGCGTTGGCGGCCAGTCGTTTTCTATTTCCCTCAGCCGCGAAGGCGTCGATGCAACCCTATCGCCTGACCGTCGACAAATTCCTGGATCATGCCGCAAAGTGGTTTCG
This sequence comes from Pseudomonadota bacterium, assembly GCA_040390165.1. Classification (GTDB taxonomy): domain Bacteria; phylum Pseudomonadota; class Alphaproteobacteria; order Sphingomonadales; family Sphingomonadaceae; genus Sphingomonas. The sequence continues at coordinate 115,649 of JAZJYW010000011.1, read as the reverse complement.
CGATCGACAGATCGTCGAGGCGGACGCCGAGCGCGGGGTCACGCGGATCAGCTACGCGGCGCTGCGTGAGCGAAGCAACCGGATGTCCGGCGCGCTGAAGTCGCTGGGGCTTCAGCTCGGCGACCGGGTCGGCACGCTGGCCTGGAACACGCAGCACCATCTCGAAATCTATTATGCCGCGATGGGCGTCGGGCTGGTCTGCCACACGCTCAATCCCCGGCTGACGCCGGCGCATCTGGCCGCGATGATCAACGAGGCCGAAGATCGCGTGCTGGTGGTTGCGGCCGACCTGTTGCCGCTGCTGCGCGAGGTCGCACCGTTGTGCCCGATGATCGAGCATGTCGTCGTGATCGACGCCGCGCCCGATGCAGAAGCAATGGGCGAGCATCCCGCGCGCGTCTGGGCGCTGGAAGCGTTGCTCGTTGAGCATGGCGCGATCAGCATTTGGGGCGACTTCGACGAGAATGCCGACGCCGGGCTGTGCTACACCTCGGGCACGACGGGCAGCCCCAAAGGTGTCGTCTATACGCACCGCTCCAATTATCTGCACACCTTGCGCGCGCTACAGGCCGACGCGGTCGGGCTGACCGCCGACGACGTGCTGTTGCTCGGCGTGCCGATGTTTCATGCCAATGGCTGGGGCCTTCCCTTCGCTGCACCCGCCGTTGGTACCAAACTGGTCCTGCCGGGCCGGGCGCTGGACGGCGCGAGTCTCGCGACGTTGATGCGCGATGAGGGCGTGACCGTCGCGGTGGGCGTGCAGACGGTATGGCTGGGCGTGGTCGATCATCTCGAACGAACCGGCGGCGAGCTGCCCGCGCTTGAACGCGTGCTGATCGGCGGATCGAGCTGTCCCGATGCACTGATCCGCAAGATGGAAGAGCGACTGGGCGCACGCGTCCAGACCAGTTGGGGGATGACCGAATTGTCGCCGGTCGGCACGATCGCGCCGCCGCGGGGCACGACGCAGACGGGCGGATCGTCGGGGCGCCCGCCGGTCGGGCTCGACCTGAAACTGACCGACGCCGAGGGTCATACCTTGCCGTCGCAAGTCGACTCGCTGGGTCACCTGAAGGTGAAGGGCGCGAGCGTGATCGAGCGTTATTTCAAGGCGGAGAGCGACGCGCTCGATTCGGAGGGTTATTTCGATACGGGCGACCTGGCGACGATCGACGCCGACGGCAATCTGACGATCCGAGGACGCGCCAAGGATCTGATCAAATCGGGCGGCGAATGGATCAACCCGACCGAAATCGAAGCGATCGTCGGCCGCCATCCCAGCGTCCGGCACGTTGCGGTGATCGGCCGCGAGGATGTCAAATGGGGTGAGCGTCCGGTGCTGATCGTCGAAACCGAGGGCACCGACGATCCGCGCACGCTGATCGACTTGCTGCACGGTCAGGTCGCCGCGTGGTGGATTCCCGATCGGGTCGCGCACGTCGCCGCGATGCCGCTCGCCGCGTCGGGCAAGATCGACAAGATGCGGTTGCGCGCCGACTATGCCTCGGGCGCGATCACCGCGGCGCAGGTCAGCGGCTAGCGCGCTTTATTGGCAGGTACCGGTCTTGCCCGGCAGCTTGGGCGAAGCGAGGCCGACGTTCCAGTTCCAGCCGATCCCTGCGGCCGCCTTGCGGCACATCACCGCTTCGTTCAGCGCGTACATCCCCGGCATCATCGTGGTTCTCGCCTGCGGGGTTGCGGCAAAATACATATAGCTGGCGGTCTTGCCGTAGGCGGGCCAGACAGGGGCCATTGCTGCGCCGGGCTTCCCATTCCGCGCAAAGCTGGCCCAATAATCGAGCATCGCGTCCGACAGCGCGCGCTCTCCGGCGGCATCGGGAATTTTCGGCCAGAGCGGCGGCGTCGCGTCGATCGTGCCGAACACGTACGGCAACTCGCTGGCGTGGTGGGCGTGGAGCCCCGCCGCATCCGCCGCTGGATAACCGTGGTCGAACAGATAGAGAAAGGCCGGCTGGCCGATCGCCGTCTGCTTGCGCACCAGTCGTTCGGCGGTCCAGCCGTACAGCGCATCGCGCGTGGTCGCGATGATACTGTCCTTATAGTCGGCCGCCGGATAGAGCGCGAGGAAGGCGTCGGCCAAATCGCCATAGCGATCGCGGATCGCTTTTTCATAATCCGCCACCGTTGCGGGGGGCTTAGGCGCCAGCATCATCAGCGAGCGGATCTCGCCCTGATTGAACCCGGCCAGCAACGGCACGGGCGCCTGTTTTCCTTCGTCGAAGGTGGTCGTCATCTGTTGCGGCAACACCAGCCCGTCGACCGCGCCGAAGGGCGCAAAGCCCAGCTTCGCCGCGGCATCGGTGATCGTCTGCGCGTCCATGCCCCGCAGCCCGGCCAGATCGGGCGTCTGCAGCCCGCCCGCGACCAGCTGGCCCAGCGCTTCGCTCGACGGCGCGCCGTAGATACCCTTTTTCAGGTCGGGCATCGAAACCATGTACGCGCTCTCGGCGATCGCCTTCTGGAACAGTCCGCGCGCGAGCGGCGATTCGAGCAGGTACATCACGCTGAGGCCGCCGGCGGATTCGCCCGCAATCGTCACGTTGTTCTTATCGCCGCCGAACGCCGCGATATTGTAGCGCACCCAGCTGAGCGCCGCGATCTGATCGAGCAGCCCGTAATTGCCCGAGACCTTTTGCGGCGATTCGGCGCTGAGCGCGGGGTGCGCGAACCATCCCAGCACGCCCAGCCGATAGTTGATCGACACGACGATCACGCCGGCACGATCCGCCATCCGCTGACCGTCATACATCGTCTCGCGGCTCGATCCGCCCGACAGCGCGCCGCCGTGAATCCACAAGAAGACCGGTGCATTCTTGGCGTTCTTCGGCGCCCAGATGTTGAGCGTCAGGCAATCCTCGCTGACCGGCAGCGGCGCCGACGGAGAATAGATCGAGGTCGGAGTCTTGGCCTGTGGCTGGACGCAGGCCGGGCCGAAATCGGTAGCCGCGCGCACGCCCGCCCATTTCTTCATCGGCGCCGGAGGCCGCCAGCGCATTCCGCCCGTCGGCGGGACGGCATAGGGGATGCCCTTGAACGCGTTGACATTACCTTGCGCGCTCCCGCGCATGCTGCCCGAAGGCGCATCCACCACCGGTGCGGCGGGGGGCGAGGATTGTGCGGCGGCCGGGCTCGCCATTGCCAAGAGTGTTAGTGCCGTCAGGCGACGCAAGACCATCATAGGGTAACCTTTCCAGCGGCGGGGTCGCCAGCGCGCAGCACGCGAGCGAGCCCTAGAAACAGGGTAATTGCGATCAGATAGGCGGGCGCGAGTGCGTACAGCGCGAGCTGGAGAGAATGCGCGACGCCGCGTTCGGTGAGGAAGGTGCTGAGCCACCCGACGAAGGTCGGTCCCAGCCCCAGTCCGATGAAGTTCATCACCAGCAACAGCAACGCGCCCGACAGCACGCGCTGGTTGGGCTTCACTTCTTCCTGCACGAGCGCGACCGAAGCCGATAGGTAGAAGTAATTGAGCAGCATGACGACGGTCAGCAACACCAGCGCGACCGGCCATGCCGGGGCCCATACGAATGCGACATAGAACGGCAAAGAGATCGCCAGCGAAATCGCCGGGCCAATCGCATAGACCTGACGCGACCGCTTGATGAAGCGATCGATCACGCGACCCGAGATCAGCATCCCGCCGCCCATCCCGACCGCCACGGTGATCGCATACCAGAGCGCGATCTGATTGAGTGTCATGCCTTTCTCGCGGATCAGGAACAGTACCGCGAAATTGCCGAGGCCGTAGGTCACGAACTGCGTCGCGCCGCTGCCGATCGAGGCGAGCAGGAGCACAGGATTGGCGAAGAACGACCAGACCGTTCGCCAGAAAGCGGCCTTCTCGCTGGGCGGCGCGCCGGCCACTGCGTCGAGCGCCCCGCGTGCGGGCTCACGAATGACCAGCCGGACGACGACTGCGGTGACGATCCCGACGATCCCGATCGCGATAAACGCGTCGCGCCAATCGAACGCCGCGGCGATCGACGCGCCGAACGCGATCCCGATCGCCGCGCCGATCGGCGGCCCGAGATTGTAGATGCTCAGCGCCGTGCCGCGCTTGCCCGGTGGAAAGGTGTCGGTGATGATGGCATAGGACGGCGGCACGCCGCCCGCTTCGCCGAACCCGACGGTCATGCGCGCCACCACGAGCTGCGGATAGGTCGCCGCCAGCCCGCAGGCGATCGTCGCGCCGCTCCAGATCGCGCAGGCAAGCGAGACGACCGCGACGCGGTTGGTGCGATCCGCGAACCAGCCGACGGGAATCGCGATGAAGCAATAGAATAAGGCGAAATACAGCCCGCCGATCAGCCCGAGCTGACCGTCGGTGATGTGCAGCGAATCCTGGATCGGCTTGGCCAGAATCCCCAGCAACTGGCGATCGAGGAAATTGAGCACATAGACGAAGGTCAGGGTGCACAGCACCACGCTACCGCGAAGCGCCGAGACGCGAGGTACGCCGGTCCCGACAGCGGCCATTCTATCCATGCATCCTCCGGCTCGATATTTGGATATCGTTGGCGGCGATCATGCGGGCAAAAGCGCGACGCTGTCAATTGACACTCTCACGTGTGTGAATATCTTTGGCGGAAGGGAAACCGGCTTGACGCTCGGCCACGCAAACCGGAAGGATGATATCGTGACCCAGCCAGTGAAATCGCGCAAAGCCGAGCAACGCGCCGAGACGATGGAGCAAATCCTCGACACGGCCGAAGAATTGTTTTCTCAGCACGGCCTGTACGGGGTGACGCTGAAGGAAGTGGCCAAGCGCATCGGCGTTCACCACACACTGCTCAATTATTACTTCGCCGACAAAAAGGCGCTGTTCGATGCGGTGTTCACGCGCCGGGCGTCGGTGACCAATGACCGGCGGATGAAGGCGCTCAACGAATATGACGCCGCGTCGAACGGCAAGCCAACGGTCGAGGGTGCGCTGCGCGCGTTCCTCGATACCGACCTCGACCTTTACATCAATGGCGGGGAGGGCTGGAAGAACTACGCCGCGCTGGGCGCTCAGGTCGCCAACACCCCCGAATGGGGCGCCGAGCTGATGGACCAGCATTTCGACCCCGTCGTGCTGCGGCTGATCGAGTTGCTCAAAAAGGCACTGCCGAATTCCCGCGAAGAAGATATCTTCTGGGGCTACCACTTCGTTACCGGCGCACTCATGTTGACGCTGGCGCGCACCGGGCGGATCGACAAACTGTCGGGCGGACTGTGCCGGTCGGAGGATTTCGCGGCCGTGAAGGAGCGGATGGCGTCGTTCATGGCCGCGGGCTTCATGACAATCTGTCATGCATAATCGCCAACGCTGGCCGATTGGCCAGGTAATGATTTAGCTCGCCCACCACGTGCGCGTCGCGTGGCACGTGGCCAGCGCCCGCTGATAACCCGGACGCTGACGCAGCCGCGCGACATAGGCCTGCATGGCTTCGTCAAACACGACGCCCGCATTCTTCTGCGCGAGTTCCAGCGCATAGCCCACCGAAATGTCCGCTGCGGTGAAACTGTCGCCCGCCATATAGGGGGCACGGTTCAACTGTCGGGACACCAGCGTCAGGCGCGTCGTGAACACGTCCATCGCCTGGCGCGCCGACCAATTGTCGCGCTCGGCCGGCGGCGCGATGTGACGCGCGCCGGACACGAAATAGATCGACGCGGCCAGCCCGGCTTCTCCCAAATGAAGGAATTGCTGGTATGCCGGGAACCGCGCATCCGACGCGTCGGGCGCCAGCGGGGTGGGCCCGTAGCGCGCCATCAGATACTCCATGATCGCGATGGATTCGACCATTGTTACATCGCCATCGAGCAGCGCGGGGATGAAACCGGCGGGGTTGATCCTAAGAAATTCGGCATCGTCCTCCACACCGGCGTGGAGGTCGACATCCTGCAGCCAGTAAGGCAGCCCCATCTCTTCCAACAACCAGACGACGCGGAACCCTCTTCCCTCGCCGAAAACCGTGATCATTCGTGCGCCTTCCCGCCGATTGCACTATGCAATCAGTTTAGGCGAGCGCTCCGGTCATTGTAAACACGCTCGCGCGGCGGTCCGTACGTTGGCGGGCACGCGCACGGCGGGACCGCCGTGGACCAACAGTCCCCGGAATCCGCCATTTCTACTTTGTCGATTAGTGGAGACACCCTTGCAAGGTGTCTGGTGCCCGGAAGAGGACTCGAACCTCCACGCCCTTACGAGCGCCAGCACCTGAAGCTGGTGCGTCTACCAATTCCGCCATCCGGGCACGGGGTAGGCTGGCGGCTCTAGGGAGGGGGTTATCGGCTGTCAACCGCGCGACATTGTGCGGCAAAGATTGTTGCATCCGAATGGCCGTGGAATGCGTTAGGAGGGGCTGCTTTCTCTCTCACAGAATCGATTCCCCATGCGCCTCTCGATCGACGCCCGGCTCGACTACAGCCTGGCGCAGCCTTCCGACCTGCTGTTCGCGCTCGAAGTCGCGCAAACGCCCGACCAGAAACTGGTCAGCGATTTGCTGACGGTTGCCGGCGTTGGGGCGCTGCGTCCGGTGACGGCGGACGACGGCGTCGGGCGGCGCACCTGGGCGCGGGGCGCGGGGCGGATCACCGCGACCTACACGGCGACGGTCGATGTCGAGCGCCCGGTCACAATCCTCGGCGGGCTGGTCGCCGACGATATCAAGTCGCTGCCCGACAGCGTGGTGACCTATCTGTTCCCCAGCCGCTATTGCGAGGCCGATCGCTTTCAGAACGCCGTGCGGCGCGATTTCGGCAATTTGAGCGGGGGCGACATGGTCGCGGCGATGGTCAACTGGGTCCGCGGGCATCTCGACTACGTGCCGGGCTCGAGCGATGCCGCGACGACCGCGGCTGACACATTCCTGTCGCGCAGCGGCGTGTGCCGCGACTATGCGCATTTGCTGATCGCGATGGCGCGCGCGGCGGACATCCCGGCGCGGATGGTCGCGGCCTATGCCTGGGCGCTCCAGCCCGAAGATTTCCACGCGGTGGTCGAGGTCTGGCTCGGCGGCGCGTGGCGGCTGGTCGATCCGACGGGGCTCGCGCCGGTCGAAGGGATCGCGCGGATCGGGGTCGGGCGCGACGCCACCGACATCAGCTTCCTGACGATCTTCGGGCAGGCCGAACTGATCGCGCAAAGTGTCAGCGTGGTGAAGCTAGACGCGTAACGTCCAGCCGCGTTTCGCCAGCGCCAGCGTGATCGCGACTGACAGCGCGCCGGCGATCACGGCGTAGAGCAACGACGTCCAGTCGAGCGGCAGGCCCAGTCGCGCCAGCGCCTCGAACGACGATTGCCACAAGCGCACACCGCCGATGCGGATCACGAGGATCGCGGTCAGCAACGCGTGGACGACGTAGAGCGTCAGCGCGACGCCGCCCAGCGTGACGGCCAGCCTGACGGGCCCCGTGCCGCCGATCGCCGTCCATCCCGCCTTCATCGCGGCGAGCAGCCCCAGTCCGATCGCGGCGTTGATCAGCGCGAAGGTCGGGGTCCACAGCGCCTTGTTGACCGGCCACCAGTCCCCGGCCGCAACAGCAGCGACGGCGCACAAAATGGCCAGCCCGGCCAGCATCGCAACGGGCTCGTCGCGGCGCATCGCGAGGCGCTGCGCCGCCATCCCGATCATCGCGGTGGCGATCGCCGATAGCGTGGAGAGCGGCCCCTCGGGATCGAACGTCTTGCCGTACATCCGCGTCCCGCCGAGCACCGCGCGGTCGAGCCAGCCGCTGAACCCCTGACCCATTGCCATGCTCGCCACCCCGCCAGGCGGTGCGGCGTAAAGCAGGACGCCGTGCACCAGCATCAACGCCAAAGCGGCAATCGCTGGAATGCGCCAGCCGGTCGTCGCGCGGCATGTCAGCGCGCAGACCAGATAGACGATCCCGATCCGCGCCAGCACCCCGGTGAAGCGAATGTCGGCCAGATGCGTGCTGGCATGAACGATCCAGCCGATCGAAAAACCGATCAGCCACAACAGCACCGACCGCCGCACGATCTTCGCGATGCTTGGCCGCGGATCGCGCCGGTCGAGCGCCAGCGGCAGCGCGAGGCCGGAGGCCAGCAGGAATAATGGAAAAACTAGATCGGCGAGCGTCAGTCCATCCCACGGCGCGTGCGCGAGGATCGGAAAGACGTGGGCATCCGACCCCTGGAGGTTGACCAGCACCATCCCAAAAATGGCGATCCCGCGCAGCGCGTCGAGCGCATCGTCGCGAACCGGCTTCGCGCGCGTCTGTCTCATCTTCGCCTCCCTCGCGCCAAGCCTAGGCAGTCGGCTGCGAATTGGCTAGCGGACGGCGGGGAATCGCGGAGGTGGATGTGGCCGATCAATTTGACGTTCTGATCGTCGGCGCGGGCCATGGCGGCGCGCAGGCGGCGATCGCGCTCCGGCAGGGCAAATTTGCGGGGACGATCGCGATGATCGGCGACGAACCCGAATTGCCGTACGAGCGCCCGCCGCTGTCGAAGGAATATTTGGCCGGAGACAAGCCGTTCGAGCGCATCCTCATTCGTCAGCCACTCTTTTGGGAAGAGCGCGACGTCGCGATGCTGCTCGGGCGGCGCGTCGCGTCGGTCGATCCGGTCGCGCACACGGTCGTGACCGAAGACGGCGCGACGATCGGCTATGGTACCCTGATCTGGGCAGCGGGCGGTGCGGCGCGGCGGCTGAGTTGCGCGGGGCACGACTTGCGCGGAGTCCACACCGTGCGCTCGCGCGCCGATGTCGATCGGATGATCGGCGAATTGCCGCAAGTGACCAACGTGGTCGTAATCGGCGGCGGGTTCATCGGGCTGGAAGCCGCGGCGGTGCTGACCAAGTTCGGCAAGAAGGTCACGTTGCTGGAGGCGCTCGACCGCGTCATGGCGCGCGTCGCCGGCCCCGAATTATCGCATTTTTACGAAGCCGAACATCGCGCGCACGGAGTCGATGTCCGGCTGGGCGCGGCAGTGGAGAGCATCGCCGGAGACGGCAAGGTGACCGGCGTGCGGCTTGCCGACGGGACGATCGTGCCGGCCGATCTGGTCGTGGTCGGGATCGGCATCGTCCCCGCCGTCGCGCCGCTGATCGCAGCGGGTGCGGCGGGCGGAAATGGCGTGTGCGTCGATGCGCAGTGCCGCACCTCGCTCGCCGATATCTTTGCGGTCGGCGATTGCGCGCTTCATGCCAATCGCTTCGCCGGCGGCACCGAGGTTCGGCTTGAGTCGGTGCAGAACGCGACCGACCAGGCGACGGTCGCGGCGAAGACGATCCTGGGCGAAGACGTGTCGTACGACGCGGTGCCGTGGTTCTGGTCCAACCAGTACGACCTCAAGCTTCAGACGATCGGGCTGTCGACCGGCTACGATCAGGCGGTTCTGCGCGGCGATCCGGCGGCGCGGAGTTTTTCGGTGGTGCATCTGAAACAAGGGCGCGTCGTCGCGCTCGACTGCGTCAACGCGACCAGGGATTACGTGCAGGGGCGCAAGCTGGTGGAGGCCGGCGCGGTAATCGATCCGGCGAAACTGGCGGATGCGGCGGTGCCGCTCAAGGAGATGGGCTAGCGCCTGGCAAAGTGTGCAAATGGCGAATAGCGGACGTTCCTATTTTCCCGTCATGCTGAACTTGTTTCAGCATCCATGGCGCCGCAAGCAATTGCTTCGCCCGTCGAGACATGGATCCTGAAACAAGTTCAGGATGACGGAGTATGGCGTGGCGAGCGTCCGCAACCGGGTCGTTAGCTGCCATCCCGCCTTTCTCGCTTAGCCGCCAACGAGCACGCCGCCCTTCATCACCAATTTGACCCGCCGCACCGCGGAAATATCCGTCGTCGGATCGCCCTCGACCGCGATCAAATCGGCGAGCAGCCCGACCTTCACCGCGCCCAGCTTCGCGTCGAGCCCGAACCAGCGCGCATTGCCCCACGTCGCGGCGATCAGCACATCGACAGCGCTCATCCCGCCCGCGACCATCAATTGCATCTCGCGCGCATTCTGGCCGTGCGCGAACACCCCGACATCGCCGCCCATGCACATCCGGACGCCGGCCTTGATCGCGAGCTTGAAACTGGAGCGGTTGAGCAGGACGCTGTCGGGCGCGGGCTCGCTGCCGGTCCAGCCGCGATAACGTGCCACGGCATCGGACGCGGCGAGCGTCGGGCACAGCGCGATGCCCTTCGCCGCCATGCTCGCGAAGATATCCGCGGTGCCGCCATAGCCATGCTCGATCGTGTCGACCCCTGCGGCGATCGCGCGACGCATGCCCTCCGCCGTGCTGGCGTGGACCGCGACCGGGCGCCCGGCATCGTGCGCGGCGCCGACCGCGGCCTTCATTTCCTCGAGGCTCAGCGTCGCGCGGCTCTCCTCGCCCGGGCGCCAGCGATAATCGGCGTAGAGCTTGATCCAGTCGGCCCCCGCCGCGATCTGGCGGCGCACCGCGGCGACGATCCCGTCCACGCCGCTGACCTCCTCCGCGCCTTGCGGAATCGAGACTCCGGGTTCGAACCCCTTCGGCCCATACGCGCCGAGCGCGACGATCGCGCGCGTCGCGACGCTCAGCCGGGGTCCGGGCACGATCCCCTGATCGATCGCCGCCTTCAGCCCGACATCGGCATAGCCCGCGCCTTCGGTGCCCAGGTCGCGCTCGCTGGTGAAGCCGGCGAGCAAGGTCGCCTTCGCGCTCGCCACCGCCCGCGCGGTACGCAGCGCAAGCGGCTCCTTCAGCACCTGATCGTCCCAACTCGTTTCGTTATAGGGGTGAAGGAACAGGTGGCCGTGCCCCTCGATCATCCCCGGCATCAGCGTTTCGCCGGGCAGGTCGATCACTTTCGCCCCGGCGGGTGCGGACAGATCGGGGCCGACCGCGACGATCCGATCGCCCTCGGCCAGCACCTGCCAGCCGGGATGCGCCTTACCGTCGACCCCGTCGAACACGCGCGCGGGCTTGAGCAGCGTGACGGTCCTGGCCGTCTCGGCCGCGGGCAGCGCGGCGGCTGGTCCGAGCAGCAGCGCGATCGTCAGTGCCAGCCAGCGCATGGTCATGTCCCCTTTGTCGCGTTACGCTTGAGGCATGGATAGACTCGCCCGCCTCCCGCTCCTAGCCCTCGCGCTCCTGACGCTCGCCCCCAGCGCGCCGAACCCGGAAATGGCGCGCTGGCGGGCCGAGGTGGCCAATGTCACGATTACGCGCGACGATTGGGGCATAGCGCACATCGTCGGCAAGACCGACGCCGACGCGGTGTTCGGGATGATCTACGCGCAGGCGGAGGATGACTTCGGGCGGATCGAAGCCAATTACCTGACCGCGCTTGGCCGTACGGCGGAGGCGCCGGGCGCTGACAAGGACGCGGTCTGGGCCGATCTGCGCCAGCGGCTGTTCGTCGATCCGGTCGAGCTGAAGGCAAACTATGCGACCAGTCCGGTCTGGCTCAAAAGGCTGATGAATGCGTGGGCCGATGGCCTCAATTTCTACCTCGCGACGCATCCTCAGGTTAAGCCCAAAGTACTGACCCGGTTCGAACCGTGGATGGCGCTCAGCTTCACCGAAGGCAGTATCGGCGGGGATATCGAACGGATTTCGCTGAGCGACCTCAAGACCTTCTACGGCAAACCGACCCCGCCGACGCCGCAAGAACTCGGCATGATCCCGCGCGAACCATCGGGGTCGAACGGCATCGCGATCGCGCCGAAGAACACCGCGAACGGCAAGGCGCTGCTGCTGATCAACCCTCACACGAGTTTCTATTTCCGCGCCGAGCAACAGGTGACCAGCGGGGAGGGCCTCAATGCCTATGGCGCCGCGACTTGGGGGCAATTCTTCGTCTATCAGGGGTTCAATGCCAAGGCGGGGTGGATGCACACGTCGTCCGGCGTCGACAACGTCGACGAGTTTGCCGAACGCGTCGTCCGGAACGGCGCTGGCTATTCGTATCGCTACGGCAAGGCTCTTCGCCCGCTGGCGACCGCCAGCGTTACGATCCGCTACCGCAAGTCCGACGGGTCGCTGGGCGAGCGGAGCTTCACCACCTATCGCACGCATCACGGCCCGATCGTGGCGTCGAAGGGCGGAAAATGGACCGCCACGGCGCTCATGTGGAAACCGGTCCCCGCGCTCGAGCAAAGCTACCTGCGCACCAAGGCCAGCGATCTCGTCAGCTACCTTCAGGTCGCCGACCGCAAGGCCAATTCGTCGAACGACACGCTGTTTGCCGACAGCAAGGGTGAGATCGCGTTCCTGATGCCGCAATTCATGCCGGTGCGCGACAATCGGTTCGATTATACCAAGCCGGTCGATGGCAGCGACCCCGCGACCGACTGGAAAGGGCTGCACAAGCTGCCCAGCCTGCCGAGCGTGCTCAATCCCACAATCGGCTGGGTCCACAACACCAACGACTGGCCGTGGAGTGCGGCTGGGCCGGACAGCCCGAAGCCGGCGGACTTTCCCAAATATATGGACCAATGGGGCTGGAATTATCGCGGCGTGCATGCCGACAATTTGCTCACCGGGCGACGCGACTGGACGTTGGAGGGGTTGCGCAGCGCCGCTTATGACAGCGACCTGCCGGCGTTCCATGCGTTGCTGCCCGGACTGATTGCGGCGTGGGATGCGCTCCCCCAGGATGACCCGCGCCGCGCGACGCTTGCTCAGCCGATCGCGCTGCTGCGCGGCTGGGATTGCCGTTGGGCGATCGATTCGCCGGCAACCAGCCTTGCCGTCTTCTGGGGCGACACCTTGTGGAAAGACGTCGGCAGTTTCGCGCAGGCGGAGAGCATGAACGTGCCCGATTACATCCAGAAGCGCGTGACGCCCGGCGCCAAGCTCGACGCGCTCGACGCGGCGATCGCGCGGCTGACGCGCGACTTCGGCAGCTGGCGCGTGCCGTGGGGAGAGATCAATCGCTGGCAACGGCTGGACGATTCGATCGCGCCGCGCTTCGACGACACGGCGCCATCGACCCCCGTACCCTTCACCTCGGCGCAATGGGGCAGCCTCGCCTCGTTCGGCGCGCGGCCCTATCCCAATACGGCGCGCTATTATGGATCGAGCGGCAACAGCTTTGTCGCGGTGGTCGAATTCGGCCCGCGGGTGCGCGCGCTGGCGGTCACCGCGGGCGGCGAGAGTGGGAATCCGGAGTCGAAGCATTTCGCCGATCAAGCCCAGCGCTACGCCAGCGGCAATCTGCGCCCGGTCTATTTTTACCCGGACGAGCTGAAGGGCCATGTCGAGCGGCGCTACCACCCGGGCGAATGATCCTTAATCGTCGAAACCCACGAACACGGCGGCTTCGTCGACCGATTTGCGCTCGGACACCACGGCATTGGCCGGGAAGCTCTCGTCGGGCCAGCCGAGCGCGATGCTTTTCATGATGATCTGATCGTCGGCGATCCCGGCATGTTCGCGCACGACGGGCGACTGCATGATCCCCTGACTGTTGATGACCGCGCCCAGTCCGCGCGACCATGCCGCATTGACCAATGCCGTCGCCACCGCGCCGCAATCGAACGCGGTATCGTCGCTGTCGGCCAGTACCCGGTCATAGGTCACGATCACGCAGACCGGTGCGTCGAACTGGCGGAAGCCGCGCAAGACCCAGTCCTGCCGCGCATCCTTGTCGTCGCGCGCAATCCCCATCGCGGCGAACAGTTGCTTGGCGACGCCGATCTGCCGTTCGCGGTGCTGCTCGGCAAAGGGTTGGCCAGTGCGGAATTCGCGCGATTGCGGGACGCCCGCGACCATCCGTTCGGTATTGCCCGCGCGAATCCGGTTCAGCGGTTCGCCCGTGACGATGTAGAAATTCCACGGCTGGGTGTTCATCGACGACGGCGCGCGCATCGCCAGCGCGATGACTTCCTCGATCAGCGCGCGCGGCACGGGATCGGGTTTGTAGCCGCGGATGCTGCGGCGGCCGAGGATCACGTCGTCAAACTGCATCTGCTGCTCCCGCTAATCGAACGCGTATCCGGGGAGGGGAAGTGGTGCCCGGGGACGGGGTCGAACCGCCGACACTGCGATTTTCAGTCGCATGCTCTACCAACTGAGCTACCCGGGCATCGCCGCGCGAGTGCGCGGAAAGAGCGGCCTCTTAATCGCGGGGTTCGGGCATGTCCAGCGCTTCCGGGTCCAGCGGCTCGCCGGGGATGGCATAGCCGTCGCCGAGCCATTTGAGCAGGTCGCGATCCTTGCAGCGCGCGCTGCAGAACGGCTTGAACTCGGGCGCGCTCGGGCGTTTGCAGATCGGGCAGGTGTCGGCCTTGGCCATCAGGTCCTCTCAATCGTGATCGCGACGCCGGTGCGGCGCGACAATTCCGCGACCAGCGCGGGGTGGTGATCCAGCCACGCCGCGACGCGCGGCGGGGCGTTGTGCCCGGCGGGCACCGGCGGCGGGGTCCGCTCGATCGAACGGAGCAAAGCCAGCGCGCTCGCCGCGACCGGGTCGGCCCGGAGCAGTTCGGGCAGCGACGCGCGGCGGCGCGGGCGCACGATCTGCAGGAAGCCGAAGCCGTTGACCGCGGTCCGTTCGAACGGTCCCGCATCGGCCAGCCCCGCGTCGATCGCCAGCGCCACCGCCAGCCGGTCGGCCTTGCTCCCCAAAGTCGGGAAGTCGATCCCGATCGAGCCCCCGATATCGTGTCGCACGATCGCCGCTGCAACCGCTTCGGCCGCCGCGACCGCCAGCGGCGCGATCGCCCCCGCGCCGTCCACGTCGAACAGCGTCATTGCCGGGGTCGGCGACAGGCGCAGCGCGCCGCCGGTGAAGGCGATCTCTCCGGTGATCGCCTCGTCGAGCACTTCGGACCAGCCCGCTTCCTCCAGCGCGTCCGGTTCATGCGCGCGCATCTCTCGCACCGGCGCACCGCTCGCCCGACACCGCGCCAACAAATCGTCGCCGTCGCGCACCGCCGCCTCGGACGCGACCACCCGGGGCAGCTTGGGGCGGCCCGGTTCGGGGATCGCCTCCCGCACCACCTCGACCCGCAAGTGCGCGCCCAGCGTCACCCCCGCGGGCACGCGCTCCATCACCGCCGCGCCTGCGGGCGCCTCGACCCGCGCCAGCGTCGCCGCGATGCGTTCGATCAGCCGCGCGTCGAACACCCGACCGACGCGCAGTCCCCCCGGCCGTTCGATCCGTGCCTGAACAATCCGCCCGTCCGCGACCAACGCCGCGCGCGCCTCGCCGATTCCGGCTTCGTACAGCCACTCAGCCAAGCGAAAGGCCCGCCGACCTCAGCAGCCCGACCGTCTCGAACACCGGCAAACCGACGACGTTCGAATGGCTCCCTGCCAGGTAGCGCACGAACGCTTCGGCCTTGCCCTGGATGGCATAGCCCCCGGCCTTTCCCATCCCTTCGCCGCTGGCGACGTACCAGTCGATCTCGGCGCCCGAGAGCGGCTTGAACGCGACGATCGTGTCCACGACGCGAACCTTCGCTTTGCCCTCCGGCCCGACGACGCACACGCCCGAATAGACGTGATGCCGCCGCCCCGAGAGCAGCCCGAGCATCCGCCGCAAATCGGGCTCGTCGAGCGGCTTTTCGAGGATCCGGCGCCCGACCGCGACGGTGGTGTCGCCGGCCAGCACGATTTCGTCGGCAGCGCGTGTCACCGCCAGCGCCTTGGCCTCGGCCAGCCGCGCGACATAGGTGCGAGGGGTTTCCGCCTTGAGCGGGGTCTCGTCGATATCGGGCGCGGCAAGGCGATCGGGCTCGATGCCGATGCGCGCGAGCAGTTCGCGGCGGCGCGGCGAGGTGGAGGCGAGAACGAGCTTCATCGCACCCCCATACCGATCATGCTGCGCTTGTCGAAGGGGATAGGCGTGCACCAACTCCTGCAGTTCCCCCGCGAAAGCGGGGGGCCAGGGTTACGAAGTACGGCGCTTGGGGCTCTGGCCTCCCGCTTTCGCGGGAGAACAGTGAAATGGCTTAGGCCGCCGGCGAAGCGGCCCCGCGCGGGCCGTCGCGGCCGGGCATGAAGCGGTAGGTGATCCGCCCCTTGGTCAGGTCGTAGGGGGTGAGTTCGACCAATACTTCGTCACCGACCAGCACGCGGATGCGGTTCTTGCGCATCTTGCCGGCGGTGTGGCCGAGGATTTCGTGGTCGTTTTCGAGCCGGACGCGGAACATGGCGTTGGGCAAGAGCTCCACCACCTGGCCGCGCATTTCGAGCAATTCTTCTTTTGCCAAGCAAGCCTCTTGGAAGTGGCGCGGGGTGCGCAGGTCGGGCGCGCATAGCGAATACGGAGCCAAAAGGGAAGCCGAGCGCTGCACATCGCCAGCGCCGCTGGCGACGAGACAGCGAAGGCCGGCTCCGATGTCGATGAGCCGCACGGCCGGGCGAAAGTTGACACCAAGTTGACACTGTCACGCTGCTTCGGCCGTTCGCGCAGCGGGAAGGCGACGGCGCCGGGGAAGGTGGCGAAGCTGCCGCGCACCGCAACATTCGGCGTCCGGCGCGGGAAAGTGAAAGGCCGGTCAAAGCGTGCGACGATGACAAAGAGCGCGGGGCCGCACCGGGGAGCGCTGACCCGATGCGGAGTGTATCACGGCGCCGCCATTGTAGGAAAATTGTTTCTTTGTTTAACGTTTCGTTTCAAAGGGTTGAGTGCCATTCGGCAGAACCCCGGAACCCGCGAAAACGCGCGCTTCCCGTCGCGCCGCGATTCGTGGCATGGTGCCGCGACGGGCAGGCCGCAACGCGCCGCCGGATCCGGGGGAGAATGCACATGATGGACTATCGTTGGACGGCATTGGTCACGATCGTCGCGCTGCTGGTCTATTTCGCACTGAGCTATCAGGTCGCGACCGCGCGCGGCAAATCGGGGATCGACGCGCCCGCAATGACCGGCCACCCGCTGCTCGAACGCGCCAACCGGGTGCATATGAACACGCTGGAATGGCTGCCGATGTTCCTGGCCGGGCTGTGGCTGTTCGCGCTCTATTGGGACGAACGCGTCGCCGCCGGGCTGGGCGTGGTGTGGATCGTCGGGCGGCTGCTCTATTCGGCGGGCTATATGGCCGACCCGGGCAAGCGCAGCGCGGGCTTCATGATCCAGGCGCTGGCGGTGGCGGTATTGTTGTTCGGGGCGCTGGGGCGGATCGTTTATCTGATGGTGATGGGGGGATAGCCCCGGTCGTTCAGCCGTTGCCGCGCGCCGCCAGCGCTGCGCGCGCGGCGTCGGCCAGAAAGCCCGAGCGGTTGCTCGCCACGCGGTCGATCCGCGCGAGCAATCCTTCGTCGATCGACACCTGAACGCGCACCGATCGCCCGGGCCGCTCGCCACGCACCAGCATCCGCGCGACTTCGTCCACGTCGGGGTCGATGGCGAGCGCGTCGATTGCGGAGGGTTTGGGGAACGCGTCACCGTCCTCGGTTATCCCGGAGAGGTGGAGGGCCAGCGCCTCCTCCGAATTCAGCGCGGCCTGCTGGACCGTCTCGCCCGCCGAGGCGCAGCCGGGCAAGTCGGGGAAGAACACGCTGAAGCCCGTCTCGGCGCGTTCGATGATCGCGGGATAATAGATCGCGGTCATCGCCGCACCTCGATCATCGAAGCCGAAGGCCGCTTTGCCGTTCGATGCTGCGCAGCGTGCCGATGGCGATGTCGGCCTTGGGATGAGGCACTGTCACACGACCAGGCAAATCCGGATGCCGAAATTGCTTGTGGCTTCCGCTCTGACGCACTTCCACCCATCCCGCCGCTTCGAGCCTCCGGATCACCTCACCGCTACGCATGGCGGTACTTCGTGTGTATATAATACACAACGTGAAGGGGCGCAAGTGACCTGCGAGTCGTCAATCACCGGCCTCCCGAGCCTTGCGCGCGACGCGGCGGTTGGCTTTGACGCCTTTGGTCTCCAGCGGGTTTACCAGCGCTTCGTAGCGGCCGAACAAATGCTCGACACGGTCGCGGTCGGAGGCGAAGGGCGCGGCGCGGTAGAGCTTGTCCACCGCCAGATCGAGCGCGTGGTGCGCGCGGCGCAAGTCGCCGGGCATCGTGTCGGGATCGTAGAGGTCGGCGAGGCTGGAGGTCGGATGTGCGGTGCGGGCATCGAGCACGGCTTGGGCGAGTTTTTCGACATTGCCCTGCTGGGCGGGAGTGGTGTCGGGCCACGGGAACGTGTTGTAGACCACCCCGACGGAATACATATAATCGGACTTCATGCGACCGGTGATCGCTCGCATCCAAGCCATGTGCATCGTACTGGTCAGTACGGCGAAATCCCAAAGCGTCGCATCGACAAGCAGCCTAAGTTTGTCGCTCGGAATGGTTGGCGGCACGAGCCAGCCAATCGGAGCGTAGGTCCTTCGCTCCGAACTAACTTGTGGGATTACAAGAAAGGGCTTCTCAGGAATCACCGTGACATGGAACCCAGCTGGGCTCGAGGAGAGCTGAGACGTTGAGCTGCCGGGCGTCGGCCGAGGCCCATCAGGTTTCCCCTTGGGAGCGATTAATCCCTCGCGAAACTCACGCACTAGTTCCAGCCGGGTTCTCGCGAATTGAGACTGTTTAACTCGTTCCGGGGCAGCATTTTGGAGCGCAAGAATCCAGCGCTCTCCGCTATTGATGTATTCATCCGAACCGATGAACGGCCGCACTAGATCAAGTATTCCCGGTTCGCTTCCTGCTAGGTCTCGACGCTCGTTTGGGTTTAGGATGAGGTATCCCCCATCCACTGGTTTGCTGCCCGTAATTAGTTTGGGCGACCCGTTAATAGGCGAGGCGGCAGAGGCAACAACCAAATGCCGATTCGTCACACCCCGTGCATCAAACAGATATGCGGTGAGCGCGTCGTGCCGACTTTCGATCGGCTCCCGTCGAATGTCGGGATAGCTGAAAAGGCGCTTCTCGCCCGGCTCGTTGTCGCGATGCGTTAGCCCGATCACGACAACATGAACGTGCGCTGCCCCGCGCGCCTCGCTGCCCCAACTAAATGTGCGATGTGCAAAAGCGATTTCGAGGTGAAAGCGATCGAACAGGATCGGCCAAAGCTGCGCGACCTGTTCGCCCTGGCTGATCGAGTTGGTCGAAACGAACGCAATCCGGATGCGGTGGTTCGCCGCGACGAACTGCCCGGCTTTGATAAACCATGCCGCAACAAAATCGAGCGTTCCGCCACTGCCGCCCAATCCCGCAATCGCGCGAACCTGCGCGCGCTGTTCGGGCGTCTGGAACTTGGCGCCGATGAAGGGTGGATTGCCCATGATGTAGTGGAGTTTTTCGGGGTTAATCAGGCCCGCCCAGTCCGTATCCAGCGCGTCGGCGTTGAGGATATGGGCCGAATCCTTCAGCGGAATGCGCGCGTAGTTGGTGCGGAAGGCTTCGTTGAGCTCGTTGTTGGCGAGGTGATCGGCCATCCACATCGCCACTTCGGCGATGCGTGCGGGAAATTCTTCGATCTCGATCCCGTAAAATTGATCGACGGTGACCCGGCTTAGCAACGAGGCTTCGATCTGCTGGTCGGGATAGAGCGCGGTCAGGCAGGCGAGTTCCAGCCGGCGAAGTTCGCGATACGCGATGACGAGGAAATTGCCGCAGCCGCAGGCCGGATCGAGGAAGGTCAGCCGTGACAGCTTGTGCTGAAATTCGATCAGCGCGGCGTCGCGCCCGGTGCGGCGTTGGATCAGTTTGTCGAGTTCGGCCCGCAGATCGTCGAGGAACAGCGGCCCGATGACCTTCATAATATTGGCTTCGGACGTGTAGTGCGCGCCCTTCGCGCGGCGTTCCTTCGCGTCCATCACCGACTGGAACAACGACCCGAAAATGGCGGGGCTGACACCGCTCCAGTCGTGACGCGCGGCATCGAGCAGCAAGGTGCGCATCTTCACATCGAACACCGGCGTACGTAGCCGCGACTTGAACAAGTCGCCGTTGATGTAGGGAAACGCGTTGAGTTCGCCCGACAGCCCCGACTGGCGCTGATCCTCGGGCGTGTCGAGAATGTCGAACAGCTCCATCAGGATGCGGCCGGTGTCGCTGCCGTCCTCGCGCGTGTCGTTCTGAAGGAGCTCGAGGAAGATGTCCTTGGGCTGGAAGATGCCGGTGTCGTCGGAGAACAGGCAGAACAGCAGCCGCACGAGCAATTGTTCGAGGTCGTGGCCCTTGTAGTTCGATTCCTCCAGCGCGTCGTGGAGGCGACCCATCAGCTCGGCGGCCTTGATCGTGACCGTGGCCTGCGTTTCGAAGGTGCGCTGGCGCCCGAGGATGAACGCGAACGCTTCGACATGCTTGTGCAGGTCGGCGAGCTTGAAGGTCAGCGGATCGCCGCCCTTGTCGAGATCGAGCAGCCGCCATGTCTGAAAATCGCAGGTCAGGACGTAGCGCGGCTGCTCGGCCGGGGGCAGGCCATCGATATAATCGAACGCCTGCACGCCAGCCTTATTGAGGTCGAGCCGGTGGCTCTTCTGTTCGATCAGCAGCGTGCGCGGCCAGAACAAGTCCATGAAGCCGGATTTGTTGTTGAGCAGTTTGACGCGCTGCTCATACGTCGCGACGCGGCGGCGCTTGACCCCGAAAATGTCGAAGAAGTCGTTGTAGAAGGACTGCGTTTCGCCCTTTTCGTAATGGGCGAGCTTCCAATCTTCGCTGAATGCGCGGGCGCGCCGTTTGATCTCGTCCCAACCTAAACGCATCGCTCACCCATCCCCTTGGGGAGCACATTGGCGGCAAGACGATTCAAAGGGAAGACCTACTCGGGCCAGATTGGCCCGAACGCCCCCCACGGCACAATCTTGCCCCCAACGCGTTGATCCCGCATGCTTCGGCCTCGCCCGATCCGGGCACGCGCCTCTAATGGACACGCAACGATGACCGCATTCCGCACCCTGTTCGGCGCCCTCTCGACTGCGCTGCTGATCGCTTCGGCCACTCCCGCCGGCGCCGCCGAGGACCTCGGCAAGAAAGCGTGCGCGCAGGAGGCGCGTCGGTTGTGTGCGGCGGAGATGCGCTCGTTCAGCCGCAAGAAGGTGGAGGCGTGCATGATCGCGAAGATCCAGCAGACCTCTCCGGTCTGTCACGCCGCGATGCTGCGGATCAAGGCCGAGCGTGAGACGGCGTCGCGGCGCTAGCGTCGGTTCATACGGATCGAAGCAATCCCGGTTCCCCTGCGAAAGCAGGGGTCCAGAGTCACAGGCGATCCGCTTGGAACCCTGGGCTCCTGCTTTCGCAGGAGAACGATTCCAGCCTGAGAAAGCTCAAGCTAGGCGGCGGAAGCGGGCTCGCTGGCGTAGAGCGCCTGCGACTCGCTGCGGATCCTCACCCTCAGCATCGCGGCGTTGAGCAGCGACCACACCACCGCGACCCACACCAGCCCGAACACCAGCGGCAATACCGCAATCTCTCCCACCACGACGCAGTAATTGGGGTGGCGAACGAAGCGGAACGGGCCGCCCGTGACGAGCGGCGCGCCGGGGCGCACGATGATCCGCGTCGTCCAGCGCCTTCCCAGCGTCGCCAGCACCCATATCCTCAGAGCTTGTAGCAGCACGAACACCCCGAGCAGCGGCAGGCTGACGGGCTGTCCGCCGACGGTCAGCCACAGCACCGCCAGCCACGATGCGTGGAGCGCGACCATCACCGGGTAATGCGCGCGCCCGATCTCGATCGCGCCGAGCGCGCGCTGGTAGCGCGTGTTGCTCGATGCGATGACCAACTCGGCCAGCCGCTGCGCCGTCACCAGCGCCATGATGATATAGGGCAGGCTCATGCCGCGTGCCGCAGCGTGACCGTGCTCGCGGTGAAGCCCGGGCCGAGCGCGGCCATCACCGACAAGGGCGGCAGGCCCTGCGCGCGCACGCGGTCGAGCACGAACAAGGCGGTCGGCGCGGACATGTTGCCGTGATCGCGCAGCACCGCGCGTTCGTGGTCGAGCGACCCTTGGTTGAGCCCCAGCGCGCCCTCCATCGCGTCGACCACCTTGGCCCCGCCGGGGTGGCAGATGAAGCGGTCGACATCGCCGACCTGCAGCCCTTGCGGCGCCAGCATCTGCGCCATCGCGTCGGGCAATTGCCGCCGCGCGAAGACGGGGATCGCGCGGTTGAGCACGACGCCGAGCCCGCTCGGCTCCATCTGCCAGCCCATGATGTCGAGCGTGTCGTGCCAGGTCTTTTCGGCGCTGCCGGTGACCTGCACGAAGCCCTCATCGCCCGCTTTCAGCACGCACGCCGCGGCGCCGTCGCCGAACAAGGCGGTCGCGACGATATCGGCCTTGCCCACCGCGGCGGTGCGCAGCGCAAGGCTGCACAGTTCGACGGTGACCAGCAGCACGGTCGACCCCGGCGCGACGCGCGCCAGCTTGGCCGCCAGCCCAAGCCCGGAGACGCCGCCCGCGCAGCCGAGGCCGAACACCGGCACGCGCGCCACATCGTTGCGGAACCCCATCCGCCCCATCGCCCGCGCCTCCAAACTGGGCGTGGCGATCCCGGTGGAGGAGATGGTGACGATCGTGTCGATCGCCTCGGCGTCCAGTCCCGCCTCGGCCAGCGCGGCTTCGGCGGCTTCGACGAACAGGTCGAGCGCGACCTCCAGATAGACCTCGGTCCGTTCGGTGAAGTCGCGCGGCGTCATGTACCATGCGGCGGGGCGCGCCAGCTGGCGACGCGCGATCCCGGCATTGGCAAAGACCGAGGTCATCCGTTCGAAATCGCGGAACTCGTGCGCCATCAATTCGCGCGCCGCCGCCAGCGCCTGATCCTGTTCGAGAATGTGCGGGGGGGTCGCCGTGGCGAGCGAAAGGAGGGTAACCGATTGTGTCATGCCTGTCCCGTCCGACCGGCTGACCGGTTATTGTCGATTGCCGAAGAAACGAACCTCTATCATGGGAGTTCCTCAACGCTAAGCGTTGAACTCCGTGACCTGCATGCGCCGGTTGCCGCTGTCGGGACAGGGCATGTGATGGATCAGGACGAAATTGCCGCAATCGGCGTGCGGACCTGGTTGGGGTTCGTGATCATGTGCCTGGGCATGTTCATGGCGATTCTGGACATCCAGATCGTGGTCACGTCGTTGCCGACGATCCAGCAAGCGCTGGGGATCGCGCCCGACCGGATGGTGTGGGTGCAGACGGCGTATTTGACGGCGGAAATCGTCGCGATCCCGCTGACCGGCTATTTGACCGGGCTGGTCGGGATGCGCTGGCTGTTCGTCGCGGCGGTGGCGACGTTCAGCATCGCATCGGCGGGGTGCGCCCAGAGCAGCCAGTTCGACACGCTGATCGGCTGGCGGATTGTACAAGGGTTCGCCGGGGGCACGCTGATCCCGACGGTGTTCGCGGCGGTGTTCCTGCTCTTCCCTAAGCGGGCGCAGGCCAATGCGACGATGATCGCCGGGGTCGCGGCGGTGCTGGCGCCGACGGTCGGGCCGATCGTCGGCGGGTGGATCACGCAGACCTGGTCGTGGCACTGGCTGTTCGGGATCAATGTCGTGCCCGGCGTCGTCGCGGCGCTGGCGGCGGCGTTTCTGCTGCGCGGCGAGCGATGCAATTGCCGCATCCCGCGCGCGTTCGATGCGCTCGCCTTGGTCGCGCTGGCGGTGTCGCTGAGCGCGTTCGAGATCGGGTTGAAGGATGCGCCGGGCCTCGGCTGGGGCGCGCCGCGCGTGGTCGCCTTGCTCGCCTTGTCGGCGCTCAGCGGCGCCTTCTTCGTGATCAGGACGCTGCGCGCACGGTGGCCGCTGGTCGAGCTCAAATGCTTTGCCGATCGCAATTTCGCGGTTGGCTGCATCCTCAGCTTCGTGCTTGGCATCGGGCTGTTCGGATCGACCTATCTGATGCCCTTCTTCCTCGGGCTGGTGCGCGGCCATGGCGCGCTCACGATCGGGGAGATCATGCTGGCGACGGGGATCGCGCAGCTGATCGCGGCGCCGGTCGCGGTCTGGCTCGAACGCCGGATCGACGCGCGCACGCTGACCGTCGCGGGCTTCGCGCTGTTCGCGGTCGGGCTGCTGCTGAGCGCGCGCCAGACCGCGGACACCGATGCCGCGGGGATGATGCTGCCACAGATCCTGCGCGGCGCGGCGATCATGTTCTGTTTGTTGCCGCCGACGCGGCTGGCGCTGGGCCATTTGTCGGCGGCGCGCGTCGCCGATGGCAGCGGGCTGTTCAACCTGATGCGCAATCTGGGCGGCGCGGTCGGGCTGGCGCTGATCGACACGACGATCTTCGGTCGCAGCGCGACCCACGCCGCCGCGA
The DNA here is from genome assembly GCA_040390165.1 of Pseudomonadota bacterium. Taxonomy (GTDB): domain Bacteria; phylum Pseudomonadota; class Alphaproteobacteria; order Sphingomonadales; family Sphingomonadaceae; genus Sphingomonas. The sequence continues at coordinate 91,480 of JAZJYW010000011.1, read as the reverse complement.
TCGCCACGCAGCTGCGCAATGGCGACGTGGCGACCGCGGTCGGCATCGGGATTCCGCGCGATGCGTTCCTCGAACAGATCGGCCAGCCAGCGGACGAATTCACGCAGGAAATGGTGCGGCCGCTGATCGAAAAGGCGGCGCTGGTGCAGGCGATCAACGACGCCTGGTTGCTGATCGGGATGCTGACCGTGGTCGCGGTGCTGATCGTCCTGCTCGTGCGCAAGCGACCTTGCGATGTCGATGCGGCCGCATCCGAGCCCGTCGCGCCGGCCAGACCCTAGCGCGACTTAGCGCGCCTTTCGGGAACTTCCGCGCGCACTCGCCGTTGCGTTGGGGTTACAAAAAGGAGGATCCAATCATGGCTGACGAAAAAACGACCGTAGTAAATACCGGCGGTGGCGGCGGGGTCGGCGTCGCGCTGATCGCGGTGGCGGTGATCGCCGCGCTGGTCGTGCTGTTTCTGGTGTTCGGGCAGCGCCTGATGAACAACACCGACACGCCGATCAAAGCCGACGTCAAGATCGATACGCCGTCCAAGCCCTAACCTGACGCGCGGGGTGCTGCGCGCAGCGCGGCGCCCCGCGCCTCACCGCTCCGATTATTCGGCGTCGGCCTCGGCATTGTCGTCACCGCCGCTTTCGAACCACGCCTCAACCGGCCCGCTCAGTTTGAGCGTCAGGGGGTTGCCGTGGCGGTCGACTTTCTTGCCCAAAGCGACCCGGACCCAGCCTTCGGACATGCTGTATTCCTCGACGTCGTGGCGCTGTTGCCCCTTGAAGCGGATGCCGACGCCGCGCTGGAGCAGGTCCTGCGCGAAAAACGGGCTCTTCGGGTTGGTCGATAGGCGGTCGGGGGGCGTGTCGGTCATGGCCGCGCTCTTGCCGTGCGGATCGCAAAAAAGCAAACGGCGCGGGGATCGCTCCCCGCGCCGTCCGCCATATCTGCCGTCTGCTTAGTAGCAGACGCGTACCCTGACATTGCGATCTGAATACGGATCGTAGCGCTTTTCGACGCGGCAATTCTGGTAGTTATAGCCGTTGTCGTTGTTGTAGTAATTGTTCTGGTTGTAGCGCGGATCGCGATTGTACTGGTCGTAGTTCGGGTTGTTATACTGGTACTGCTGGTTGCGATAAACGCGGCGGTCGCGGTTGCGGTCATTGTCGCTCGACGCGATCGCGGCGCCGATCGCCAGCCCGGCAATACCCGCGATAATCGCGATGCCCGTGCCGTCACTGCCGCGGTCGCGGCGATAGCGCTGCGCTTCGGCCGGCGAAGCGATCGCCGTCATCGACGTGGCGGCGAGCGTGGCGCCGAGGACCGCCTTGGTCAGAAAAGCATTCATCACTCGTCTCCTTCAATTCCAAAAGCCCGGTTCCGTGTGAAGCGTTCACTGTGGAACTGTCCGAACTTGTGATGATGGTTTAGGCGAGTCGCGCTGAACGGTTTCTGAGGGGCCTGTTCACTTGACGTATAGGTAAAGTCGGTCCGTACGAGGGGACCAACAGGAACGGCGCGGGGATCGCTCCCCGCGCCGTGGATATTGTGTCGCAAATTGTCGCGTCAGTAACAAACGCGGACGCGCACATCGCGCTCGTAATAGGGATCCCATCGACGCTCGATCCGGCAGCTATTGTAGCGGCTGCGATACTGGTACGCATAATAGCCGTCATTGGGATAATAGCCGCGCTGACGGTAATAGCGCTGATCGTAATCGTAGCTGTAGCCGCGCTGGCGGTAATAGCGTTCGCGATAGCGACGGTCGTTGTCGCCCGACGCGATCGCCGCGCCGATCGCGATTCCGGCGATTCCGGCGACGATCGCGGTCCCCGCATCGTCGTTGCCGCGATAGCCGCGGCGATAGCGTTGCGCGTCGGCGGGAAGCGCCGCGGTCAGCGCGGTCGCGCCAAGCGTCGCCCCCAGCACTGCCTTGGTCAGAAATTTGTTCATGGTGAACCTCCGTCTACTGGTGCCCGGCTCCGCATCGCGGCTATGAACGCGCGATGTCGCGGCCCGTTGCATCGGTGTATGCGGTAGGCGCTGAACCCGGCCTGAGCCGTGCGTTCAGGGCGAGTTTAGGCAGTCGGGGAGCGGACGGGCGAATGGCATATTGGTTTTTGCGGTCGGAGCCCGAAGTCTATGGCTGGGACCATCTGGTGCGCGACGGCGTCACCGAATGGGACGGCATCCGCAACTATACCGCGCGCAATTTCCTGAAGGACATGCAGGTTGGCGACCGCGCGATCCTGTACCATTCGAACACCGAAAAGGCGTGTGCCGGGATCATGGAGATCACCCGCACGTGGCGTCCGGATGGCGACAAGGACCAATGGGCGAGCGTGCAGGTCAAGCCGGTCGAACCGTTCAACCATCACGTGACACTCGCCGAAATGAAGGCCGAACCGCGGCTGGCAAAGATCGAGGTGCTGCGCCAGTCGCGCCTGTCGGTGACGCCGGTGCGGGATGACGAGTGGGCGGTGCTGATGGAATTAGGGGGGCTCTGAGCGCCGCGAAGGGTTTCCCGCGGGCCCGCGTTAGGGGCATGAGGACAGCGTACCAACGGGAACGATCGCCCGCGTGTTGATGAAACAGGCCTTTGCCGCGCGGGCGCCCGCGCCGGGCAGCGACGACGATGCGGTGATGACCCGCATCGCCGCGCGCGATGCCGTGGCGTTTGCGCGCGTGGTGGAGGCGCAGGCCGGCCAGCTCCACCGCATCGCGTACCGGATGATCGCCGATGCGGCGGAGGCGGAGGATGTCGCGCAGGAAGCGCTGCTGCGTCTGTGGGCCAGCGCCGAACGCTGGCGACCGGGGCAGGCGGGGATTGCGGCGTGGCTGACGCGGGTGACGGTCAATCTGTGCCTCGACCGGCTGCGCCGGCGGCGCTTCGCCAGCGACGTGGAGCCGCCCGAGCGTGAGGATGAAACCCCGCGTGCCGATGCGCTGGCGGAGGACGACCAATTACGCCGCGCGGCGCTGGCAGCGCTCGGCGAGCTGACCGAGCGGCACCGTGCCGCGATCGTGCTGACTTATTATGAGGAGCTGCCCAATGCCGAGGCGGCCGGGGTATTGGAGATGAACATCAAGGCGTTCGAATCGCTGCTGTTGCGCGCGCGAAGCGCGATGCGCGCGGCGCTGGCGGCGCGCGGGCTGACCTCGCTTGGCGCGGAGGGCGGGGCATGAGCGGCTTCACCACCGCCGAACGCGCCGCGCTCGACCGCGTGACCGTTCCTGCGATGCGCGACGGCTTTGCCGCGGGCGTGGTGTCGGCGGCACTGGCGAGTGGCCCGGTCGCGCCGCGTCGCGACGCGCGCAGCGGCTGGCGGCGGCACGGGCGCGTGATCGTCGGGGCCGGCGCCTTGTTCCTCGCCAGCGCGACCGCGGCGGCGACCGGCTGGCTGGGCAAACTGCCGATCCATATCCCCGGTATCACCCGCGCCGCGCCCGAACCCGAAGCGACCGCCAAACCCAAACGCGTGGTCCGCGCCGAACGCCCGCGCCCCGCGCCGGGCGTTGCGCTCGCGGCGCCCATGGCGGCGCCGACCCCCGATCCGCTCCCGCCTCAGCCGACCCCGTGGCAGCTGCGCCGCGCCGAACGGATCGCCGCCGGGCTGCCGGTGCGGCGTCCGCTGGTCCAGCGCGCGATCGCCGAACGGCTGCGCGCGATGCCCCCCGAACAACGCAAGGCAGCGGTCGCCGAATGGCGCCGGATCAGGGAGCTGCCCCCGACCGAGCGCAAGGCGGCGATGGCGCGGATCCGCGGCGACTATCTCGCCCGCCATCCCAAATTGGCGGCGCGGGTCGAACAGGGGCTGGAACGCAAATCGGCCGACGTCGCCGCGGCCGGCGATCCGCCCAAAGCGCTGCCCGACTCGCGCGCGCTACCCTTTGCCGCGCGCCCGCAACCGCAACTCTCCCCGCAGGATCGCGCCGAGCGTCGCGAGCGTCGCCGCGCGTGGCGGCAATGGCGCGCGCAGCGCGAAGGGACTCCGCCACCGGTGCGTTGACGCTCCAGACGGGGCTGCTTTTCCCATCCAATTTCGCGCAGCTCCGTCGCCTTGCCTCAACGGAGTATCTGTCATGAAGAGCCTGTTGTTTATCGCGCCCCTTGCGGCCTTGATCGCCCTCCCGGCGCACGCGCAATCGACCCGCACCACCACGGTCGACACCCCCAATTACGACGGCACACGCATCGTCACCCGCGACGGCGCCGGCAATGTCAGCCGCGACACCGACGTGACGCGGAAAAGCGACGGCGCGACCGCGAGCCGCGACGTTGACCGCACGAAGACCGACACGGGATATACCGCGAGTGGATCGGCCAGCGGGTTCGACGGCAAATCGGTCAGCTATGCCGGATCGCGGACGAAGACCGACACCGGTTACACCACGTCGCAATCGCTCACCGGCGGCGGCGGGACGACGTTGTGGTCGCGCGACAAGTCGGTCAGTCGCGTGGGTGGCAGGGTCGATAAATCGGTCGATGTCAGCCGCGCCTCGGGCTTCAGCCGTGGCCGCGTCGTCAGCCGCCGCGGTTTCGGGCGGCGCTGAGCCAATTTTGCCGTGGCCCGCTCCGCGCGAGCCACGGCATGTTGAGTCCGACCCTCAAGCCTTGGCGCGGGGCACGCCGTTCGCATCGACCACGACGCGGTGCCCGGCCCGACCCTTAGCTCGCGGTCGGGCTCGCCGCCGGAGCAGGCGTCGGCGCGGCGGCGAAGCCGCACTGCTTTTGCTCCATCGTGATCTGCTTGGTGATGCGCGTCGCATTCTGCGCATAGGCTTCGGTCACCGACCCCTTGTTCACCGTCTTGTCCCTGAGCGTGCTGACGCCCTGGCAAAGGTGGAAAACATGCGGTGTCGACGCTTTCTTGGCGCCGTTTTCGGGCGCGATCCAATAGACCACGTCCAGACCGGCGGGGTTGGCGGCGGTCTTCGTCGCGTCGGCGACGGCGGCGGAGTCCTTCGCAATGTCCTTCGCCTGATCGGCGACCTCGGGCGAGCAGGCGGTGGTGGGCTGGCCCGATTTGATCTGCGCGGCGCAGGCATTCATGTCCTGCGTATATTGCTCGGTCGACGGCGGCTTGAAGCTCACCCCGACCAGCGTCGCGACCACCGCCAGCACCGCGCCGACGCCGCCGGCGATCTTCTTGTTCTTCGGGTCCATGTCCTTGTCCATGAAGATCAGGACAAGCAGCGGCAGGAACGCGACGACCGTGACGATCGCCCCCAGCTGGTTCTGCACGAAGAATTTGAACGGCTCGGCGCGGCTGGCGGGGTCGTGCTTGTTGGCCGCCTTCCACATCAGGCTGCCGGCAATGGCGCCGACCGCGATGACGACCAGAAGCCCGATCAGCAGCGCGAGGTTGCCGTGATCGAACCTGTGCTGCAGCAGCAGAACGATCCCGACGATCTCGGTGACGATCGCCACTGCCCAGGCGACCGCCGCAAAAATGCGCAGGCGCGAAGCGGCCGACTTCTGGCCCTGCGACGCGCGCCATTCCTTGGTGACATCGACCTCTGCTGCTGGTTTGTCGTCGACCATCGTCAGGACCCCCTTATAGATGCTGTTGCACTCTTCGCGCGCAACGTACCGCTGGCGCATGGGCGCGTCCATCCCCGACGATGGGGGCTATTCCAGGTCGGCACGCTTGCGCGGTTTGCGCCGCTTCTTCACCTCCGCAATCGCCAGCGGCGGCGGCTCCGCCCCGATTTGCGACCAGTGCGGTTCGCCCGGCACGATCGGATCATAGTCCTCAAAGTCGACCGGCGGGAGCAGCTCGCCGCGATACGCGCTGCCATGCTCGCCGACGCGCACGAACGGCGTGTCGGGATCGTCCTCCGCCGCATCCGCCGCATCTTCGCCGCCCTGCTCCAGCGCCGCGTCGTGCGCGCGCTGCCGTTCGGCACAGGCGCGCAACGCCGTCTCGATCGCCGCCTGCGCCTCGGCATCGAGCGCGACCCCCTCGAACCCGTTCAGCGCCGCCGCCACTTCGTCGCCGCGCGCGCCCGCATCCGCCCCCGATCCGTCGCCGGTGATCACCGTGCGCAATGTCGTGGTGGAGGCCTGCGCCCCCGCCGCCGCGCCCCCGTCTGCACCATCGCACGCGCCCGCCGACCCGGCACTCGCGCGCGTGCTGAAATAGTTGATCGTCGTGCGCTTGCCGCCCGCATCCTGCCCGTAATGGCGCAGGCAAAAGATCAGCAGCGCGTTGTTGCGCTTGCGCTGAAACCCGATCAGCTTGCCGCCGCTGAACACGGGGATCAGCTCGCCCTCGATCGCGCGCTCGAACGCGATATCCTTCAGCCGCGCCAGCCCGAAATCGAGCGCCGCATCCCACGCCCGGCGAAAGCCCTCGGCGCCGGGCGCGCGGCGCAGCGTGTAGCAATTGGCCTGCGCCATATTGACCATCGCCGCCGCGCGACTGACGCAGCCGGTATCGGCGAGGGCTTCGATGAAGGCGCGCTGGCGTTCCGGAGTCCAGCCGTCGTGGCGATTGTTACGGCGCGGGACGGGGGTGAAGTCGGGAAGGGCAGGGCGCTCGGCGCGCGGGACGGGGGTGCGGTTTTGCATGTGCGGCCTCCTGTGCGGGGTGCGCGCTGAGTGAGCGCGGCGTAACCGGCCAGCTTATGCGCTACAGGAGGGCGTGTAGGAAAGTGTTTTGTTTTTGGTTTGTTCTTTTTTGGCGCGATGATCAGGCGGCGAGCTTGAGCCGCTCCATTTCCTGCGCAAATTCAAAGCGAAGCTGATCGGCTTCGTCACCGGGCAGCCAGTTTGCCATCTGGGGAAAGACGATTTGCCACATGCTTGCCTTGCGCGGCGTCCATGGCATGCGTTCGGCATTGCGGGCGGTTTCGAGCAACGCATAGAGTTTCGTCCGCACTCGTTCGGGATCGGGCTCGGCGCTTGGCGGCTTGGGATGCGGGATCAGGTTTTCGGCATCGCCGAACAGGCTCCCTTGCCCGCCAAGGGGGTCGTTGCCGAACAGATCAGTCATCGCCCGCCGCTTCACCTTCTTCGACCGGTGCCGGGAATCCCAGTTCCTCGCGAGTGAGGGTATCTTCCAGCGTATCGTTCAGGACAAGATCGGCCTCGTCGAAACGGTGGATAAGTTCGGCAATTCGAGCCGCAACATCGCGCAGCTCGCGGATGAGGGCGATGTCGGCCGGAAGTCCCCTTCGTCCCTCGATCCAGCGCGGCAGTACGCGATACCCGCTGACGGCAAAGCTCCACACGGCCTCTGGAATGCCGATGATACGCCCACGGCCGTCGGGGCAGAGAACAATCTCTCCATCGCGCATCGTCACTGCGCCCACAACGTCTTCGGCGGCAGTTTCGGTAGCGAGACGGAAGAAAGCTGCGGGACGAAAGCGCGCTTCCGGCGCCCGCGCAAAGGTTTCGACGGCGCGGATTTCACGCCCGGCCGTAACCGCGCGCATCAAGACGGCATGATTGGCGGGGAAGGGGATATGCGGGAACACGTCCTCCAGATCTTCGGCGAAACGACGCGTGTAGGACGTAGCGGACAGCAGCGCGAGGATGGCGTCGAACGCGTCCTCTGGCGCGACGTGTTGTCCGTAAGCTTCGGCGAGGTGAGCTAACAGGACAGGCGAGAGGTTAGTTGCTTCTGGCCCGTGGCGCCGGTCATATAGCGAAAAAGCGTAGCCGCCATAGCTCCCTCGAAACGAATGATAGTCGGGCAGAAGGCCATGGCACCACAAACTTGGACCTGCGCCAACTCCTGACGGCATGGTGTAAAGCGTCGCGTTCCCGGCACCCCACATCGCGCGAAGCGTGGGGCGAGGTCTATCGATGGCCGATAAGTCATCGCACATCCAGCGGACATCAAGCGGGCGGTAAGACGCCCTTACTAGTAAGCTGGCATCGTTTTCGAGCAGCCGTGCGCGAATTCTGTCGCGCGCGACGTCAAACGGACGCGCACCCGTCGGATGAAAGAGGTCGCGTGCCGTTTGATCGATGGCGACGCGTTGTGCTTCATCATGAGGCCCGGCAACGAAGGTCTGTAGACGATCTCGCAGTCTCGATTCGCCAGCATCATAGACGAAAGAATCGCGCTTAGTCTGGGTGCCATTGCTCGACTCGCGAAACGCTTCACGAATCGAAAGCCACTCACCATTCGCAAATGGTGTGGGACGCATATCGTCTAGCACCTGTCGCTGTACAGGAACAGAATCTTCCATCGTGCCGGTTCCGGCCGCGTCTGACAGCCAGTCTAACTTCGCGCGCCGCGCGAACAAATCCGACGCCCAAGAGTCTGTGTACGTAATTTCGGCGAGTGCCCCTTCCTCCTTGGTCCCGTCCGCAATCGCGATCGTAATCGCCGTTCCGACCTGAATGTTAAACACGCCCACATCATCAGCAACGTCGCCGCGGGGTCCCACGCGCACGTCACCACGAAGATCGACAATTTCGATCCGGTCGAAGCGTTCGCGCATCATTTTGCGCAAGCCGGCATAGGGCCAGCCGGTCAGAAACTTGCGGTTAGTGATGAACGCAATAACGCCCCGCTGCGGCGCGCCCTCGGCTTCGAACAATTTCCACATTGCCCATCGCCAAAAAGCGACTGAAAATTCGGGGAAGGTGTTGAGCTGCCCGCCCTGTCCGGCGTCCCGCACGGGAGCTTTCAGATCATCCCAGACGCCATCCATCCAGCGTCCAACAAGAGTTTCGTTCTCGCCTTCTTCCAGTCGCTTGTACGGCGGATTCCCGATGATCGCGAGGATCGGCTGGCGCCCCTTGATGCGGTTGGCCTCACGGCGTTCCTCGTCGATCGGAATACCTTGTATGCCAAGCGCGCCGAGCGGCGCATCGGCGTCGGGGTTCGACAGCGTATCGGCGAGATAGATGCCGAGACGCGGCAAATTGACCGGCTGCTCGCCGTCCTCGCCCTCATCTGCCGGCCGATTGCGCAGCGCATGGTGAAGTCGATAGTGGGCCACGGCATATGGGCCGACTAGCAACTCGAACGCGAACATGCGCGTCGCCAGATTGCGCAATGCCATCGACGCGGCCGGGCCACCTTCGTCTGCCGTCACCTGATCGCGTACGCGTTCGGCGATGCCGAGCAGGAACGTGCCGGTTCCGGTGGCGGGATCGAGGATCGTCACGTCGGGATCACGCAGCCCGTCGGTGTCGAGGTTCTCGCGCAGCGCCCGGTCGAGCGAGCCAACCATGTACCGCACGACTTCGATCGGGGTGTAATAGACGCCATAGCGTTCCCGCGCGGCGGGGTCGAAAATTTGCAGGAAGTTTTCGTAGAAATAGAGGATCGGGTCGCGCCCGTCGGGCTGCACAGCGAGAATTTCTGGCGCGAAGCTGTTCACCGTATCGCACATCACGTCGAAACCGATGCCGATCTCGCGGGTGACTTCGTGTTCGCTCAGGACGCGCAACGTTGCGCGCATCAGCGGGTGTTCGTCGGGCATGTGCCGCCATGCCTCGGCATCGACGGGCGCGCCGGAGGCTTCGCGTACGAGCAGTAACCCGAACGCCAGCGTCTGGGCGAAAGCGGACGAGAAGAGCTCATCGAAATCTGCGTTGGTGTAGCCACCCGCCTCCGGGTGTGCATACAATACGTTGCGGAAGGTCTCGCGCACCATCATCAACGGATGCTGCGCGTTGCCGGAGGCATGAAGTTCGCCGATCCGTTCCTGCAACGCGCTGCGGACCAGGCGCGCCGAATGCGCCATCAGCTCTGCAAGCTGCTGTGCGTTGCGCGCGACTGGCGCATCGGCGCGGGCGAGCGTCGCCAGCAGTGTCAGGAACGGCTGGGCGTCGTGGCCTTCGATCAGCCGATCGGCGGTGGCGTCTGGCGTGTCGGGATTGAGCGCCCGCACCGGTGCGATAGTCGCGCGACCAAGTTCGTCGCCGCGCGCGAACAGATGAAAATCGACGAAGTTCGACGTCGACCATGCGCCGAGTTCCTTCAATCGCTCGTATTGACGCTTGTCGTGCGCATCACGCCATCGTTCGGGGTCGGCGGGTTTTGCCGGGGCTTTCAGTTCGACGAACGCGCGCGCTGGCTGCCCTTGCACGATCAACGCGATATCGGGCCTGCCGACGCCCGGATTGTTGTATTCGGGCGAGACGATCAGCGCTTGGACTGCCGGCAGCGTCGGCAAGAGATCGGTAAGCAGTTGCTGAAATGCGGGCGCAAGACCGGTTTCCGGCGTTAAAGGATTGGCCCGCAACAGGTCGCGCAATCGGCGCGCATAGGTTTGCAGGATTTCCGTGGTCATCCCGTATTGCTAGACCAAGCCGCTGGGATCGTCACCTGTCAGTCGAGCCCAATTGGGCGGTTTGCCGGTCGCGGATCAATCGTACAGCTCTTCCCGCGTCCAAGGGCCGGCAGTCCGGATCGGCATCGTGCTAACATGCTTAAGTAAGCGCTTCACAGCTTCGCGCCTATCCCGAATCTCACAGGGTTCGATCCGCGCCACCGGCCGACCGCGCAGCGTAATGGTGAAGCTGTCTCCCGTCGCAACGTCGCGCAGCAGTTGGGAGAAACGCCGATTGGCTTCAGTGGTGGTGAGGGCGCGGTCCATTGCGGCAAATTCGCCGATGCCACGATGTTTGGCAAGATCGGGCAGAAAGAAGGGCGCCCGGATCAGCGGACGCCCCTTCTATTTCGGGCCCGACGCGGGACTGAATCCCGCGTCGTCGGTCCTCGCTGCGCGAGGCCGGCCGGCGTGCGCGGAGTCCTGAATTAGTTCACGCTAATCAAAGCCCGCTTCGCTTACGCTGCAACCTTCGCGCGGCTCGCCTTCTTCCGGTCGTTCGAATCCAGATACCGCTTGCGCAACCGGATCGTCTTCGGCGTCACTTCGACCATCTCGTCATCGTCGATATAGGCGATCGCCTGTTCCAGCGTCATCTTCCACGGCGGGGTCAGGCGGATCGCGTCGTCCTTGCCGCCGCTGGCGCGGAAGTTGGTCAGCTGCTTGGCCTTCATCGGATTGACCTCGAGGTCGTCCGGCTTGGCGTTCTCGCCGATGATCATGCCCTCATAGAGCTGCTCCTGCGGCGCGACCATCAGGATGCCGCGCTCTTCGAGCGGGCCCAGCGCATAGGCGTTCGATTCGCCCGCGCCGTTGCTGATCAGCACGCCGTTCTTGCGGCCTTCGATCTTGCCCTTGTGGGGCCCGTATTTCTCGAACAATCGGTTCATGATGCCGGTGCCGCGCGTGTCCGACAGGAACTCGCCGTGATAGCCGATCATCCCGCGGCTCGGCGCCGAGAAGGTGATGCGGGTCTTGCCGCCGCCCGACGGGCGCATGTCGGTCAGCTCGGCTTTACGAATTGCCATCTTCTCGACGACCGTGCCCGAATATTCCTCATCGACGTCGATGATGACGGTTTCGTACGGCTCGGTCTTCTTGCCCTCGGCGTCTTCGCTGAACAGCACGCGCGGGCGGCTGATGCCCAGCTCGAAGCCTTCGCGGCGCATCGTTTCGATCAGCACGCCGAGCTGAAGCTCGCCGCGCCCGGCGACTTCGTAGCTGTCGCGGTCGGCGGCTTCGGTCACCTTGATCGCGACATTGCTCTCGGCTTCGCGGAACAGGCGGTCGCGGATCATGCGGCTGGTGACCTTCGAGCCTTCGCGGCCCGCCATCGGCGAATCGTTGACCGCGAACCGCATGCTCAGCGTGGGCGGATCGATCGGCTGGGCGTGGAGCGGGTCGGTGACGCTGGGGTCGCAGATCGTGTTCGACACGGTGGTGGTGGTCAGCCCCGCGATCGAGATGATGTCGCCGGCATTGGCTTCGTCGACGGGGACGCGCTCAAGGCCCCGGAAGGTCATGATCTTCGACGCGCGGCCGGTCTCGACGATATTGCCGTCATTATCGAGGCTGTGGATCGCCTGGTTGGTCTTGACCGAACCCGAGAAGACCAGGCCGGTCAGGATGCGGCCGAGGAAGTTATCGCGGTCGAGCAGGGTGACGAGGAACTTGAACGGCCCGTCGGGATCGGCCGAGGGGGGCGGCACGTGCTCGATGATCTTTTCGAACAACGGCGCCAGCGTGCCTTCGCGCAGATTGTGGTCGGTGTTGGCATAGCCGTTGCGGCCCGAGGCATACAGCACCGGGAAATCGAGCTGTTCGTCGGTGGCTTCGAGGCTGACGAACAGGTCGAACACTTCGTCGAGCACTTCCTGGATGCGCTCGTCGGGACGATCGATCTTGTTGACCACGACGATCGGCTTGAGCCCGAGCGCCAGCGCCTTGCCGGTGACGAACTTGGTCTGCGGCATCGCGCCTTCGGACGCATCGACCAGCAGAATCACGCCGTCGACCATCGACAGGATTCGTTCGACCTCACCGCCGAAATCGGCGTGGCCGGGGGTATCGACGATGTTGATCCGGGTATGCTCGCCGCCGCCCGGAGGCGCCCATTCGACGCTGGTGCACTTGGCGAGAATCGTGATTCCGCGTTCTTTTTCGAGGTCGTTCGAATCCATCGCGCGCTCTTCGATGCGCTGATTGTCGCGGAACGTGCCGGACTGGCGGAACAATTGGTCGACGAGCGTGGTCTTACCATGATCGACGTGGGCGATGATCGCCACGTTACGGAGGCTCATGAGATATCCTGATTGGAGCGCCCAAAGGCGGGTTCGGAGGCGCGCATAGCGGATTTGTTGCAATGCGGGAAGGGGGAAGGCACAGCTTAGGTATGAACGATCCGCTCAAAATCCAGATTATCGTCGGCAGCGTGCGCGAAGGCCGCCTGTCGCTGCCGATCGCCGAATGGGTGCTCGCGCAGGCTGAAGGCCGCCCCGAGCTTTCCGGCGAGCTGCTCGATCTGAAGGTCTGGGACCTGCCAATGTTCGCCGAACCCAATCCGCCCGCGACGGGGAAATATACCGGCGAGAAGCAGCGTGCCTGGGGCCAAAAGATCGGCGCGGCGGACGGATACATCCTTGTCGCGCCCGAATATAATCACGGGATCAGCGCCGTTCTCAAGAACGCGCTCGACACCGTCTCTGCCGAATGGGCGAGGAAGCCGGTCGCGTTCGTCGCGCATGGCGGGATGGGCGGCGCGCGCTCGGTCGAGCAGTTGCGCGGCGTAACCGCGGCCATGGCGATGGCGCCGCTGAGCTCGGCGGTTCATTTGCAGGGCGCGGCCAAGCTGCGCGAGGGCGACCGGTTCAATGCGGGGGAGGCGGAGAATCGGCGGCTGGGGACATTGTTCGACGAACTCGTCTGGTGGGGCAGGGCGCTGAAAGTGGCACGCATAGCATAGGCTGTTCCCCCGCGAAGGCGGGGGCCCAGAGTAACGAAGGGCGTCGCTTGCGACTCTGGGCCCCCGCCTTCGCGGGGGAACGTCAGGAGTGGCGCGGCATGCGGTTCCAGGCGTCGAGCGCGGCGATCTTGTACGCCTCTGCCAGTGTCGGATAATTGAACGTATTCTCGATGAAATAGTCGATCGTGCCCTTCAGGTTGAGCACCGCCTGGCCGATATGGATCAGCTCGGTCGCGCCTTCGCCGATGATGTGGACGCCGAGCAGCCGCCGCGTCTTAAGCGAGAAGATCATCTTCATCAGCCCGGCATCGAGCCCCATGATGTGCCCGCGCGATGTCTCGCGAAAGCGGGCGATGCCGCATTCGTAGGGGATGTTCTTCGCCTTCACCTCTTCCTCGGTCATGCCCACGGTGGAGATTTCGGGGACGGCGTAGATGCCATAGGGGAAATAGGCCGGGGCGGGCGGCATCGGCAGCCCGAAGGCGTGGCACGCCGCGATCCGGCCCTGTTCCATCGAGGTCGAGGCGAGGCTGGGGAAGCCGATCACGTCGCCCGCGGCATAGATGTGCGGAACATTGGTCTGGAATGTCACCGGATCGACCGCGATCCGGCCGCGTCCGTCGACCGTCAGCCCGCACGCGTCGAGCCCCAGATCGGCGGTCGCGCCGACCCGGCCGGCGGCGTAGAGCAACGCCTCGGTCCGCACCGCGCGCCCGTCGGCCATCGTCGAGACGACCTGATTGCCCTGCTTTGCGATGCTGGCGATCGCGGTGCCCAGCCGGATGATCACCCCGCGATCGCGCAACTGGTGCGTGAATTCGGCGATGATCTCGCGATCGACGAAATCGAGGAAGGTCGCGCGCGGCTCGATCAGCGTGACCTGGACGTCCAGTGCGCTGAAGATCGTGGCGTACTCGATCCCGATCACGCCCGCGCCGACCACCGTCAGGCTGCGCGGGATGCGCGGTTCGTCGATCACCGCGTCGCTGTCGAGGATCGAGACATTGTCGAACGGCACATCGTCGGGGCGGAACGGGTGCGTGCCGACCGCGATCAGGATGCGATCGGCCTCGACCACCAATTCGCTTTCGTCGGGTGAGGTGACGCTGACCCGGTGCGGATCGACGAAGCGCGCGAAACCCTCCATCGTGCGCACGCCGTTGCGCTGGAACTGGTGTTCGAGCACGTCGACTTCGTGCTCGAGCGTCTTGGTCAGCCGCGCGCCCAGATCGCCGCCGTCGATATCCTTCTTGACCCGGTACGACCGCCCGTAAAAGCCGCGTTCGCGCCAGCCCGACAGGTTGAGCACGGTTTCGCGCAGCGTCTTGGACGGGATCGTGCCGGTATGCACCGAGACACCGCCGACGCGGCGGCGCCCTTCGACGACCAGCACCGATTTGCCCAGTTTGGCTGCCTGCACCGCGGCGCGGCGCCCTGCCGGGCCGCTGCCGATGACCAGCAGATCGTAAATTTCCATGCGGCTCCCCCCTCATCAGGCGCCACAGGCTCCCCCACCTGACAGCAGGGTACGCGAAGACAGCGCCGATGCAATCTCCGTCGATAGCGGCTAGACGTTGCGAAGTGCTTGCTGGTGTATTATGTCAACGACACACTTGAATGGCTGCGCGATCACGGTCATCTGTAGCGCGAGCCTTTGGAGGACGTAGATGAGCGACGAAACCACGACCGCAGAACCCGATCTGGTGCTGACCGCGCCCGATCCCGTGCCGGTGGTGAGCACGGCCAAAGCCGCGGGGCTGGTGCCGGTCGACGACGCCAAGCGCACCGAACTCGAAGCGCGGGTCGATGCATTCGTCGAGGATCTGGTCGCGCAGGACGTCGATTCGCCCGAATTCGGCAAGCGCGTCGATGCCATCACCAACATGGGGCAAAAGGAAATCCGCGAGGCGGCGGGGCAGTCGAACCGTTTCCTCGATCGCCCGGTGCGCGCGATGGACAAGGAAAGCGGCGTCGGCGCCGATCTGGTCGAGCTGCGCCGCGTGATCGAACGGCTCGATCCGGGCAATGCCACCAACGGCAAGGTTTTCGGCGGCGGCGGTTTCCTCGAGCGGCTGTTCGGCAAGGGGCTGACCGGCTATTTCGACCAGTATAAATCGTCGCAGACGCACATCAGCGGGATCCTCAAGAGCCTGGCCTCGGGCAAGGACGAGTTGCTGATGGACAATGCCGCGATCGACACCGAGCGCGCCAACCTGTGGACCTCGATGGGTCGCATCGAACAGATGATCTATTTGTCGAAGGTGATGGACCAGAAGCTCGAGGACAAAGCCAACGACCTCGACGCGACCGACCCGGCCAAGGCCAAGGCGCTGCGCGAAACGGCGCTGTTCTACGCGCGCCAGCGCACGCAGGATCTCCTGACGCAGATGGCGGTGACGGTGCAGGGCTATCTTGCGCTCGATCTGGTCAAGAAGAACAATGTCGAGTTGGTGAAGGGCGTCGATCGCGCCTCGACCACCACCGTATCGGCGCTCCGCACCGCGGTGACCGTCGCGCAGGCGCTGACCAATCAGAAACTGGTGCTCGATCAGATCACCGCGCTCAACACGACGACCGCGAACATCATCGATTCCACCGGCAAGCTGCTCAAGTCGCAAACCGCGAAGATCCACGAACAGGCCGCCAGCGCGACGATCCCGGTCGACGTGCTCCAGCGCGCGTTCCAGAACATCTATGACACGATGGACGCGATCGACGCCTTCAAGCTCAAGGCGCTCGACAGCATGAAGACGACCGTCACGACCTTGTCGGGCGAGGTCGAGAAGTCGAAGGGCTATATCGCGCGCGCCGAGGGTCAGGCGCAGGCCGCGCTGCAGGGGCCGCAGACCGATTTCAAGCTGGAAGCGGTGTAACATGCCCAGTTCGGACGATACGCTGGCGCGGGCGAGCGAAGTCCTCGATCGCGTTTCGGAGCGTCACCGCGCGGGCCCCGGGCGACGCGTGCGGGAGAACGATATCGGCAAGCGCGTGACTCGCGTGCTCGCGGCGGACGGGCTGATCATCGCCGCGGTGATTGCGATCGGGCTGCTGATCCCGATCGGCATATTTGGCTTTCTCGGCACGGTGATGCTGCTGATCCTCGCGACGATCCTGTTCGCGGTGATGCCGACCAGCCGTCCGGTGACGTATGAGAAACTGCGCGAAGTCGAACTGAAAGCGCTGCCCGCACAGACCGGGCGCTGGCTCGACAGCCAGCGACCTGCATTGCCCGCGCCGGCGATCAATCTGGTCGATCAGATTGGCCTCAAGCTCGACGCGCTCGCGCCGCAGCTCGCGACGCTCGACGAAAGCACCCCGATCGCCAGCGAAGTGCGCAAGCTGGTGGGCGAGCAACTCCCCGAATTCATCAAGGGCTATGAACGCGTGCCGAGCGCGCTGCGCGGGGTGGAACGCAACGGCAAGACGCCCGATCAGCAACTGGTCGACGGCTTGCGCGTGATCGGCGGCGAAATCGACGACATGGCCGCGCAACTGGCGCAGGGCGACCTGGACGCGCTGTCGACGCGCGGGCGGTATCTTGAGATCAAATATCAGGGGGATAAGGCTGCGGTTTGAGATCCTCTACCTGGATTTCTGCTACGTTAACGAAAAAAAACCCATATGAATGATGACTTAGATACTAATTGGCGTGATTGGGTCATTTCAGGCGCGAAGGGGATCCTTGGCGTGGTCCCATACTTTGGCAGTCTGATCTCGGAGGGGATATCGGCGGTTGTTCCCGGGCAACGGGCAGATCGGTTAGCATCTCGCCTCCGCGAAGATCGTGCAGAACTTTTGGCATTGCGCGGTCGGATCGATGTCATCCCAAAAACGGTGGATCATGCCATTCACCGCTACCGTTCGCCAACGCCTGGGACACAAACTAGAGCGTATATACGCGTTGTAAATCAACACAGTCTGGAAATAGTTCAGGCCTTAGCAGACGTTTCAGGGGTTTCGTCAGCACGCCTAGATTCCAAGGAGAAAGGCTTTTCTATCGTTTGCATTTATCTTCCAGCAGCGGCGGCTGCCGTGCAGGAAAAAATCGCATTTGAGGCGCTAAATGCAGCGCAGCGCTTCGATGGGGCTGCGATATTTTGGAGAATCTGATGGGATCACGAACTGGCATCGTTACCATCCACTCCCAGTCACACACTTCGCTATCTCGGTTCGCCCAGCGCCCTGACCGACCGATCGTGCAACCGCGCGACGGCCGCCAAATGTATCCCCGGCGCGGTCGCCAGCACCCCGAACGCTTCCGCCCGCGGTGTATTGAACCGCAATTTCCGCCCCAGCGCGTCGGTCACCGCGCACCCCGCTTCGCGCGCGATCAGCACGGCGGCGGCGATGTCCCATTCGTGGCCCCAGCGGATCGTCGCGATCAGATCGGCCTGATCGGCGGCGACCATCGCCATGCGCAGCGCGATCGAATTGGGCTTGGCCACCATGACCAGATCCGAATCGACCTTGGGCAGCATATCGGTGGGTACGCGCGATCCGATGAAGGTGCTGCGGCCGCCCGCTTTGACGGCCACGCCGTTGAGTGTCGCACCCTTGCCCGTCTCGGCGCGCCACACTTCGCCGCGCGCGGGGGCGTCGAGGATGCCGACCACGGGCTGTTCGCCATCGACCAACGCGATCGACACGCACCAGCCTTCGCGGCCCCTGATAAAATCGCGCGTGCCGTCGATCGGATCGACCACCCACACGCGGCGGTGGTTGAGCCGCACCGCGTCGTCGACCGTTTCCTCCGACAGCCAGCCGGCATCGGGCGCCAGCGCGGTCAGGCGCTCGCGGATCAGCGCGTTGACGTCGAGATCGACCTGACACACCGGATGCCCCGGCACCTTGTCCCAGACGGCGAACTCGGTGCGCCAGCGCGCCATCGCATAGGCGCTCGCCTCGGCCGCTACCGCTGCAATTGAATCGGCGAGATCAGGCACCCGCGACCGTCATGCCATCGATGCGCAATGTCGGGACGTTGGTGGCGTAGCGGAACTCGAGGTCGTTGGCGGGGGTCAGCGCGAGGAACATGTCGCTCAGATTGCCCGCGATCGTGAATTCGTCGACCGGCCCGGTGATCTGGCCGTCCTCGATTCTGAACCCCGACGCGCCGCGGCTGTAGTCGCCGGTCACGCCGTTGACGCCCATCCCGATCAGCTCGGTGATATAGATGCCGCGCTTGATGTCGGCGATCAGCGCATCGCGGCTGACCATGCCGTTCGCCATGTGCGTGTTGGTCGTGCTCACCCCCGGCGCGCCCGCGCCGCCGCGCGCGGCGTGGCCGGTCGGCTGGAGGCCAAGCTGGCGTGCCGACGCGCTGTCGAGCAGCCACGTCTGGAGCACGCCGTCCTGCACGATATCGGTCGCCGCGACGGGGAGCCCTTCGCCGTCGAACGGCCGCGAGCGCAGGCCGCGCGGGCGCAACGGATCGTCGATGATGTGAATGCCGGGGGCGAAAATCCGCTCGCCCCGCTTGCCGAGCAGGAAGCTCGTGCCGCGCGCGATCGACGACCCCGAAATCGCCCCGACCAGATGCCCGATCAGCGACGCGCCGACGCGCGGATCGAGCACGATCGGCATCGGTCCGCTGGACAGTTTGGTCGGATTGATCCGCGCGACCGCGCGAGTCCCCGCCTTGCGTCCGATGTCCTCGGCCGATTCGAGCTGGTCGCGGTAGCGCGCCGAATGATAGGCGTAATCGCGCTGCATCGCGCCGCCCTCGCCCGCCAGCACGCTGGCCTGAACGGTATAGCTGGTGGTGCCGTAGCTGCCCGCAAAACCGTGGCTGGTGGCGAGCGCCCACGCCATCTGCGACGCCGACGCGCCGCCGCCTTCGCTGTTGGTCACGCCGGGTACGGCGCGCGCAGCGTCCTCCGCGGCGAGCGCGGTGTCCTTTAACCACGGCGGCGCGGCGCGGCCCTGGTCGGACAGATCGAGATCGGGGATCGCGCCCGTCATCAGCCGGTCTTCGGGGGCCAGGCCCGACCATTGATCCTCGGGCGCCTCACGCGCCATCGCCACCGCGCGTTCGACCAGCACGTCCATCGCGTCGCTCGACAAATCCGAGCTGGAGACCGAGGCCGAGCGCCGCCCGACGAACACGCGTAGCCCCAGTTCTTCCTCTTCCGACCGTCCCACGTCTTCGAGCGCGCCCAGCCGCACCGATACGTCGACACTGGCGGAGGCGCCGAGCACGGCGTCGGCGGCATCGGCGCCAGCTTTGCGGGCACGGGAAACGATATCATGGGCGCGATCGCGCGCGATTTCGGGGGTCAGCATGGAGGGCACTTAGGAAGCGAGGGACGAATGGTCAAAGGTCGAGCCGCTAAAGGCTCGTCTGCCCCACCACGAAGCAGGCGAGGAAAACCAATAGCCCGGCGAAGCGGTTCGAGCGGAATCGGCGGAGCGCGTTGGCGCCGTCCTGCGGCTTGAGCGTGGCGACCTGCCAGACGAAATGCAGCGCCGCCGGGGCGAGCGCGACCAGCACCAGTGGGTCGGGCCGAAGCTGCCACAGCGCCGCTGCCCAGAAACCCAGCGCGATGGCGTAGAAGCTCGCGACGCCTGAGCGTACCCGACTGCCCAGCGCGCGCGCCGAGGATCGAACCCCGACCAGCGCGTCGTCCTCGACATCCTGCAGCGCGTAGATCGTGTCGTAGCCGATCACCCAGAAGATCGTGCCCAGATAGAGCATCGGCCCGGGCATCGCGAGCGAGCCCATCAGCTCGGCCCACCCGACCAACGCCGCCCACGAAAAGACCAGCCCCAGCCACGCCTGCGGCCACCACGTAATCCGTTTCATGAATGGATAGGCCGCGACGAGGACGAGGCTGATCAGCGCGACGATCGCGGCATAGACATGAAGCTGGAGCAGCACGACCAGACCGATCAGCGCGAGCATCCCCAGCCAGATCCATGCGGCTTTCAGCGATACCGCGCCACTCGCCAGCGGGCGATTGCGCGTGCGTTCGACTTGGCGGTCGAGATCGCGGTCGACGATGTCGTTATACACGCACCCCGCGCCGCGCATCGCGATGCTGCCCAGCGCGAACCACAGGATCAGATCCCAGCGCTGACCCGCGCCGCCCGCCAAGGCGATCGCCCACGCGCCGGGCCAGAACAGCAATTGCCACCCGATCGGGCGGTCGAATCGGGCCAGCAGCGCGAACGGGCGCAGGTTGGCGGGCAGCACCCCAACCAGCCCACGATATTGCGTATCCGGAACGATTTTTGTGTCGATGGTCATCAATCGTTCAGTAGCGCCGTGCCACTTGCCGCACCAGCGCCACGCTTTGCCCTAACAAAGTCACGGTTACTGACCATATTTACGGTGAGCGGGGGCGCTTGGAGTGAAGAATGCGATCGATCCTGCCCCGTTTCCTTGCCTGCGCCGTCCTGACGCTGACCGTCGCTGCGGCCCCGCAATCCTCGCCCCCGCCATGGGTCGGGGTGTGGAAGAATACGAATAATACGGTCCATATCCGCGCGGCGCCCTGCGGCGACGGGATGTGCGGGACGGTGGTGTGGGCGAATGAATCGACCAAGCGCAGTGTTGCGGCCAAGGGTGGCAACATTATCGGCATGCAATTGTTTCGCGATTTCGAGCCCGCCGGTGACCAGCAGTGGAAGGGCAAGGTCTATGTCCCCGACGTCGGCATCACCATTTCGGGCAAGATCACGATGGCCGATCGCAACAATCTGGTCGCCACCGGCTGCGCGTTTCTGGGGTTCGGCTGCCAGACCCGGCATTGGCAGCGGATATCCTGAGCGTCTGATCCGTTAGGGACCCGGAATGGTCCATCTCTCGGTCGCAATCGCCCGTTTTGCCGAAACACTGTTCTGGGGGATCGCCCAGGCGGCGGGTCTGGCGTTGCTCGGGGGCGCCTTCGCGATTGCCGCACTGCTGATCGGCTGGCGCATGATGCACCGGCGGCGTTAATCCGCGCCTGTTCCCCCGCGAAAGCGGGGGTCCAGAGCCAGAAGCGATATCGCCCGTGACTCTGGACCCCCGCTTTCGCGGGGGAACATGCTGGGGTATTGGGGCGCGTCATTCATTCCCGATGGGACCACGATGCCCGCCACCCCCGCCTGGCCTCCGCGCTCCACCCCGCGATTGTTCGTCGATCGTGAAATCGTGCCGGGCTCGCTTCGAATCGATGGGCCGGCGGCGCATTATCTGATTTCGGTGATGCGGACCAAAGCGGGCGATCCGATCAAATTGTTCGACGACATTTCGGGCGAGTGGCTGGGCGTCGCTAACACGGTCAACCGGCGCGACCTGATCCTCGATATCGCCGATCATTTGCGTGCCCGCGAGCCGGTGCCCGATTTGTGGCTGTGCGCCGCGCCGCTGAAGAAAGGCCGGATCGACTGGCTGGTCGAAAAGGCGTGCGAACTGGGGGTCGGCCGGTTCGTGCCGGTGGTCACCCGGCGATCGGTGGTCGAGAAGCTCAAGGCCGAGCGGCTGCGCGCGCACATGATCGAAGCGGCCGAGCAATGCGACCGCACCGCGCTCCCCGAACTGGCAGACGCCGTGAAGCTCGACGCGCTGCTACGCGACTGGCCGGAGGGGCGGACGCTGCTCTTCGCCGACGAACTGGGCGGCGCGCCGGCGGCGCAAGCGATGGCCGCGCATAAAGGCCCGGCGGCGATCCTGATCGGTCCCGAAGGCGGGTTCGACGATTCCGAGCGCGCGGCGATCAAAGCGTTGCCACAGGCTGTGGCCATCGGCCTCGGCCCGCGCATCCTGCGGGCGGAGACGGCCGGGCTGGCTGCTGTCGCGGTGTGGATGAGTGCTGCGGGAGACTGGTAAACCCGTGTTCCTGCGAAAGCAGGAACCCAGAGCCCAAAGCGTATCGCGCGCAACCCAGGGCTCCTGCTTTCGCAGGAGCACCAACTTATGCCACTAGCGCGGGTGCCTCCGCCGCCCTAAATGCGCGCCATGACGACGAAGACCGTTTCAATTAGCAACGCAGCGGTCATCGAGGACCGCGATCAGCTGATCGGCTATTTCGCTAAGGGGGAAAAGCCCGCGAGCAGCTGGAAGATCGGCACCGAGCACGAGAAATTCGTGTACAGCCTCGACGATCATCACGCGCCGTCTTGGGACGAGCCCGGCGGGATTCGCGATCTGCTCAATGGTTTGACCGAGTTCGGTTGGATCCCGGTCGAAGAGAACGGCAAGGTCATCGCGATGACCGGCGCCGATGGCAGCATCAGCCTCGAGCCCGCCGGCCAGTTCGAACTGTCGGGCGCGCCGCTCGGTAATTTGCATGAGACGTGTGCCGAAACCGGGCGCCATCTCCAGCAAGTGAAGCAAGTCGGCGACAAGCTCGGGATCGGCTTCCTCGGCATGGGGATGTGGCCCGACAAGGCCCGGCAGGACCTGCCGATCATGCCCAAGGGGCGCTATGCGATCATGCTGCGGCACATGCCGCGCGTCGGTAGCATGGGGCTCGACATGATGCTCCGCACCTGCACGATCCAGGTCAATCTCGATTACTCGTCCGAGGCCGACATGGTGAAGAAATTCCGTGTGGGCTTGGCTCTTCAGCCGCTGGCGACCGCGCTGTTCGCCAATTCGCCGTTCACCGAAAGCAAGCCCAACGGCATGCTGTCGTACCGCAGCCATATCTGGTCGGATACCGATCCCGCGCGCACCGGCATGCTGCCGTTCGTGTTCGAGGACGGGTTCGGGTACGAACGCTATGCCGACTATGCGCTCGATGTGCCGATGTACTTCGTCTATCGCGACGGCCAGTATATCGATGCCGCGGGCCTCAGCTTCCGCGACTTCCTGAAGGGCGAATTGTCGGTCCTGCCGGGCGAAAAGCCGAGCATGGACGATTGGGCCGACCATTTATCCACGGCCTTCCCCGAAGTACGCCTCAAGACCTTCCTCGAAATGCGCGGCGCCGATGGCGGGCCGTGGGGCAAGATCTGCGCGCTGCCGGCGTTTTGGGTTGGGCTTCTGTACGATCAGGGCGCGCTCGATGCGGCGTGGGATCTGGTCAAGGGCTGGGACATGGGCGAGCGTGAGGCGCTGCGCAATGCGGTGCCGAAGCTGGCGCTCGATGCCCCGCTGCCGGGCGGGGGGAAACTGCGCGATATTGCGGGACAGGTACTCGACATCGCCAATGCCGGGCTGACCGCGCGCAACCGCGTCGATGCCGGCGGGTCGAACGAGACCGGCTTCCTCGAACCGCTGCGCGAGATCGTGCGGTCGGGTAAGGTGCCGGCGGAACTGCTGCTCGATCGCTATAATGGCGAGTGGGGCGGCGATATCGGCCGGATTTATGACGAGATGAGCTTCTAACCTCTTAGCCCCTCCCCTTCAGGGGAGGGGTTGGGGTGGGGCAGCCACGGGCGGTGGTCTCTGCGAGACATCCTCCACCCCAACCCCTCCTCTAAAGAGGAGGGGCTTTAGCAGCCTCGACCCTCGTGCCCTTCACCCACTGGAAAAACCGCGGGACCAACCCGTTGCGGTCCATCCATTCGCTATACGCGCGATACGCCGGGTCGAGCCCGAGATGCCGCTCCTCGGTCTTCGCGCGCCAGTAATAGATCCCCGCCACGGTGAGCATGATCGCGGTCGATCGCACGGCATCGACCCAGCTTCCCGTGGTCAGGAACGGCACCGTCGCGATCAGCCAGAACAGATTCTTCGACAGGTAGGCGGGGTGGCGCGAAAATTTGTACGGGCCGTTGGTCAGGATGCCGCGATGCGTCAGGTTGGAGAAGCGGATCCCGAAGGTCACCGTCGCCCAGGCGTAAATCGCGGTCAGCGTCACCAACAGCGTGCCGATGACGATCAGCAGCACCGGATAGGCGGCGAACCAGGTCGACCAGCCATTCTCTCCGTACGTGCCGGGATGGTAGTCGAGCGGCCCGCCATCGCCCATCAGCACGAACGGCGGGTAACAGATCAACGCCGCGGTCCACCCCGCCGCGTACGGCGTGGCGGTGCGGATATGCGAATCGAGCGGGCGCAGCGCGAGCAGATAGCCCGAAGTCGCGAACGCCACGTCGATCACGAACATGAAGGTGATCAGCCAGTTGGCCAGCGCGACGGGCGAGCTCAATACGGTGCCCAGATCGCCGCGAATGAAATCGCCGAAGCCCGGCGGGACGATCGCCAGCATGAACGCGGTGAAGAACGCTTTCACCCCCCAACTGCGCAGATGGTTGTAGATCGCTTCGTGATCGACCGGCTCTTTGAGCCCCATCAGCCATGCGCCGAGCGCCCAGCAGCCGTCCTTCGGCTCGACCATGCGCCGGTCGAGCCACAAGGTGTAGGGGATCGACAGCACGAACAGCACCGGCGCGAGCCCCATGAACACCCACATCGAAAACTGAAACCCGCCGACCCAATAGAAGCGCCCGACCGCATAGATCGCCGCGATCCCGGCCCAGGTCGCCCACAGGCCGGCGAGCTTGGTGATCGAAATATCGAGCGTCTCGCGCCACGGTTTCGCATTGTCCCAGTCGATCCCGGTCGAGGGGTTGCGGTGAACCTTGTCCACGATCACCGACCACAACACCATCGGGATGCCGGCGGCGGCGACGTTGCACAAAGCCGCATACGGCCCGTCCATCTTGAACCAGAAAGCAAAGCCGACCCAGGTCAGCATGCCGATCAGTCCGACCAGCCCCGTGCCAGCCGACACCGCGGACTGGGGACGAGGATCGGCCTTGACGGCCGTGCCGAGCGCGGGATCGTGATACATGCGCGTGTGCTTACGCGCGCAATGGTAAGCAAGCCGTGAAGGATGATCGGGCGCGTATTTACGTCCGGGCGACGATGAAAGTTACGGGCAACAAAATCGGGGTTCGCGGCGTGGCAAAGCCACGCCGTCGGTCGCCGCGAGCGGCGCCGGCCGAGTTCGCTGCGATTTCGCTGATTAGCGTCGCTAATCAGCGGCAGCGAACTGGAGCGGGTGAAGGGAATCGAACCCTCGTCGTAAGCTTGGAAGGCTTCTGCTCTACCATTGAGCTACACCCGCGCGCCGCGCAGCCCTGCCACGAGCGCGCTGCAAAGGTCAATCGGCTACTTCTTCTCCGCCGCCGCCCTGATCCCGTCGAGCGTCGCGGTCGGCGTGATCGCCTGCGGGTCCAGATGGCAGTGCAGGATCGCGGGCTTGCCCGATCCCAATGCACGCTCGAACGCCGGCGCGAATTCGGCGGTCGTCGTCACCGTCTCGCCATGCCCGCCATAGGCCACCGCCAGCGCAGCGAAGTCGGGGTTGGTCAGCCTGGTCGCCGAGACGCGGCCCGGGAAATGCCGCTCCTGATGCATTCGGATCGTGCCGTAGATGCCGTTGTCGATCAGCACGACGATCAGCGGGATGTCGTGATGAACGGCGGTCGCGAATTCCTGACCGTTCATCAGGAAATCCCCATCGCCGGCAATCGTGACGACGATGCTCTCCGGCTTCTGGCGCTTGGCCATTACCCCGGCGGGCAGGCCGTAGCCCATCGATCCGCTGGTCGGCGCGAGTTGCGTGCCGAAGTCGCGGAAGCGGTAGTAACGGTGGATCCAGCTCGCGAAATTGCCCGCGCCGTTGCAGATCACCGCATCGGCGGGGAGGCGGTCGCGCAGCCACAGCATGACGTCGCCATATTGGAAATCGCCGGGGACGGGCGGGGGCGCGTCGGACCAGGCGAGATAGTCGGCGCGGGCGTCGGCGGCGCCCCATGTGGGGTTGGCGTCAAGCGCCTCGGCGGCGGCGAAGAATGCCCCCGGGGTGGCGTTGATCGCGAGCGCGGGTTGATAGACGCGGCCCAGCTCCATCGGGTCCGGGTGGACGTGCACCAGCTGTTGCTTGCCATTCGGGATGTCGAGCAACGTGTAGGATTGCGAGGCGATTTCGGACATGCGTCCGCCGATCAGCAGCACGAGGTCGGCGGCTTTGACCCGCTCGATCAGCCGGGGATTGGGCGACAGGCCGAGGTCGCCGATGAACTGATCGTCGGTGGCCGGATAGAGCGGCGCGCGGCGGAATTGCGCCGCGACGGGGAGGCCGTGCTTGTGCGCGAACTGGACCATCGCGTCGCGGGCTTCCGGCGTCCAGCGCGATCCGCCGACGATCGCCAGCGGCGCGGTCGCGCCCGCGAGCAGCGCGCCCAGTGCGTCGATATCGCCCGGGGCGGGCGCGGCTTCGACCGGATCGACACGCGGCGCGTCGGCGACGTCGGCGAGCTCACCCAGCATATCCTCGGGCAGCGCGATCACCACCGGGCCGGGACGTCCCTGCATCGCGACGCGGAACGCGCGGGCGATGATTTCGGGGATTCGCGCGGCGTCGTCGATTTCGACCACCCACTTCGCCAGCCCGCCGAAGGCGGCGCGGTAATCGAGTTCCTGAAACGCCTCGCGGTCGCGCATCCCGCGCTCGATCTGCCCGACGAACAGGATCAGCGGGGTCGAATCCTGCATGGCGATATGCAGCCCGGGGCTGGCATTGGTCGCGCCCGGCCCGCGCGTGACGAAGCAGATGCCGGGCCGCCCGGTCAGCTTGCCATAGGCTTCGGCCATCATCGCCGCGCCGCCCTCGGCACGACAGGTCAGCAAGTCGATCCCCGACCCGATCAGCGCATCGAGCACCGCAAGATAGGATTCGCCCGGCACGCAGGTGGCGCGGTCGACGCCCTGCGCGATCAGCTGATCGACGATGATGCGCGCGGCGGTGCGAGCGGTCATTGGGCGCCTCCTACCGTTTCGCCGTGCTCCTGCGAAGGCAGGAGCCCAGAGTCATTTCGCAAGCAGTTCGTTGTTTGATCCTGGGCTCCTGTTTTCGCAGGAGCACAAGCCGGAACAAGGCAGCGGCTTATCATGCGATATGCACCGCTTTGGTGATCGTATGCGCGGCGATGCCTTCGGGGCCGTCCTCCGACCCGAAGCCCGATTCCTTGATCCCGCCGAACGGGGCATCGGGCCAGGTCAGGCGGACCTGATTGATCGCGACCATTCCTGCTTCGACGCTTTCGCTCAGCACATTCTGGCGGCGTCCGTTCTCGGTGAAGCAATAGGCCGCGAGGCCGTAGGGCAAGCGGTTGGCCTGTTCGATCGCGTCCTCGAGATGGGCGAACGGGGCGATCAGCGCGACCGGGCCGAACGGTTCGTCGTTCATCGCTTTCGCGCTCAGCGGCACGTCGGCGAGCACGGTCGGCTGGAAGAAGAACCCGTCCCCGCCGCCAGCCGATCCGCCGGCTAATACGCGCGCGCCGATGCTGCGCGCGTCCTCGACCATCGCTTCGATTGCCTGCGGTCGGCGGGCATTGGCCATCGGACCCATCTGACTGGCCGAATCGAGCCCGTCGCCGATCTGCAACTTGCGCGTGCGCTCGGCAAAGCCCTGCGCGAATGCCTCGTAAATCCCCTCCTGCACGTGGAAGCGGGTAGGGGAGACGCACACCTGACCGGCGTTGCGGAATTTATGCGCGACCAAAGTATCGAGCGTCCGCTCAAGGTCACAATCGTCGAACACCAGCACCGGCGAATGCCCGCCCAGTTCCATCGTCATCCGCATGACGGTATCGGCGGCGAGTTTCATCAGCACCTTGCCGACCGGGACCGACCCGGTGAAGCTCAATTTGCGCGTGACCGGCGACGCGAGCAGGTGGCGCGAGACCATGTCGGGCACGCCGAACACCAGTTGCGCGACATTGCCGGGCAGCCCCGCATCCTGAAAACAGCGCATGACTTCGACCGCGCTGCCGGGGGTTTCCTCGCTGGGTTTGAGGATGATCGAACAGCCCGCGGCGATCGCGGGCGCGATCTTGCGCACGACGTTGAGTGCCGGGAAATTCCACGCGCAGAACGCCGCGACCGGGCCGACCGGCTGGTGCAGCACCATGCTGCGCATTCCCGCCGGGCGCATCAGCACGCGGCCGTAAACGCGCATCCCCTCGGCGGCGTGGAATTCGATCAGCCCGGCCGAAGCGAGCACTTCGCCGCGTGCTTCGGCGAAGGTCTTACCCTGCTCCATTGTCGCGACGCGCGCGATCGCGTCGGCGCGTTCGCGGATCAGCGCCGCTGCTTTGTTCAGGATCGCGGCACGAACTTCGGGCGCGACCACGCGCCATTCGCGAAAACCCCGGTCCGCCGCGTCCAGCGCGCGGTCGAGGTCGTCGGCGGTCGCCAGCGGCAGATCGGCTTGCCCCGCGCCGGTCGCCGGGTTGAGCACGGAATGCACTTCGCGCGCGCCGCCCGACAACCATTCGCCGTCGATATACAGGCCGAGTTTTGCGGAATAGGCGGTCATCAAAGGCTCCGATCTGTTCTGGTCGAAACCTCTAGACTTCCCCGCCAAGGGTTCAACCCACCGGGTCCGGCTTGCCCTCGATCAGTTCGCGCCACAGCATCACCAGCACCGCCATCGTGGCCGGGCCGACGAACAGCCCGAGCAGCCCGAGCGTCTCGACTCCGCCCAGGATGCCGATCAGCACCCACAAAAACGGCAACCGGGTCGCGCTGCCGATCAGCGCCGGGCGGATGAAATGATCGGCGACGAAGACGATCGTCAGACCGATCACGACCACCGCGATCGCCGCGCCGACCGATCCCTGACCGATCAGCAGCAATGCCGCGACGGCAAAAGCGAGCACCGCGCCGAACGGGATCATCGCGGCGATCGCGGTGACCACGCCGAGCAGGATCGGGTGGGGCACGCCGAGCGCGAAATAGACGATCGCCATGACCGCGCCGACCCCGATCCCGACGAACACCAGCCCGTCGATCGTGCCGCGCACCGACAGCAACGCCTGTTGCCCGATCCGCTCACCGGCGGGGCCCAGCAGCCGCGCGCTGGCGGCGCGAAACTGCGCGACGATCGCATCGCGACCGCTGAGCAGAAAGAACAGGGTGAGCAGGGTGAACGCGAAGATGACCGAGCGGTGCAGCAGCCCGGCCCCGATCAACTGTGTCTGGGTCAGCCAGCCGCTGCCGATCAACTGGTCGAAAACGTGGTCGGCGGCGTCGGGGTCGGCCAGGTTCGCTTGCCACCACCCGGTCAACTCGCTGCTGCCGAACGGCAAATTGGCGATCCATGCGGGTGGGGGCAGCCCGTGCGCGCGCGCCTCTGCCACCCAGCGAGAGATGTCATGCGCCTCGCGCGCGGCCTGTGCGATCCCGAACGCGATCGGGATCAGCACCAGCAACGCGATGCCCAGCGTCAGGACCAGCGCGATCGTGTTGGGGTGCGGTTTGGTAAAGCGCTGCTCGGCACGATTGACCAGCGGATCGACCGCGACCGCGACCACGACAGCCCAGATCAACGCGGGGACAAACGCCCAGGCGATCCACAGCCCGAGTGCCAGGAGGATGGCGGTCAGCGTACCGCGTGCGATGGAAGCGCGGCGCGCGTCGCTGGGGGTCGGTGTTGTCATGGGGGACGGTTTAGCGCCACGCGACCGGCTTGGCGATGCCCGCCTGTCGGCGGCGGTCTTGCTCAGGGCCACGCCGCAGCTCGGATACTGGCGCTGTTGTGATCGTGCGAAAGGCCGGTGCCCGAAGGGCGCCGGTCTTTTCTGAGTCCGGTCGGCGTCAGACAAAAAAGGGGCGCGGGCCGTGGCCCGCGCCCCCTTCTTTCGTGCGGGTCGGATCAGAACTTGAAGCGGCCGGTCACGCCGAACGTGCGCGGTTCGGCGAGGTAGCTCGAGAACAGCTGGTTGGCGTAGGCGCTGGTCGGCGACCCGTATTGCGTGACCTGCGCCACGGTATTGTTGTTCGGGCCGCTGCCCTGGAACGGCGAACTGAACGCGACCTGCTGGTAATTCTGGTTGAACAGGTTCTGCGCCCAGAATTCGATCGCCCATTTCTCGTTCGGCCCGCGAATGCCGACGCGGCCATTGACCACGGTGAAGCCGTCCTGCGCCTTTTCGGGGAACAGATCGGACCCGGTATTATAGTCCGACGAGGTGCGCTGATCGATATAGAACAGCGCCGACAGGCCGGTATTGCCGATATCCGGCGTCCACGAGAACGACGTGGTCACGACGTGCCGGGGCGCATTCGACATCTGATTGCCCGGGAGCAGGAACAGCGCGGGATCGAGCGGCGTGCCGGTCTGGCTACCGACCAGATTGTTGCGGAACTTGGTCTCGGACAGGGTGTACCCCGCCGAAAAGGCAACGTTCGGTGCGGGATAGACGGTGGCTTCGAGCTCGACGCCCTGCGAACGCACGCCGGGCTTGATGTTGCCCGCCGCGCACGAGCCGGTCGTCGCCGACTGATCCGTGTCCGCGCCGACCAGATCGGTGCTGCAGCCCGCAATGTTCTGCACCAGGAAGACCGAGCCGTTGAACGTGTTGAGCTGGAAGCTCGAGAAGTCCTGACGGAACGCCGCAACGTTCAGCTTGAACTTCGCGCTGTTATACTTGAGCCCGACTTCGTAGGCATTGACCTTCTCGGCATCGAATTGAAGGTTCGCGGTACCGAATGCCGCGCCGCGGCCGCCGATGTTGCGCGGATCGGTTTCCGAATATTGCGGCAGCCCCAGCGCCGAACGGTCGAGGTTGAAGCCGCCCGACTTATAGCCCTTCGAATAGCTGGCATAGACCAGCCATTTGGGGCTGGGCTTCCACGATACCACGGCGGTACCGGTCCATTCGTCTTCGCTGCGCTTGTCCTTCAGCGTCAGGCCGTTGAGGCTGCTCGACGAATTGCCCTGGCAGGTCAGGTTGACCAGCCCCGCGGCCAGCGCCTGAAGCGACGCCGGCAGCGCGGCCGCGCCGCCGGTCAGGTACGGCGCGAAGAACGCCCGCTGCGCCGGGCAGGCGGTGTTGGTGTTGTTGAACGCCGCGCTGAAATCCTTGCGCTCGGTGGTGTAGCGCGCGCCGAGCGTAATGCTCAGCGTGTCGGTCACCTTGAAGATGTTGTGCGTGAACGCCGCGAAGTTGGTGCTCTTCTGATAATAATCGGCATTGTTATCGCCGACATTGTTGACCGTGCTCAGGCGGTTGAGCCCGGCGATGAAGATCGGCGCCGCAGCACCCAGCGCACCGTTCAGCGTCGCGGTGCCGGTCGGGCTGAGGCAGCCGGGCGCGGTCGGATCGCGCAGCACCGATGCAGGGCTGATCGAGGCGACCAGACGGCATGCGGCGAATTCGCCATATTGCGATCCGAACTTCAGATTGTCGCGCACGTGCAGCTTCTCGCTGGCGAAATAGCCGCCGACCAGCCAGTTGAGCTTGTTGTCGAACGCCGAGCCCTGAAGGCGCAATTCCTGGCTGAAGGTGCGGAACTGGCGGTACGAATTGCCGTCCGCCGCGCGGTACAGGATGTCGACATTGCTGTAATCGACGTCGCCACCGGCCGCCGACTTATAGTCGCGATACGCGGTGATCGAGGTCAGCGTCGTCCCGCCGAAATCATAGTTGATCTCGCCCGACAGGCCGCCGTCGGTGGTTTTGCCATCATACGGCCGGTTGGCGTTGGTGGCGATTTTGCGGCTGTAAGGGTCGCCCGCGCCGGGATTACGAAAGCCCAGGCTGTTGAGAACGTCGACAATCCGGTTGCCGCTGGGCGATCCGCCGGTGCCGGGGGTACGCACGGCGTAGTCGCCGGGGACGCCCGGGGTCGGATCGAACGTTTCGGCCAGCCCGGTATAGACCGCCGCGCAGCAGCTTTCGTTGCGCTGCGTATAATCGCCGATGATCCGCACGCTGAGCGACGAATCGGGCTGGAACAACAACTGCCCGCGCACGAAGAAGCGGTCGCGGTCGTTGACGCGGTCGATCACCTTGCCGCTGGCGTCGACATTCTCGTAGAAACCGTCGCGCTTGTTATAGACGGCGTCGATCCGCGCCGCGATGGTCGAGGTTATCGGGCCGGTCAGGCCGATCTGGCCGCGCCAAGCATTGTAATTGCCATAGCTCGCTTCGGCCTTGCCGCCGAAGGTGAAGCTGGGCTTCTTGCTGATGATGTTGATCAGGCCGGCCGATGCGTTGCGGCCGAACAAGGTGCCCTGCGGCCCGCGCAGCACTTCGATCCGCTCGATTTCGCCGAGCTCGTTGAGGCCGATGCCCGAGCGCGAACGGTACACGCCGTCGATCACCGTCGCGACCGAGCTTTCGAGGCCGGGATTGTCGCCCACCGTGCCGATGCCGCGGATACGCGCCGAGCCATTGGCTTCGCTGCCGGTCGACGAAACGAGGAGCGACGGCACCACCTGATTGAGCGTGCGGATGTCGGTCGCGCCGGTCTTTTCCATCATGTCGCCCGATACGGCGGACACGGCGATCGGCACGCTCGACAGGGTTTCGGGCCGGCGCTGTGCCGTGATCACGATGTCCTGGTCGGGCGACGCTTCGGCAGTGTCGGGGGTCGTCGTTGCGGGTGCCGGGGTCGTCTGGGCGCGAGCGGGGACCGCAAGCCCGATAACCATCGCGGGAACAGCACAAGCCGCCAAAAGGCGGAACCGCGTCATCATCACATCATCTCCTGAGGGATCGGGGCGCTGAGTGGCCCATGCCATTTTGATAGCCCCAGATGTGACGTGAACGTCAAGCGCGGTCGACGCGGTCGCGGCAAGTTGCGCGCCGACTGTGGCGAAAATGCCATAGCTAACACATTGAAAGCGGGGCCAGATTCATGAAATTTGGGGTGGTGGACAGGGCTGGATTCGAACCAGCGTACGCATTACACGGGCAGATTTACAGTCTGCTGCCTTTAACCACTCGGCCACCTGTCCCCAGGTCTTCGTGCCCGAAAGCACGGTCGCTCGTTCGAAAGCGAGGGCGCCCCATGCCCAAGCGGGGGCGGCATGTCAACGCGGCGGCTCGCCTCTTGCGCGGACCGTTACGCGGCAATAGCGTGTGCGCCATCGTTCGTCGTCGTCCGTCCCCGTGGGAGCTCCATCCGATGCGCCATCCGATCGCCGCCTTTGTCGCGGCCGCCGCCCTCGTTATTCCCTCGACGCTCCACTCGGCCGATTTGTCGATGGTCAACCGCATCATGGACGAAGGCTTCAACCGATCGCAGGTCATGGTCACGGCCGAATATCTGGCGGATCAGATCGGCCCGCGCCTCACCAATTCGCCGGGGATGCGCAAGGCTGAAGGCTGGACCGCCGGCAAGTTCAGCGAATGGGGGTTGAAGAACGTCCATAAGGAAGGGTTCGAATTCGGCCGCGGCTGGTGGATCGAAAGTTCGTCGGTGCGCATGACGAGCCCGCGCCCGATCCAGCTGACCGCGATTCCGATCGCCTGGACCCCCGCCACCAACGGGACGATTTCGGGCCAGGTGATCGTCGCGCCGATCGCGACGCCGGGCGATTTCGCCAAGTGGAAGGGCAAGCTGTCGGGCAAGATCGTGCTGGTGACGAGGCCCGATACCGGCTCCGAGCCGGGCGAGCCCGCGTTCAAGCGCTACACGCCCGACGACATCGCCAAGCTCGATCAGTTCCAGCAGCCGAGCTACGACCCCGCCGCCGCCGACCGCGGGATGAAGCGGCTGGCGTTCGCCAAGGCGATGGACGCGTTCCTGCAAAGCGAAGGCGCGATCGCTTACGCCACCAAATCGCGGCTCGACGGCAAGCTGGTGCACGGCGAGGGCTATCTGTTCGGCGTCGGCGACACGGTGAAGACTCCGGGCGTCGAAATCGCGGCGGAGGATTATCGCCGCCTCGTCCGCCTTGCCATGGTCGGTGCCGCGCCAACCGTGTCGATCAACAACGACGTCCGTTTCGATGACAGCGACGTCAACGCCTACGACATCATCGCCGACATTCCCGGCAGCGCGACCGATGGCAGCTACGTCATGGCCGGCGCGCATCTCGACTCGTGGGTCGCGGGCGACGGCGCGGCGGACAATGGCGCGGGCAGCGCGATGATCATGGAGGCCGCGCGGATCCTGTCGACGATGCCCAAACCCAAGCGCACGATCCGCTTCGCGCTGTGGGCGGGCGAGGAGCAGGGGTTGCTCGGCAGTCTGGCCTATATAGAAAACCATTATGCCACGCGCGGCAGCGCCAGCGACCCCAAGCTAACCGGCCTGGCGCGCTATCAGGGGTGGGGCAATCGCTGGCCGATCACGACCAAGCCCGAATATTCGAAGCTCGCGGCCTATTTCAACATCGACAACGGCTCAGGCAAACTCCGCGGCATCTATGCCGAGAACAATCCCGCCGTGGTGCCGATCTTCAAGGATTGGCTGACCCCGCTCAATGCGATGGGCGCGAAGGACGTGGTGATCCGCAAGACCGGGGGCACCGACCACGTCTTCATGCAGGCGATCGGATTGCCCGGTTTCCAGTTCATCCAGGACCCGCTCGATTATGGCAGCCGCATCCACCACACCTCGATCGACACCTTCGATCACTTGAAGGGCGAGGATATGCGGCAGGCAGCGGTGGTACTCGCGGTGTTTTTGTGGAATGCGGCAAATGGCGATGCGCTGCCGCGCCCGCCGATCCCCACCAAGCCGAGCGTGACCGACCCGTTCGCCTATAATGACGACTAAGGACTGATTATGGCGCGTAAAGGTCACCGGCCGAGCAAGGCCCCGGCGAGCCGCCCCCGTTTCTGGGGACGACATGCGGTGACCGCGGCGCTCGCCAACCCCGAACGCGTGGTGCGCAAATTGTGGGCGACGCGCGAGGCGCTGGCGGGGCTGGTCATTCCGCCCGAGATCCCGGTCACCTTTGCCGAGGCGTCCGATCTGGGGCGGCTGGTGCCGAACGACGCGCCGCATCAGGGGCTGGTGGCCGAAGTCGATCCGCTTGAGGATATCTGGCTCGGCGATCTGCTCGCGCAGGGCGCGGAGGAAGGCGACGATCGCCCACTGCTGGTGCTCGACCAGGTCACCGACCCGCACAATGTCGGCGCGATCCTGCGTTCGGCGGCGGCGTTCAACGCGCTGGGCATCGTCACGCAGGATCGCCATTCGCCCCCCGAATCGGGGGCGCTCGCGCGCTCGGCCTCGGGCGCGTTGGAAATCGTGCCGTGGGTCCGCGTGGTCAATCTGTCGCGCGCGTTGGGCGAGATTTCGGAGGCCAATTTCTGGCGGATCGGTCTGGCCGGCGAAGCGCCCGACACGCTGGCGACGGCGATCGGCAAGGCGCGCGTTGCGCTGGTGCTTGGCGCCGAGGGCGAGGGGATGCGGCACAATACGATGCAGCATTGCGATCAGCTTGCGCGGCTGCCGATCTCGCCTAGGATGGAAAGCCTCAACGTCTCGAACGCGGCGGCGATCGCGCTTTATGCGGTGGCGGCGCGGGACTGAAACCGGGGGTTCGAATGATCGGTCGTGTGTCGCGTGTCGGGCTGGTGCTGCTGGCGCCGCTGATGCTGCTCGGGTGCCTGCTCGCGCCGGGCAAGTTCACCTCCAGCCTGGTGATCAATGCCGACCGCAGCTTCACCTACACCTATTCCGGCGAAGTCTATGCGTTCGACATGAACGACGCGATGAAGGGCATGGGCACGCCCGGCGGGGACGAGGACGACAAGACCAAGACCTCGCTCGACAAGGTCGGGTTCCAGAAAAAGGACGCCGCTCCCAAGGAGCCCGATGCCGATACCAAAGCCGATAACGACACCAAGAACCGCGCGCTGGCCGCGGCGCTGGCCAAGGAAATCGGGTATCGCAAGGTCGAATATCTCGGCGATAACAAGTTCATGATCGACTATCAGATCAGCGGCAAACTCGACCACACTTTCATCTTCCCGTACAATCTCGATGCCGGGGTCATACTGCCGTTCGTCGCCGTCGAACTGCGCGCCAACGGCACCGTGCGGATCAAGGCGCCGGGTTTCGCCAATGACAGCAAGGACACGTCGGGCGTGGGCGGCGAC
Source organism: Pseudomonadota bacterium (assembly GCA_040390165.1). GTDB lineage: Bacteria > Pseudomonadota > Alphaproteobacteria > Sphingomonadales > Sphingomonadaceae > Sphingomonas. Next base: position 55,434 of record JAZJYW010000011.1, on the reverse strand, counting down.
GCGGGCAAGGCGGCGGCGAAACTCGACGGCACCTTCACGCTCGACACCGATGCCGAACTGATCAGCCAGAATAACGAAGAAGGCGCGACGACCAGCGGCGCGCGCAAGATCGTGACGTGGAAAGCGAGCCCGCTGACCAGCACCGCGCCGATGGCGGTGTTGAAGTTCAAGTAATCGGGCGTGCTCCTGCGAAAGCAGGAGCCCAGGGTTATTGAAGACGTCGCTTGTGGCTCTGGGCTCCTGCTTTCGCAGGAGCACGAACCTCAATCCTCCGCCGCGATCCGCACCTTCAACCCGTCGAGCGCATCGGTGAATTCGATCTGGCACGACAACCGGCTGGTTGCGTCGCGATCGGACGACGAATCGAGCAGGTCGTTCTCGTCCTCGCTGATCGGATTCACTTTGGCCGCAAATTCCGGGTCGACATGGACGTGGCAGGTCGCGCAGCTGCAGCAGCCGCCGCACAGCGCCAGAATCTCGTCGATCCCGGCGTCGCGAATGACTTCCATCACCGAAAGCCCCGCTTCGCCCTGAATTTCCTGTTCTTCCCCGTCACGCTTGACGACGATAAGCTTGGGCATGCAACACTCCTCCGGACCGGTCGCACCGCGCCATGCCGTGCCGCCGCGCCGCAATCAAGGCCGCTGAAGATGGTAACTACCCAAAAGTCGATGCGCGCCGCGTGCGATGCCTTGGGGCTGATCGACCCGGCCTTTGCGCAGGCGGTCGAGCGCGCCGGCTATCCCGAACCGCGCGTGCGCGACCGCGGCTATGGCACGCTACTGCGCACGATCATCGGGCAACAGGTCAGCGTCGCCGCGGCGGCATCGATCTGGCGCAAGCTGGAGGAGCAATGCGGCGACCTGGAAAACCCCGCCAACGTCGCCAGCGCGAGCGACGAGCAACTCCGGGCGGCGGGGCTGTCGCGGCAAAAGGCGAGCTATGCGCGCAGTCTGGCGGAAGAAGTGACGAGTGGGCGGCTCGATCTGACCAATTTGCCGGCGGATGACGAGGAAGCGATCGCCCAGCTGGTGAAGGTCAAGGGGATCGGGCGCTGGTCGGCGGAAATCTACCTCCTCTTTGCCGAAGGCCGCGCCGACGTCTGGCCGGCGGGCGATCTGGCGGTGCAGATCGAGATCGGGCGGATTTTGGGGCATGAGGAGCGCCCGAGCGAGAAGATGATTCGCGAGCTGGCCGAAAAGTGGCGCCCGCACCGCGGCGCGGCGGCAATTCTGGCGTGGCATCATTACAAGGTCGATATGGCCGTCATCTGATCGTCGCGATCGGTCGGCAAGGCCTTCCTGTTCCCCTCCTTGGAAGGGAGGGGGAGGGGATTGAATCGAAGCGGAGAAATCATGAGCGGCTGGAAAATCGGGATCATCGGCGGCTCGGGGCTGTACGCGATCGACGGGCTGGAGGATGCCGAGTGGCGCCGCGTGGAGACGCCGTGGGGCCCGCCGTCGGACGAATTGCTGTTCGGGCGGATCGGCGCGGTCGAGCTGGTGTTCCTGCCGCGGCACGGGCGCGGGCATGTCATCCCGCCGTCGGAGCTCAATTTCCGCGCGAATATCGACGCGCTCAAGCGCTCGGGGGTGACCGATATCCTCGCCATTTCGTCGATCGGATCGTTGCGCGAAGACCTCCCGCCCGGCCATTTCGTCGTGGTCGACCAGTTCATCGACCGCACCGTGCAGCGCGCGTCGAGCTTCTTCGGCACGGGCATGGTCGCGCATGTCAGCATGGCGCAGCCGGTATGCGAGCGGCTGTCGGGCTATGCCGCCGAAGCGATCGAGGCGGCGGGCGGCGCCGTCGCCACCGGCCGGACCTATCTCGCGATGGAGGGCCCGCAATTCTCCACCCGCGCCGAAAGTCTGCTGTACCGCGACTGGGGCGCCGACGTGATCGGGATGACCGCAATGCCCGAGGCCAAACTCGCGCGCGAAGCCGAGCTGCCCTATGCGTTGATCGGGATGGTCACAGACTATGATTGCTGGCGCGAGAGTGAGGCGCCGGTCGAGGTGTCGGAGATCATCAAACAGATGCACGCCAATGGCGCGGTCGCGCGCGCCGCGGTGGGCACGTTCGTGCGGTCGCTGCCGGAGGAACGCACGCCCTCGCCGATCGACACCTGCCTCGACTTCGCGTTGATTACAGACCCGGCGAAGCGCGACCCGGCGGTGCTGGCGAAGCTGGATGCGGTGGCGGGACGAGCTTTGACCAAGTAGCGGCACCTCCAATTCGTCACCCCGGCCTTGTGCCGGGGTCCACCGTGCCGCACATGCAATGCTTGAAGCTTCTGGCCGTTTCGCTGGCTGCCTGGTGGACCCCGGCACAAGGCCGGGGTGACGGGGTTGGGATGAGGACTGAGGTGACACCACCCTCGCATAGCGACGCCATTAAGGGCGGAGTCGGCCTCGCGCCATCACGCCCGTCGCTCAGCGAAAGCCACGCCAGCATCGCCGTCCCCAAAACTGGTTTCTGGCGCCGCCTCTTCGCGTTCGTCGGCCCGGGCTATCTCGTCGCGGTCGGCTATATGGACCCGGGCAATTGGGCGACCGACCTGGCGGGCGGATCGGCGTTCGGCTACACCCTGCTTGCGGTTGTGTTGCTGTCCAGCCTGATGGCGATCCTGCTGCAGACCCTGTCGGCCCGGCTCGGCATCGCCGCCGGGCTCGATCTCGCCCAGGCCTGCCGCCAGCGCTACGGGCGCGCCACGACGTATGGCCTGTGGGGCCTGTGCGAACTCGCGATCATCGCCTGCGACCTCGCCGAAGTGCTCGGCACCGCGATCGCGCTCAAATTGCTGTTCGGGTTGCCGCTGCTCGCGGGGGTGGTGCTGACCTCGATCGACGTGATGCTGCTGCTCGCGCTGCAACGCTTCGGCTTCCGCAAATTGGAAGCGTTCGTCGCCACGCTGCTGATCGTGATCGCGGGATGCTTCGCCTACGAACTGTTCCTCGCGCGGCCCGACTGGGTGGCGGTCGCGGGCGCGTTCCTGCCGCGCGCTGAGATCGTGACCAACCCGGCGATGCTCTACATTGCGATCGGCATCCTCGGCGCGACGGTGATGCCGCACAACCTCTACCTCCATTCGTCGATCGTGCAGACGCGCAAGGTCGAGGTCGGCGACGAGCGCGGCGCGATCCGCATGGCGACGATCGACACGGTCATTTCGCTCAGCCTCGCGCTGCTGATCAACGCCGCGATCCTGATCCTCGCGGCGTCGGTGTTCCACGCCGCCGGGCAGACCGGGGTGGCGGATATCGAGGACGCGCACCGGCTGCTGTCGCCGATGCTGGGGGCGGGCGCGGCGAGCGTCGTGTTCGCGCTGGCGCTGCTCGCGTCGGGGCAGAATTCGACGATCACCGGCACGCTGGCGGGGCAGATCGTGATGGAGGGGTTCCTCGACCTCAAACTGCCCTTGTGGCTGCGCCGGGTCGTTACGCGCGGGCTGGCGATCGCGCCCGCTGCGCTGGTGATCGGGATTGCCGGGGAGGGCTCGGCGACCAGCCTGCTGGTGCTCAGTCAGGTCGTGCTCAGCCTGCAATTGCCGTTTGCGGTGATCCCGCTGGTGGCGTTTACCAGCGACAAGGGGCTGATGGGGGAGTTCGCCAGCCCGCCGGCATTGAAGCTGACCGCGTGGGCGGTCGCGGCGGTGATCGTGGCGCTGAATTTGAAGTTACTGTGGGGGGTGGTGACCGGGTAGCCAATTAGCCAGCCCCGCTGCCGAAGCTGATTCCCCTCCCTGGAAGGGAGGGGTTAGGGGTGGGTGGGTGTGGGGCCGGGCGATACGATCCCTCGAAAGCAACCCACCCCCAGCCCCTCCCTTCCAGGGAGGGGAGCAGACAAATGGGAGAAGCAGCTACAAATCCCGCCCCCAATTCACCGTGACCTTGGTCCCGGTGGCGACCTTTTCGGTCATCGTCATGATCGTGCGCTTGCTGCCCTCGCGCGCCGCATACATCGTGTCGGTCGAGATCGATTGGACCAACCCGGCGCTATCGGCCTTGCCCTTGTACCAGGCGATCACCGCTGCGGGGTCGGCGGGCACGGTGTAGATCACCGTGCCGCTCTCATGCCCCGGATCGACCCCGCCGCCCGACACGCACGTGCTCACTTTGGCGTCGGCGTAGAGCGGGACGAAGTCGGGCAGTTTGCTGCAATCCATCGGCCCGCCGGCGACGACCTCGGTCACCTTGTTCGCCGGCGTGGCGTCGTTCGCCGCTTTGTCATCGGTCGATTCGCCGCACGCGCCCAGCGACGCCAGCATTGCCCCGGCAAAGAAAATACGCAGTCCCATCGCTCTCTCCCAAGTCACGTCAATCTAACAGAAAAAACCACTGTCCTACAAATAACCATATAGGTTATATAGTGTCGGTTCAATATTCCAGAGGAGATAGGCTGTGGCATTGCTCGACGCATTGATCGGCCCCGTTGCGGGGCTGCTCGACAAACTGATCCCCGACCCCAAGGCGCGCGATGAGGCCAAGCTCAAACTGCTGCAATTGCAGGGCAGTCAGGAGATGGAAGCGACCAAGACGCAGATCGCGGCGATCATGGCCGAAGCGCAATCGACCGATCCGTGGACCAGCCGCGCGCGCCCGAGCTTCCTCTATGTGATGTACGCGCTGCTGCTGTGGGCGATCCCGATGGGGTTGATCGCCGCGGTCCAGCCGACGATGGCGCGGGATATCGCGGCGGGCATGAACGCGTATCTGAATGGCATCCCCGAACCGCTCTACGCGCTCTTCGGCACCGGCTATCTCGGCTACACCGTCGCGCGCCAATGGGGCAAGGCGAAGGGCGTCGACAAATGACGCGGATAGTGTCAACTTAGTGTCAACTTTGATGGGCGCTGAGCCTCGCCGCTGACCGGGTTCGCTATTGCGCCAGCGCTTCGAGCTTGCCCTGATCGACCGCCGCGACGGCGGCTTTCAGCGCGTCGATATTCGGGGCGTCGCCCTCGGCCTCGATCATGAAGCGTTTGGCGACGAGCACGCTGTACGTCCCCGACTTGCTGTTGCTGTCCCACTTTTCGGTGACCATCTTGCCGTCCTGCAACGACGATTTCTCATAGCTCGTTGCGGTCTGTTTGCTCGATTCGGCATTCACGATCCCGGCCAGCGCGCCCATCGCACCGGTGTCGGTGACCTTCAGGCGAAAGCTCTGATCGCCGGCCTCGAACTTACCGACCGCTTCGCTGATATTCATCCCCATCGCGCCCCCGCCCGAGCTTTCGATGCTGGTCCGGTTCCATCCCGGAAGGGCGGCGGGCAACATGTTCTGCAGGACGTCCGGGGCGACCATCTTGACCGCGCCTTCCTTCCCGGCCAGCGTCTTGCCCATCGCTTCGACCCGCGCGCCGGCTTCGTCGATCTTGCTGGTATCGACCGACACGTTGGTGCCGGGGATATTGAGCGTGCCGCCAAGCGTGCCGCCCAGCGTCCCGGCGCCCGGAGTCATCACGAACATCATGCCGACCAGCGCCGCGGAGATCACGCCGATGACGAAGCCCGCGACGATCCCCACCAGGATCGTCACGACCGCATAAGTCGGCGCTTTGTCCTCTGGCACCTTCATCAGGATCGGCAGGCCAACCCAGAACAGATACACGCTGTACAGCCCCAGGATGCCGAGCAGGCCGAGCAACGGGAGGACCTGAAATATGCCACAGATCCACGCGGCGGTGGCGGAAAAGGCCGCAACCTTGAGTGCGGCGATCGGGTTCTTCGTCCCCCCGAAATTGGCCGCGAGCGCGTCGATGATCAGCGACCAGAGATAGACGAACACAATGGTCAGCACGAGGCTGACGATTGCTGTCACCACCGCTCCGGGCACCGACGGACGCCATACCACGCCCAATATGTTCAGGGGAAAAAGCAGCGTCTGGATCAAGTGGGCGATCGGTCCGATCGCGGCCAACGGCAGGACCCATCCGGTCATGATGCCCTGGACCGTCATGGGTTCGGCGTCGATCAGCGGCCATTCGGCCTTCGGGGTGATCAGCAACCGCTTGATGCGGTCGATCATGCCGCCGCTCGGCGGCCGGCCGATGATGTCGTCTGGAACTTCGCTCGCCATGATCTTCCCCTTCGGTGTCCGCCCGCGGTCGCCCGGGGGCGACTGCATCATCGCGTTGTGCCGCGATTTGGCGGCAGATAATTGGATCGACGCGACATCGCGTGCCGTAGCGTCACGGGTGCCCGGCGCCGACGCGACTCCATACCATCGTTTGGTCTCGAGCGGGAGCATGATGTTGCGCCCGCGCAACCGATCCCTACATCTGACGCCATGAGCGACAAAACGACGTGGCACGGCACGACCATCCTTTCCGTGCGCCGATCGGGCAAGGTCATCATCGCCGGCGACGGTCAGGTGACACAGGGCCAGACCGTGATGAAAGCCAATGCCCGCAAGGTGCGCCAGTTGGGCGATGGCAGCGTGATCGCCGGGTTCGCCGGGGCCACCGCCGATGCCTTTACGCTGTTCGAGCGGCTCGAGAGCAAGCTTGAGCGCGCGGGCGGGCAGTTGATGCGCGCGGCGGTCGATCTGGCCAAGGACTGGCGCACCGACAAGTATCTGCGCAACCTCGAGGCGATGATGATCGTCGCCGACAAGGATGTGACGCTGATCCTGACCGGCAATGGCGACGTGCTCGAACCCGAAAACGGGATCGCGGCGATCGGATCGGGCGGCAATTACGCGCTCGCCGCAGCGCGGGCGCTGGTCGATTACGAAAGCGACGCCGAAAAGATCTGCCGCAAGGCGATGGCGATCGCGGCGGAGGTGTGCGTGTACACCAACGACCGGATGACCGTGGAAGCATTGGATAGCGCGACCTGACCTGAAAAGCCCCTCCCCTTCAGGGGAGGGGTTGGGGTGGGGCGCTTCAACCAGCATCTCGCCCGTGGATAGGCCCCACCCCCTACCCCTCCCCTGAAGGGGAGGGGCTTGAAAGTGAAAAATGAACGACGCCCTCACCCCGAAAACCATCGTCGCCGCGCTCGACGCGCACATCATCGGCCAGACCGACGCCAAGAAGGCGGTCGCGGTGGCGATGCGCAATCGCTGGCGGCGGCAGCAGCTCGGCGCCGATCTGCGCGACGAAGTGACCCCCAAGAACATCCTGATGATCGGCCCGACGGGGTGCGGCAAGACCGAGATCAGCCGGCGCCTGGCGAAGCTGGCCGATGCGCCGTTCGTCAAGGTCGAAGCGACCAAGTTCACCGAGGTCGGCTATGTCGGCCGCGACGTCGAACAGATTGCGCGCGATCTGGTCGAGGAAGCGATCCGGCTGGAGAAGGAACGCCGCCGCTCGGCGGTCAAGGACAAGGCCGAGGACGCCGCGATGGGCCGCCTGCTCGACGCGCTGACGGGCAAGGATTCGAGCACCGCGACGCGCGAAGCCTTCAAGCAGCGGTTCCACGACGGCGTGCTCGACCAGACCGAGATTGAAATCGACATCGAACAGGCGCCGCAAATGCCGTTCGATATCCCCGGCGCGGGCGCGCAGATGATCAATCTGGGCGAGATGATGAAGGGCTTCGGCGGGCAGCAGCTCAAGCGCCGCAAGATGGGCGTCCGCGCGGCATGGGACAAACTGGTCGAGGAGGAAGCGGACAAGCGCCTCGACCAGGACGAAGTCAGCCGCGTCGCCTTGGCCGATGCCGAAGCGAACGGGATCGTCTTCCTCGACGAAATCGACAAGATCGCGGTCAGCGATGTGCGCGGCGGGTCGGTCAGCCGTGAGGGCGTTCAGCGCGACCTGCTGCCGCTGATCGAGGGCACCACGGTCGCGACCAAATACGGCCCGATGAAGACCGACCATATCCTGTTCATCGCGTCGGGCGCGTTCCACGTCGCCAAGCCGAGCGACCTGCTCCCCGAGCTACAGGGTCGCTTGCCGATCCGGGTCGAGCTGAAGGCGCTGACCGAGGAGGATTTCGTCGCGATCCTGTCCGACACCAAGGCGTCGCTGACCCAGCAATATGTCGCGCTGATCGCGACCGAAGGCGTGACGATCGATTTCACCGACGACGGGATCCGCGCGGTGGCGAAGATCGCCGCCGAAGTGAACGGCCAGATCGAGAATATCGGCGCGCGGCGACTGCAGACGGTGATGGAAAAACTGCTCGAGGATGTCAGCTTCGAGGCCGAGGACCGCAAGGGCTCGACCCTGACGATCGACGCGGCGTATGTCGACAGCCAGCTCGCCAGCATCGCGCGGAACACCGACCTCAGCAGGTTCGTGTTGTGACGACTTCGTCACCCCAGCGAAAGCTGGGGTCGTTGGCGGTGCGCGATACGGCATGAGATCCCAGCTGTCGCTGGGATGACGGCTATTTTACCTTCGCCGGCTTGTCGTACGGCGTGAACGTCCCCAGCCGGCACATCGCGCCGGGGATCGAGTCTCCCGCCGAATAGCTGCGGAAATGGTCGTTGCGGCAATATTGGCTGCCGTAAAGCTCGATCACCATCGTGTCGTTGGGGCGCAGCCCGGGGCACGAATCGGGCAAGTCGTTCCGCCACACGCGACGGCCCGATTCGCGATAGAGAATCGTGCGGTCATCGATGATCTGCGGACCGCCGACCCGCGATGTGTCGACGCAATCCTGCGTCTTCCCCGCTGTCCGGCCCGCGAGTTCGCGCGCCAGATCGTCATCGCGCGGACTGGCCGGCGTGGCCGCCCCGGCCAGAGCGAGGACCGCCGTGGCGATGAGCAGCGGGCGGACCCGGGTCACTTCCGCCAGGTGACGAACGAGCCGAGCGCGCAGCTGCCGGTGACCGTGCGCGATCCCGATTGCACGGTGGTCCCGATGTCGCCGCGGCACAATTGCCCGCTGATCGACTTGGTCACCAGAATATCGCCACGCTCGACACCCTCGCATCCGCCGCCGGTTTCGTTGACGTAGGACAGCTTGCTGCTGACCCGGTAAACCAGCGTCGAGCCATAGGCCTTGAGCGATGAGGATTGATATCGGTCGAGGCAGTCGCGCGTTTCGGTCGGCGCAAGGCCCGCGAGATCCTTGCCCAAAGCGGCCTGTGTGGCCGCGCGTTCGTCGGCGGCGCGGGCGGTCTGGGCGGGTGTCAGCGCGCAGCCGCTGAGCATGAGCGCGGCGATCGACACTGGTAAGACAAAGCTACGCATTGGCGTTTCCTTCGAAAGCCCCCTGCAAAGCTATAACGGATTCAGCCGCCAAAAGCATCTTTTGCCGCGCGCCGTCGGGCAAATTGTTCGACCGAGGTGGCGCGCATGAAGGGATTGGTCGCGCGCTCCAGAGCGATCGTCGTCGGGACGGTCGGCTCGGCACGCTCGCGCATCAGTCCCACCTCGACCAGCCGTGCGGCGGTGTCGGCATTGTCGGGCTCCGCGACATGCGCATAACGCGCGTTCGACAGCGTATATTCGTGCGCGCAATAGACCTGCGTTTCGGGCGGTAGCGCCGCGAGGCGTTGCATGTTGGCGAACATCTGCTCGGCGGTGCCTTCGAACAGCCGTCCACATCCCATCGCGAACAATGTGTCGCCGGTGAACACCGCAGCATCGTCCGCGAAATAATAGCTGATGTGCCCGGCGGTGTGCGCAGGGGTTTCGAACACCGTAGCGACGTGTTCGCCCAGTTTCACCGTGTCGCCCTCTTTCACCAGCCGGTCGGCGGTCGGGATGCGCCCGGCTTCGGCGGCGGGCGCGATCACCGGCGCGCCGGTCGCCGCCTTGATCGCGGCGTTCCCGCCGGTGTGATCGGGGTGCCAGTGCGTGTTCCAGATCGCGCTGATCGTCCAGCCGCGACGCGCGGCTTCGGCCAGCACCTGGACCGATTCCGCGGGATCGACCACCATCGTCTCCTTGCTGTCGGGGTCGTGCACCAGCCAAATGTAATTGTCGCTGAGCGCGGGGATGCGGACGATTTCGAGCGACATCACAGGGCCTCCAGAAGCGCGAGGGTTTCGGCGGCGAGGCGGCGAGTCAGTGCCTCGGCGGGTTCGGGGCGGACGCGGGGCGCGCCGGTGCCGGCCCAGAGCGGCGAATAGTCGCCGCGCCCTTCGCTCTCGGCATGCGCGCGCAGCGGCGCGAGGGCGGCGGACGCGTAGGGGAAGGGCGGCGCGGCGGGGTTGATCGGGCCGATCGCGTCGATCAGCCGGTTGCGAAACCCGCGCGCCTCGCGGCCCGAAAACAGATTGGTGAAGGCCGTTTCGGTGGCGGTCCCCAGCAGCGCGCGGTGCGGCGCGCTGGCGAGACTTTCGGGGCAAGCGAGGTAGGCGGTGCCCAACTGCGCGGCGCAGGCTCCCGCCGACAATGCAGCGGCGATCCCCGCAGCATCGACGATCCCGCCCGCAGCAATTTTGGGCGCGTGGGTCGGTACGGCGAGCAAGTCGGCGAGCGGCGTCGGGCGGTGGCGGTCGAGGAACCAGCCCGCATGCCCGCCAGCTTCGGCGCCTTGCACGATCACCGCATCGACGCCCGCTTCGTCCAGCCAGCGCATCTCCTCGGGGGTCGTCGCATTGCCGAACACCAGCGCCCCGCTCGCCCGGACGCGCGCCAGCAGATCGGGCGCGGGAAGCCCGAAATGGAAGCTGACAATGTCGGGCCCGATCGCCTCGACCGCTTCGGCCATCGCGGCATCGAACGGGCGGCGGAGCGGGGGCGGGGGGCCGGGCTCGACGCCTTCGGCCTGATAGAACGGCGCCAGCAGTTTGAGCCACGCGCTGTCATCGGGCGCGGGGTTGAGATGGTGGCAGAAGAAGTTGAGGTTGATCGGCCCGTCCGCTTCGGCGCGCAGTTCGGCGGCCTGCAGGATCACCTGAATGGGCGTCAGCATCGCACAGGGCAATGACCCGACCGCGCCGCCATCGATCGCCGCCGCCGCCAACACAACGCCGCTCGCCCCCGCCATCGGCGCCTGCACGATCGGCACCTCGGCGCCGGTCAGGTCGAGAAAGCGCTGGTCGGGCCAGCCGGTCACGTTCTCACCATTCCCCCGTGTTCGGCATCGACGCCCACGGTTCCGCCGGCGCGAGCACGCCGTCCTGCAGGATCTCGATCGAGATATTGTCGGGCGTCCGGACGAACGCCATGTGGCCGTCGCGCGGCGGGCGGTTGATCGTCACCCCGGCATCCATCAGCCGCTGGCACGTTTCGTAGATATTCTCGACGCGGTACGCGAGGTGGCCGAAATTGCGCCCGCCGGTGTACGTCTCGGCGCTGCCGTCTTCGGCCGGCCAGTTATAGGTCAGTTCGACCTCGGCCTGGCGCTTCTCGCCCAACGCCGCATTGTCCTCCGGCGTGGCGAGGAAGATCAGCGTGAACCGGCCCATCGGATTGTCGAAGCGCCGGACTTCCTTCAGCCCGAGCAGTTCGAAGAATTTGACCGTCGCGTCCGGATCGCTGACCCGGATCATCGTGTGGAGGTAGTTCATGGTGTGCTCTCCCGTGATTGGCCGGGAGATAGGCATGCCCGTCCCGTCATGCCAGCGAAAGCTGGCATCGCTGGGGGGAGTGTACGCCGCATGCGACCCCAGCTTGCGCTGGGGTGACGGCTACTTCTTGGGCGGCGCAGTCGGAGCCGGGACGGGCGGCGCGGCGGGCGCGGGCACCGGCGCGGCGAACTGCGCGAGCGCGGCGCTGGCGCTTTGCCCCATCGGACTGGCGGGGGCGAGCTTGACCGCCTTCGTCCACGCCGCTTTCGCGCCCGCCGCGTCGCCGCTCGCGGCGGCGATATTGCCCGCTTCGAGCTGGACCGAGGCGTCGTCGGCGGACAATGCCAGTGCGCGGTCGATATCGCCCTTGGCGCGCGGCAAATCCTTCATCCGCCGCGCCAAGGTCGCCGAGAGCAACCACGCGAGCGGATCCTGTGGCGTATCGTCGAGCGCCGCGTCGAGGTCGGCGCGCGCCGCTACGGGCTGTCCGGCCGCGACCAGCGAGCGCGCACGGTCGAGCAGCACTTCGCCCTTATCCTGCCCGCTCAGCGTGCCCGCAGCGAGCGCGGTGGTCAGCGCGGCATGCGCCTTGACCGCATCGCCTGCGGCCAGCCAGGCATTGCCCGCCTGCGCCCAATATCGCGCCGCCAGCGGGTCCTTCGCCGCATCGGCATCGCGCGCCGCCGCGTCGAAGGTCGTCGCGGCTTCGGTCCAGCGTTCTTCCTGCGCATAGGCCAGCGCGAGGCATTGCCGCGCGCGCGGCCCGCCGCCGGCAATGCGGAAACGCTCGGCCTCGCTCTGCGCCGACGCGGGGTCGCTGGTCGCGAGGTTAAGGCACGCAGCATAACGCTTGTCGTCGGGCGTGGCCTTGGCCGCATCGGGTGCGGCCTGAAGCGCGAGCGCGAGCAGGATGATCATCGGGCGGCAATTCCTTCGACCGTGCGGATCAGCAGCGCGATATCGGAATCGCGCGACAGCCGGTGGTCGCCGTCCTTGACCAAGATCGTCTGCACGTCGGCTGAACGGAGCACCTGCGTCAGATGCATCGTGCGGTTCCACGGTACGTCGCGGTCGAGCATGCCGTGGATGATCCGCACGGGTACGTCGATCGCGATCCCGCCGGCGGTCATCCGCGACGCTTCGCCCGATTGCCAGAAGCGGCTGGTATAGACGGTCGGCTGGTCCGAATAGGCCGAGGGACGTTCCAGACGCCCATCCTGCAGCAGCTTCATCTTCTCATCCATCGTGAAGCCCCAGTCGGTGAAATCGGGGGCGGGCGCGACGGCGATCAGCGCGGCGACGTTTTCCGGGTGGTCGCGCGCGATCATCATCCCGATCCAGCCGCCCATCGACGATCCCACAACGATCGCGGGTTCGCTGAACAGATCGAGCATGTCCAGCGCGTTGTCGCGCCATCCAGTCAATGTCTGCTCGGCGAAATCGCCCTCGCTCGCGCCGCACCCGGCATAGTCGAAGCGCAGGAACGTCCGCCCCACCGCCTTCGCCCAGGCCTCCAGCGCGAGTGCCTTGGTCCCGGTCATGTCGGACGCATAGCCGGGCAGGAAAATCACCGGCGGCCCCTTGCCGACGGTGAGGTTGTAAACGAGCGGCGGGCGGGGCGGGGTGTCGGTCATGCCTCCGCTCTAGGTGAAACTTCCCCGCTCGTCATGCCGGACTTGATCCGGCATCCATGTCCGCCGCGAGCCGCCGGGGCTGAGGCCGATGACGGACATGGACCCCGGGTCAAGGCCGGGGTGACGCGGACAAGGTCACGACGCGAGGAACCCCGCCAGCGCCTTGGCAAAAGCCTCTGGCTGATCGAGCATCACCATATGTCCGGCATCGCCGATATCGACGTACGTGATGTGCGGAACGGTGGCATATTGTTTGCGATAGAAGGGGTCGACCATGTCCTTGGCCGGTCCGCTGGCGTTCCACGGATAGACCAACGTAATCGGCGTCCGGATCGAACTTAGGTCGGGGCGCAGGTCGGTGGTCAGATCCTCGTACATCGCTTCGCCGGTGACGCGCGCATCCGCGCCCGCCGCCCACAGCTTCATCCTGACGATGCTCGCGGGCTTGATTGCGAGGCCGCGAGTCTGCGCCTCGGCGGCCTCGGGGCTCAGCGGCTTGCCGTAATTCGCCGCCACGCCGTCGCGCATCTTTGCCGCTTGCGGTGCGACCATCGCCGGTGTCGGATCGACCCCTGGCGGCGCGAACAACACCGCGAAGAACGGCAGCGAATCGACCACCATCAGCTTCGCGACATCGGTCGGATGCGCCCTGGCCAGCATCAGCCCGACCAGCCCGCCCATCGAATGCCCGACGACCGCGACGTTCTTCAGCTTGTTGGTCGCGATATAGGCGTCGAGATCGGCGACGATCCCGTTCAGGATTCCCGGCTTCAGATTGGCCCCCGCATCGTCGCCGCCGAACCCGTTGACCTGCACCAGAATGACTTGGTGCGTCTTCGCCAGTTCGGCGGTGAAATCGTCATAGACGGCGCGCGGGCACGCGAGACCCGGGATCAGGATCACCGGCGATCCCTTGCCCATCGTCACGATCGAGATGTGGTCCATGCGGACTTCGGGGGTGGCGAGCGAGGTGACCGGCGTCACGGCCTTTTGCGGCGCGGCCTGCGCGCGGTTGAGGTTGATCAGCAGCAGCGGGAATGCGGCGGCGGCGATCAGGCGGGCTCTGGTGGAGGGGGTCATGTCAAGCTTCCTTCGATGGGGAGACGAATATGTCTTCGATCGCCATGCCGAACAGTTCGGCGATCTTGAACGCGAGCGGGAGCGAGGGGTCGTAACGGCCGGTCTCGATCGCGTTGACGCTCTGGCGCGACACGTCGAGCGCGGCGGCCAGATCGCCCTGGCTCCAGTCGCGCTCGGCGCGCAGCACTTTCAGGCGATTGTTCATTCGCTCCTCCCGTCGACGGGGCCGAAGCTGAGTTTGTTGGCGCACGACCCCAGCCCGAGCCCGCCGAACCACAAAACCGCGACGTAATAGGATTCGACATGCCCGACGAGCTCGAAGCTTTCGAGGAACCCCCAGACCGTCGCGATACTGAGCGCGAACCCGCTCGCCCATAACGTCTGGCGGATCATCAGCATCCGCAGATATTCGTCGTTTTCCTCGACCAGATAGCGCCCGATCGCGAAGAAGATGCCGATGATCGGCAAGGACGGCAGGATCGCCACGATCCACGCGGGCGCGCCCGAGACGAGGTGATGCTTGAACCCATATACCGCGCTCAGCAGAAACGCCGCATAGAGCAGGCTCAGCCAGATAACGCGGCGATTATAGCGCGCGATGGCGGGGCTGCGTGACATGTAAAGGTTCCTTTCGAATCTGTGAAGGACGCTTTACATTGAAAGGGCGCTTTACGTCAAGGAGTCTTTACACGTTCGATTGGGGTCACATTTTCGCTTGTGAAGGGCGACGGGCGGGCGCACAAAAATTACGTCCAATACGGAGGTAATTTATGCGTACGCTGTTTCTCGCTCTCGCCGCTGCTTCGATCGCCGCCACGCCGGCTTATGCCGCGCCCTGTCGCGACGCGAAGGGGCACTTCATCAAATGCGCGACGGCGAAGCCGGCGGCGCCCAAGCGCTGCAAGCTGAAGGGCAAGTTCGCCAAGTGTGGCACGCCCGGCGCCAAGGCGATCTGACGCCACGCGATTTCAGGACAAGGGCTCGTTCCGCAGCGCGGGACGGGCCCTTTTTCGTGGCGTGCCGCCGTCGCGTCGCGGGAGACCAGACCGGAACGCTTGCTAAATCCCGGCCTGATCCCGCGCGCCCTTACGGAGTGCGGCGACGGATGACGCTGCCGCGGGCACAGCTGCCATTCCGGAAAGCTCCGTCGTCCGCTTTCACTGGAAATGTAGGATTTCGCCTGACACGGTCAGCCGATGCGAGTCGCTCGTTCCCGGGAACCCGCCGGCCGGGCCGCGCCGCCCGTCGCGATTGGCGGGCGCGGCACCTTCGCCAACTTTCGCGTCGTGCGCGCTCCTCGGCTGCACAACCGGGCGTGGCCGAAAACGGCGCCGATAGTGTGAAGCTAGTGTCAACTTTGGGCGCCTCAGCGCCCGGCGATCTGCGCCAATATGTCGCCGGCCAGCTGGCTCAGCGTGTCGTCGCGCGCGCCCATCACGATCACGCGGTCGCCGGGCTTCGCCGTCGCCGCGATCTGCGCCGCCGCCTCGGCGCGGTCGGCGATATGCCGGGCATCGCGCCCCGCCGCCACGACGTCCGCCACGACGTCGGCGCTGGTCACCTCGCGCGCGACGGTGCCGCCATAATAAGCCGGGTCGGGCAGGATCAGCACGTCGTCGGGTTTGAGCCCGTGCGCGAACGCCTCGACCAGTTCGCGCCGCATCACTTTCAACGGGCCGTAACCGTGCGGCTGGAACAGCACGATCAGCCGCCCGGGAAAGGCGTGGAGCGTGGCCAGCGTCGCGGCGATCTTGTCGGGATTGTGCCCGAAATCGTCGAGCACCGCGATGCCGTTGGCTTCGCCCGCCAGTTCGAACCGGCGGCGCAGCCCGGTGAACCCGCCGATCGCGCTGGCGGCTTCGTCGAGCGCGACGTTGGCCCCGCGCGCGGCAGCAATCGCGGCCAGCGCGTTGGCGACATTGTGGCGGCCCGGCACCTGAAGTTCGACCGGCAGCGGATCGTGGTCGCGCGTGATCAGCGTAAAGCTTGCCCCGTACGGGCGCTCGACGATGTCGGTCGCGGTCAGATCGGCATCGGAGGTGAGCCCGAACGTCACCACGCGCTCCGCCGGCAGCGTCCGTGCCAGCGCCGCGCCGTCCGCATTGTCGAGGTTGACGATCGCGGTCTCGGCCTTGGCGATGAAGTCGCCGAACAATTGGCGCAATTCGTCGAGGCTCTTGTGGTCGAGGCTGACATTGTTGAGCACCGCGATGCGCGGTTTGAACAACGCGATCGACCCGTCGCTTTCATCGACCTCGCTGACGAAAGCGTCGCCGCCACCGACCAAAGCGCTGGCAAAGGCGGCGTGCGGGGTCGCGAAATTCTTCATCACCGCGCCGTTCATGACGGTCGGGTCGCGGCGGCTGGCGTGGAGGATCCAGCCGATCATGCCGGTCACGGTCGACTTGCCGCTGGTCCCCGCGACGCCGATCGGCAGCGGCGAATCGTTGAACAATTGCGCGAGCATCTCGGCGCGGCTGCGGCGTTCGCAGCCCAGCCGCGCGGCGGCGACCATGTCGGGCACGGTGTCTTCGATCGCGGCGGAGGCGATGACGACCTGATCGGACGAGGTGATTCCGCTGCCATCCTGCGGAAACAGTTCGACGCCGAGATCGCGCAGATAGTCGAACTTGGCGGGCAGCCGCGCCTGATCGAGGCTTCGGTCGGAGCCCGCGACGCTGGCCCCGCGCGCAGCGAGGATCATCGCCAGCGGCATCATGCCCGATCCGCCGACGCCGACGAAGAAACAGGGTTTGCTGTTATCCATTGCCCCGGGCTATCCCCGCTTTCGACGGTCACGGCAATAACAGGGCGGCAGTACAGATGAAAATCGCGGTCATGGCGCCCGCCAACCGGGTCGACGAGCACGCTTTGGACGCGCTCCCCGCGATCGCCGCCGAATATGGCGTCGAACTGGTGATCGACCCGCAAAGCTGGGCGAGCGGCGGCGGGCATACCTGGGCCGGGCCGGATCAGCTGCGCGCCGATACGTTCCTGAAATACGCCAACGACCCCAGCGTGAATGCTGTGTGGTTCGCGCGTGGCGGGTACGGATCGAACCGGATTTTCCCGCTGATCTTTCCGCATCTCGAATCCGCGGCGAAGACCAAATCGTATATCGGCTATTCGGACATGGGGTTCCTGCTCGGCGCGCTCTACGCGAAGAAGATCGGCAAGCCGATCCACGGGCCGATGCCGATCGACGTGACGCGCAAGGACAATGGCGCGTCGGTGCGGCGCACGCTCGGTTGGCTGGTCAACGGCGACAAAGCGGGGCTCGAGCCGGGGATCATCGGCACCGGGCGCCCGGCGGCGGCGTTCAACCTGTCGATCCTGACCGCGCTGATCGGGTCGCCCTGGCTGCCCGACCTGGCCGACCACGATTTGCTGGTCGAGGAAGTCAGCGAGCACCTCTACCGCGTCGACCGGATGATGTTCACCGTGGCGAATGCGACGCAATTGTCGGGGATCGCGTCGCTTCGCCTTGGATCTGTCACGCTACCCGCCGCCGACGGTCAGGCCGATTTCGGCCATTCGCCGAACCAGATTGCATGGGACTGGAGCAAGCTGATGAAGGTGCCGTACGAAGGCCGCGCGCTGATCGGGCACGATTCGAACAATCACGTCGTGCCGTTCGGGCAGATCATTCCGAAATGATGCTTACCCATTTTGGGCGCGACGGCGCGTTTGGAGACTAACGACAAAGGCTTTTCTAACCATTTGGACGTAGCACCGAGGTTGAGGGATCCGCGATGCTGACACGATTGGAAGACTATCACACCCAGCTCGAGGCCATGATGGCGGAGGGCGATGCGGTCATGGCGGCGCGCGATCCGGCGAGCGTCGGGCTGGTCAAGAGCCGCATCACCGAAACGGTGCTGTTGATCACATCGTACCAGCTCTACGTCCACCGCGAGATTTTTGCGCCTTTGCTGGTGAGCGGGAGCCCGGAACGGCGGGTGCGCGCCAACGAACTCAAGGTCGAATGCATCGCGCTGACCGAAGATCTGCGCTTCAACGTCCGGGAATTCATGGGCAAGGAAGGGCCGCTCGACTGGTCGCTCACCGCGGCGCGGGTCGCCTGGTTCAACGGTCGGGTGCGCGAGCATATCGGGCATGTCCGCCAACTCATGACGCCGGGCCTCAGCCCCGCCGACATCGCCCGATTCCGCGCACACCGCACCGACAGCATCGGCGCGCAGGCCGCCTGATCGCTCCCGCGCGACCAGCCGCGCAGCCTTGACAGAGGCGCCAACCGTCGCGACGGGGCGCCAACCAATTCGAGGATATAAAGATGGACGATATTGCCGATCTGCAGGCGCAACTGGTCGCGCTTCGGCTGACGGTGGAGGGCGCATGGCTCTCGCTGCTCGCCAACGATCCCGACGCGGTCGCCGTGGTGGGTAGGCTGAAGGATCAGAACGTCGCGGCGGTCGACCAGCTCGACGCCACGACCCCCAACGCCAGCGCTTTGCGCGACGCGGTGGCCGCCCATACTGCGCATATCTGGGGGTCGATCGAATGGCAGATTCAGCAGATCGCGGCGGACAAGTAATCGGCTGCGACTGGCATCGTTAACCGATCTCGCCTATATCGATCGCCATGACGCGCCCGCTGGCCCTGACCACGACTACCACCCTCCCGGGTTACCGGGGGGATTTCGACGCGCGCCGCTAACGGTTGCGTCGGAAGCCCCACCCGGGAACGGGTGAGGATCGCGTCCGCTCCCCGTTCCTGTCTTTTCCTCGGGCGCTCCCGCGTGCATAGCCGCGCGCAACGACAGGAATGACGATGAATATGCTTTCGATCACGCTTCCCGATGGCTCCGTGCGCGAGGTCGCGCCGGGCACCACGCCGGCGGACATCGCCGCCGCGATCGGGCCGGGTCTCGCCAAGGCGGCGATCGCCGCGCGGGTCGATGGCGAGCTGCGCGACATCACGCGGCCGCTGGAGAGCGATGCCAAACTCGCGCTGGTGACGAGCCGCGATGAGGCCGACGCGCTCGAACTGGCGCGCCACGATTTCGCGCACGTGCTCGCCGAAGCGGTGCAGAATCTGTTCCCGGGCACGCAGATCACCTTCGGTCCCTCGACCGACGACGGCTTCTATTACGACTTCGCGCCCAAGGACCGGCCCTTCACCGAAGAAGACCTGCCCGCGATCGAAGCCGAGATGCGCAAGATCATCGCCAAGGACGAACCGCTGATCCGCGAAGTGTGGAGCCGCGCCGATCTGATCGACCGCTGGAAGGCACAGGGCGAGAGCTTCAAGGCCGAATGGGCCGCCGAACTGCCCGAGGGCGAGGAGCTGACGGTGTACAAATCGGGCAACCGGTCCGATGCGTGGCTCGACATGTGCCGCGGCCCGCACCTGGCCTCGACCGGCAAGCTCGATCCGAACGCGTTCAAGCTGACGCGCGTGTCGGGTGCGTACTGGCGCGGCGATCAGTCGAACGCGATGCTGTCGCGCATTTATGGCACCGGCTGGCTCAACAAGAAGCAGCTCGACGCGCATCTGTTCATGCTTGAGGAGGCGGCCAAGCGCGATCACCGCAAGATCGGGCAGGAAATGGACCTGTTCCACCTCCAGCCCGAAGCGCAGGGGTCGGTGTTCTGGCATCCCAATGGCTTCATCCTGTGGCGCCAGCTCGAGGCCTATATGCGCCGCCGGCTCGACGCGGCGGGCTATGCCGAGGTCAAGACGCCGCAACTGATGGATGCGCGCCAGTGGGAGCAGTCCGGGCATTGGGGCAAGTATCGCGAGAACATGTTCGTCGTCCCCGACGAGATTCCGTCGGGCGAGGACGAGGGGCCGATCTTCAGCGGCACCGCCGACCTGATGGCCTTGAAGCCGATGAATTGCCCGGCGCATGTGCTGATCTTTCGCCAAGGGATCAAGTCGTACCGCGATCTGCCGATCCGCATGGCCGAATTCGGCTGCTGCCACCGCAACGAGCCGCACGGCGCGCTGCACGGCATCATGCGCGTCCGCCAGTTCACGCAGGACGACGCGCATATCTTCGTGCGCGAGGATCAGCTGGTCGCCGAAGTCGCTTCGTTCATCGAGCTGCTCGACTCGGTCTATCGCGACCTCGGGTTCGAGGATTACGCGGTGAAGCTCGCGCTGCGCCCCGACAAGCGCTTCGGCAGCGACGAGATGTGGGACAAGTCCGAGGACGAACTGCGTCGCGCGGTCGCGGTGTCGGGTCTGAGCGACGCGATCAAATCCAAGTTCGAGGAACTGCCGGGTGAAGGCGCCTTCTATGCGCCGAAGCTCGAATTCCACCTGACCGACGCGATCGGGCGGACGTGGCAGGTCGGGACGATCCAGTCGGACCGCGTGCTGCCCGACCGGCTCGACGCGAGCTATGTCGGGGACGATGGCGAGCGTCACCGGCCGGTGATGCTCCACCGCGCGATCCTCGGCACGTTCGAACGCTTCATCGGTATCCTGATCGAACATCACGCCGGGCGATTCCCGCTCTGGCTCGCGCCGACGCAAGTCGTGGTCGCAACAATCGTGTCCGATGCCGACGATTACGCCGAGCAAGTCGCCGCCGAGCTGCGCAAGGCGGGGCTGCGCGTCGAACTGGATCTGCGCAACGAGAAGATCAACTACAAGGTGCGCGAACATTCGCTGGCGAAGGTCCCCAACCTGCTGGTCGTGGGCAAGCGCGAGGCCGACGAAGGCACCGTCGCGCTGCGCCAATTGGGCAGTGACCGGCAGCAGATTCTGACGCGGGCGGCGGTGACCGAGCAACTCGTTCAGGCGGCGTTGCCGCCCGATCTGGCAGGGCCGGGCAACTGAATGGTGCGCGGTGCTTTCGTTAAGCACCGTAATCCACTATATGAGCGCGATCACCAACCAGAGGAGCAGTCTCTATCCCACCGCCCAATATGCGCCGGCCTAACCAGGCGCCGCCGATGAACGGCCCGCGATTCAACGAATTCATCCAGTCCGCCAAGGTCCGCGTGATCGATCATGAGGGCGAGAATCTGGGCGTGATGTACACGCGCGAAGCGATGGAGCAGGCTAACGAACTGGGTCTCGACCTGGTCGAAGTGTCGCCCAACGCCGATCCGCCGGTCGCCAAGTTCCTCGATGTCGGCAAATTCAAGTACGAGGCGCAGAAGAAGGCCAACCTCGCCCGCAAGAGCCAGAAGACGCAGGAGATCAAGGAGATCAAGATGCGTCCGAACATCGACGATCATGATTATGAGACGAAGATGAAGGCCGTGCACAAGTTCATCGGCGAAGGCGACAAGGTCAAGATCACGCTGCGTTTCCGCGGCCGCGAGCTCAGCCACGGTCAGCTCGGCATGAACCTGCTCAAGCGCGTGCAGGAAGACACGACCGAGGACGCCAAGGTCGAATCCTATCCGCGCATGGAAGGCCGTCAGATGCTGATGGTGCTGTCTCCGAAGTGAAATAGCGAAGGCTATTTCGCGTCTCGTCGGCGACACCGGCCGGCGTCGCGCAGCGTCGACCGACGGCGCGGATTTACTCCGCGCCGCTTCCCCAAACTTCCATCGTCATGCCGGGCTCGACCCGGCATCCCGCTTTTTTCGCTAGCGGGACCCCGGCTCAAGGCCGGGGTGACGGTAAGTAATGAGAGCGACTTCCCCACCTACGCCGCCGGCGGTTCCCACAGTTCGATCGCATTGCCTTCCGGATCGTGGATCCGCGCGAAGCGTCCTGTCTGCGGGTCATCCCATTCGGGCTTGGTGATGATCTCGATTCCCGCCGCGTTCAGCGTATCGAGCAGCGAGTCGAGATCGCTCACGCGCAGGTTGAGCATGAACTGCTTCTCCCCGGCCCAATAATCGGTCCCTTGCTTGAACGGGGCGAACACCAGCGGTCCGCCCTGCACTTGCCAGCTCCATTCGTCGGGCGGACCAGTATCTTCGGCGGCGCATCCCGCGCCGATCCCCAGATTGTCGCGATACCAGGCGTTGAGCGCGTCGGGGTCTGCTGCGCGAAAGAAGATTCCACCCACTCCCAGTACCGGCATCGTCGTGTCTCCAGCTGTCGCTCCGCACCCTTATCGCGCTTTACGCCGCGCGACACCATCACCCGAACGGGTGGTTTTCGCGCATTCGTCCGCTCAGGCTGCCTCGGCGACCGTCATCCCCGACGCCGCTTCCACCAGCCGCTTTTCCAGCGCCTTCACACGCGTCGGCGTCTCGATCTTATCACCGGTCAGATCGGTGACATAGAAAGTATCGACCGCGCGCTCGCCATAGGTCGCGACATGCGCCGAATGGATCGTCACCTTCGACTGGAACAGCGCATGCGCCAGTTGATGCAGCAGCGCCGGGCGGTCGCGCGCATTGACCTCGACCACGGTGAAACGGTTCGACGCGTGGTTGTCGATGAACGCGGCGGGGCTGATGTCGAACGCTTCGGCGCGCGGGCGGGGCAGGGGTTTGGCCTTCAGCCGTTCGGCCAGCCTGCTGCGATTGGCGAGCGCATCCTCGATCGCGGTTTTGAGCCGCTTCAATTGGCCGGCATCGTCGAACGGGCGACCGAACGGATCCTGGACGAGGAAGTTGTCGAGCGCCATGCCGTCGCGCGTGGTGTGGATCCGCGCGTCGATGATGTTGCCCCCCGCCATGCTGATCGCGCCCGCGATCCGGTAGAACAGCCCGGGATGATCGGCGGCGTAGATCGTCACCAGCGTCGCGCCGCGATCGCGGTCGACTTGGGTCGCGATCGACAGCGGCGCGTCGCCGGCCTCTGCGATGAGTTTGAGGTTGGCGATCAACGCGTCCTCGGGTTCGGCGACCCAATAGCTTTCAGGCAGCTTCCCGATCGTTCTGGCATAGACCTTGTCGTCCCAGCCCAATGCCGCGGCGACCGTCTCCTGCTTGACCGACACCCGTTCGCTCCGTCCTTTTTGCTTGTGACCCAGTCGCAGCACTTCTTCGGCGGCTTCGTACAGGTCGGAAAGCAACTGGCGCTTCCACCCGTTCCACACGCCGGGGCCGACTGCGCGGATATCGACGACCGTCAGGGTCAGCAGCAGGCGCAGGCGCTCAGGGCTTTGCACCGCTTCGGCAAAGTCGAGGATCGTCTTGAAATCGCTCAGATCGCGCTTGAACGCGGTCGCCGACATCAGGAGGTGGTAGCGCACCAGCCAGGCGACCATTTCAGTCTCGGCCGGGGTCATGCCGAACCTCGGGCACAGTCGCATCGCGACTTCGGCGCCCAGTACCGAATGATCGCCGCCGCGACCCTTGGCGATGTCGTGCAGCAGCACCGCGACATAGAGCACCCGGCGCGACGCGATCTGCTTCATGATCGCGTGGGCGAGCGGATGGTCCGCCTCCAGCTCGCCTTTCTCGATCCGGCTGAGCAGCCCGATCGCGTGGATGGTATGCTCGTCGACCGTGAAGTGGTGGTACATGTCGAACTGCATCTGCGCGACGACGCGGCCGAAATCGGGAACGAAACGACCGAACACCCCGGCCTCGTTCATCCAGCGCAGCGTCGTGTCGGGATGATGATGCGAGGTCAGCACGTCGAGGAACAGCGCATTTGCTTCGGGGTCGCGGCGGATATCGTCGACCAGCTTGGCGTCCCGCGCCGCGGCGCGCATCGCCAGCGGGTGGATTTCGAGGCCGTGCATATCGGCCAGCTTGAACATCTCGATCAGCCGCGTCGGCTTCTCGGCAAAGAAGCTGTCGCGCGGCAACGCCAGCCGTCCGCGGTCGAGCACGAAGCCGTTCAGTCTGCGCGGCGATCGCCGTAGCGTTGGCAGCCCGAAACGCCGCCCGCGCGCGGCGAATTTCTCGTCGAGATGCGCGAGGAACACGCCTGTCAGGTCACCCACCGCCTTCGCCTGAAGGAAGTAGTAATGCATGAACCGCTCGACCTTTGATTTGCCCGGTCGGTCGGCGAAGCGCATCCGTTCAGCAATGTCGCGCTGCATGTCGAAGGTCAGCCGGTCCTCGGCACGCCCCGCGACGGCGTGGAGGTGGCAGCGCACCGCCCACAGGAAATTATCGGCGCGGTGAAACTGCGCATATTCCGACGGCGTGAACAGCCCGATCTGCACCAGTTCGGCGGCGGCGCGGACGTTATAGGCGTATTTCCCGATCCAGAAGAGCGCATGCAGGTCGCGCAGGCCGCCTTTACCTTCCTTGACGTTGGGTTCGACGACGTAGCGCGTGTCGCCCATCCTTTTGTGCCGCAGGTCGCGCTCGGCGAGCTTTTCGGCGATGAAGGTGCGCGCGGTGTCGGCCTGAACCTCGGTCTTGAAGCGGCGCGCCGCCTCGTCGTACAGATCCTGATCACCCCAGACGTAGCGCGCTTCGAGCAAGGCCGTGCGGATCGTGATGTCGCTTTTGGCCTGACGCACCATCTCGTCGACCGAGCGCGTCGACTGCCCGACCTTCAGCCCCAGGTCCCACAAGGCGTAGAGCATCGTTTCGATCACCTGCTCGTGCCAGCCGGACTGCTTCCATGGGGTGATGAATCCGATATCGACGTCCGAATGCGGCGCCATCTCGCCGCGACCGTACCCGCCGACCGCAATCAGCGCGAGGCGTTCGGCGGCGGTCGGATTGCTCAGCGGGTACAGCCGCGTGACGGTGAAATCGTAGAGCAGACGCAGGATCTGATCGATCAGGAACGCCTGGCTGGCGGCGATTTCCAGCCCGCGCGAGGGGTGCGCGATCAGCCGCACTTCGATTTCGGCGCGCCCGGCGTCGAGCGCCTGCTTGAGCAAGCCCGTCGCGGCGAGCCGCAATTTGGTGCGGTCGTCATCCTCCAGCGCGGCCAGCGCATCGGCCAGCGCACGCCGGTCGATGATTGCACGGCGATTGGGAAGGTTGTCGAAACGCGCGGACATGCCGTTGCCGATAGAGGCGAAAGCGGGCGCCGTCACCTGTTCGCGCCCTGTCCGGTCGACCCTAACCGCGCCGGCCGCGCCGTTTCCTGGGTTTGTCCGCGACCCAGCCGAGGTCGAATCGAGCGCGGCCTTCGAATACGTGGTGGATCTGCTCGCGCAGGCAGTCGCTGATCCATTGCCGCGGTATCCCGACCGACCTGGCATAACTGTGTGCAAAACCCAGTGCATAAACGGGTGCGGCGAACCCGTCGAAGCGCGATTCCTCGATCGCAATCAGGTGCCTGACCGCGATCCTTGTCTCCCCCGCGATATCGTCCAGCGACAACCCCATACGTTCGCGAGCGTTGCGCAGCGCCGGACCGGCGCCGGCAAATGAGGGGACCGGCATCGCCAGCATCCCCGGCCCGGTTGGCGATAGCAAAAACTCATCGATAGGCGGATCGCCCCGCCGCCGCATTTCCATGGCCCGTTCCCCCGTGCCCCACCGTCGCATCATCGGACCGCTTGCGCAACAACCCCCGCGAACGGCCAATTTCCACAGCGAGCACAACGGGGAGCGATGACCGCTGTTGTTACCCGATATGGACTAACGGTATAACCCAGTCTTGAAGCTGGTTGCTATTTGTGCAGCTAGTGCCCCCGGGGTGGGACAAATGAACGCTGGGTCGCCAACGCCGCCAGTAAGGACGCAAAGTCGACTGGCCGCGCGATTACTTGCCGAAATGCAGATCAATGCGTTGGTCGTAGCGACCGCTGCGGTGAGGCAGGTCGCTGGCGGATCCTTTGTCTTTGATCGGGCTATATTTTTCCTTGCGGTGCTTCGGGCAAGCGGGGGTGTTCTTGGCCAGTGGGCGAAGGTGCCGGTTGCGGGCGGCGGCGGGATCAGCATCAACGCCATTTCGCATTCGATGGGACGACCGTTCGAGACCGCGCGGCGTCACATCAACGCGCTGATCGACGACGGTCTGTGCGTCCGGACCGGCACGGGCGTCGCCGTCGCGCCGGATCTGCCCGACCGACCCGAAATTGCTGACTTGCTCGCACATTTGCACGATTGCCTGATCTGGCTGATCGTCCAGTTACGGTCGTACGAGGTCGCACTGCCCCACAGCCCGCAGGATATTCCTTACCGCCCCGACATCACGTTGGCGGCGTCGATCGACCTCTCCCTATTCGCGTTCGACAGCGTCGGGCGCCTCTACACCGATTGGCTGGAGATGGCCGTCGTCAACGCCGTGATGGCGGCGAGTTCGCGCCCAATCACGTTCGATCCGACGCTCGCGCGGCTTTATTCTGAGGCCGACACGATACCGCCCGCCGAGTTGCGCCGCGCGGTGTCCGCGGCATCGGTCGCGCGCGCGTTGGGCATTCCCTATTCGACTGTGCGGCGCCAGGTGATTGCCGCGATCGAAGCCGATATGCTGGTCGAACGCGACAGCGGCGTGATCGTCCACGATGCAATCCTGGCGGGCCCACGCGTGGCCTTGGCGGGCAGCGCGGCGGTCAGCCGAGCGGCGGCGCTTCTTGGGCGGCTGGTGTCGGGCGGCTTTCCCTTCGATGCGCCGGCGCGGGCCTATATCGTCAGCGCGCCGAAGCTTGTTCAGTTCGACTGATCAGCCGTCACGCGCGAGATTTTTGAGCCGGTACAGCACGTCCAGCGCCTCGCGCGGGGTGAGCGCGTCGATATCCAGCGCTTCGACCTCCGCCCGCACCGCATCGCCCGTCTCGTCTTCGATCTCGGCCATCGCGGCGAACAGCGGCAGGTCGTCGAGCCCGGCGGCGAGACCACCGGTCTTGGCGCGCCCGGCTTCGAGCTTGGCGAGCACCGATTTCGCGCGCGCGATCGTCACCGGAGGAAGCCCGGCGAGCCGCGCCACCGCCAGCCCATAGCTGCGATCCGCCGGGCCCTCGGAGACTTCGTGGAGCAGCACGAGTTCGCCCTTCCATTCGCGCGCGCGGACGTGGTGGAGGGTGAGCGCGTCGCAGCGCTCGGCGAGGCGAGTCAGTTCGTGATAGTGCGTCGCGAACAGGCAGCGGCAACGATTGTCCTCGTGGATCGCCTCGACCACCGCCCAGGCGATGGCGAGCCCGTCATAGGTGCTGGTGCCGCGGCCCACTTCGTCGAGGATGACGAAACTGCGCGGCGTCGCCTGCGCCAGGATCGCGGCGGTTTCGACCATTTCGACCATGAAGGTCGACCGCCCGCGCGCGAGATTGTCCGACGCGCCGACCCGGCTGAACAGTCGATCGACCAACCCCAGCGTCGCGCGGGTCGCGGGGACGAAGCTGCCGGCCTGAGCCAGCACCGCGATCAGCGCGTTCTGGCGCAGGAAGGTCGACTTGCCGCCCATATTGGGGCCGGTGACGAGCCACAGCCGGCTTGTTTCGGACAGAATGCAATCGTTGGCGACGAAGCGCTCGCCGCTGCGCTGGACGGCGGCTTCGACCACCGGGTGACGGCCGCCCTCGATCTCGAAACAGGCATGGTCGACCAGCGCAGGTCGCGCCCAGCCATCCTCGACGGCGCGCTCGGCGAGCCCCGCCGACACGTCGAGCCGCGCCAGCGCGTCGGCGGTGGCGGCGATGCCTTCGCGGTCGGTTAGCGCGGCGACCGTCAGATCCTCAAGATGCGCGGCTTCGGCGGCGAGCGCGTGGCTGCCCGCTTGCGTAACCTTCATCGCCAGTTCGTGCAGTTCGGGCGCGTTGAAGCGCACGACGCCCGCCAGCGTCTGGCGATGCGTAAAGCCGCTGTCGGCGGCCATCAACGGATCGGCGACGCGTGCCGGCACTTCGACATGATAGCCGAGCACACCATTGTGGCGGATCTTGAGCGCGGTGGCGCCGGTGCGGCTGCGATATTCGGCCTCCAGCGCCGCGATTGCGCGCCGTCCGCCCGCGCCGATATCGCGCAGATCGTCGAGCGCGCTGTCATACCCTTCGGCGATATACCCGCCATCGGACGCGTCGACCGGTGGCGCGGGCACGAGCGCACGTTTGAGCAGGTCGATCAGCGCGCCATGACCGCGCAATCGCGGCGCGATCTCGCGCAGGAGGGTCGGGGGTGCGCCCAGCGTGTCGATCTTCTCCCCCAACAGCCATGCGCCATCGAGTCCGTCGCGCAACTGGCCCAGATCGCGCGGACTTCCTCGTCCCGCCGCGATCCGTCCCAACGCCCGCCCGACATCGGGCAGGCTGCGCAGGGTCGAACGAAGCAACTCGCGCAACGCGCCATCGTCGTGGAGAAACTGGACCAGATCGAGCCGTGCCTCGATGTGCGCGCGATCCATCAACGGCGCGCCGATATCGGCGCCGAGCAACCGCGCGCCGGCCCCCGTCACGGTGCGGTCGATCGCGTCGAGCAGGCTACCCTTGCGCTGGCCGGTTTGCGTCTGCGTCAGTTCCAGGCTGTCGCGCGTCGCCGCGTCGATCGCCATTTGCTGCGCAGCATGAGCGAGCTGAGGCGGGCGCAAGAAGGGCAGCGAACCCCGCGCGGTATGATCGAGATACGCCACCAGCCCGCCCGCGGCGGCAAGTCCGGCGCGCGATAATTGGCCGAACCCGTCTAGCGTCGCCACGCCGTACAGTTGCTTGAGGCGATCCTCGGCGCCGGTCGAGTCGAATTCGCCCCGCGGTCGCAACGTCGTGGTATACTGCTCAAACGCGCTGCCCTCGCAGGCCAGCACTTCCGCCGCCGCCAGCCGCGCCAGTTCGGCCGACAGTCCGGCGGCGTCGGTCTCGACGAGTTCGAACCGCCCGGTCGATACGTCGGCCGCCGCGACCGCGACTCCGCTGGCCGCCTCGCCGATCGCCACGCACCAATTGGCGGTGCGCGCGTCGAGCAGCGCTTCTTCGGTCAGCGTCCCCGCCGTCACCACGCGAACGACCGCGCGCGACACCAGCGCCTTCGATCCGCCGCGCTTCTTCGCCTCGGCCGGGCTTTCGATCTGGTCGGCGATGGCGACCCTATGCCCCGCCTTGATCAGCCGCGCGAGATACCCTTCCATCGCGTGTACCGGCACGCCGCACATCGGAATCGGTCGCCCGTCATGCTCGCCCCGCGCGGTCAGCGCGATGTCGAGCGAAGCGCTGGCCGTTTTGGCGTCGTCAAAGAACAGTTCGAAGAAATCGCCCATTCGGTAGAAGAGCAGGCAATCATCCGCCTCGGCCTTGAGTGCGAGATATTGCGCCATCATCGGGGTGGGAGCGGCATCGGCCATCAGCGCTGGCTAGCGAAGATTTTTCGTTGCGTCATGCCGGACTTGATCCGGCATCCACTTATCCACAAGCAATTGGTCAAGAGGATGGTCGAAGTCCGGGGTGACGTTCGGGGTTGGTTTGGACTAAGGGGTCGTCAACACCGAGAGGCCCGCCAATGTCCGACGACAAGTCCCTGCAATTCTCCGACCGTGAGGCGCTGCTGTTCCATTCGGAAGGGCGCCCCGGCAAGATCGAAATCGTCGCGTCCAAACCGATGGCAACGCAGCGCGATCTGGCG
Source organism: Pseudomonadota bacterium (assembly GCA_040390165.1). Taxonomy (GTDB): domain Bacteria; phylum Pseudomonadota; class Alphaproteobacteria; order Sphingomonadales; family Sphingomonadaceae; genus Sphingomonas. The sequence goes on along the minus strand of JAZJYW010000011.1, from coordinate 25,955 downwards.
CTGGCCTATTCGCCCGGCGTTGCCGTGCCGGTGCAGGCGATCGCCGACGATCCGTCCAAGGCCTACGATTACACCACCAAGGGCAATCTGGTCGCCGTCATCTCGAACGGCACCGCGATTCTTGGCATGGGCAATCTCGGCGCGCTCGCCTCGAAGCCGGTGATGGAAGGCAAGGCGGTCCTGTTCAAACGCTTCGCCGACGTCGACGCGATCGATATCGAACTCAAGACCGAGGATGTCGACCGTTTCATCGATGCGGTCGAACTGATGGAGCCGAGCTTCGGCGGGATCAACCTTGAGGATATCAAGGCACCCGAATGCTTCATCATCGAGCAAGCGCTGCGCGAGCGCATGAACATTCCGGTGTTCCACGACGACCAGCACGGCACCGCGATCATCACCGCAGCGGGACTGATCAACGCGTGCCTGCTCACCGGGCGCGAGCTTTCCGAGATCAAGGTCGCGGTCAACGGCGCGGGCGCGGCGGCGATCGCCTGCACCGAGCTGATGAAGGCGATGGGCGTGCGCAACGACAATGTCATCATGTGCGACCGCACCGGCGTGATCTACCAGGGCCGCACCGAAAGCATGGACCAGTGGAAGTCGGCGCATGCGGTGAAGACCGACAAGCGCACGCTGACCGAAGCGCTCGACGGCGCCGACGTGTTCCTCGGCTTGTCGGCGGCGGGCGCGCTCAAGCCCGAAATGGTCGCCAAGATGAACCCGGCGCCGATCATCTTCGCAATGGCCAACCCCACCCCCGAAATCCTGCCCGAACTGGCCAAGGCGGCGCGGCCCGATGCGATCATCGCCACCGGGCGCTCGGACTATCCCAACCAGGTCAACAACGTGCTCGGTTTCCCGTTCATCTTCCGCGGCGCGCTCGACGTGCGCGCGACGGGGATCAACGAGGAAATGAAGATCGCCGCTGCCAACGCGATCGCCGAACTGGCGCGCGAAGCGGTGCCCGAGGAAGTCGCGGCGGCGTACGGCGTACGCCACACCTTCGGCCCCGAATATATCATTCCAGCGCCGTTCGACCCGCGGCTGATGGAACGCGTCCCCGCCGCCGTCGCCAAGGCGGCGATGGATTCGGGCGTCGCGACCAAGCCGATCCTCGACATGGCGGCGTATCGTCAACAGCTGCGCGGCCGGCTCAATCCGACGACGTCGGTGCTGACGCTCGCCTATGAGGGCGCGCGCGCGCACCCCAAGCGCGTGCTGTTCGCCGAAGGCGAAGAGGAAGTCGTGCTACGCGCCGCGGTCGCATTCAAGGAAGGCGGCTACGGCACGCCGGTGCTGGTCGGGCGCGACGACGTCCACGACCGGCTGCGCGCGCTCGGGGTCAAGGACGTCGAGAATTACGAAGTGCATAACAGCCGCACCTCGACGCTCGTCCCCGCGATGGTCGATTTCCTGTACAAGCGGCTTCAGCGGCGCGGCTATCTGCACCGCGACGTCGAACGGATGATCAATCAGGACCGCAACATCTTCGGCGCGGTGCTGCTCCAGCTGGGTGAAGCCGATGCGATGATCACCGGCATCACCCGCACCTATGCGCACACGATGCGCGAAGTGCGGCGCGTGATCGACAAGGAGGCCGGGCGCACCGCGTTCGGCATCCACGTCCTGGTCGGGCAAACCCACACGGTGTTCATGGCGGACACCACGATCAACGAGCGCCCCAGCGCCGAAGAACTCGCCGACATCGCCGAACAGACCGCGGCGGTTGCCCGCCGTATGGGACATGAACCGCGCGTCGCGTTCCTCAGCTACTCGACTTTCGGGAACCCAGAGGGCCATTTCCTTGAGAATATTCGCGCCGCGGTCGGCGTGCTCGACAAGCGCGCGGTGAGCTTCGAATATGAAGGCGAAATGGCGCCCGACGTCGCGCTCAACCCGAAACAGCTCGCCAATTATCCGTTCGCGCGGCTGTCGGGGCCGGCCAATGTGCTGATCATGCCCGGGCTGCAATCGGCCAACATCTCGGCCAAGCTGCTGCGCGAACTCGGCGGCGATGCGGTGATCGGCCCGATGCTGATCGGCATGGAGAAGCCCGTCCAGGTCGCGGTGATGACCAGTACCGCGAGCGAATTGGTGACGCTGGCGGTGCTCGCGGCGGGCGGCATCGCGCGGTAGGTTTTTCAGCCCTCGCCTTCAGGGGAGGGGTAGGGGATGGGGATGTCTCGCTGGGTGAACGCCTGTGACTGCCCCACCCCAACCCCTCCCCTGAAGGGGAGGGGCTCGCATCTGGCAAACGCCGCTCAGCCACCATACATCTGGCCCATGGCAAATGGCGCAGATCATGGCTGACGGTTTCGGCGGTTCGGCGCCGCTCTATCTGGTGATTGCGGGCGTCGTCGTGGTGATGTTGCTCGCCCGGCGGTTTCGCATCGTCGGACGACTGGTGTCGCTGGTCGCATTGATCGCCGGCATGTCGCTGGTGGTGATGCTCGTCGCCGAGCGCGGGCGGTTCGACCCGGCCTTTGCCCGCATCGCCAGCTTCCTGCAGATCGACGACAAACAGCAGGTGTCGGGCAAGGAAATGCGCGTCCCGATGGCGGAGGACGGGCATTTCTGGGTGACGGTTAAATTCGGCCGGGTCGAGCGGCGCATGCTGGTCGACAGCGGCGCGACGGTGACGGCGCTATCGACCGAAACCGCTGCCGCGGTGGGGCTCGAGCCGAGCGACGGGCCCTTCCCGATGATGATTCAGACCGCCAATGGCACCGTGCGCGCGCAAACCGCGACCGCGCCCGAACTGAGGATCGGCAATATCGTCGCGCGCGACTTACCGGTCGTCACGTCCGAAGCGTTTGGCGACATGGACGTGTTGGGGATGAACTTCCTGTCGCGTTTGAAGTCGTGGCGAGTCGAGGGGCGGACGCTTATTTTGACACCCAACCATCCGCAAAGCGTGACTCAATAACCCTTTCCCAAAGGGAGAGGGAAGTGCTTGAAATGTTGGATTTCGTCTGACAGCGTGAGTCGGTTCTTTCTTATCGTCGGCGACTTCTTGTCATCCACGCACGCCGGGGAAAGGTGACAAAAGGATGCGACATCGCGCACCTTTCGTCGCCGCCCCGCGGCACCGCCGACCCCGTGAACTTTAGTGAACTTTGGCGCCTGTTCAGGCGTCGATGCTCGATCCCAGCGAGGCGTTGACCAGCCCGCCATCGACCACCAGCGTATCGCCGACGACATAATCCGACGCGCGGCTGGCGAGGAAGATCGCGGCGCCCGCCATGTCCTCGTCGGTGCCGATACGGCGCATCGGGATGCGTTTGGCGACCTGGTCGCCATGATCGCGCGCGGCCTTGTTCATCTCGCTGGCGAACGCGCCGGGGGCGAGGCTGGTGCAGATGATCGCATCCTCGATCAGCCGCGCCGCCATCCGCTTGGTCAGATAGATCAGCGCCGCCTTCGAAGCGTGATAGCTGTACGTTTCCCACGGGTTGAGACGCAGCCCGTCGATCGACGTGATGTTGATGACCTTGGACGGACGGTCGTAGCTCGACCGCGCCTTGAGCATTCCGTGCAGCGCCTGCGTCAGGAAGAACGGCGACTTGACGTTGAGGTCCATGACCTTGTCCCAGCCGCTTTCGGGGAAGTCCTCGAACGCCACGCCCCAGGCGGCGCCGGCATTGTTGACGAGGATATCGAGATGATCCTCATGCTCGGCCAGCTTGGCGGCGAGCGCCTTGCAGCCGTCGACCGTCGAGACGTCCATCGGGATCGGGATACAGTTCGGGCCGAGTTCGGCGGCGGTTTCCTCGCATGCCGGGGCCTTGCGCGACGAAATGTACACCTTCGCCCCCTGCGCGATATAGCCCGCGGCGATCATCTTGCCGATTCCGCGCGACCCGCCGGTGATCAGCGCGACGCGCCCTTCGAGGCTGAAGAATTTGCTCGTGTCCATGTCTCTCTCCTTGCTCGTGCTCCTGCGAAAGCAGGAGCCCAGGGTTTCAGGCTGCAGCCTTTGTGGTTGTGGGCTCCTGCTTTCGCAGGAGCGCTGATTCAGCCCCCGCGCTTGATCGTCTCACGCGCGATGATGATTTGCTGGATCTGGCTGGTGCCTTCGTAAATCCGGAACAGCCGCACGTCGCGGTACAGCCGCTCGATTCCGTAATCCTCGATATAGCCCGCGCCGCCATAAATCTGCACCGCCCGGTCGGCGACTCGCCCGACCATCTCGCTGGCGAAATATTTGGCCGCGGCGGATTCCATCACGACGTCCTTGCCGGCGTCCTTGGCGGCGGCGGTTTCCAGCACCATCGCGCGGGCAACCAACGCCTCGGTCTTGCTGTCGGCGATCATGCCCTGGATCAGCTGATGCTCGGCGATCGGCTTACCGAACTGCTTGCGCTCGGTGGCGTAGCCGACGCAGTCGGCGATCAGCCGCTCGGCCACCCCGACGCACACCGCGCTGATGTGCAGCCGCCCGCGGTCGAGCACGCGCATCGCGATCTTGAAGCCTTCGCCTTCCTCACCCAGCCGGTTTTCTTTGGGCACGATCACGTCGTCGAAGATCACGTCGGCGACCTTGGCGCCCTTTTGGCCCATCTTCTTCTCGGGCTCGCCGATCGACACGCCCGCCAGGTCGCGCGGCACGAGGAAGGCGGAGACGCCGTGCGCGCCCTTTTCGTCATCGTTGGTGCGCGCCATCACGGTGAACAGGTCGGCCTTGTCGGCATTGGTGATGTAGCGCTTGCTCCCCGACAGCCGATAGGCCTGGCCGTCCCACACCGCCCTGGTCTTCACCGCGCCCGAATCACTGCCGACATCGGGTTCGGTCAGCGCGAAGCTGGTGATGATTTCGCCGCTCGCGATCTTCGGCAGCCACGCGGCCTTCTGCGCATCGTTGCCGGCCATGACGAGGCCCTGACTGCCAATCCCCACATTGGTCCCGAAGCTCGACCGGAACGCCGGGGTGGTACGACCGAGTTCGATCGCGACCTTTGCTTCCTCCAGCATGGTCAGCCCCAGCCCGCCATATTCCTCGGCGATCGACAGGCCGAACAGCCCCATTGCCTTCATCTCGTCGATCACGTCCTGCGGGATCGCATCGTTCGCCTCGACCTCGCTTTCGAGCGGGCGGAGCCGCTCGGCGACATAGCGGCGGACGGTGTCGATCAGCGCGTCGAAGGTTTCGGCGTCGAGCGCCATGGCGTGTCTTCTCCCCTTGTCGTCATGCCGGGCCTGTTCCGGCATCTGCCTCTCCGCATGCGATATCGCATGGGGTCGGCAGACCCCGGCGCAAGGCCGGGGGTGACGGTTGGTAGTTGGGGCTGCGGTTTCCCGCAAGCCGCAACAAACCCGAAATTCGAAAACCTCGATTGACCCGCAACATGCCCCCTCTATGGTGATGGAAAATAGACATGCAGGAGAGTTGAATGCGGTTTCAGGGCAAGCGCGCCGTCGTCACGGGCGGCGCCTCGGGTATCGGTCGCGCGACCGCGCTGCGACTGGTCGAAGAGGGCGCCGATGTGCTGATCGGCGATTTCGACGTCGCGGGCGGGCAGGAGCTGGCCGAGACCTCGAACGGCCGGATCAAATTCCTCCGCACCGACGTCACGCAGACCGCCGACATCGAAGCGCTGATGCTCGCGGCGGACGCCGGCGGGGGGCTCGACGTGCTGTTCAACAATGCCGGCGCGGCCGGCGCGCGCGAGAAGATCGATGAGATCGAACCCGATGACTGGGACCGCACGATGTCGCTGCTGCTCAAGTCGGTGGCGATGGGTATCCGCTATGCTGCGCCGCTGATGGCGAAGCGCCGCGGCGGCGCGATCGTCAACACCTCGAGCGTTTCCGCGCTGGGCAGCGGCTACGCGCCGACGGCCTATTCGACGGCCAAGGCCGGGGTGCTGCATCTGACCAAGGTCGCCGCGGCCGACCTTGCCAGGCACAATATCCGGGTCAATGCGGTGGTGCCGGGCTTCATCACCACCAACATCTTTTCCTCGGCGCTCGGTCTCGAGGGCGATGCCCGCGCCAAAGCCAATACAATCGTTGCCGGCGTCGCGTCGCAGGCGCAGCCGGTGAAGCGCGCCGGGCGCCCGGAAGACATCGCCGCCGCCGTCGCTTACCTCGCCAGCGACGACGCCGCGTTTGTCACCGGCACGCACATCCTGGTCGATGGCGGGATGCTGATCGGCACCCGCGCCAGCTGGGACGACACGTCGCCCGGGCTGTTCTCGATGCTGGAGGCAGCCACTTCGTGAGTGCCGCGGCAATGCCGCTGGCGCGGCGACTGTCGGCGGGTGTGACGGCGAGCTATGGTTTCGGATCGGTCGCTTATGGCGTGAAGGATGCCGGGTTCGGTACCTTTCTGCTGATCTATTACAATCAGGTACTCGGGGTGAACGCCGCCACGGTCGGGCTGGTGATCATGGTCGCGTTGGTGTGCGACGCATTCATCGATCCGGCGGTCGGCATCCTGTCGGATCGCACGCGCGGCAAATGGGGCAGACGGCATCCGTGGATGTACGCGTCGGCGCTGCCGATCGCGATCGGCTGGCTGCTGTTGTGGAACCCGCCGGCGTCGCTGAGCGAACCGATGAAACTCGTCTGGCTGTTCGTTACCGCAGTGGTGGTACGCAGCGCGGTCAGTTGTTTCGAAGTACCGAGCCAGGCGCTGACCCCTGAGCTTACGCAGGATTATGACGAGCGCACGCGGATTACCGCCTATCGCTATCTGTTCGGCTGGTTTGGTGGCCTGAGCATCGTCCTGCTCGCCTATGGCGTGTTCCTGACTCCGGCGCCCGGCTATCCCAACGGGCTGCTCAATCCGCACGGCTATCACCATCTCGCCTTCGCCTCGGCGGCGATCATGCTGGTCGCGATCCTCGTTTCGGCGCTGGGCACGCATAAAGAGATCGCGCATTTGCCCAAGGTTGACGCCAACCCGCAATCGTTCGCGGCGAACCTGCGCGAATTGTGGGAGACGATGCACAATCGCGGCTTCCTGATCCTGATGCTGGCGGGGGTGTGCGCCTATACCAATCAGGGGATCGGCTACGCGCTGTCGAACTACTTCTACAATTATGTGTGGCAGCTGCCCGGCGGCGCGCTCAAGATCCTGCCCTTCGCGCTGTTCGCCGGCGCCGGCGCCGCGTTCGTCGTGGCGCCGCGAGTCGGTCGGATGACGACCAAGCCGCGCGCGGCGTTCGGGTTCGTGCTCGGCGCGGCGGTGCTTCACACCATGCCCTATTGGCTGCGCTTCGCCGGCATCCTGCCGCTCGCCGACCCGACATGGCAGGTGGCGGCGCTGTTCGCGATCTTCGCGGTCGCCACGACCTTCAGCGTTTCGTCGTTCATCCTCGGGGCGTCGATGATGGCCGATGTGGTCGAAGACTCACAGATGCGCACCGGCCGCCGCAACGAAGGCGTGTTCTTCGCGGGATCGTTCTTCGTCCAGAAGTGCACCTCGGGCATCGGCATCGCCGCGGCCGGAGCCTTGCTGTGGCTGGCCGATTTCCCGACCGCAGCCAAAGCGGGGCAAGTCCCGGTTGCGGCGATCGACCGCCTGACATTGCTCTTCATCCTGATCTACGCGACGCTGTCGGTCTGCGCGGCGTTGCTGTTTACGCGTTTCCCATTCGGTCGCGCGGAGCATGACGCGCGCCTTGCACAGATCGGCGCAGCTGCCGAACGCGAAGGGACACCGCACGTTCCTTGAGCGGTGATTCGGCGCAAATCCGCCATTTCCTGATCTTCGCAGCTGCAATATAGGTCAGCACATCGAACCTATCAGGGCGTTCACCGGCGACGAAACACCGTTCGTCGTGAAAGGTTCCATTCATCGTGGTGACAGGGTTTTCATGTCGGTTTTGTCCACCTAACCCAGCATCGACAGTTCAACAGACCTTTTGGGGGGTCCATGAAATTCGGTGGTTTCGCAGCGCGTTTTGCGCTGGTGGCGGTGTGCGCCCTGATGACGACGATGCCGGCTTCGGCTCGTTTCTGGCAGTGCGCTCCGTACGCCCGCGAAATCTCCGGCATCCAGATCTTCGGCAATGCCAACACCTGGTGGTCGCAGGCTGCCGGTAAATATGAGCGTGGCAATCAGCCCAAGGTCGGCGCCGTTCTCGCGTTCGCATCGTTCGGCAAGATGCGCCTTGGCCATGTCGCCACCGTGTCGGCGATCGTCAGCGACCGCGAAGTGCTGCTGACCCACGCCAATTGGTCGCGCCGCGGCGGGATCGAATACAACGTCCGCGCCATCGACGTTTCCGAAGCGGGCGACTGGAGCATGGTCAAGGTGTGGTACGGCCCGCAGGGCGGCCTCGGCACGACGTCGTATCCGACCAAGGGGTTCATCTACAATGGCTCGCCCAAGGACGACGATCAGTTCGAAGCGCCGCGCGCGCAGGTGCAGATCGCCAGTGTGGCGCCGCGCAGCAGCGGCCGGGTGATCGGCGTTCGCGACTAATTGCTCTGATTCAGGCCGGACCCGGCTTGAAGGTCATCGCCACGCCGTTCATGCAATAGCGCTTGCCGGTAGGCTTCGGGCCGTCGTCGAACACGTGGCCCAGATGTCCTCCGCAGCGGCGGCAATGAACTTCGGTCCGGCTCATTCCCAGCGATCCGTCGTTGCGCGTCCGTACAGCGTTGGCCAGCGGTTGCCAGAAACTTGGCCAGCCGGTTCCGCTATCGAACTTCGTCTTCGATGAAAAAGCGGGCAGGGCGCAGCCCTTGCACGAGAAGATCCCCGCCCGATGCTCGTCGTTGAGCGGGCTGGTAAAGGGCGTCTCGGTCGCTTCGTGGCGGAGCACCTGATAAGCTTGCCCCGGCAGGCGCTTGCGCCATTCGGCGTCGCTCAGCGCGAATTCGAAGCGTTCGGGCGGCTGCGCGGGGGCAGAGTGGCAGCCGAACAGCGCGGTCACGGCGACCCCCGTGCCGGCGAGCGTCAGGAAATTGCGGCGGTCGATGGTCATGCGGTACCTCCCTCGGTCTTCACGCTGGCAGTAACGAACGGAGTCGGCGCCCGGATGCGCGCTGATCGCGATCAATACGATCGATCGGAACCGTATCGGCGTCCGTGCGATTCTGGTCCATGTCTTTTCAACAGCTCGACCCGCCGCTTCCCGTCCACGTGCTCGACAAGGGCGCCGGTTACGCCTTTGGCGTGATCGATTACGGGCAGGAGCACAATTTGATCTGGATCACCGCGATCAACGATACGGGCGAAATCTGGTGCGCGCCGAACCCTCAGGTGCGGATGCAGGCTAACTGGACGATGGGTCGCAAGAAACCGCCCGCCATCGTGGCGCGCGAAAATGGCGATTGCTCGGGCGCTACCAAACCCATGCGTGCTGAGACCGTCAAGCCGAACTGACGTCCAGCCCCCGGCTCAGTATTTGCTGAGTTCCACCGGCAATTTGCGGTAGCCGTGGACGAAGCAGGCTGAAACGCGCTCCGGCTCGCTGACGACGTTCACCCGCATCCGGCGCTTGGCCATTTCCTCGAGTAGCACGCTGACCTGAAGCTCGGCCAGGCGCGCTCCGACGCAGCGATGAATGCCGTGCCCGAACGCCAGGTGACGACGGGCGTTGGGGCGGTCGACGACGATATTGTCGGCGTCATCGCCGAACACGGTCTCGTCGCGGTTGGCCGAGAGATACCAGAGCGCGAGCTTGTCGCCCTCCTTGATCAGTTGTCCGCCCAGTTCCTGGTCCTGCGTGGCGGTGCGCCGCATATGCGCCAGCGGGGTCTGCCAGCGGATGATTTCCTGGATCGTGTTGCCGATCAACGATGGGTCGCTTTCCAGCTTGGCGCGCTGATCGGGGAATTTGTCGAGCCCATAAGCTACCGCCGTCATCGTGTTGCGCGTGGTGTCGTTGCCACCGACGATCAGCAGGATCAGGTTCCCCAGGAACTCGTATTGATCCATCTCCGCCATCGCATCCGAATGGATCATCATGCTGATCAGATCGGGGGTCGGCTCCTTGCCGACCTTGGCGTTCCACAATTGCTGGAAGTACGCGCCGCATTCGAACATGTGCTTCAGCCGCTCTTCGCGAAGCTCAGCCGATTTGACCAGTTCGATGTCGCCCGCCCAGTCGGACCAGAAGGTCAGCTTGCGCCGGTCTTCCCACGGGAAGTCGAACAGGATCGCCAGCATCTGCGTGGTCAGTTCGATCGAAACCTTATCGACCCAATCGAACGTCTCGCCATAGGGCAGCGCGTCGAGAATCTCATTGGTGCGGCGGACGATGTCGTCCTTCATTCGCACCATTTCGGATGGCGTGAAGGCGGGGGCGACGGTACGACGCTGGCCGGTATGCTTGGGCCGGTCCATCGCGATGAACATCGGCATTTTGACGTCGCTGTCGGGCAGGAAGTCGGCAAGCGTGATCCCGCCCGCTTCGGACGAGAAGATGTCGGGGAGCGATTCGGCTTCGACGATCGGCTTGTAGGTCGACACCGACCAATATGGACCGAAATCCGAACCCTCGACCTTGTACACCGGCGCCTCGGCGCGAAGCTGCTTGAACGGCGCCTGCCAGACATCGTCGCGGTACAACTCGGCGCGACTTACATCGAGCGGATCGATCGGGCCTTCATATTTATACGTCGGCGCGTTCGCCACCATGTCGATGACGTCTTCCTGCGATTTAGTCGCCATTGCCCGCTCTCCTGATATTTGATCGGAGAGAAGCGCGTACTTACATGAATGTCAATAGTGAAGCGATCAAGCGCTGGCCGTTTGCGCCCGTCTGCGCGGGCGGGCGCTGCCGGACTGAAGCACGCCGCGACGGAATATCCGCGCGCCGAACGCGATAACGACCGCGACCCACAGGAACTGCCATCCGATGGCCAGCACGTGGGGCCACAAATCGGGCGAATTGGCGGCGCGCGCGGCCATCGCCATCGGCGAGCTGAAAGGCAATATTTCGGCGACCAGCGCAACCGTGCCCTCCGGGCGTGCGGCGGCGGTCGAGGCCAGTCCGACCATCGCCATCTGGCCCATGGTCAGTGGCAAAGACATCATCTGCAGTTCGCGCTGCGTCGATGCCTGCGCGCCCAGGATAAGGTAGGCGGCGCCGATCAGCAGAAACGCCATGATGAAATACACCAGGAACAAGATCACGAACATCGGCTTGCCGACCGCGGGCGCGACGTCGCCCAGCGCCGCCACGAGGGGTGCGGGCAACAGGCTGAGCGCCTGACTGACCACAGCGACCCAAAAACCGACGAACAGCATCGCCACCCCGAACATGCCGATCAGCTTCCCGAAAAATACCGATTCGAGCGGCACCGCCGCCGCGAGCACTTCGATCACCTTGTTGTTGCGCTCCTCCGCCATCGTGCCGATCGTCAGGCCGGCGAGGAACAGCGTCATCATGAAGATCGCGACAACCGCGAACATCGCGGCGGCGGTATGTCCGCTGGCGGTCACTTCGGTGCGGGTGATGCGTGTTTTCGTGGCGGCGCTCAGCGGTTTGTTGGCCCCCAATTTGATCCCTTGCAGCACCTCCTCGGCTACCATCGCGAGGAAGTCGGACGAACGCGCCGACGCGCTATAGAGGATCGTCGGCGTCGCCAGTGGGCCGTAAAGAACCGCCGTCACTTCGCCCTTGCGGTCGTCGATCAGCGCGCGCGCCTGCTTTGCCGGGTCGGCGCCCGGCGCGTCGATCCGCAACGTGGGGGGATCTTCGCTCGGGCTAAATATCGTGCGCAGCCGCTTGTTCGCCGCGACGATCGCGGCTGCCTGATCGGGGGCCGCGATAACCACGATGCGCGTGCGGTCGCCGGCGCCCTGCGCCATGCTCGAAGCGCCAAGCCCCCCTGCTGCGCCAAACAGGATCGTCAGCAATGGCGACAGGAGAAAGATCAGGAAGGTGGGGGTGAACACGGTCGCGACGAAATCGCGCCGCGCCACGGTCATCGCCTGACGCAAGGCGCGGCGGAAATTTCCGGTGGCCATTATGCGGCCTCCTTCAATGCGTCGGCGCCGACGATGCGAACGAAGGCGTCGTGCAAGCCGGGACGTGCGATCGACAGACCGGTCACGCCGTGGCCCGACTGTGTTAGCCTGGTCAGCATCGCCTCGATCCCGCCATCGGGCACCGAAAACACCCACTCATGCCCGTTGTGGCGAGCGTCCGTGGGCAGCATGCCAGCGATCGAGGGATCGTCGCGCTCGGGCGTGTAGTGCGCCTGCATCGGCAGCATGCCGCGCGCCTCGCCAACCGTGCCTTCGAACCGGCGTTTGCCGCCGGCGATGATCGCCAGCCGGTCGCACAGCCGCTCGGCATGCGCCATGACGTGCGTCGAAAACAGGATGGTCGCGCCGCGTGCCTGTTCGGCGCGGATCAGCTTTTCGAGCCCTTCCTGATTGACCGGGTCGAGTCCGGAGAACGGTTCGTCGAGCACGAGCAAATCGGGCTGATGCACGACCGATCCGAGAAGCTGGACCAGCTGCGCCATGCCCTTGCTCAGCTTCCTGATCTTCGTATCGACCGCATGGCCCAGCCCGGCATTCTCCATCAGTTCGACCGCGCGCTTGCGCCCGGTCGCCCAGGGCAGCCCGCGCAGCGCGCCCATGAACGCGATCGCTTCGCGCGCCTTCATCGCCGGGTAGAGCCCGCGCTCCTCGGGCAGATACCCGACCTGATCGCTGGCATCGCGCGGTCGGTCGTGCCCGAGCAACGTGCGCTCGCCTTCATCGGGTTCGATGATCCCCAGCAGCATCCGCAGCGTCGTCGTCTTGCCCGCGCCGTTGGGGCCGAGCACGCCATAGATCGTGCCCATCGGCACCGCGAGATCGACGCCATCGACGACGCGGCGACCACCGAAAATCTTGACGAGGCCGTGTGCACTGACGGCCAGAGATTGAGACACGCGACCTATCCCCTCGACTTGTCGGTTCGTGGTAGCGGTGGTGCGTGAGCGAAGACAAGTCATTCGAGAATCGCCTGCGCGCCGAAGCGTTAAGCTTGGGTTTCGCTGCCGTGGGAATCGCGCGCGCCGACGCTGCGCCGCTGGCGGGCGAACGCTTGCAACAATGGCTGCGCGAGGGCGCGCAGGGCGAGATGATCTGGATGGAGGAGCGCAGTGCCGAGCGCGCCGCGCCCGCCGGACTATGGCCCGAGGTAAAAAGCGTGATCGCGCTGGGCATGAGCTATGCGCCCGGCCGCGATCCGCTGGCGCTGGCGGGCGAGGGGGATCGCGGACGTATTTCGGTCTACGCGCAGGGCGGCGATTATCACGACACGGTCAAGCGCACGCTCAAGGCGTTGGCGCGCTGGATCGTGGCGGGGGTGCAGGGCGCGGATGTGAAGGTGTTCGTCGATACTGCGCCGGTCATGGAGAAGCCGCTGGCCGAGGCGGCGGGGCTGGGCTGGCAGGGCAAGCACACCAATCTGGTCAGCCGTGAGCAGGGCAGCTGGCTGTTCCTGGGGGCGATCTACACGACGCTGGACCTTGTAGCTGAGGCGCCGGGCCGTGACGTGTGCGGCTCATGCGACGCCTGCCAGCGCGCGTGCCCGACCGACGCTTTTCCCGCGCCGTACCGGCTCGACGCGCGGCGCTGCATTTCATATCTGACGATCGAACATAAAGGGCCGGTGCCCGAGGAATTCCGCGCGGCTTTGGGCAACCGCATCTATGGCTGCGACGATTGCCTCGCGGTGTGCCCGTGGAACAAGTTCGCGGAAGCTGCTGCTGCCAACCGTGCCTTTCTGCCCCGCGCCGAACTGGCTGCACCGCGCCTCGGCGATCTGCTCGCGCTGGACGATGCGGGCTTTCGTCAGGTCTTCGCGGGATCGCCGATCAAGCGGATTGGCCGCGACCGGATGGTGCGTAATGCCGCGTATGCGGCGGGGAATAGCGGTGATGTGGGGCTGGTGCCGGTCTTGAGCGCATTGCAAAACGATACATCAGAAGTCGTGCGCGACGCGGTCGACTGGGCTCTGCGCCAACTCAATTCCCCTCCCGCTTGCGGGAGGGGTTAGGGGAGGGCGTGTGCCAACCCTGCCGTGACAGGCCCTTCCCCGACCCCTCCCGCAAGTGGGAGGGGAGCTTACTTCCCCCCACCCCGCCGTGACAGCGCGGCGACGCAGCTCGCGCGGTCGATCGGGCTGCCATCGGGTTGGCGCGTGTCGATATAGGTGACGACCGGCTCCCTCCCTTTTTCCGGGTAAAGATAAGTGTCGAGCACGCAGATCGGACCCTGGAATTGCAACTTGCGCGCGGTGCCCTCGCGAATATCGGCATCGGGATTGCCGAACATCCGCGTTAGCCCCGCGGCATTCTGCCCGATCACCCCGCCGAACGCGCCGACCGGTTCGGGCGGGGGCTTGATCGCGACCGCGCCCGGCGTTGCGGGTCGCGCGATCGTCGCTTCGCCGCAGGCCGACACCGTCAGTCCGATCCCCAGCACCAGTGCCGCTCGCTTCATGCCGTCCTCCCGTGAAACAGATGCGCCGCCATCGCCGCACCCAGAATCGGCGCGAACAGGTTGATTCCCGGCACGCTCAATAGCCCGGACACGATCAACCCCATGCCGAACCGCTCGATCCGCGTCGACGCGCGCCATTCTTTCAAATCATTCTCCGCGACGTGGCGCACGGCGACCATCTCCCCCAGATCCCGGCCTAACAGCCAGCCATTGGCGACGAAGAACAGGATCGGCGTGCCGATTCCCGTCAACAGGAGCAGGATATAGGCCGGGATGAGCACGACATTGAGCACCAGCGCGCGCCCCGCCGATGCCAATCCCATCCGCAGCGATTGCGCGAACGATATGTGGCGCGCGGTCGCCAGTGCTTCGGGATAACGGCGCCGCTCGACCGCGATCACGATCTCGTCGCCGAACAGTCCGATCACCGCGATCGCGACCGCGCGAAACAGCACCCACGCGAACACGAACGCCAGCGCGAATTCGGCGATTACCGCCAGCCCGGCGACGTTTTCTCCCCAATGCAGCCAGTCCGCGATCAGCCAGTTGGTGCCGAACCACATAGCCGCGCCGATCGCGACGACGATCAGCAGCGTCAGCGCGATCGATTTGAGGAAGATGCGGGTGATCGTGGGATCGCCGAACTCGCCAAGCGACAGGACAAAGGCGCGGATCATCGTTGCTTCTGTCTAGCGGCACGATTAGGGCGCGGCCAACGATTTTCCCGGAGACGCTACTTGACCAGCCCCACTTTCGACGTGGTCGCGATCGGCAATGCCATCGTCGACATCCTCGCCCAGTCGACCGACGACTTTCTTGATGCCGAGGGCATGACCAAGGGGTCGATGGCGCTGATCTTCGATCCGGCCGCGGCCGACGACCTGTATTCGCGGATGGGGCCGGGCAGCGAAGTGTCGGGCGGCTCGGCCGCGAATACCATCGCCGGGCTTGCCGCGCTGGGACATCCGACCGGGTTCATCGGTCAGGTCGCCGACGATCAGCTGGGCAAGGTGTTCGCGCACGACGTCCAGTCGCTCGGCGTGCATTTCGCCACGCCGGCCAAGGCGGGCGGCGACCCGACCGCGCGCTGCCTCGTGCTGATCACCCCCGACGGCCAGCGCACGATGAACACGTTCCTCGGCGCCGCGCAGTTCCTGCCCGAAGACGCGGTCGATCCCGCGACGATCGAGGCGGGCGCGATCCTGTATCTCGAAGGCTATCTGTGGAACGCCGAACAGTCGCGCGATGCGATGAAGCGCGCGATTGCGCTCGCTCGGGGCGCGGGGCGCAAGGTCGCGCTGACGCTCTCGGACGTGTTCGTGATCGAGGGGCATCGCGATGCATTCTTCGCCCTGATCGACGCCGGGCAGATCGACCTGCTGTTCGCCAACGACAACGAAGTTCGCGCGATGATGCAGACCGACGACACCGTCGCGGCGGTCAAGGCGCTGGCGACGCGTGTGCCGCTGCTGGTGTGCACGCACGGACCCAACGGCGCCGAAGCGCATTCGGGCGACGAGCATGCGCGCGTGCCGGCCGAGCCGATCGACAAGGTGGTCGACACCACCGGCGCGGGCGACTTGTTCGCCGCCGGCTTCCTCGCGGGTCAGGCGCAGGGCCGCGACCTCGAGACGAGCCTCAGGATGGGCGCGATCTGTGCCGCCGAGTGCATCTCGCACATCGGCCCGCGCCCGGTGGCGGACATCAAGGCGCTGGTGGCCGACAGAATCGGCTGATCCGCCTCTGACAAAAAAGGGGCCGGAGTCTCGCGACTCCGGCCCCTTTTTGTTGCCCGAAGGCGGTAGCTTTATTCGGTGCCGGGCACCTTGGGTTCGAGGCCTTCATAGGCTTCGATCTCATTCACGTCGGTGATCCCGCGGCCGACATGGCTGTGGCTGCGGCTATAGAGGAAGTAGATCACCAGCCCGATCGCGCCCCATACCGGCAGGACCAGGATCGCGGTCAGCGGCAGCGAAACGTACAGGCCGACGCAACCGACGATCGCGAGCGGCGCCACGACCCAGACGAACGGCGTCCGGAAGGGTCGCGTGCGGCCCGGGTCGGTCCGGCGCAGCACCATCACCGAGATCGCCACCATCAGGAAGGCGAACAGCGTCCCCGCGTTGGAGTAATCGGCCAGCTTGCCGACCGGCAGCAGCGCCGCGGCGAATGCTGCGGCGAAGCCGGTCACGATCGTGACCACGTGCGGCGTGCGGAACTTGGGGTGGATCGACGCGAGCTTCGCAGGAAGCAGGCCGTCGCGCGCCATCGTGAAGAACACGCGGGTCTGGCCGAACATCATCATCAGCACGACCGAAGGCAGTGCGATCACCGCAGCCAGGCCGACCAGACGACCAATGGTCGGCCAGTTGATCACCGTCAGCACATGGACCAGCGCTTCTTTCGAGCAGACCAGGGGCTCCATCGCGCCGCTGGCGATGATCGCGGCGCAACGCCCGGCCAGCTCAGGCGAACCGGGATTGAGCGGAACGCCGCCCGGCCCCATCACCGGCTGCGCGCCGATTGCACCGATCGCGCCCGACGCCACCAGCAGATAGAAGATCGTGCAGATGCCCAGCGAGCCGATCAGCCCGATCGGCACGTTGCGCTGCGGGTTCTTGGTTTCTTCGGCTGCCGTCGAAACCGCGTCGAACCCGACATAGGCGAAGAAGATCGAGGCGGCGGCACCGAGGACACCGGTGGTGCCGGTCGGCAGGAAAGGCTCGCTCGGCCCGCCGAAATGCGATCCGTTGAGAACGGGCAACGTGAGGATGACGAACGCCGTCAGCGCCAAAATCTTGATCGCGACGAGGATCGCGTTGACGCGGGCGCTCTCGGTTGTCCCGATAACCAGCAACCACGTCACCAACCCCACGACGAAGATGGCGGGAACGTTGATCCAGCCGCCGGTCGCCATCGCGGTCTGAAGGTCTGCATTCGGGGCGGTCCCGAACGCGACGGACATATGTGCCATCAACGCGTCGGCGTTCCTGATCATCCCGGGAACGTGGATTCCCGCTCCGTCGAGCGCGCCGACAAAATGGTTCGACCAGCCCACGGCAACGGCGCTGGCGCCCACCGCATATTCGAGGATCAGCGCCCAGCCGACCATCCAGGCAAGAATCTCACCGGTGACAGCATAGGTATAAGTGTAGGCCGATCCCGAAACCGGGACCATCGAGGCGAGTTCGGAGTAGCACAAAGCCGCGACCGCGCAGACGAAGCCCGCGACGACGAAGCTGAGCAGCATGCCGGGCCCGGCTTTTTGCGCGGCTTCGGAGGTCAGCACGAAGATACCCGTACCGATCACCGCCCCGATGCCCAGCATGGTCAGCTGGAACGCACCGAGCGTTCGGTGAAGACCCTTTTTCTCGGCGGTCGCAAGGATCGCATCGAGAGATTTAACGCGGCCGAAAATCATGCACTAACCCCCTGGGATTTATGGTTGGCCGGGAGCCTAACCACAAAACAGGACCGTGCAATCCCTTATCGCGTGAGCATCGGGCCCATCGTGCGGCCGCCGAACAGATGGACGTGCAGGTGCGGCACTTCCTGTCCGCTTTGCAGGCCGGTATTGGCGAGCAGGCGGTAGCCGGGGGCGACGAGGTTCAGGTCGCGCGCCACCTTGCCGATGGCGCGGACGAAGCCGGCGATTTCGGCCTCCGAGGCCTTGGCGCTGAAATCGTCCCACGACACGTAAGCCCCCGTCGGGATCACCAGAATATGGATCGGCGCCTGTGGGGCGATATCGTGGAACGCGATCGCCCATGGGTCTTCGTACACGCGCTTCGACGGGATTTCGCCGCGCAGGATCCTGGCGAAGATGTTCTGGTCGTCATAGGGCAGCGTGGCGTCGATCGGCATCTTGTTCCCCTCCCGCTTGCGGGAGGGGCCAGGGGAGGGCGTGTCGCCTGGCAGCCGCGCGGGTCGTTATTCACATGCCCTCCCTCGACCCCTCCCGCAAGCGGGAGGGGGGATTAGGAGCGGGCGGCCTTTTCGTCGTGGCCGGAAACCCCGGTGCGGCGGGCCAGTTCGGTGCGGACGTCGTCGAGCGTCAGCCCGGCATCGGCGAGCAGAACGAGCAGGTGATAAAGCAGATCGGCGGCTTCGCCGGTCAGTGCTTTCGTATCGCTGCCCATCGCCGCGATGACGGTTTCGGTCGCTTCCTCACCGACTTTTTGCGCGATTTTGGCGCGGCCGTCGGCGAACAATTTGGCGGTGTACGAACTGGTGGGGTCGGCGCCCTTGCGGGTGCGGATCAGCGCGTCGAGCGCGTCGAGCGGGTCGGTAGCCATGGCGCAGCGCTGCCCTTGGGCGGCGCGCGCGTCAATCCTCGGTTTGCGGCTCGGGCGTTTTGGCGAAACGTTTGCGCAGCGCGCGGCGCGCGAACCACACCCCGCCGACCGCCATTGCGAAGAGCGCGATGTCGGACAATTCGGGCGCGCGGCGGACCTTGACGATCCCGCTGTGCGGCGGCGGGTCGTCGGCGAGCGCGGGGGTCGCGAGCAGCAGCAGGGGCAAAGCGAGGACAAAGCGCATGGCGGGGTTCTAGCCGCGCGCCTGTTAACGTTCCGTCACGCGGGCCTAAGTTGACACTGGCTTCACACTATCGGCGACGGTTTTCGGTCATCCCGATTGACCGGGCGGGTCCGTGTTCGACAATGTCAAAGAGCCTGTTTCGGGGGGAATGCTGACGGACGAAATCCAACATTGCAACGCCTTATTTCGTCATGCCGGCCTTGTGCCGGCATCCGCCTTGCGACGCGCCAGGGTTTCCGTTGTGGAGAGGCGGACCCCGGCACAAGGCCGGGGTGACGGATTAGCTAAGTGGGTGGCGTACCGGAATCCCCGCCGCCGCGAGCGCGCGGTGCGCGTCGCCGATGCTCGCTTCGCCGAAGTGAAAGATGCTCGCGGCGAGTACCGCGCTGGCATGGCCATCGCGAATCCCCGCGACCAGATCGTCGAGCCCGCCGACGCCGCCCGATGCCACGACCGGCACCGACACACGGTCGGCGATCGTGCGGGTCAGCTCAAGGTCGAACCCCTCGCGCGTGCCGTCGCGGTCCATCGAGGTGAGCAATATCTCGCCGGCGCCGAGTTCGGCCAGCCGCAGCGCGTGCGCCACCGCGTCGATGCCGGTCGGCGTGCGGCCGCCGTGCGTGAACACTTCCCAGCCGGAACCCGATCGCCGCGCATCGACCGAGGCGACGACGCACTGGCTGCCGAAGCGTTCGGCCAGTTCGCTGATCAGTTCGGGCCGCGCGACCGCCGCCGAATTGACCGCGACCTTGTCCGCGCCCGCGAGCAGCAGCGCGCGCGCATCCTCGACCGAACGCACCCCGCCGCCGACGGTCAGCGGCATGAAGCACACTTCGGCGGTGTGGCTGACCACATCGAGGATCGTCCCGCGCACTTCGTGGCTGGCGGTGATGTCGAGGAAGCACAGCTCGTCCGCGCCCGCCGCGTCATACGCCTGCGCCTGCTCGACCGGGTCGCCGGCGTCGCGCAGATCGACGAAGTTCACGCCTTTGACGACGCGGCCATTGGCGACGTCGAGACAGGGGATCACGCGCGCGCGGACGGTCATAAATCCCTCTCCCTTTGGGAGAGGGAGGGAGCCGCGAAGCGGCGGAAGGGTGAGGGCAGGGATGAAGTGCGGACGCTGCCCTCACCCTCCCACTCGGCTGCGCCGAGCGGGCCCCTCCCTCTCCCAATGGGAGAGGGGATTTTCACGCCGCCGTTGCCACAGTAATCGCCGTCGCGAGATCGAGCCGCCCGTCGTACAGCGCGCGCCCGGTAATCACGCCCTCGATCCCGTCGCGTGCGTGCAGCGCGAGCACGTGGATGTCGGCGATCCCGCTCACCCCGCCGCTGGCGATCACCGGGATATCGACCGACCGCGCGAGATCGACCGTCGCCTGGACGTTGCAGCCTTTCAGCAGCCCGTCGCGCCCGACATCGGTGAACAGCAACGACGCCACCCCGGCATCCTCGAACCGCCGCGCGAGGTCGTACACTTCGACGTCCGACACGTCGGCCCAACCGCGCGTCGCGACCATCCCGTCCTTGGCATCGACCGCGACCACGATCCCGCCGGGGAAATCGCGCGCCGCCTCGCGCACCAGCTCGGGATTCTCCAGCGCCGCGGTGCCGATCACCAGCCGCGATACGCCCGCCGCGAACCAGCCTTCGATCGCCGCACGATCGCGGATCCCGCCGCCCAATTGGACATGGCCGGGGAAGGCGGAGACCACCGCGCGCACGACATCGCCGTTGATCGACTTGCCCGCGAACGCGCCGTCGAGATCGACCATGTGGAGGAATTGCGCGCCCTGGTCGGCGAACGTCAGCGCCTGTGCGACGGGATCGCTGCCGTAGATCGTGGCTGAGTCCATGTCGCCTTCGGACAAGCGCACGACGTTGCCGCCCTTGAGGTCGATCGCGGGGAAAACGATGAGGGTCATCAATTCCTCCCCGAGCTTGTCTCGGGGAGGGGGACCATCGCGCAGCGATGGTGGAGGGGCGATGCCCCTCCGGCCCCTCCACCACCGACCTGCGGTCGGCGGTCCCCCTCCCCGAGCAAGCTCGGGGAGGAATGAATTATGGCCGCCATGTCAGAAACCTCTCCAGCAGCGCCAGTCCATAGCGCTGGCTCTTTTCGGGATGGAACTGCACCCCCGCCAGATTGTCGCGCGCGATCGCCGCGACGACCGGGCCGGCATGGTCGGTGGTCGCGACTACGTCATCGCCGTCGAAGGCGTAGCTGTGCAGGAAATAGGCCTCGCCCGGCTCGATCAGCGGGTGGGGAACGGACAGGCGCACGTCGTTCCAGCCCATGTGCGGGATTTTCGCGCTCGGGTCGGCGGGCGCCATCAGGCGCACGCGGCCCTTGATCCAGCCGAGCCCGGCATGCGTGCCGCGTTCCTCGCCGGCATCGGCCATCAATTGCATGCCGACGCAAATGCCGAGGAACGGCACGCCGTCCCCGCGCACGCGCGCCTCGAGCGCATCGACCATGCCCTCGACCGCGCGCAACGCCGCGGCGCACGCGCCGAACGCGCCGACCCCGGGCAACACCACGCGGTCGGCTTTCGCCACCACATCGGGGTCGGCGGTCACTGCGATATCGCGCGCGCCCGCTGCTTTCAGCGCGTTGGCGACCGAATGGAGGTTGCCCGCGCCGTAGTCGATCAGGGCGAGCCTACCCACAGGCCGGCACCCCAGCGAAAACTGGGGTCTCGGGCGATGGTGCGATACGGCCAGCGATCCCAGCTTTCGCTGGGATGACGCGGGTCACAACGTCCCCTTCGTACTTGGTATCACACCCGTCTTGCGCGGGTCGATCTCGACCGCTTCGCGCAACGCCCGCGCGACGCCTTTGAACGCGGCCTCGGCGATATGGTGGTTGTTCGACCCGTACAGCGTCTCGATGTGCAGCGTCAGCCCGGCGGTCTGCGCGAAGCTGTGGAAGAAATGTTCGAACATCTCTGTGTCCATCTCGCCCAGCCGCTTTTGCGAGAATTCGGTTTTCCACACGAGGAACGGCCGCCCCGAAATGTCGAGTGCGACGCGGGTCAGCGTCTCGTCCATCGGGCTCAGCGCATCGGCGTAGCGGCGAATCCCGCGCTTCTCGCCCAGCGCCTCGAGCACCGCCGCGCCGATCGCGAGGCCGGTATCCTCGACCGTATGGTGCTGGTCGATATGCAGGTCGCCGACGGTCTTCACCTTCAGGTCGATCAACGAGTGGCGGGAGAGCTGTTCGAGCATGTGGTCGAAGAAGCCGATCCCGGTCGACACGTCGTACGCCCCGGTCCCGTCGAGGGTGACGGTCACGTCGATCGAGGTCTCGCTCGTCTTTCGGCTGATCGTTGCGCTGCGCATTCGACCCCAATAGCGCCGGAATGCGGTCATGCAATCTTGACCCGCTCCCGCCAGCCGCTACCCAAGGGCGCATGAGCGATGGAATGCCCGACAGCCTGATTCCCTATGACGAGATCGTCCAGGAGGCGTTGCGCGCCGTCGTGGGCCGCGTGCTGGGCTCGGTGGCCGAGGGCGGCGGGCTGCCCGGCGAGCATCATTTCTACATTACGTTCAAGACTCAGGCGCCCGGCGTGGACATTCCGCAGCGGCTGATCGAGCGGTTTCCCGACGAAATGACGATCGTCATGCAGAACCGATACTGGGACCTGACGGTCGACGACGAGCGCTTCTCGATCGGGCTCAGCTTCAATCAGGTGCCGTCGAAGCTGGTCATTCCCTATTCGGCGATCACCAACTTCCACGATCCGGCGGTCAGTTTCGAACTCCGTTTTCAGACGCAGGAAGGGCCGGATGGTCCCGAACCGCACGAAGCGGCCGAAAATGACGGCCATGTCGAACGCGTCGAGGACGGGTCGAACGTGGTCAGCGTGGATTTCGGGAAGCGGAAGAAATAATGCTCGGGCGTCACCCCGGCCTTGTGCCGGGGTCCACCGTGCCACAAATCAATTCGTCCCGCGTTGCGCGGTGGATGCCGGGACAAGCCCGGCATGACGGAGATGGTTGTGACTGTTGAAACCCGCACCGAAACCGATTCGATCGGCCCGATCGAGGTTCCGTCCTCCGCCTATTGGGCTGCGCAGACTCAGCGATCGATCGGGAATTTCCCCTTTCCCCCGACCGAACGCATGCCGATTGCGATCATCCACGCGCTGGCGCTGGTGAAGCAGGCGGCGGCGCGGGTGAACCGCCAGCACGGGCTGGCGGCGGACAAGGCCGATGCGATCGAGGCAGCGGCAGCGGAGATCGTCGCGGGCAAATTCGACGACCAGTTCCCGCTGGTCATCTGGCAGACCGGCAGCGGCACGCAGTCGAACATGAACGTCAACGAGGTCATCGCCGGGCGCGCTAATGAAGTGCTGAGTGGCGTGCGCGGGGGCAAGACGCCGATCCACCCAAATGACGACGTCAATATGAGCCAGTCGTCGAACGACAGCTTCCCGACTGCGTTGCATATCGCGACCGTTCTCGCTTCCACGCAACAATTATTTCCGGCGCTCGACCGGCTGGGCGGCGCGCTGCTCGCCAAAGCGAAAGCGTGGGACGGTATCGTCAAGATTGGTCGCACGCACTTGCAGGACGCGACGCCATTAACGCTGGGGCAGGAATTTTCCGGCTATTACGCGCAGTTGAAGCTGGCGAAGACGCGGACCGAACCGCTGGTGATGCAAGCGCTGACGCGGCTGGCGCAGGGCGGCACGGCGGTCGGGACGGGGCTGAACGCGCCGCATGGCTTTGGCGAGGATTTCGCCGTCGAGATGTCGGCGCTCACGGGAATCTCGTTCGAAACCGCACCCAACAAGTTCGAAGCGCTGGCGAGCAACGATACGTTGGTCGATTTCTCGGGACGGCTCAACAGCCTCGCGGTCGCGCTGACCAAGATCGCCAACGATATCCGCTTGCTCGGGTCGGGCCCGCGCTCGGGGATCGGCGAGCTGATCCTCCCCGCCAACGAACCGGGCAGCTCGATCATGCCGGGCAAGGTCAATCCGACCCAGTGCGAGATGCTGACGATGGTCGCGGCGCAGGTGATCGGTAACCACACCGCGATCACGGTGGGCGGGTTGCAGGGGCATCTCGAACTCAACGTGTTCAAGCCGATGATCGGTGCGGCGGTGCTGCGATCGATCGATCTGCTCGCTGTCGCGATGGAATCGTTCGCCGAGCGCTGCGTCGAGGGGCTTGAGCCCGATACCAAGCGGATTACCGAACTGGTCGACCGATCGCTGATGCTGGTCACCGCGCTGGCTCCCGAGATCGGCTACGACAATGCCGCCAAGATCGCCAAGCACGCGCATCAGGAGGGGCTGACGCTCAAGCAGGCCGGGCTGGCGCTGGGGCTGGTCGACGAAGCGACGTTCGACCGGCTGGTGCGGCCCGAGGATATGGTGGGACGCTAAATTCCTCCCCGGGACGGGGAGGGGGACCGCGACGCGCAGCGGCGTGGTGGAGGGGGCAGGCCACAAGCGATTCGCCTGCGGCCCGCCCCCTCCGTCAGCGCTTCGCGCCGCCACCTCCCCGTGAACGGGGAGGATCGGTCGCGGAACCATCGTTACGCCTTCGGGTTGAGCTCTCCGAAGCGGAGGAAATCATGAAATTCAGCACGATGATCGGCGCGGCGATCGGCAGCGCGATCGATGGCCGCGACGGCGAGGATTCGACCGTCGACGGCGCGATCAAGGGCGCAGTGGCGGCGACGACGATCCGTGCGGTGATCCCGCTGGCGATCACCTTCGCGACCGGCTGGCTGGTGCTGCGCGGCATCGGCAAGGTCAAGGATCGCGTGTTTGGCGGCGATACTCCCGCGAAATAGCGCGCGACTTGCCTTGACGGAGGGCAGTCGGCCACGCCACTAGCGGCCATGGCCGATCATCGCTCCTCGCAGCCCAAGAGCTTCAAGCGTCGTGGCTTGATGTTCGTGCTGTCTTCGCCGTCCGGCGCGGGCAAATCGACGATCGCCAACCGGCTGCTCAAGGAAGAGCGCAACAAGCTCAAAATGTCGGTGTCCTACACGACGCGCCCGATCCGCCCGGGCGAGGTCGACGGCAAGGACTATCACTTCGTCAGCAAGGACACGTTCCGCCAGATGGTCGAGGACGATCAGTTCCTCGAATGGGCGCGCGTGTTCGAGGAACGCTACGGCACGCCGCGCGACACCGTGTTCAAGGATCTCGAAGCCGGGCGGGACATCTTGTTCGATATCGATTGGCAGGGCGCGCAACAGCTGTTCCAGCTCGCCGGCGGCGACGTGGTGCGCGTGTTCATCCTGCCGCCGGGTTTGAAGACGCTGCGCGAACGGCTCGACAAGCGCGCGACCGACAGCCAGGAAATCATCGACCGCCGGATGGACCGTGCGCTTTCCGAAGTCAGCCACTGGGACGGCTACGACTATGTGCTGGTCAATGACGATCTCGACGATTGTTATGAGTGCGTCCAGACGATCCTGACCGCAGAACGGCTCAAGCGGTCACGCCAGCGCGGGATGATCGGGTTTATCCGCCGCCTGCCAGAGATGTAGCCTGTTCCCCTCCCTGGAAGGGAGGGGAGATTATGGCCTGACGAGGCGCAAGAACGTCACCGCCGCGTCGAAATCCTGCCTGCGGACTTCACGAGCACGAAAGGCGAGCGGGTCCAGGCCCCATTGCTCGGCCTGCCAGTCTTCGTCGAGATTGGCCGCCAGCCATACCGTTTCCGGCTCGAACGCGCGCTCGACCAGCGCCAGCGCGAGTACCAGCGACCCCGTAATCGTCACCACCGGCGCCAGCGGGGCGAGTTCGAACGGGTCGCGCGTGGCGATCGGGACCGCCAGTCGTTCGATCGTCTCGACCGGCTGCGCGCGGTGCATGATGCCGTGGACGATCTCGAAATGAACGTCGTAGCGCCGGGTCGCCCAGGCGAGCGGCGGGTCCCACAGCGCCGATTGCCGCGCGATCAGATCGTCGGGGCTCTCCGCGCGGTAACAGAGCAAATCGCTCTCGGCATAATCGGCGAGCCCCGCCGCAAACAGCGC
>JAZJYW010000010.1:57488-58114 GCA_040390165.1 Pseudomonadota bacterium | reverse complement strand
CGGTCGTCTCATCCCCGCCGGTACCGGCGCGGGCATGAACCGTCTGCGCGTTGCCGCCTCCAGCCGCGATGCTGCCCTGCGCGTCCAGCAGCGCGCGTTGCAGGCGACGATCATCGCCCCCAACTCGGCCGCCGAAGAGCGCGCCGCGGAGAAGCTGCGTGACGTCGCCGACGATACCGGCAGCGATGCGCTGGCCGCCGTGACCCCCAGCGGCCACGGCACCGACGCGGACGCCGGCGAGTATCTGAACGAGACCGAGTGATCGGTTTCGTCAGTTACCAAGGCTGAAGACACAAAAAAACCGCCGTCCGGGAGTGCCCGGGCGGCGGTTTTTTGTTGGGCGTCTGCGCCACACATTGCTGCCGGGCGGCAGCGTTCCTATCTCGCCCGCAACGGGCGCTTGCCCGCGATCCAGGGGAATTTTATGGCGACCGACCTTCACACGCTCACCGCGCCGGTGTTCATCCGCGCGCTGACCGCGCTCGATGACGACGAGGAAGAACTACCCGAGGTCGAGCACGACGCGGGTGACACCTACTGGCTACAAAACAGCCTCCCGCTCTGGAAGCTCCTGCCGAAGGACAGGCGTCCCGGCTTTGAGGCCGCGGCCCTCGCGTGGCGGGCGA
>JAZJYW010000010.1:0-57478 GCA_040390165.1 Pseudomonadota bacterium | reverse complement strand
GTTCATCCGCGCGCTGACCGCGCTCGACGCGATCATCGACAAGGCGCGCGCTTATGCTGCCGAACAGGGCATCCCCGAACAGGATCTGCTCGACGCGAAGCTCATCGACGACATGGGCAATCTGATCGCACAGGTTCAGCGCGCGAGCGACGCCGCCAAGGGGTGCCTGGTCCGGATCGGCGATCTCGAGAATGTCACGATGGAGGACAATGAACTCACCTTCGACGACGTAAAGTCGCGCCTTGCGAAAACGATCGCCTTTGCCCGGTCGGTCGCACCCGATGCCGTCAACGGCCGCGAAGACTCCGAGGTCGTGGTCAAATTCCCCAACGGCGAATTGAAGTTCACCGCCCAATCCTACGTTCTGGGCTTCGCCATCCCGAACTTCTTTTTCCACGTCACCACCGCCTACGACATCCTGCGGATGAAGGGCGTGCCGATCGGCAAGCGCGATTATCTGGGCGGGGTCTAGCGTCGCATCTCCACGATCCGCGTCGCCAGCCGTTCGGCTTCGGCGCGGTCGTGGGTGACCATCAGGATCGGCAGCTTCAACCGGTCGCGAATGTCGAGGATGGCGCGTTCGACTTCATCGGCGCGCGCGCGGTCGAGCGACGCGGTGGGTTCATCGAGCAGCAGGAATGCCGGGTTGCTGAGCACGGCGCGGCCGATCGCAACGCGTTTGGCTTCGCCGCCCGACAGCGAACGCGGCCAACGGTCGAGCAAATGCGCGATGTCGAGCATCGCGACGATGTCGTCGGTCATCGCCCCCTTCGACGCGCCGTAGCGCAGGTTCGCCTCGACCTTCAGGTGCGGAAAGAGGCGCGATTCCTGAAAGACATAACCCGCGCGTCGGCGTTCGGCGGGGACGTCGATCCCGGCGTCGAACAACGGGGCCCCGCCGACACGGACATGGCCATGGTCGGGTCGCAGCAATCCGGCGACCATGTGGAGCACGCTGGTCTTGCCCACGCCCGACGGGCCGAACAGCACGGTCAGCCCCTCCCCCGCCTCCAGCCGGAGCGCAATCTCGGCATCGCCCCGCCGCTTGCGCAGGTCGAGATCAAACGCCATGAATCATCGCCGCGCGCATCCGCCGCGCGAGCAATTCGGAGGCGATCAGCGCGGCCAGCGCGATCACGATCGACAGGGCTGAAAGGCGAAGCGCGATCGCGTCGCCATCGGGCCGCTGGAGCGCCGAATAGATCGCCAGCGGCAGCGTCTGCGTCTGACCCGGCACGTTCGAGACGAAGGTGATCGTCGCGCCGAATTCGCCGAGCGACCGCGCGAAGCCGAGTACCGCGCCGGCCAGCACGCCCGGCAGGCTCAAGGGAAGCGTGATCGTCCGGAACACACGCCACGGCCCCGCGCCCAGCGTCCGCGCCGCGCCCTCCAGCCGCCGGTCAACCGCCTCGATCGACAGCCGCATCGCGCGCACCATCAGCGGCAACGCCATCACTCCCGCTGCAATCGCCGCGCCGGTCCATCGGAACAGCACCCCGCCGCCCAGCGCGCTCAAGGGGCCGGTCGGTGCAAATGCGAGCAGCAGCAACCACCCGGTCACCACCGGGGGCACGACGAGCGGCAGGTACACGATCGCTTCGATCAGGATCTTGCCCGGCACGCGACTGCGCGCGAGCAGCCAGGCCAGCGCGAACGCGACCGGCAGCGCGCACGCGGTGGCGACCAGCCCGACGCGCAGCGACAGCGCGACGATTCCCCATTCCTCCCCGCTCAGGATGTCACGTCCCCGGCACCGTAAACCCGAACCGCGCGAAAATCGCCCGGCCGCGCGGGGACAGCAGGAAGCGGCGGAAGCGCTCGGCCTCCGGGTTGGTCGAGCCGTTCAGCCGCGCGATCGGATAGCGGATCGGCGGATGGCTGCTCGCGGGGAAAATGCCCGCAATGCGCACCTTCGCCGAGGCCTTGGCATCGGTCAGATAAACGATCCCGAACGGCGCGGCGCCGCGTTCGACCAGCGCCAGCGCCGCGCGCACATTCTCTGCCCGCACCACGTGCGACGCCACGTTGTTCCAGGCCCCCAGCTTGATCAGCGCTGCCTTGCCATATTTTCCCGCCGGCACGCTGTCCGGATCGGCCATCGCCAGCGGCCCGGCGCCCAGCACGCGCGCGAGCCTGATGCCCGACCGCGGCATGATCGTCGCGCGCCCGACCGGCTCGATCACGACCAGCCGGTTGCCGACCAGATCGGCACGCGTGCCCGGCACGATCAGCTTCTTCGCCGCCAGCGCGTCCATCCATTCCTCGTCGGCGGACGCGAACAGATCGGCGGGCGCCCCCGCTTCGATCTGCCGCGCGAGCGCCGAGGACGCCGCGAACGACAGCACCGGCCGCGAATGTCCGGATGTCGCCCAAACATCCGCCGCGGCATTGAGCGATTCCTGCAAGCTCGCCGCCGCCAGCACGACCGGCTGCGCGGGCGGCGGCGCGGCGCCGAGCGCGAGCAGCGCAAAACCCGTGAGTGCGACACGGCGCGTGATCGGTCCGATGGCCATCCCCCTGCTATACAACATCGCACCGCCTCGACCACCGCGCTGTCGTCGTTTACAGCAAGCTCAACATTAATCGAGGGTCAGGCGATGTCCGATACCGTTCCCGCGATCCTCTCCGTCGGCGACGTCGCCCGCCGCAGCGGCGTCGCGGTGTCGACACTGCATTTCTACGAGGCCAAGGGCCTGATCGCCGCCGAGCGGTCCAGCGGCAACCAACGGCGCTTTCACCGTCGCGTGCTGCGCCGGGTCGCGGTGATCAAGGTCGCGCAGCGCACCGGCATTCCGCTCGCCCGGATCAAGGCCGCGCTCGATCGAATCCCGCTCGATGGCCCGTTTACCGGCGACGACTGGCGCGAATTGTCGGGGGAATGGCGCGACGACCTCGACCGCCGCATCGCGCAGCTGACCGCGCTGCGCGACCAACTGGGCAATTGCATCGGCTGTGGCTGCCTCGCGATGCACGACTGCCCGCTGCGCAATCCGGCGGACGTGCTGGGCCATGAAGCTAGCGGAGCACGCTTGATCCCCGTTTAACCCATTACGTCACCCCGGCCTTGTGCCGGGGTCCGCTTGGCGGCTGGGTGATTGCAAGAGGTTCAGGGGATTCCGGCGGGGCGACGTAGACCCCGGCACGAGGCCGGGGTGACGGCTGGACTCAGCTCGACGCCTGCACCCGTCCCGTGCGCTGCAATTTCCCCCACCCGACCATCGGCCCGCGCAGCGCCTGCGCGATCGCTTTGAGCACGACGTAATACATCACCTGGCGATACCCGATCCGCTGCGGGATCAGCAGCCACAACAGACTCCATTTCTCGCGCCGTTCGAGCGCGAAGGCCACCACCGCCGACAGCACGTCGATCAGCGTGAAGATCAGCCAGTATGCGAGCATCTTCTCAACGCTGTGCTCGGTCTGTGCCCAGCCATGTTCCTCGACCGCGAGCCACGTCATCGCGAAGCTGACGAGCAAGGCGAGGTCGATGATCGGGCTGATCGCGGCGAGGACGACCTGAAACACGAATGCTTGCGGCAGGCCGACGATCGCCAGCCCGCGCGGTTTGCCGAAGCCGATGATGCTGCCGTGCTTCCACAGGCATTGCAGCGTCCCGAACGCCCAGCGGAAGCGTTGTTTGGCGAGCCCGGCGAAGGTCTCCGGGCTTTCGGTCCAGGCGACGGCATATTGGTCGTACGCAACGCTCCAGCCCGCGCGCTGGATCGCGATCGTCAGATCCTGATCCTCCGCCAGCGTATCGTGCGGGTAGCCGCCGACCTGTTTGATCGCTGCCAACCGCCACGCGCCCACCGCGCCCGGCACCACCATCATCGCACCCAGGCTGGCGAGCGCGCGGCGCTCGAGGTTTTGCGCAGTGATATATTCGAGTGCCTGCCATTTGGTGACCAGGTTGACGCGATTACCGACCTTGGCGTTGCCCGCGACCGCGCCGAGCCTGGGATCGACGAACCAGCGCGCCAGTCGCGCGATCGTGGTCGGTTCGAACTGCGTATCGGCGTCAAGCGCGATGACGATCTCACCCGTGGCCAGTTCAAGCCCGCGATTGAGCGCGGTCGCCTTGCCGCCGTTTTCGAGGCTGAGCAGCCGCACGCGCGGATCGCCGGCGAACGCCTCGCGCACGACCTCGCCGGTGCGGTCCTTCGATCCGTCGTCGATCACGATCACTTCGATCCTGACTTCGGTCGAAGCGAGTACGCCCTGTACCGACCGGACGATCACCGCTTCCTCGTTGAAGGCGGGGATCATCACGGTCACGAAGCGGTCGGGGTCGATCGCGGGAAACACCGTGTGCAACTCGCGCCGCGCCTGGATCAGCGCCAGCGCGGACAGCACGACCGCCCGCAAAATGCCGATCGAGATGGCGAACAGGAAGATCCAGCCCAACGCGGTCACGACGGCGCCCAGCGTGCCGAACAGGAACAGGTCGACCTGCGCCGCCGAGCGGTCGCTCGCCGCAATCACCGGCATCGCCACGTCGCGCGAAATCCCCGCCAGTCGCGACACCGGCACGAAGGTGTAGCCCAGCGCGCGCAACTTGCTGATGATGATCGGCAGCGCCGCGACCGTTTGCGCGCGGTCGCCGCCGGCGTCGTGGAGCAACACGATATTGTGGCTGCACGACGCTTCGTCGCCGTTGGCGCACCCGGTGTTCCCCTTGATCACGCCGTCGACCACGTTGTTGACGATCGCATCGACGCCCGGGCGCTGCCAGTCCTCGGCGTCGACGTGCAGCCCGACCGAGATGTACCCGCGATTCTGCGCGCGCAACACGGGCCCGAGTTCGTCCGCGGTGGTCGGCTCGGCATCGCCGAAATAGGGCGCGCGGAACAGTTTGAGCGATCGCCCGGTGAACGCCTGAAACAGCCGCTGCGTCGCGTTGAGTTCGAGGTCGGTCTCGGTGTCCGACGCGCCCGCCAGATTGGGGTGGGTATAAGTATGACTGCCGACCTCATGCCCGTCATCGACCATCCGCTTGAGCAAGCCGCGTTCGGTCAGCGCGTTTTCGCCGATGACGAAGAACGTCCCCGGCACCTTCTCGCGCTTCAGGATATCGAGGATTTGCGGCGTCCAGGTCGGGTCAGGCCCATCGTCAAAGGTCAGTGCCACCGCCTTCGGCAATGCGCCGGTGCGCTGGATCACATATTCGCTGGGCAATGCATCGAACGCGACGTTGACGATGCTGCCATTGCGCGCGGTGGCGACAGTGCGCCGTCCGGCGGCGGGCGTCGCAGTAATCTTCAGGATCTCGCCGGCGCCTTCGATATCGACATCGGTGCCGTTGGGGATGGCATTGATCGCCGACGCCGCGGGCAATGTCGGATGCGATCGCCCGAAGATCGACCATATCGCCGGGTCCTCCGCCCCCATCCGCCACAAGGCGATCCCGCCAATCCCGGCGCGGCGCAGAAAGCCGATCTGATTATACGCCGACGCCGCGTCGAGAAACCAGATGACGTGCTTCTTTCCGTTGTCGTCATACGCAAAGCCGGAATTGCCGCTGACTTTGTCGAACACCGGCATCGCACCCGAATCGCGCGCTGCCTGCCACGCTTCTTCGACCGTCATCGGGTCGCTGCCACCCGGATACCAATCGTAACCGTAATTGCCGATCGTCACGACCAGCTTGTCGGCCGGCACGCCCCGCGCCGCGTCCGCCACCGCACGCGCGAACCACGCCTGCGACGCGATGGGGCCGGGATCGCCGGTATTTTCATGTTCGTCGTAACTCATCAGAAACACGCGATCGACGATCTTCGCATAGGCCGGCACGTCCCACGATCGATCGCCGACCGGCACCGCGATCGTGACCAGCCAATTGCGCCGGTCGAAGCGGCGGTCGGCTTCGGTCAGGAAGGCGCGATAATCGGCCTGCGCCGCGGGCGGCAGTTCCTCGAAATCGAACATCGCGCCGCCACCACGGTTCCGCGCGATATAGGCTTCTGCCCAATCGATCAGCTTTTTGCGCAGCGCGGGGTCATGCAACAGCGCCGCCATTCCCGGCCCGTCGAACTTCCCGCCAATGGCATTCTGGATCATCGGCAGGACCAGGGGCCGCCGCGCCGCGCCGTTGATCACCGCGCGTCCGCCGGGATCGGCGAACGTCGTGATGCTGTGTTTCGGGCCGGTTACCGACACCCAGCCGGGAATCACCCAGTCGAGATCGTTGATGTGCCGCCGTAGCGATTCGACGCTCTGCGCGTCCCACGGCACGTGAAAGGCGATCGCCAGCGGCACGTTGCCCGCATCCTTGGCGGCCTTGGCGCGTGTTTCGCCCGTAATGCGCCGCGCATAATAATCGATCGTCCGCCCGGTCCGTTTGAGCAACGTGTCGGTCGGCGGGGCGAGCTTGTGCATCCCCGGATGCTCGGCTTCGAACGGCAGCAGGGGTTGCGCGGGGACGATCCCGACCGACGCCGCGAACGCCGCCGCCGACAGCACGAGCAAAGCGACGAACGCAATGACGCCCAGCCGAAACCGGCGACGCCGGCGGCCCGAAGGATCGTAGAAAACCGGGGCGTTGGTGGTCGTCATGGGGCTGGCGTGGTGGCACCGTAACCGGTGCGCTTCAAGAGCGGCATATTACCTGCGCCTTCGCCACGCCTTACGCAGCCACGCGCGCTTCCGACCGGTCGCCGTATAACGCGAACAGATCGGCGAAATGCGCATCCATCGTCCTGACCCCGGCGGCGCGTGCGGTGGCACGGCGGCGATGGTCGGCCGGCGAATCCTCCAGAAACGCGCCGAGTTGCCGCGACAAATCGCGGACGTCGCACGCGGCATAGCGCGCGCCGCTGCCCGGGATAAAGTGATCCGCCGCGCCGCCACGATCGGGCAGGATCAGCGGCAGCCCGCTGGCGGCCCCTTCAGCCGCGACCATACAAAACGTTTCGGCCTCGCACCCGTGGATCAGCGCATCGGCGCTGGCCAGCACGCGCGCCAGCTGGCCGCGATCCCCGATCGCCGGCGCGACCGTGATATGTGGCGACCCGCCCGTCGCGCGAATCACGCGCGACCGGTCGCGCCCGCCCCCCAGCAGGACCAGCCCGATCGGATGACTTGCGCCCGCCGCCAGCACCGCGTCGCACACCATCGGCCAGCGCTTTTCGGGCGCCATCCGGCCCAGCCCGACCAGCAACGTCGCCTCGGGCGGCAATCCGCACCCCGCCAGCATCTCTGCCCGCAGCGCCTCATCGCGCAACGACGGCGAGAAGATTCCCGGCTGGACGCCCATCGGGACGGTCGTTGCTTTGCTCACGCCCCCGGCGCGCAGCCGCAGCGTCAGGTCGTTGCTGGCGCTGATCACGTGATCGAAGCGCCCGTTCGCGCGGCGCAAATGCCGCCAATACCAATCGAACTGGCGGTCGATCGTCTCGCGCTTGAACAGCGGTTCGAACCAGCGATAGGCATAGGCCGACAGCGGATCGGCATGCATGATCAGCGAGCGCGGCGCGCCGCCCCGCCAATTGCCGACCATCGTCGCGCTGGTCCAGGGCGACGCGACCTCGACCAGATCGGGCCGCCAGCGGTCGAGCGCGGCGTGCAGGCGCTCCTCATCGTCGAAGTAGCGATAGTTGCGGTCGAGCGGGAATTCGGGGCCCGCGATCGTCGCGACGATCGCACCGGGCGCGACTTCGGTCATGCTGTCCTCACGCCCCGGCGCGAGGATGACGACCTCATGCCCCGCCGCCGGACCCGCCTGGAGCTTGCGCTCGACATAGGTTTTCACGCCCCCGCCGGCCGGGGTGTAAAAGGCGCAGACATCGACGATCCGCATCAGCGCGCTCCCTTGCGGACGCTCGCTTCGCCGACAAGGTCGGTCACCGCCAGCGTCGCACCGATCAACACTTGCCCCGCGACGAACATCGTCGCGACCAACGCGATCGTTTCCGCCACATGCGGCACATTGTGCAGCAGTTCGGCGGTCAGCCCGGCGAACACCAGATCCTTGTTGGGCAGGAACGGCAATCGCGTGACGAACTGGCGCGCCGCCGCAAGGATGATCCACCAGCCGAACGCGACTTCGGGCTGGACCAGATACCACAGCAGCCCGAACACGATGGTCACCGCCACCGCGCGCACCAGATGGATCAATGCGATCCGCCAGAATTGCGCGGGGCTCAGTGCGAACAATTTGCGCCGGAACAGCATCACCGCGATCGACGATCCGATCACGACGATCGCCCCCAGCACCAGATGCGGGCCCATCGACCCCAGTTGCGCCTGTCCCAGCACGGGCAGCGCCATCGCCAGCAGCGCGATCGTCACGACATTGCCGACCAGCGCCGACAACACCGCGACATCGCGCACCGCGCCGAACGGCGATCCCGGTATCGCCGCGTGCCGCCGCGCCCAGATATAGAATTGCAGCTCGCCCGAATAACCGAACAACAGCTCGTTCGACGCCGATTTGCGGAACAGCGCCGCCAGCCCCGCCAGCGGCAGCCGCCATAACAGGCGATAGATCATGAAATCGGCGACCGGCTGAATCGCCGCGAGCAACGCCAGCGTCAGCCAGAAAACCGGCGAGGTCGGCACGCTGCGCCACAACTCGCCCAGATCGCGTGCGCCCAGCGCGTTCGCGACCGCAAGGATGACGACGATCGACAGCAGCGGTCCGGCCCAGCGGACCCACGGCGCGCTACCGCGCTCGGCCGCCTGCGCGGTCCAATCCGGCGCCGCGGCCACGTCTGCCCCGCTGACGGGCTGTGCAATGTCGGTCATTGGCTCGCTACCCTCTTACCGCGTCCTTTCCCCGTTAGACGGCCGGCCATCACGCCCCCGTGGCCGGCAACAGATCGCGGTACCGGGCAAAACGCGCCCCGCGAGACAGACTCGAAATCGTCCTTGAAATGCTCGTCAGCAGTGCCGGGACATTGGTGTCTCCAGGATGAACGGCGACACGCATCGCGGCGCGGCGCGGCAAAGCGGCCCGCGCCAGCGCCGCGACCGCGAGCGACGACGCGATCCGCGCGCGGCTGCGGCTGGCCCAGGTGATCACCGGCCCGCGCGCCACGATTTCGCCCGTTGCCGGGCGCCAGACCTTCATATGATCCTCGGCCAACGCAAAACCTTCCTCGGCCAGCGCGGCCAGCGCGCCCTCGCCGTACAGCCAGGCCGGCGCGATGAACCCCGCTACGGGGCGCCCGATAATATCCTCGATCAGCGTGCGCCCGTCGCGCATCCGCGCGCGCGCCGTTGCATGGTCGAGCCCGAGAAACTCGCCCTCGCCCGCGGTCATCCGCTGCGCCTTGAACCGCGCCAACGCGCCGTCATGTTCGCTGCGATCGATATGGTACCAGCCGTGCACGAACATATCGACGCCGCCGTCCGACCAATTCCGCAGTCGCGTCGCAAACGGCGACCCCGGCACGATCGGCGACGTCCCCCAATG
Organism: Pseudomonadota bacterium; assembly: GCA_040390165.1. Lineage (GTDB taxonomy): Bacteria > Pseudomonadota > Alphaproteobacteria > Sphingomonadales > Sphingomonadaceae > Sphingomonas. Next base: position 48,066 of record JAZJYW010000010.1, on the reverse strand, counting down.
ATCGGGAACGACCAGCATCGCATAACGCGGCGCCTCCATGTCGCGCACCACCAGTTCGGCCAGCCGATCGACCTGGCTTTCGAACTTGGGCGATACGTCGTGGATCGACACGAGCAGGGAAGGATCGGGGCGAGACATTCGGAATACCAGTGTTACACCATTACGTCAGCGCCACAGATAGGAGCCCCCGACCCTATCGCAAGCGCAACGATCGCGCCTCTGCGCCCCGAAACGGGCGGGATTGTGGCGATGCGGGCGAAATACGCGCGAAAACACTTTCCTATATATAACCTATTTGGTTAAGCTGTGATGATGCAGAACCTCGTCCCCTCCTTTCGCCCCGTGCCGGACTTTACCCCCGTCCCGCGCAAATACCGCTACGATGGCTGGACCGCCGAGCGGCAACGCGGCTTCATTGCCGCGCTCGCCGAAACCGGATCGGTTAAGGCCGCGGCCAAACGGATCAACATGAGCCCCGAAGGCGCGTATTTCCTGCGCCGCCAGCCGGGCGCCGACTCTTTCCGCGCGGCGTGGGAATCCGCGCTCGATCACGGCGTGCAACGCCTGGTCGATATCGCGATCGACCGCGCGACCGAGGGCGTATCCGTGCCGATCTTCTGGCGCGGCGAACAGGTCGGCGAAAAACGCTGGTACAACGACCGGTTGCTGATGTTCGTGCTGCGCCACCATTTGCCCGACCGCTACGGCACCAGCCTGCGCCCCGGCACGCGCCACCCCGACACGATCGCGCGCGAAGCGGCGGAGAATTGCCCGGTGTGCGAGGCGCGGGAGGCGGGCGAGCCCGACAAGGCCGACGACGACAAGGAGGCCACGGCGAAGATCCTGCGCAACTACGAGTCCAAGGTCCGCGCCGAGCGCCATTACCGCCTGACCGGCCAGATCGTCGCCGCCGACTACGCGCTGCGCCAGCTCACCCATATCGAACTGATCCTGGCGTGCGGCGGCAAGGCGATGGAGCTGATCGACCTGTGGACTCGGCGCCCGACCGACAGCGGGCGAGGCACGGTCGAACTGGAGGCCGACCCGTTGAGCGAAATGCTCGAAGAAATCCGCCGCAAGGCATGGGAAGCCGTCGGCGACCCACCCCGCCCGCCGCTACCGCTCGACCGGCGCGAATGTATGGGGAGCGGATTGTGGAGCGGCCCAACGATGCGCGAACGCGAAAAGGCGCGGCAAGCGGCGGAGGCGAAGATGGCGCGCGCGCAGCGGGAGTGGGAGGCGGCGCAGCGCGAGGATAGTTGGGCGGCGTGGAAGGGGGCGGACGGATGAAGGACTTACCCCGTTCTCCGTCACCCCGGGCTCGACCCGGGGTCCCGCTTGGGATGTCGTGATCGTGCAGAAGCGGGACCCCGGCTCAAGGCCGGGGTGACCGTCGAAAAACCAGTGCGGGGACTATTTGTCCGATCTGGTGAGAATGGCGGCTAACGACCCAACGACAGACGCATTGGGTTGCAGTCGCGGTTCCGGTTTGCAGAAGACGTTCATTCAGGCGTTAGGCTGGTGGGCGCCTCAAGCGTTGGGAAGTTCTATGGTTCGCGCCGTTGCCATCTGCCTACTTCTCGCGGGGATGGCAGACGCCCAGCCCGTTTCGCCGATCAGGGCTGGGAAGGCGCCCGAGCAGACATTGGCCGTCCGCTTGGTACAGGGCGAGGGTTGGGCACCGCTGCCGTACGAGCCGGTCAAAGGCGTTATTCTCCTACAGGCCGAGATACTGGGACAGCAGGGCACCGTTCTCCTCGACAACGGCACCGACAGAACACTCGTGGATGTCCACTTCGCCCAGCGTGCGGGTATCTCCCTCGTGGACTCCCGTATTGGCGCTAACACGGGTCTAACGCGGCTCTCTGTTCTGTTGGCCAAAGGTGTGACGCTGACCCTTCCGCATACCTTGACGGCTCAAGGTGAGATGCCTGCGATCGACCTCGCGCCGATGTCGGCTGCGCTGGGTCGACCGATCGCAGCCGTGATCGGCGGCGATCTGCTTGACCGGGTGGCAGTGATGGTGCGGCCCGGCAAGCGGCAGGTCGCGATTGTCGGAAGCGGCGGCATTACCCCCGGTGCCGGGGCCATCGTCATCCCTGTCGCGAAGGGCAACCAGGTCGAAGCCGAGATCAATGGACGGCTCGTCCACCTCAAAATCGACCTCGGCTCGAACGGGGCTGTCAGGCTGACCGATGCTGCATTCGACCGTGTCAACGCAGCGGCTGTCGTCTCATCGGGCGGATCCAGGACCGGCGCGGACGGGATAATGCGGACGACGCGGGCAATTAGGGCCGACGTTCGGGTCGGCGCCGTATCCGCCAAGAACGTGTCGATCGACAGCGGCTACGCGCAATCCGGCGCCGACGGTCTGCTCGGGAACGGCTTCCTCTCGCACGCCGACATGATCCTAGACTTGCAAAAGGGGCAGCTGGTTCTGACCTACGCCCGCCCGACAGGCTGACGAACCACCAGCTGACGGTTCGGTCAGGCGATGGACTGTCCGCTTTGATGTGGCGACTTCCAGAAACCCGCCGCTCCGCAAACCACCAAGTGCAGCCATCCACACCCGCCGCGGCAAAGCCGCGTCGTCGGACGGCACGGTAGAGGGCAAGATCGACCGGTCGCCGTCCGGGGTTGGCGTGATCTTCGTCCAACGCGGCGATTGCTCCCGCAATCCCCGCCTGAGCCTCAGCGCTTCACCCCGAACCAGATCACATGCCGCGGCCCCTTGCCGTTGCTCCGCGCGCGCACGACCACTTCATCGACCGCGAACCCCGCCTCGCCCAGCCGCCGCTTGAACTTCGGGTCGGGCGCCGCCGACCACACCGCCAGCACGCCGCCGACCTTCAATCCCGCGCGCGCCGCTTCCAGCCCGCGCGCCGAATAGAGCCGGCCGTTGCTGTTGCGGGTCAGCCCGTCGGGGCCGTTGTCGACGTCGAGCAGGATCGCGTCATACTCGCCCCGCGCGTCGTCGATCAGCCGCGCGACATCGTCCTGCACCACGCTGACGCGGGGATCGTCGAGACACCCCGCCGCCAGCTCGACCATCGGCCCGCGCGCCCAGTCGATGATTTCGGGCACCAGTTCGGCGACGGTCAGCCGCGCATCGGGACCGAGCAAGCGGAGCGCCGCGCGCAGCGTGAAGCCCATGCCGTAGCCGCCGATCAGCCAGTGCGGCGCGGCGCGGCCCTGCATGCGCTCGCCGGTCATCTCGGCCAGCGCTTCCTCCGACCCGCTCATCCGGCTGTTCATCAATTCGTTGCGGTCGAGCACGATCATGAAATCGGCGCCGCGCCGGAACAGGCGCAGCTCGTCCTTCCCGCCGGGGATCTGTGCGACGTCGATCAGTTCGCGGGGAGTCATTGGGTCATGTCCATCGCGCGGCGATAGCGGCCCGCTCGGCGGGCGTATAGCGGCGGCGTTGCAGTTCACTCGCCCCTGGCGTATATACGCGTATCTACAAGAGGCGTGGACAGATGAATGTAGTCAACAGCAAGACCTTCCGCAGCGGCAACAGCGAAGCGGTACGCCTGCCCAAGGAAGTGGCGTTCGGCGCAAACATCGATGTCGTGATCGAGCGCAAGGGCGACGTTGTGACGATCCGGCCCAAAGCCGACCCCATCGAGGCCAAACGCAAGATAGCCGAAATGCTGGAAACGCTCAAAGCGATACCTCGAGTCGGTGAAATTCAGGATCGCGAATCCGTCAGAATCGAATTTCCAAATCCATCAGGACTCGATTGAGTTTGGGCCTGCTGCTCGACACAAGCGTACTGATCATGCTTCGGGACGCCGATACACCGTTCGACGCTGTTCTCGCGGCACTCGACGATATTCCGGCAATGTCGCTGATTTCCCGGGTCGAACTGGAAGGCGGCGTTGTCGCGAAGCCCGAGCTGAGGGCCGGAAGACGCGCAGCTTTGGATGCACTGCTATCCACCTTCCCGGTGATCGACTTCGATGACGCGTGCGTGGCCGCTTATCGATCGATCGTCGAAAAAATCGGCTTTTCCCGGGCACGGACGCTGGATCGCATGATCGCGGCGACAGCACTGGTTCACGATTTCGCCGTGGTCACGACGAACGAACGCGACTTCCGCGACGTACCGGATCTTCGCCTCGAGCCGTGGTCGGCGACTTAACCCTCATCCCCCATCCGCAGCGCGGCGATGAACGCCTCCTGCGGGATCTGCACATTCCCGTACTCGCGCATGCGCTTCTTGCCCTCTTTCTGCTTGTCGAGCAGCTTGCGCTTGCGGCTGGCGTCGCCGCCATAGCATTTCGCGGTCACGTCCTTGCGCATCGCGGCGATCGTCTCGCGCGCGATCACCTTGCCGCCGATCGCGGCCTGGATCGGGATCTTGAACAGGTGGCGCGGGATCAGGTCCTTGAGCCGTTCGCACATGCCGCGGCCGCGCGCCTCGGCGGTGCCGCGGTGAACGATCATGCTTAGCGCGTCGACCGGCTCGTTATTGACGAGGATGCTCATCTTGACGAGGTCGCCGGGGCGGTGCCCCATCTGTTCGTAGTCGAAGCTGGCATAGCCGCGGCTGATGCTCTTCAGCCGGTCGTAGAAGTCGAACACCACTTCGTTGAGCGGCAGTTCGTAGGTGATCTGCGCGCGGCCGCCGATATAGGTCAGATCCTTCTGGATCCCGCGTCGATCCTGACAGAGTTTGAGGATGCTGCCGAGATAGTCGTCGGGGACGTAGATCACCGCCTTGATCCACGGTTCCTCGATTTCCTCGATCCGGCTGGGATCGGGCATGTCGGCCGGGTTGTGCAGTTCGAGCTCGCCGGCGCCATGCGTCAGCTTGATCTTGTACACCACGCTCGGCGCGGTGGTGATCAGGTCGAGATCGTATTCGCGCGTCAGCCGCTCCTGGATGATCTCCAGATGCAGCAGCCCGAGGAACCCGCAGCGGAAGCCGAAGCCCAATGCCGCGCTGGTCTCCATCTCGAAGCTGAAGCTGGCGTCGTTGAGGCGAAGCTTCGAAATGGACTCACGAAGCTTCTCGAAGTCATTGGCATCGACCGGGAACAGCCCGCAGAACACCACCGGCTGGACTTCCTTGAAGTCCGGCAGCGGCTCGGCGGTGGGGCGCTTGGCGTCGGTGATCGTGTCGCCGACGCGGGTCTGCGCGACTTCTTTGATCTGCGCGGTGATGAAGCCGATTTCGCCGGGGCCGAGGTCCGCCAGCTGCTCGATCTTCGGGCGGAAGCAGCCGACCCGGTCGACCAGATGAACCGAGCCTTCCTGCATGAACTTGATCTGCTGGCCCTTGCGGATCGACCCGTCGATCACGCGGATCAGGATCACCACGCCGAGATACGGATCGTACCAGCTGTCGACCAGCATCGCCTTCAAGGGCGCGTCGGCATCGCCCTTGGGCGGCGGGATGCGCTCGATGATCGCGTCGAGCGTTTCCTCGATCCCGATCCCCGATTTGGCGCTGGTCATCACCGCCTGGCTGGCATCGATGCCGATGATTTCCTCGATCTCGTGGCGCACTTTCTCGGGCTCGGCGCTGGGCAGGTCGATCTTGTTGATCACCGGGATGATCTCGTGATCGTGCTCGATCGACTGATAGACGTTGGCGAGCGTCTGCGCCTCGACCCCCTGCGCCGCATCGACCACCAGCAGCGCACCTTCGCACGCGGCGAGGCTGCGGCTGACCTCATAGGCGAAGTCGACATGCCCCGGCGTGTCCATCAGGTTGAGGACATAGCCCTTCCAGTCGAGGCGCACCGTCTGCGCCTTGATGGTGATCCCGCGCTCTTTCTCGATGTCCATGTTATCAAGGACTTGCGCCGACATTTCGCGCGCCTGAAGGCCCCCGGTGGTCTGGATCAGCCGGTCGGCGAGGGTCGACTTGCCATGGTCGATGTGCGCGATGATGGAAAAGTTGCGGATCTTGTCGAGCGGGGTCATGCCGGGCGCCCTAGCAGGTGTCGCGCTCCGCCCGCTAGCCCCGTGCTCGTTCAGGCGCCGGCGATCGTCTTCTCGGTGCCTAGGATCGCCCTGAGCGCGGTCAGGTAGCGATCCTCGCCCTGCCCCCGCACCATCGCCCAGCGCACGCCGCGCCGTTCGAGCACCTGTTTCGACAGATCGAAGAAGCGCTGGCGTTTCTCGGGCGTCCCGAACATCCGCGTCCCGTCCTCGACCCACGGCAGATCGATGTCGAACAGCAGGTAGAGATCGGCAAAGCCGGTCCAGTGGTCGAACCACGAATCGTGCCGGCCATAGAGCATTTCCGCCCACACCTCGGTCATCAACGGATCGGTATCGAGGATCACCGGCGTGCGGCCGCCAGCGATGGCGGAGCGCGTCTGCGCGTCGTGCGCCTGCGCGATCGCGACCAGATCGGCCATCGTCCAGCTGGTGCCGAACGCTTCGGTATAGGTGCGCCCATATTCGACCACGCACGCCGACCCGAAATGCCGCGCGAGTTCGGGCGCCATCGTGGACTTGCCGGTACTTTCGGGGCCGTGGAGGCAGATCGAATTGAGCTTCATGCGCGCGCGCCATGGCGCGCGCGCACCCATTCCGCCAGTCCCCAAATCGAAATGCCCAGCAGCAGCACGTAAAGCCCGGTGGTGATCCACAGCCCCTTGGCCGCGTAGAGCCCGATCGACAATATGTTGGCCGCGATCCACAGCCACCAATTCTCCAGCTTGCGCACCGACATCAGGATTTGCGCCGCAACGCTGGTCATCGCCACGCCGGCGTCCCACCACGGCAGCGACGCGTCGGTGAAGCGGTGCATCAGCCAACCCCATCCCGCCACCGCAACGGCAATCGCCGCGAGTCCGAACAACCGCTCGCGGTTGCTCAACCGGTCGACCACCACCTCGCCAGCCTCGATTTCCGACCGTCGCCACTGCCGCCAGCCATAGACTTGGACGACAAGAAAGAAGAGCTGAAGCAGCGTGTCGCTGTAGAGCTTCGCGCCAAAAAAAACCCACGCGTAGATCGCGACGCCGACGATGCCGAACGCGTAATTCCAAATGCTGCGGCGCGCGATCAGCCAGACATTGATCAGCACCAGCAATGCGGCCACGCCTTCGGCTGGCGACATCTCGCTCAGGAATTCACGCACGATGCCGAGCGATGCCATGATCATGATCGATAGCGAGCGGCCCGGCGCCGGTCGAGCGCGATGGCGCAAATTACCTATAGCGGTTTGCTCGCGGGTGGTATTTCATCGCGTTGAATTGCCAAGGCGGGGGTCGCAGCCCGGCACATTTGAGAGCAGCGCCACGGTATTAGCCAGGCGCACCACAAGATGCCGGCGTACAGTTCGTGGACGCCGAATGGGAGGACCGAGAATGCGTAGATTTCTGCTCGCCGCAGCGGTGGGCGCGATCGCCCTGACCAGCAGCATGACGTCGGCCAACGCCGGATTCGCCGACAAATCATCGGGCCGCAAGGCGCAAGAATCCGGGACCCGCGACATCCCGCACTGCGTCAAGCCCCTGGGTACGATCGCGATTGTCGAGCCCGACAAGCAATGGTGGGTCGACTATCAACTGGGCAGCCCCGAAGCGATCCTGAAGGTATTCGTCCAGCAATCGGGCTGCTTCAAGCTCGTCAATCGCGGCAAGTCGATGCAGAGCCGGAACATGGAGCGCGCGCTGGCCGACAACGGCGAGCTTCGGGGCGGGTCGAATATGGGCAAGGGCCAGGTCCGCGCCGCCGATTTTTTCCTCGAACCCAATATCGTCAATTCGAACAGCAATTCGGGCGGCAACAATATCGGCGGCACGGTGAGCAGCCTGCTCGGCAGCCGTGGTGGCGTGCTGGGCTCGTTGGCGGGTGGGATCAACATCAAGAAAGGTGAAGCCAACGTCACGCTGTCGGTCGTCGATTCGCGCACGACCGAGGAGACCGTCGTCGAGGGCTATTATCGCAAGACCGATGTTGGCTTCAGCGCCGCAACCAGCGCCAGCTGGTGGAGCGGTTTTTCGTCGGTCGGTGGCGGCGGCTATCAGAATACCCAGATCGGCCAGATCATCGTGCTGGCCTATCTCGACGCGTACATCAAACTGGTCGGGCAACTCGGCGCCGAGACCAATTAGTCGCGCTTGCCAAGGTAGGACGTGGCGCTAGGTTCTCCGCAAAACAGGAGAGCCCATGCGCCACGTCGCTATCATCGGATCGGGTCCAGCGGGATATTACACCGCCGAGGCATGCCAGAAACAATTCGGCGACGCCGTGCGGGTCGATATCGTCGACCGCTTGCCCGTCCCCTTTGGCCTTATCCGCACCGGCGTTGCGCCGGATCATCAATCGATCAAGGGCGTTTCGCGCCGCTACGAAGCGACCGCGCTTAGCGACAATGTCCGCTTCATCGGTAATGTCACGGTGGGCAAGGATGTCACCATTCCTGAACTGCTCGAGCGGTACGACGCGGTGGTCCTTGCCACCGGTGCGCCTTCCGACCGGCCGCTCGGCATTCCCGGGGACGGGTTGCCCGGCGTGATCGGATCGGCGGCGTTCGTTGGCTGGTATAACGGCCACCCCGACTTTGCGGGTTTGGCGCCCGTGCTCGCTGGCCCGGGCGCTGTGGTGGTCGGCGCGGGAAACGTTGCGCTCGATGTCGCGCGTATTCTGGCCAAGACCGGCGACGAATTCACCGGATCCGATATTGTCGGCCACGCGCTCGAGCATTTGGGGAGTGCCAGCCATGAAACGATCACCATCCTGGCGCGACGTGGCCCGCATCAAATAGCGATGACGCCGAAAGAACTGGGTGAACTGGGCCATCTGTCACGCGCAACCCCGCGCGTCGATCCCGGCGACTTGCCACCCGAAGCCGACGATTCCGCGCTCGACCCGGGCCTGCGCAAGTCGGTCGCTCACTTGCGCAGCTTCGCGACGCTGGCCGAAGCCAAGCCGATCACGATCGATTTCGACTTTTACGCAATGCCGGTTCGGATCGAAGGCGACGGGAAGGTCGAACGCGTGATCGTCGAACGCACCGCGATCGGCGCCGACGGCGGCGCGCACGGCACCGGCGAGACCTACGCCATCCCGGCGGCACTGGTCGTCAGCTGCATCGGTTACCGCACCCCCCCGATCGACGGCGTGCCGTACGATGCCAAGCTCGGCCGCTTCGCCAATGATGACGGGCGGATCATGCCCGGCCTCTACGCGGTCGGCTGGGCACGGCGAGGGCCGACCGGCACGATCGGCACCAACCGCCCGGATGGGTTCGCCATCGCCGAGCTGATCGGCGCCGACACCTCGGGCGAAAGCGGTAAGACGGGTCGGGCGGGGCTCGATTCGCTGCTCGACGAGCGCGGGACCGATGTCGTTACGTTCCGTGACTGGCAGAAAATCGAAGCGGCGGAGATCGCCGCTGCCCGCGACGGAAGCCCGCGCGAGAAATTCACCAGTATCGACGCGATGCTCGCCGCGCGCGGCGCGTGACCGCCGCCGGCGCGGCACAGCTCAGGGTTTTGATTACCTGCGATGGTCGGGGCGATAGGATTCGAACCTACGACCCCTGGACCCCGAGACCAGTGCGCTACCAGACTGCGCCACGCCCCGACACATTGCAGGGAGGTGCGCCTAGCTTGCGGACGCACCCCTATCAAGTCGAAAATTGCCGACCGCGCTGACATCTCCGGCACAGCGGCCTTGCCGGACCCGAGAATCGGTTCGGATGCCGCTCCCTTGGCATCGGATCAGCTCGCTGCGCGGTGGAGTGCCTCTGTATCGCGCACAATGAACCCTTTCGTGTCGGGCAGCGCTATCCCGCCGCCGCGCACCAGCGCGTGCAACTTTCGGCTGACGGTTTCGATCGTCAGGCCCAGCACATCGGCCATTTCACTGCGCGAAAACGGCAGGTCGATGCGGCTGTCCGCACCGCCGCTATGCCGCGCCGCCAGTTCGCACAACAATGTCGCCACGCGCTTGGTCGCGCTGCGGCAGCCAAGAAGGAGGATCCAGCGCCGGGCCCGATCAAGGTCGCCGATCGTGCGGCGCAGCAGCGCGCGCCCGGTTTCGGGCGATTGACGAATGATCGTGTCGATCCTGCTCTGGTCGATCGCGCAGACCGACGCCGCGCCCAGCGCAACGAGCGACGCGACCGCCACGCCGCCGAACGGATCGCCAATGAAGTCGCCGGGAAGCGCCAGCCCGACCGTCCGTTCCTGCCCGTCCGGCGACGTGATGACGAATCGAAAGGCGCCGGTCAGAACCTGGCCGACCGTCATATTGGGTTCGCCCTCCCAGATGTACGTCTCACCCCGGCGGAATTGGTAGTGCGCACCGTGCGTGCTGAATTCGGCAAGCACGCTGGCCGGGATGTGCGCGCAAAGACCGTCGCGCCGTGCCGGACAGTCGGCGCATCGGTCGAGCGCCCGGTTGCTTCGAACGATCGTCGCGTCGCGGTTGCGCAGTTCGGATTGATATAACACGTTGGCCCGGGTCAGCCGGCGAGCGCGCCGACGAGTTCGTGCTGGCGAAGCGGCTTTTCGAGCACCGCGTCGAACCCGCACGCCCGCGCACTGTCGATCAACGCGGGTGTCGAAAAGGCCGTGATCAGGATCGCCCGACCGGCCCAGCCATCGCGCCGAAGCGCTCGCAGGACGCCCAGGCCGTCGCCATCGGGAAGCCGGTAGTCGACGACGAGCAAATCGGTTGCCTTGTCTTCGGTGGACCGGCTGATGACCGACGCCGCATTGGCGTAGGACAGGACGTCATAGCCGCGCCACGACAACAGCAATTGCAGCGAACGCCGCACCGCCTCGTCATCTTCGACCAGAATGACGCGTCGCCGCTCTGACAGTTCGGTCGGCTCAAGGGTTTTGGCGTCGCCAGTCGTGTCGGTCATCATGCGACGATGCCGCGGATCGAGCGACGGGTCGTTACGTAATGATCCCGATCTAACGATCCAGGCCCGCGGCAAAGGCCAGTCGGAGCGCATCGGACAGGCTGCGCACCTGCAACTTCGCCATCACATTCGCGCGGTGCACCTCGACCGTGCGCGGCGAAATGCCCAGGTCATAGGCGATCGTCTTGTTCGGATGGCCCATCACCAGCCCGCGCAACACTTCCTGTTCTCGCGCAGTCAGCACCGCAATCCGGATGGCAGCTTCCTGCTCCGACGACGCCGCGTCGTCTTTGCGCTGCAATCGATCGAACGCCATCTCGATCGCAGCGAGCAGCTTCGCTTTCTCGAACGGTTTTTCGAGAAATTCGACCGCGCCGTTCTTCATTGCCTGGACCGCGATCGAAATGTCGCCGTGGCCGGTGAGCACGATCACCGGCATCGCGATGCCCCGCTCGTTCATCGCCGCCTGCACTTCGAGCCCGTCCATCTCGGGCATGCGGACGTCCAACAGCACGCACCCCGGTGACGCACCTTTAGCCTCCTTCAGAAAGGCAACCCCCGACGCATAGGTTTGCACGTCGAAGCCCGACGTCCGGAGCATGAAGCTGGCCGACTTGCGGATCGATTCCTCATCGTCGACGATATGGATCAGTTTCTTGTCAGACATCCCGTTCCCCGTTCTCGGCGCTCATCACCGTGAATTGAAAAATCGTGCCGCCCCCGTCGCGCGGCTCAGCCCAGATGCGACCGCCATGCGCTTCGATGATCGTGCGGCAAATCGATAATCCCAGCCCCATGCCCTGCTCCTTGGTACTGGCAAAGGCCTGGAACAATTCGACCCCGGCCGCGATCCCCGCGCCCGTATCGGCCACCGCGACGCGCACCATGCCGTTGCTGTCGCGGGCGGTCGAGACGGTAATATCGCGCACCGCGCGTTCGCCGATCGCATCGACCGCATTGCGCAGCAAATTGACCACCACCTGCTGGATCTGGACCCGGTCGACGATCACGGAATCGACATCGGGATCCAATGCGAAAAACGACCGGACGCCGCGTTCGCGCGCGCCGATCAGCGCGAGCCGGGCCGCTTCCTCGATCATGTGCGACAAGGTCTCGCGCTTTTGCTGCACCTCCCCGCGCGCGACGAAATCGCGCAACCGGCGGACGATCTGGCCCGCGCGCAACGCCTCTTTCGCGCCTTCCTCGACGGCTTCGCGGACCAACCCAAGCTTGTCTTCGTCGGGCCGTTCGAGCAGGTCGCGCGCCCCCTCCATATAATTGGCGATGGCGGTCAGCGGCTGGTTCAGTTCGTGTGCCAGCGTCGATGCCATCGTGCCCATCGCGCTGACCCGCGAAACGTGGATCAGTTCGGATTGCAGCTCCTTCAACTGCAATTCGGCGCGCTGCTCGGCGCTCAGATCGCGGATAAACCCGGTGAACAGGCGGTGCCCGTCGCTGCTCGCTTCGCCGACCGACAATTCCATCGGGAACTCTGTCCCGTCGGCGCGGCGTCCGACCACGATCCGCCCGATCCCGATGATCCGCCGTTCGCCGGTCGTCAGATAGTGCGAGATATAATCGTCGTGCCGTTCGCTGTCGTGCTTGGGCATCAGCATGCTGACATTGCGTCCGACCAGATCGCGCTCCACGAAACCGAACAAGCGTTCGGCGGCGGCGCTGAACGACAGGATCGAACCGCGTTCATCGATCACCACCATCGCGCTGGGCACCGTGGCCAGGATCGAGCGGACATGGAGTTCGCTGCTGGCCAGGCCCTGTTCGGCCGCGCGGCGCGCGGTCACGTCGAACAGGCTCTGCACGAAGCCGCGCAGCGATCCGTCCGGATTGCGCAGCGCGACGATGGTCACGTCGGCAAGATATTCCGACCCGCCCTTGCGCAGCCGCCAGGCTTCTTTGTGGAGCGGTGATTGCGCAGCGGCCGCCGCCAGATCGGCCGCGGGCTCACCCGCTGCGATGTCGTTGTCGGTGTAGAATGCCGTCGCCGACCGTCCGACGATCTCGTCCGCGTTCCACCCGGTGACCGCGACCGCGCCGGGCGTCCACGCGGTCACATTGCCGTCGATATCGAGCAGGAACGGCGCTCGGTCGGTCGCGCTTTGAATAAATTGCAGGAAGTCCGCGGCCTGATCGGGTTCGAGTGCGGGCGTCTCAGCCATCGGGCATCGTCTCCGGTAATCGAACGGGTACCAGACCCGTGTGCCGCACCCTGCGTAAATCGCCCATTGGGATATCTACCTAAGCCCTGATTTGCGCGCGATCAAAGTAACAATTGGCCCATCGGCCTAGCGCACGCCCCGCAACACAGGAGGTCGTTATGAAGAAAATTGTTACGCTGGCGATGATCGCAGCCGGGATGGTCGCGTCGCCGGCTTTGGCCAAAAAGGGCGACGTCCTGGTCCGGGCTCGCGCGATCATCGTCGCGCCGACCGAAAAGGCAACGCCGATCACCGGGATCCCGGGCAGCGATCTGGGCGTGAGCAACAGCGTCATGCCCGAAGTCGATTTCACCTACATGGTGACCAACCACATCGGCGCCGAGCTGATCCTTGCCACGACCAAGCACGATGTCACCGGGCGAGGATCGATCTCGGCGCTGGGCAAGGTCGCCGACACGTGGGTGCTGCCGCCGACCCTCACCGTGCAATATCATTTCGCCCCCGATGCGAAGGTTCGCCCGTATGTCGGGGTCGGGGTCAATTACTCGATCTTCTATTCGTCGAAGGCGGCGCCGTCGCTCAATGCCGCGCTCGGTTCGACCGCGGTCAAGCTCGATGACAGCTTCGGCTATGCGCTCCAGGCCGGTGTCGATGTCGATATCACGCCCAAGGTTTTCCTGAACCTCGACGTCAAATATATCGACATGACCACCACTGCGCGGCTGACCAGCGGTGGGACGTTGCGGACGTCGAAGGTCAACATCAACCCCATCGTTGCCGGGATCGGCGTCGGCTTCCGGTTTTAAAACGAGACAAGGGGGAAAGGGGTCGGGATTGTCCCGGCCCCTTTTTTGTCCGGCGTTCAGACGGCGCGGCTGAAACGCTCGGTCGATCCTGAGCGGAACGTGTCGAACGCCGCTGCGGCCAGCCGGCAATAGGGTTGTCCCTCGCCGGTGACGGTCACGGTCGATCCGTCGCAAACCAGCAGACCGCGTGACTCCAGCGCGCGAAGAGCATCGGTCGCGGTCACCATCAGGCGTGGTGGCTGGCCATAGCGTGCCTCGATCGCCGCGACATCGACCCTGCCGTCGCACAGCAGCCGCTCGATCACTTCGCCGCGGACGCGATCGCCGATCGAACGGGTTACCCCTCGCACCCCCGCCAGCTGGTCGTTGCCGACGCGCAGACGATACTGGCCGACATGCTTTTCGTTCTGGACGATGAGCCCGGGAAACTGGCTGATCGCCGACGCGCCGAGGCCGATCAGCACGTCATCCTGATCGTCGGTAAACCCCTGAAAATTGCGGCGCAGCCGGCCCGATCGCGCGGCCTTTTCCAGACTGTCGCCGGGACGCGCGAAATGGTCGAAACCGATCGCGACATACCCCGCCCCGGTCATCAGCTCTTGCGCGGCGATGCTCTGTTCGAACCGCGCGGCGGCGCCGGGCAGCGCGTCATCGGCGATCATCCGCTGGCGCGGGAGCAGCCGGGGCATGTGCGCATAGCCGAACATGGCGACGCGCTCGGGCTCCAGCGCGAGGCATTGGTTGAGCGAAGCGGTAAGATCGTCGAGCGTCTGCCCCGGCAAACCGTACATCATGTCGAGATTGAGATGCGCGATCCCCGCCATCCGCAACCATCCGGCAACCTTGGCGACCATCGCGAAGGGCTGTTCGCGATTGATCCGCCGCTGGATCTCCGGCGAGAACGTCTGCGCGCCCAAGCTGGCGCGCGAGAAGCCGGCGGCGGCGATGACCTGTGCATAGGCCGGGTCGATCCCGCGCGGATCGAGCTCGACCGCCCATACGGCGTCGCTGCCGATCGAAAAGGTGTCGCGCAGCATCTCGGCGAGCAACAGAAATTCGGTCGGCGCCAGACTGTTCGGGCTGCCGCCGCCAAAATGGACACGCGTGACCCGGCCCTTCAGCCGTTTGGCGACCAGTTCGCTCTCCCGCGCGACGGCATCGACATAGGCCGGCAGCCGGTCGCCCCGACCGACCGCGCCGGTGTTGCATCCGCAATACCAGCAGATTTCGTTGCAATAGGGCACGTGGACGTAGAGCGACACGCCCTCGCCCGGCCGGACGGCGTCGATCGCCGCCGCCTGCTGCCCCGCGCCGACCGACCCGTTGAACTCCGCGGCGGTCGGATAGCTGGTGTAACGCGGCACCGACACCGTCGCGAGATCGGCGTGGAATTCGGCCATAACAGGCCTCCTTTCGGGAAGTTGCGAATTTTTGATTCTGGTCAAAGTGAATTGCCGGATCGGCTGCGATGATTGGCGCCTGACAACAAAGGTGCTCGAGCCATGCAGTGGATCATTTCAAACTGGTTTCTCATGATCGTGATCGTCTCGATGAGTTGTTTCATGGCTGGCCTGCTTTACGTCAGCATCGAGGATGCTCTTCACCGGCGTGACCAATCCACCCCGCGGTAGTTACCTCCTTCACCGCGCGCCTGGGCATCGTCTCCGGTTCGGGGGCGATGCCCGTTCTTTGCGGTCGCACGGGTTGGCTCGCCCGACGATCAACCCGAAATGCAGCGCCGGCTGTATTGGGGATTTCCCGTATTTCGGTGTCCGGCCCCGCGGCCGTATTTCGATGCGGCGCCAGCGTGCGCCGCAGGGAGGTCGGTCGTGTCCATCGAGCCAATTCGTCATCTCGTCGTGCTCGCGCATCCGCGCCGGGGCAGCTTCAATCATCAGATCGCCGACGCCTATTGCGAGGCGGTGCAGTCGTGCGGGCAAGTCGCCTATCTGCGCGATCTCTATGCCAACCGCTTCGATCCGATCCTCGAAATCATCCCCGAAGCGCCCGATCTCGGCATTCTCGACGACGTCGCATCGGTCAGGAATTGCGACATCCTGACGTTCGTCTATCCGATCTGGTTCGGTCTCCCCCCGGCGATGATCAAGGGCTATGTCGATCGGGTGCTGGGCGCAGGATTCAAACCGACGAGCGAACAGCCGCGCGGCGACGGGCGCTTCCTTGGCGGGAAACGCCTGCTCAGCTTCACCACCTCGGCCTCGACCTCGGCCTGGCTGGGCGAGCAGGGTCAGTTGACGACATTGCGCGACGGGTTCGACAATTATCTGGCGACGGTGTTCGACCTCGCCTCGACCGACCATGTCCACATCGACTCGATCGTCGACGATCTCGATCCGATCTACGCGAAAGAGCAACTGGAGCGCGTTCGTGAGACCGCGCGCAAAACCTGCGCCGAGCTGCTCAATACCGCACGCCGCGCAGAAACGGGCCGCAAGGTCGATGCCTATGCACGGAAGATCATGGACGCCAAATCGTGAGGCATATCGTCGCAGCGCGTGCCGACCCTGATCACAAGCGACTGAACTATGAGGATGTCTTCACGCAGGCGGTCGATCGTTTGCACGCGGAGGGGCGGTACCGCGTATTCGTCGACATTTTGCGCAATAAGGGGTCGTACCCCAATGCGCGCTGCTTTGCCGGGCATAACGGCCCGCAGCCGATCACCGTGTGGTGTTCGAATGACTATCTCGCAATGGGCCAGCATCCCAAGGTGATCGCGGCGATGGAAGACGCGTTGCACGACGTTGGGGCTGGCAGTGGCGGCACGCGCAATATCGGCGGCAACACGCATTACCATGTCGATCTCGAAGCCGAGCTTGCCGATTTGCACGGCAAGCAAGGCGCGTTGCTGTTCACGTCGGGCTATGTCTCGAACGAAGCGACGTTGGCGACGCTGGCGAAGGTGCTGCCCGGCTGCATCATCTTTTCGGACGAACTCAACCATGCCAGCATGATCGCCGGGATCCGCAACTCGGGGTGCGAGAAGCACGTCTTCCGGCATAATGACGTCGCGCATCTCGACGAACTGCTCGCGGCCGCCGATCCGGCCGCACCCAAGCTGATCGCGTTCGAGAGCGTCTATTCGATGGACGGCGACGTCGCGCCGATTGCTGCATTCTGTGACCTCGCCGACAGGTACAACGCGCTGACCTATCTCGACGAAGTCCATGCCGTCGGGATGTACGGCGCGCGGGGTGGCGGAATCTCCGAACGCGACGGCGTCGCCGAGCGGCTGACGATCATCGAGGGCACGCTGGGCAAGGCGATCGGGGTGATGGGCGGGTATATCGCCGCGGACCAGACGATTATCGACGTGATCCGCAGCTACGCGCCGGGGTTCATCTTCACCACCAGTTTGGCGCCTGTACTGGCGGCGGGCGCACTCGCGTCGGTGCGCCATCTGAAGGCGTCCAATGTCGAACGCGAGGGACAGCAAGCCGCCGCGACGATGCTCAAGGCGCTGTTCGCCGACGCGGGATTGCCGGCGATGGAATCGACCACGCACATCGTGCCGCTGATGGTGGGCGACCCGGTCAAGGCCAAGAAGATCGCCGATATCCTGCTCGCCGAATACGGGGTCTACGTCCAGCCGATCAATTACCCGACCGTGCCGCGCGGCTCCGAGCGGCTGCGCTTCACCCCCGGCCCCGCGCACGACGAGACGATGATGCGCGAGCTGACCGACGCGCTGGTGGAAATCTGGGGCCGGCTGGAGGTCGATCAGGGCCGGGCACTGGCCGCCTAGACGTCAGCAGTCGAAGTCCTCGCCGTTATCGGTCGAGTGCTTGCGCCCGCAAAGTGCGTGACAGCCGGCGGAAGCGTTATCGTGCGCCGGGGCCTTGCCACCCGTCGGAATCACCTGCCAGCGGTGACCTTCGCCGCAGATCGGCATCGCAATGCCCGGCGGCAAGGCGCAACCGAGCGCAGCGGCGAGCGACAGCCGTCCGATCGCCAGCACGCCGAGCGTTCCGGAGAGCCGTTCAATCATCGGCATCATCGTCGATCAGGATACGCAGCGCCGCGCCGTCGAGATCCTCGAACTGCCCGCTCCGCGCCGCCCAGAAGAACGCGGCAAGCCCGACCAGACCCAGCCCCAGCGCGATCGGGATCAGCAGGAGAACGCCGTTCATCGCGCGGCTCGCTTGAGCCGGAGGGCGTTGCCGACGACCAGCAGCGACGACCCCGACATCGCCAGTGCCGCGATCAACGGCGTGACCAGCCCGGCAATCGCGAGCGGCACGGCAAACGCATTGTAGGCAATCGCCAGCGCGAAATTTTGTCGCACCACCGCCATCGTGCGGCGCGCGACGACGATGGTCAGCGGCACCGGCATGAGCCGCTCGCCCAGAAACACGATATCGGCGGCTAACGTCCCGACATCCGTGGCAGTCCCTGGCGCCATCGCGACGCTGGCGGCCTTGAGCGCGGGTCCGTCGTTCAGGCCATCGCCGACCATCAACACGTGGTGCCCCGCTGCCTCCAGTTCGACGATCCGCTGATGCTTGTCGGCGGGCGACATGCGCGCGACGCCGGCGACGCGCAATTCCGCGGCCAGCCGCCCGACCACGGTCACCGAATCGCCGGATACCAGCTCCGGCGAGAGCCCCATCGCTTGCAGCCGATCGAACGCCTGTGCCGCATCGGGCCGCAATTGATCCTCGAGCAGAATGTGTACGAGCGGGGCCTGCCCGAAGCGGAACGCCACCTCGACTTGATCTTGGTCGGGGTGCGGTTGGTCCGACACCCAGTCGGCGCGGCCAAGCCGGCAGACCACCCCGTCGAATGTCCCCTGAATGCCGAGCCCGGCATGCTCGACCAGTTCGTGCACTGCCGCGGGTTGCGCGCCCGCCTCGACCGCCGCGTCGGCCACGGCCCTGGACAGCGGGTGGCGGCTGGCCTGCGCCAGTGCCAGCAGCATGCTGAGCGCCGCTGCGTCGTGCGGGATGCCGGAGACCACGGCGAACCGCGCCAGCGTGGTCGTGCCCGTCTTGTCGAGCAGCACGCGATCGACCACCGCCAGCCGTTCGAGCGCGCTGCCGTCCTTGACCATCACGCCGATCTTCATCAGCGCCCCCGACGCGACCACATGTGCGATCGGCACCGCCAGACCCAGCGCGCACGGGCACGTAATGATCAGCACCGCGACCGCGATCGACGCCGCCTGATGAACCCCGGCCCCGGCGATCAGCCAGCCCACGAAACTCAGTGCGGCAAGCGTATGAACAGCGGGCGCGTAGAGCCGCGATGCGCGGTCGGCGATGCGGACGTAGCGCGATTTGCTTTGCCCCGCGCTTTCCATCAGCCGGGCAATATCGGCGATGGCGGTGTCGGGTCCGACCGCCTTCGCGCGCACGGTCAGCGGTGCGGAAAGGTTGATCGTTCCCGCCAGAACCAACGTCCCGGGCGTCACACGTTCGGGTGCGCTTTCGCCCGTCACCAGCGCGCGGTCGATGTCGCTCTCGCCGCTTTCGACCACGCCGTCGACCGCGATCCGTTCTCCGGCCGCGACGAGCACGCGCATGCCCGGCGCCAGTTCGCCGACCGGGCGACGCACCGAACTGTTATCCGGCCCGATCACCAGCGCGTCCTGCGGGAGATTGCGCAGCAAAGCGGCGATCCCGTCTTGAGCCCGCCCGCGCATCACGCTGTCGAGAAAGCGCCCCGCGAGCAGGAAGAACAGCAACATCACCGCGCCGTCGAAATAGGCATGCGCGCCGCCGATCGCGGTTTCGTACAGGCTCATCAGCGTGGTCAGCACCACGCCGATCGAGATCGGCACGTCCATATTGGTGCGGCCGCGCCGCAGCGCGCTCCATGCACTGTCGAAGAACGGGCGGCCCGAATAAGCGACCGTCGGCAGCGCGATCAGCGCCGACAGCCAGTGGAACATCGTCCGCGTCGGCCCGTCCGCACCCGACCAGATCGACACCGACAACAGCATGATGTTCATCGCGGCGAAGCCCGCCACCGCCAGCGCCAGCATCAGCCGCCGGCTCTCGCGCTCGCCCGCTTTGTCGGCCTCCCCCACGAACGGGTGCGCCTCGAACCCCAGCTTGCCGATCGCGTCGGTCAGTCCGGCCATGTCGAGCGCGGGCCCATGATCGACCCGCAGCCGCCGCGTCGAGAAATTGAGCCGCGCCAGCGCCACACCCGGAACGTGCCGCAGCCCGCCCTCCAGCTTGGCGATACACGCCGCGCAGCGCACGCCGTCGATCGTCATCATCGTCGTTTCGAGCGGCGCGTCGGCCGCGACCGGATCGTGCAGACTCATCGGCGGATTTCATCCTCGAACCGCGCATCCTGCCCGTCGCGTTTGGCGTCGATGTGCAACAGCCAGCGCCCCGGCGCGACCGGCTGCGTGGCGCGGTACAGGCCCGGTCCGATCGGCGTGAAGGCGAAGGTCTTCGTCGTCACCAGCCCGACCGGGTGCGTGACCGCGACGCTGACCACCGCGCCATCGACCGGCTTCCCGCCACGCGCGATGGCGACGACGATCGCGCCGTCCGGGCCGACGCTCGGCTTAGCGCTCCAGCCTTCGCTGCTCTGCGCGCGCGCTTCGGCCAGCCACACATTATATTGCTGGCTGGCGACATAGGAATTGTCGACCACCGTCCCGCCGAACGTGCGGATCGCGTCGCTGGCCATCAGGAAGTTGACCGAAATCACTACCCCGAAGAACGCGACCATGATTGCGGCCATGTGCCATCCGGTGAATCGTGCGGT
Organism: Pseudomonadota bacterium; assembly: GCA_040390165.1. Taxonomy (GTDB): domain Bacteria; phylum Pseudomonadota; class Alphaproteobacteria; order Sphingomonadales; family Sphingomonadaceae; genus Sphingomonas. The sequence goes on along the minus strand of JAZJYW010000010.1, from coordinate 27,496 downwards.
CATCGTCTTACTCCGGACGTTCGAAAAAGCTGGTGGTGGTTGCGGTCTCGGGCTTGCTGTCGAGCGTGCGCGCGACGAAGCGGATATCGTTGCGAGCCTCCCCCGCCTCCGGTGCCGCCACGAACAAGGCGATTTTGGCGACCTGATCCGCGGCGATGTCGACGCGCATCGTGCGGCTGGCGGTCGCGCGCGATCCGGCGTCGCCCCACATCACGCCGTCGATCCCGTCGAGCCGGATTTCGACGGAACGCGGGCGCGCCTCCATGTTGCGGATCTTCAGGCTGTAGCCGTTACGGATCGTGCCGTCGGACAGCCGCACCCAGGTCGGGTTGCGGCTTTGCAGCGCCTCGACGTTCAGCCGCGTCCGCGTGCCCAGCGCGAACAGCATCGCGCAGCCGATCGCGGTCCAGGCGCCGAGATAGACAAACGTGCGCGGACGCAGCAGGCGCTTGATCGCGGGGACGATCGGCTTCTTCTGAGTCGCCAGCTTCTCGTCGAGGTCGGTGGTATAGCCGATCAGCCGCGTCGGCCGCCCGACGCGCGTCATCATCGCGTCGCACGCATCGATGCACAGCCCGCACGTGATGCAGCCGATCTGCGGCCCTTCGCGGATATCGATCCCGGTCGGACACACCGCAACGCACGCATTGCAATCGATACAGTCGCCGATCTGGCCAGCGTTGGCGGTCAGGTCCGCCAGTGTGAAGCTACTATCCGCAACCGCGCCCTGCGCCCGCTTGACTCCGTGGCTCCGCGGTTCGCCGCGCCAGGCTTTGTAGGTCACCGCGAGCGTCTTTTCGTCCATCATCGCGCCCTGGATCCGCGGCCACGGGCACATATAGATGCACACCTGTTCGCGCATAAACCCGCCCAGCGTGAAGGTGGTGAAGGTCAGCACCGCAACGGTGGCATAGGCGACGAACGGCGCCGAGTTGGTGACGAATTCGCGCGCCAGGGTCGGCGCGTCGGTGAAATAGAACACCCACGCGCCGCCGGTCAGCACGGCGATCAGTAGCCACGTCGCCAGCTTGGCGCCGCGCCGGGCGATCTTGACCGGTCCCCACGGCGCGCGGTCGAGCCGGATCTGCGCGTTACGATCGCCCTCGAAGAAGCGTTCGACATGGACGAACAGGTCGGTCCACACCGTCTGCGGACAGGCATAACCGCACCACGCGCGCCCTACCGCCGAGGTGACGAGGAACAGCCCGATCGCCGCCATGATCAGCAGGCCGGCGACATAATAGAATTCGTGCGGCCAGATTTCGATCGCGAACATGTAGAAGCGGCGGTTCGCCAGATCGACCAGCACCGCCTGATCGGGCGCATACGCCCCGCGGTTCCAGCGCAGCCATGGCGTGACGTAATAGATCGTCAGCGTGACCGCCATGATCGCCCATTTCAGGCGCCGGAACGTGCCGTCGATCTTCTTCGGGAAAATCTTGCGCCGGGCCTCGAAAAAATGGTCGTCGACCCTGGTCAGGTCTGCCGGATCGGCCATGTCACTTCGCCGCTCCGGTCTTGGCCGCCGCAACCGTCACCGGCGGCAAGGGCACGGACTTTTCACCGCCGCCGCGCGAATAGACATAGACCGCCAGCATCTTGATCGTCACCGGATCGAGCCGATGGATCCACGCCGGCATGATACCGTAGCGGGCATTGGTGATGGTCGCGCCGATCGTGTCGCGGTCGCCGCCATAGAGCCATATCTTGTCGGTCAGATTGGGTGCGCCGACCGTCCGGTTGCCGGTGCCGGTGCTGCCGTGACACGCCGCACAATTGTTCGCGAACAACCCGGCCCCACGCTGCGCCGACGCGCTGCCGTTTTCCTGCTTGGAAATATAGCGGACATACGACACCAGATCCTCGATCTGGTCGCGCGTCAGCAGCCCGTCGCGACCGAAGGCCGGCATTTGCGACATGCGTGTCGCATCGTTCCCGGGGTAGCGTACGCCGTCCATCAGCGTCTTCTGGATCGTCGCGATATCGCCGCCCCACAGCCAGTCGTCGTCGTTCAGATTGGGGTAGCCCTTGCTGCCAGCCGCGCCCGATCCATGGCACGTCGTGCAATTGATCTTGAACGCCGCGGCACCGCCCTCTTGCGCGGCGTGCAGCAGCTGCGGATTGCCGAGGATTTGATCGAGCGGGGTGTTGGCGATCGCGCTCAACGTCGCTGCCTTGCGCTGGCGGTCGGCCGACACTTCGGCGTCGAGCGCACCCTTGCTGGTCCAGCCGAGCAGCCCCGGCGTCGCCCGCGTCAACAGCGGGATCGCGGGATAGGCAATCGCATAGCCGATCGCGAACACGATGCAGGCGTAGAAAATGTACAGCCACCAGCGCGGCATCGGGGTGTCGAGCTCCTCGATCCCGTCCCATTCGTGGCCGACCGTCGCGGTGCCGGTCGGCTGGTCGATGCGCCCGTTCTCAGCCATCGATTGTGTCCTCGTCAAAAATGCTGGTGGCGGCACGGTGCGTGGTCGCGGACGAATTGGGCCGGAACGCCCAGCCGACGAAGGTCAGGAACGCGACCCCCATCAGGACCAGGCCCCAGCTGTCGGCGAACTGGCGGAGCGATTCGTAGATCATTTGGCCCGCTCCCGCGGCGCGCCCGCCTTGAAGTCGATCTGCGTGCCGAGCATTTGCAGATACGCGATCAGCGCATCGGCCTCGGTCAAACGATCGGGGTTGCCGTCATAATCGCGCGTCTGCGCCTTCGGATAGCGCTTCGCGAGGTCGGCCGCATCGCCGTCCCCCGCGCCGCCCTGAAGCAACAGGTCCGCCGCCGCCTTCTTGATGTCGGTATCGGTGTACGGCACCCCGACGCTACGCAATGCCTTCAGATCCTTGCCGATGTTGGGCAGGTTGAGGTCGCGATCCATCAGGAAGGCGTAGGGGGGCATGATCGATTCGGGCACGACCGAGCGCGGATCGGTCAGATGCTGGCGGTGCCATTCGTCGGAATAGCGCCCGCCGACGCGTGCCAGATCGGGCCCGGTACGCTCCGACCCCCATTGGAACGGATGGTCGTACATGCTTTCCGCCGACAGGCTGTAATGCCCGTAGCGTTCGACCTCGTCGCGGAACGGCCGGATCATCTGACTGTGACAGCCGTAGCAGCCCTCACGGATATAGATATTGCGACCGGCCAGCTCGAGCGGCGTGTAGGGCCGCACCCCATCGACCTTGGTCACGGTCGACTGGATCCAGAACAATGGCGCGATTTCGACGATCCCGCCGATCGCCACGGTGATCAACGAGAGGACCAGCAGCAACATGACGTTGCGTTCGATGGCCTTGTGCTTTTGCAGGAATGCGATGGCCATGTGGCTTACTCCGCCGGAAGTGGTTGAGCGACGGCCCTGGGAGCCTTGGGCAGCGGACGGTCCTTGCCGGGATCGAAGCTCGGCGACGACATCGGGGCTTCATCGCGAAGCTTGCCCGCGATCGTCATCCACACGTTCCACACCATGAACAGCGCGCCGGTAAAGTAGAGCAGCCCGCCAATCACCCGGATCAGGTAATAAGGATGCAGTGCGGCCACGACTTCGGCGAACGAATAGACGAGGTATCCGTCGGCGCCGTATTCGCGCCACATCAGACCCTGCGTGATCCCCGCGACCCACATCGACGAAGCGTAGAGCACGATCCCCAGCGTCGCGCACCAGAAGTGCCAGTTGACCATGCGCAGCGAATAGAGCCGGGTGCGGCCCCACAGCCGCGGCGTCATGAAGTAGATCGCGCCGAAGGTGATCATCCCGTTCCACCCGAGCGCGCCCGAATGAACATGGCCGATCGTCCAGTTGGTGTAGTGCGAGAGCGAGTTGACGCTCTTGATCGACATCATCGGGCCTTCGAACGTCGACATGCCGTAGAAGGCGAGCGCGAACACCATCATGCGGATGATCGGATCGGTGCGGATCTTGTCCCACGCGCCGTTGAGCGTCATCAGCCCGTTGATCATCCCGCCCCAGCTGGGCATCCACAGCATGATCGAGAACACCATCCCCAGCGTCTGCGCCCAGTCGGGCAGCGCGGTGTAGTGAAGGTGGTGCGGCCCCGCCCAGATGTAGAGAAAGATCAGCGACCAGAAGTGCACGATCGACAGCCGGTAGCTGTAGATCGGTCGCTCGGCCTGCTTGGGCACGAAATAATACATCATGCCGAGGAAGCCGGCGGTCAGGAAGAAGCCTACCGCGTTATGGCCGTACCACCACTGCGTCAGCGCATCCTGCACGCCCGAGAAAGCCGAATAGGATTTGGAGCCGAGCCATGACGGCGGGATCGAAATATTGTTGACCAGATGCAGCATCGCCACGGTGACGATGAACGCCAGGTAAAACCAGTTGGCGACGTAGATATGCGGCTCGGACCGCTTGACGATCGTACCCAGGAACACGACCAGATAACTGACCCAGACGATCGTCAGCCAGATATCGACATACCATTCGGGCTCGGCATATTCGCGACCCTCGGTCACGCCCATCAGGTAACCGGTCGCGGCCAGCACGATGAACAGCTGATATCCCCAGAACACGAAGCGCGCGAGCGCGGGGGCGAACAACCGCGCGCGGCAGGTGCGCTGGACGATGTAAAAGCTGGTCGCGATCAGCGCGTTGCCGCCGAACGCAAAGATCACCGCCGACGTGTGCAGCGGCCGCAGCCGCCCGAATGTCGTATACTCGCTGCTGAAGTTGAGCACCGGGAAGGTCAGCTGCGACGCGATCACGATCCCGACGAGCAGCCCCACCACCCCCCAAAAGACCGTCGCGATCACACCCCACCGGATCACGTCATCATAATAACGGTCGGATTGCGCGGTCGCCGGAGGGCGTCCGATCTGGTTGGCGGTGTAAAAGGCGGCGATGAGCGCGGCCAGCGCGCAGATCGCCATATGGACGGCGAAGGCACCGTCGGCTGCGAACGCCGATGCGGTGACGAGCGCCACCACGACCAACATCCACCCGACGGCTCTGGTAAATATGTCGTCCAAGTTTGCCCCCGTGCGACGCACGCTCCGACATGGGCGCGCAACTGTTGGGGTGCGTCTATGGGGCGGGCGGGCCAGCACATATGCGTAGTTTCCCCAATCACGGGCGCGCGGACCGCGTGCGCGACGGACAATTCGGTTGCCCGAGACAGGACCAGCGGCATTTTTGCAACGCTGCCGGTCTTCGCGCGATTGCCGGGTAGAGTATGCCGATATCCGTGGTTAATCTTTGTCCCGCTGCCCCCAGACAAAAGAATCGAATATCAGGACCTTAGCGACTCGCGGTGAGTCCTGGGGTTTCGAATAGACGGATTCCTGTCGTCATGGTAAACAGACCATTGCGCAATGGTGCGCGGGGGCGGCGGGATAGATGGTCCAGGCCTGGTTTCTGGTGGCGATGGCCGCGACGTTCGCGGGCTATGCGACCTACCTTGCCGGGCTGCGCCGCAACCTGGTCGAGCCCAATCGCGCGTCGTGGCTGATCTGGAGCGCGGCGACCGCGGTCGAAGCGTCAACCTATGCCGCGGTAAACCCCGACGCGCCGCAACGCTGGGTCTTTCTGTTCGCCACGGTCGCCTGCGTTGCGATCACGCTGGCATTGTGGCGGCGTTCGGCGTGGAGCCTGCCGAGCCGCACCGAAAGCCTGTGCATGGCCACGTGCCTCGGCAGTCTCGCCGTCTGGGCGATGTTCCGCGACGCTTTCTGGGCGCATATGCTGGTCGTCGCGGCGATGCCGATCAGCTTCTGGCCGACCTGGGCCAGCGTCTGGGCCGACCGCACGCGCGAACGCTCGCCCGCCTGGGGGCTGTGGACTGTCGGCGACCTCGCCACCTTGCTGGTCGCCACCCGCGTCCCCGGCAGCCCGGTCGGCGAATATGCCTATATTCTGGTCGAGCTGGTCTGCCATGCCAGCGTCTGGTTCCTCGTCGGCCTCGCCACGATCAACCCGCTGCGCTCGCTCGGCTTTCGCAACGGCCGCTTCTACGTGCTCGACGCGCTTCGCACCCCTGCCAATCTGTTCGCGGTCGGCGAAACCCATTTGGGCAAGGCTGTGTTCGCCGCGCATAGCTTTGCCGAGGGCGATCGGCTGATCGAGTTCACCGGCCGCCGTTTCCGCGCCGACCGCATCCCCAGCCTGATGCGCGGGGCGTCGGATCGCTTCGTGCAGGTCACCCCCGAACATTTCATGGGGCCATCGGGCCGGATCGACGATCTGGTCAACCACAGCTGCGCGCCCAATGCCGGGCTGCGCTTCGCCGACAGCGGCGTGTTCCTCGTCGCGATCCGGTCGATCGCCGAGGGCGAGGAAATCACCTGGGACTATTCGACCACGCTGGCCGAATCGAACTGGCACATGATCTGCCAATGCCGCACCGCCGAATGCCGCCGGGTGATCGGCAATTTCGCCACGCTCAGCCCCGAACGGCAGGAATGGTTCCGCGCGCACAATCTGGTCGCGCCCTACCTGCGGCGAAAGGACGATGTCACCAAGGATCGCGCGGCCTGACGATTCCGCTGTGAAGCCTGTTCCAAACAGTAGATAAAGCGCCAACCACGCACCAATCCAAGGGGGGACTTACGATGGCGCTCTGGATCGTACTCGGCATCGTCGCCGTACTGCTCGCTTATCTGGTGATGATCTATAACGGGCTGGTGCGGATGCGCGCGCTTGTGCGCGAGGGGTTTAGCGGAATCACCGTCCAATTGCGTCGCCGCGCCGATCTGATCCCCAACCTCGTATCGACCGTTCAGGGCTATGCCACGCACGAGCGCGAGACGTTCGATCAGATTACCGCACACCGTGCCGACGCGACGACCGCGCAGGGTGTCGATGCCACCGCCAAGGCCGATGCCCAGATGACCGGGATGATCGGCAAGCTGTTTGCGGTGGCGGAGGCGTATCCCGAACTCCAGGCCAGCGAGAATTTCCAGCAATTACAAACCGAACTGAGCAACATCGAAACCGAATTGTCGAGCGCGCGGCGTTATTACAATGCCACGGTGCGCGATTTGAACACAAGCGTCCAATCCTTCCCCAACGTGCTGATCGCGGGGCCGGCGGGGTTCAGGGAAGAACCCTTCTATCAGGACGATTTGCCCTCCATCTCGGCCGCGCCAAAGGTATCGTTCGACTCGCCGGCGGCCTGAGCCATGCGCCTCATCGCGAAACTGGTCGCGCTGATCCTGATCGCGCTGCCGGTCGCGGTCGGGGCGCAGGATCATGGGTCGACCCTGAGCACCAGCGAGACGACCTTCGCGACCCCGGACGATCCCGGCGTCGAGCGGATCAAAAGCTTCTTCAGCGACGTGAAGATCGCGAAGAGCGGCGAGCTCGACGTGACCGAGACGATCACCTTCAACGTCACCGGCGACAATATCCACCACGGCATCAACCGCGACATCCCGACCAGCTATGCAACGAGTTACGGCCAGCGCGAAAGCGTCGGCTTCGCGTTGCTCACCGTCCAGCGCGACGGCCAGCCGGAGACTTACGAGCAATCGAACCTGAGCAACGGCGTCCGCGTCAAGATCGGTCGCGCCGATACGACGATCCCGCCGGGCGAACATGTCTTCGTGATCCATTACCGGATGACGCGGATCGTTCATTATGATGCGACGTTCGACGAACTCTATTGGAACGCGACCGGCACCGGCTGGGACTTCCCGATCGACCAGGCCACCGCGCGCATCACGCTCCCCTCCCCCGCCAAATTCGGCAACCGTGCCGCCTATACCGGTACGCAGGGCGCCGACGGCAAGGATGCCGCGGTCGTCGACGAACAACCCGGTACGATCACCTTTCGTACGACCCAGCCGCTCCCAGTCCATGCCGGGCTGACTGTCGCCGCGTCCTTTCCCAAGGGCGTCGTCGACGCCCCCAGCGCGAACACCCGGCTCGGCTGGTGGCTGCAGGATTGGGGGGCGCTGTTCGCCGGCTTGCTCTCGGCGATCGGGGTCGGCTGGTTCTACTTTCGCGCGTGGCTGACGGTCGGTCGCGGCCCGCGCGCCGGGCCGGTGGTGCCGCTCTTTTCGCCGCCTGCCGGGATGACCGCGGCGGCCGTGCGCTACGTGTCGAAGATGAAGCTCGACAACCGCGCCTTCACCGCGGCGATCGTCGAGCTCGGCGTGCGCAAACAATTGCGGATTACCAAGGAAGGCGGCGGCTGGTTCTCGAAGGGCACCACCACGCTCGACCGTACCGCGCGCGATCCCTTGCCCGCACCCGAAGGCGCGATGATCGACGGGCTGTTCGCCGGTGGCGACAGCCTCGAACTTAAACAGGACAATCACGCCACGCTGCAAGCCGCACGCTCGGCGCTCGAACAGGGGCTCGAAGGACTCTATTCGGGCGTGACGTTCGAAAAGCATAGCGACGTCGCCGCGCGCGGGCTGCTGGCGATGCTGGTGGCCGTGCTGTTTGCGTCGCTGATCGCGCTCGCCACCTCGCAGACCGCGACCGCGGGCGAAGTCTCGCTCCCGTTGCTGGCGGCCGGCGGCGCGTTGGGCATGTATGGGTTATACGGCGTGTCGAAACGGTCGAGCGGCGGTGGAAAATTCATGGCCTGGGCGGGGATCGTCATCCTCCTCATGCTGACCGGCCTGTTCGCCTTCGCTGCGATCGCCGACGCCTTGTCGGCGTCCAAATTCGCGGTGCTGATCCCGTTGCTGATGCTGCCGGTTGCGCTCACCGCCTTCGCCTGGATGTACGCGCCGACGGTCGAGGGGCGCCGCGTGATGGACCAGATCGCCGGGTTCAAACACTATCTGGGGATCACCGAAGAGGACCGGCTCAACGTCCTCCACCCGCCCGAAAAGACCCCCGAATTGTTCGAGAAATATCTGCCCTACGCGATCGCGCTCGACGTCGAAAATCACTGGGCGAACAAGTTCGCCGGCGTACTGGCGGCAGCAGCGGCGGCGGGCGCGACCGGCAGCACGATGGCCTGGTACGTCGGCAGCGGCAACATCTGGGACGATCCCGGCGGTTTCGCGAGCAGCGTCGGATCGTCGCTCGACAGCACCGTGTCGTCCGCGGCGACATCGCCGAGCAGCAGCAGCGGATCGGGCGGCGGCGGCTTTTCCGGCGGCGGCGGTGGCGGCGGCGGCGGATCGGGGTGGTAGGCGGATTCTAGCCGTCACCCCGGCCGAAGTGCCGGGGTCTGCCTGGCAAATAATCAATCGCCCAACGGGGGCAGGCCGAGCCCCACCGCGAGGTCGTTCCATTCCGGATTCAGGCGCTCGATCAGATTGTACTTATATTCGCGTCTCCGGCGCTTGATCTGTTTCTCACGCAAGATCACGGCCTCCATCGTCTCGCCCGCGTCGTAATAAACCGCCGCTTGATGCCGTAGGTCTTGGTGAACCCATCATGCGTGCCGTGGCGATGCTGCATCACCCGGCCGATCAAGTTCCACGTGACGCCGGTGTAGAGCGTGCCGTGATAGGCCGCTGCCATGATATATACGCACGGTATCCGCTCGCGCTGCATCGGTGCAGTTTGCCGCTAGGCGGACCCCGGCACTAGGCCGGGGTGACGGGGGACTATAAGTCCTTGCAATGTTGGATTTCGTTTGAGAGCGTCCGCGGAAACGCTCTTTGACATTGTCATACCGCCAGCCCCCCGGGGAACTGAAAGGGCTTTTCGCCAACTTCCGGCTGGCGATTTCCTTCCGCGCAGCAGCGCAACACCGGCGTCGATAGTGTCAACTTAGTGTCAACTTAGGCCGCGAGTCAGGCGGCGATATCGGTCCGCACCTGCCCGGCGTCGGGCGCCTTGAGCGTCAGCCGTGCAATCGCGCCGCGCCCCAACCCCTCGCTGTCGAGCCGCAGCGATCCCTCCATCGCGGTCATCGAATTGGCGCACCAATGCAGCCCGAGCCCGCCCGATTTGTGCGCGCGCGTCGAAAAGCCGCGTTGGAACAGCTGCGGCGCGTTGGCGGGATCGAACCCTTCGCCCGAATCCTGGATCGCGATTTCGACCTGGCCGTTGGCGGTGTCGGCAATGGTAACGGTAATGTTGCCCGATCCGCCTGCGGCGATGATCGCCTCTGCGGCGTTCGAAAAGATGTTGCCGACCACCTGACTGAGCAGCACGCGATTGGCGAGCACCGGGTGCGGCTTGGCGGGAAAGGCGAACGCGATCGAACTGCCGTCGCCCGAATGGCGCGCGATGGTCGCATTCTGCGCAATGATTTGCGTCGCGTCGCATGCCTCCAGCGGCGGGCGTTCGTGCGCATGCTGTTGCTGCGCGCCGATGATTTCGAGCACCTGACGCATCGCATCGCGACCGACCTGAAGCTGGTCGCGCCGGTCGTCGCGTTGCTTGTCCTCCGCGTCGAACGCGGCGGCGAGGAACGAGACGAGTTTCTGGCGCCGCTCGGGCGCATTGTCGCCGCTGACGAGCTCGGTCAGCGCGCGTTCGATCAGCGCGCGGTCGACCGGCGAGCCCTGCCCGATCCCGGCGCTCAGGATCGTCGATACGGGGTTCAGCGCGTTGCGCACATTGTGCATCACCGCGACCGCGCTTTCGCTGCGGCCCAGCGCGAAGCTTTGTACTTCGACCTGTTCGCGCAGGTCCTTCAGCTGGACCAGCATCGAATTGAAGCTGCGCCCCATCGACGCGATCTCATCCTGCCGCTGGCTGTCATCCTCGAGCACGCTGAACGATCCCGAATCGCGGACGCGCTGCATGTGTGCCTCGACCCGGCTGAGGCGCTTGAGCACCAGCCGCGAAATCATCTGGCTGAGCACCGCGAGGACAAGGATCAGCAGAACCGTCGATCCCAGTACCGCGAGCCACAACATGTGACGGCCGAGCAAAGAGACATCGCGCGCCACGACGAAGCTCGCCGCTGCGACCGGCTTTCCGTCGGCGCCGGTGACCGGCACTGCGATCTTCATCGTCTCCGTATCGGTGGTAACCAGCGGGCGGCTTGGGGTGGTGGCAAGATCGACCTTTGCGGTCACCTGGAGCGAGTCGCTAAGCTGCTTTGACGTGATGCGGCGGACCATCAGGACGTAGCCGCGGGGAGTGCCGCTGCCGTCGCTCTTGCGCACTTGCGCTACGCCGACGGCGACCACCACATTGTTGAGCCGCGCGAAGAAATGGCCCGAATTGTCTGGATCGTTGCGCTTCATCGCGGCGTCGAGCGGCGCCTTCCGCATCGCCGCAACCATTGCATCGCGCAAAACATTGTTCTCGACGCCCGACCGGGGATCGATCCAGCGGGCTATCACCAGGCTCTTGTCGGGACGCAGATAGGCCATGCCATCGACATCGAGATTCTTCATCGCCAGCGGCGAAAAGCTCTCTTCCTCGAACGCCTTGGTCGGCTTCTCGATATAGTCGTAGCTCGACGTCCAGTCACCGTAATCGCGCACCGAACTTTCGACCTTGCCGGCGAATTCGCCGAGCGCCGCGCGCGTGCGTTCGATATGCCCGTCCTTGGCCTGCTGCTCGAGCTGGTCGAAGTTCGGCGTGATGACCGCGGCGAGCAGCACCGTCAGCGCGACCGACCCGATCAGACCGACCGCCGCCAAAATCAGCAGCAGCTTGCCGCCGAGCGACGCGAACACGAGCCGGCGCGCTACCCAGCCGCGGATCCGAGCCATCAACCGTTGGTCCCGTCGCCCGCCTGGATCGCGAATTCGTCCCCGTCGAAGTCGTCTTCGCCGCCGATGAAGCGGTCGACCGCCATCTCGCGCGCTGCCTCGGCCGGTATCGGCCGCGAGAAGTAATAGCCCTGCAAATGGCTGCATCCGGCCAGCCGCAGCGCCTGAACCTGCGCGTCGGTCTCGACGCCTTCGGCGATCACGCCCAGCCCCAGCGCGCGGCCGAGATGGATGATCGAATGGACGATCGCCGCCGATTCCTTTTCGCGACCCATGCCGTCGATGAAGCTCTTGTCGATCTTCAGGCAATCGAGCGCGAATTTGCGGATGTTGTAGAGCGACGAATAGCCCGTGCCGAAGTCGTCGAGCGCGATGCGGAAGCCCATCTGGCGCAATTTGTAGAGCGTTTCGGCGGCGCGTTCGGCATTGTCGAAGATCGCCGTCTCGGTGATCTCGATCTGCACCCTTTTGGGCTCGATCCCGGCGCGCTGGACGCGCTCGACGACATGGCCGACGAAATTCTGGCGCCGGAACTGGCGCGGCGAGAAATTGACCGAGACATATTGGCTTGGCCATTGCTGGAGCACCTGGAGCGCTTCGTCGAGCACCCAGTCGCCAAGCTCGTGGATCAGGTTCGATTCCTCGGCAATCGGGATGAACAGTGCCGGGCTGATCGGGCCGAATTCGTCGGTCTGCCAGCGCAGCAAGGCTTCGAACCCGACTACTTCCATATTGTGGCCGGCGACGATCGGCTGATAGGCCAGGCTCAGTTCGCCGCGCTCGATCGCCTGCCCCAGACCGCCTTCGATACGACGGCGGAAGCGGACGCTTTCGTCCATGCTTTCGTCGAACGCGCGAACCACGCCGCGACCCGATTTCTTGGCATCGTTGAGCGCCAGATCGGCGCGGCGCAGCGCGTCACCGGGATCGCGCGCGGCATCGCCCTCCACGGCGACAACGCCGATCGACGCCGACGCCTGGATCGAATGACCGAGAATGCGGAAACTGGACGCGCACGCCGCCAAGATGCGGTCGCACGCCATGACGGCGGCCTGTTCTCCGGCGGTGTCGAACAAAACGCCGAATTCGTCGCCGCCCAGCCGCGCGACAACCGCGCCTTCGGGGGCATTGGCGTGAAGGATGGTACAGATCGCCCGGATCAGCTCGTCGCCGGCGAGATGACCGAGCGTGTCGTTGACCAGCTTGAACCGGTCGAGATCGATCATGGCGACGGCAAACATCGATGGCCCCCGCGCCCTGTCCGTCAGCGCCCGCAGGAAAGCGAGCCGGTTGGGCGCTTCGGTCAGCGAATCGTGCGTGGCAAGGTGAAGCGCCTTGCTTTCGTTGGCGGCAAGTTCGATCGCCTGCTGCTCGAGCTTGACCATCGCGGCGGCAAAGTCGCGATCGACCTGCCAGCGATGCCCGAGCGCAGTCGCGGTCTGGACGACTTCGGCGATTTCGAACGGCTTGGCGATGTAGAAGATCTTGTCGGCGGGCCCGGCGGCTTTCGAAATTTCGATCGGCGAGAAATCGGAGAAGCCGGTGACGATCACCAGGTTGATATTGGGGTCGAGCGCGCGGATCCTGGTCGCGGTTTCCTTGCCGTCGATGCCGGGAGGCATGCGAACGTCGATGAAGGCGACCGAGAAGGGCGCGCCCTGCGCGATGGCGGCTTCGACTTCGGCGACCGCGTCGAGCCCCTGCATGCAATGGACCGCGTCGAAGCGAACCGTTTCGGTCGATTCGTACGGAGTCGTCGGCGCCTCGTCCCCGAACAATTCGGCCGCCATGCCGCTCAGCGCATCGCTGGCCGCAGTTTCCACCGGTGCGAAGCACCGACGGTAGGAATCATGCATTGCCGGTTCGTCGTCGACGATCAGAATTCGCACCGCGCGCAGTCCTTCGCTTGGCGGAGCGTACACCACGCCCCAATGTCCTTGAGGGGAGGTAAGCGGAGAGGGTTAAAGCGCCGTAAACGTTCTTAAGTAACATTCCGAAGGCAGGCTTGCTCGCCCAGCAGGATCGCGCCGAGCGGCCCCGCCTCACCGCCCAGCGATGCGGGGACGATATAGTCGTCGAGATCGCCGAGCAGCGAGCGGTCGCCATAGCTGCCCAGACTGGCATCGAGCATCTCGCGCACCATCGGCAGCAGCCACGGCACCCCCAGCGACACCCCGCCGCCGAACACGATCCGGCGCGGAACGCCGGTCAGCACCAAGGTGTGGCAAAGCTGGGCTAGCGGATGCGCCACTTGCGGCCAGATCGGCGAATGTTCGGCGATTTCGTTGGCCGCGACGCCCGCCCGAGCCTTGATCGCCGGACCCGAGGCGAGGCCTTCGACGCAATCGCCGTGAAAGCTGCAGATCCCCGGCCAGCTATCGCCCGACAACCGCACCGGACGGATATGGCCAAGTTCCTGATGGGTCAGACCGACCACGGGCCGGTCTCCGCTGATGAGTCCGACGCCGATGCCCGTCCCGATCGTGACATAGGCGTGATCCGCCAGCCCCTTGGCCGCGCCCCATTTGCCTTCGGCAAGCCCCGCGCCGACGACATCGGTGTGGAATTCGGTCGGCACGCCGTAGCGCCGCTGGAGCCGTCCCGCGACGTCGGTATCGATCCATCCCGGCTTGGTCGTCGCGGTGATGTGGCCGTAATTCGCCGCACCGCGATCGATCGCGATCGGGCCGAAGCTGGCAATGCCGATCGCATCGAATCCGCGCCATGCGTCGAGCGCGGCTTCGATACCGGCCATCGTCGTTTCGGGATCGGTCGTATCGATCCGGCGATGCTCGACGATCGTCGCCCCATCGCGCGACAGCACGCACAGACATTTGGTCCCGCCCAGCTCGACTCCGGCGATCATCATGCTCGCCGGACCCCAACCACAAACGCTTCCCCGGCCTTCGCCGGGGATGCGATACAGCGTGGGCGGCTGACGCGCATCATCGTGCGATCGCCAGAATACGTTCAGCCTGAGCGAGATGGAGCGCTTCGACCATCTTGCCCTCGACCTGAATCACACCGCCATCGCTCCCGGCGAACGCCTCGCGCACCTTGGTCGCCCAGGCAATCTCGGCCTCACCCGGCGAAAAGGCTTCGTTGCAGATGTCGATCTGGCGCGGATGGATCAGCGATTTGCCGTCATAGCCCATCGCCGCTGCGGCTTCGCACTCCGTCGCCAGCCGCGCATCGTCGCTGAAATCGTTGCATACGCCATCCAGCGCCACCAGACCGCGCGATCGCGCCGCCGCCAGCACCTGCGCCTGCACCGGCGCCAGCCACGCCCGTTCTGCCCCCGGCCGCGCGCCCAGTTCGAGCGCAAGGTCGTTGACCCCCAGCACAAAGCCGTCCGCGCCGGCATCGGCGATATCCTGCAACCGCCCGAGCGCCTCGCACGTCTCGATCATCAGCCAGAGCCGAATCCCCGAATACAGATGGTCGGAGCAACGCCTGACATCTTCGGCATTGCGGATTTTAGGCATCAGCACCGCCGCGCCGGTCTGAGCAATCGCGGCCATGTCTTCGGTGCCCCACGGCGTGTCGAGCGCGTTGGCTCGGATCACGACCTGGCGCTCACCAAACCCCTCTCGGACCGCCGCGACCGCGGCGTCGCGAGCACTCGCCTTCGCATCGGGCGCAACGGCATCCTCCAGGTCCAGGATCACGACGTCCGCCGCCAGCCCGCGCGCCTTTTCGATCGCGCGGGGATTGCTGGCGGGCAGGAACAGGGCGCTGCGGCGGGGACGGAAATCGGTCATGCGCGCACCCTGCCTCAACGCGACGGGCTGGACAACGCACCCTGTTCGCTGGCAGCGGGGCGGCACAGATTGAGGAGCTTGAAGCATGGCCGGCATGGCAGCGTTCGATTGGGCCGATCCCTTCCTGCTGGAAGACCAGCTGACCGAAGACGAGCGCATGGTCCGCGACACCGCGCGCGCTTATGCGCAGGACAAGCTCGCCCCGCGCATCATCGACGCGTTCCAGAACGAAACCAGCGATCCCGAGATATTTCGCGAAATGGGCGCGCTCGGGCTGCTCGGCCCGACGATCCCCGAGGAATATGGCGGGGTCGGCGCCAGCTACGTCGCCTATGGGCTGGTGGCGCGCGAAGTCGAACGCATCGATTCGGGTTACCGTTCGATGATGAGCGTTCAGTCGAGCCTCGTGATGTACCCGATCTACGCCTACGGATCGGAAGAGCAGAAGCAGAAATACTTGCCCAAGCTGGCGACCGGCGAATTCATCGGCGCGTTCGGACTGACCGAGCCCGATGCCGGCTCCGATCCCGGCGGGATGACCACGCGCGCTACCAAGACGCCGACCGGCTATTCGATCTCCGGCGCCAAAACGTGGATCAGCAACGCGCCGATCGCCGACGTGTTCGTGGTCTGGGCGAAGTCCGACGCGCACGGTGGCGGGATTCGCGGCTTCGTGCTGGAAAAGGGCATGAAAGGGCTGGAGACGCCCAAGATCGAGGGCAAGCTGTCGCTCCGTGCATCGATCACCGGCATGATCCTGATGGACGAAGTCGAGTTGGGCGAGGACGCGCTGCTCCCCGACGTGCAGGGCTTGAAGGGGCCGTTCGGCTGCCTCAACCGCGCGCGTTACGGGATCAGCTGGGGCAGCATGGGCGCGGCCGAATTCTGCCTGCACGCCGCGCGGCAATACGGGCTCGACCGCAAGCAGTTCGGGGTGCCGCTTGCCAGCAAGCAACTTTACCAGAAGAAACTCGCCGACATGGAGACCGAGATCGCGCTCGGGCTGCAGGCCAGTCTGCGCGTCGGTCGCCTGATGGACGAAGGCAAGTTCGCGCCGGAAATGATCTCGATCATCAAGCGCAACAATGTCGGCAAGGCGCTGACCATCGCCCGCGACGCGCGCGACATGCACGGCGGCAACGGGATTTCGGGTGAATATCAGGTGATGCGCCATCTGATGAACCTTGAGACGGTCAACACCTATGAGGGGGCGCATGACGTGCATGCGTTGATCCTCGGACGGGCGATCACGGGGATTGCGGCGTTCTGAGCAAGCTGGCCATCTCCGTCATCCCAGCGAAAGCTGGGATCGCTCGCGGCTCCCGCGTTGCGCCATCGCCCGAGGCCCCAGCTTTCGCTGGGGTGAGGGCTTATGGCTAAACCCTCTCCCCTCGCCGGCCTCAAAATCCTCGAACTCGCGCGCATCCTTGCCGGACCGTGGGCGGGGCAAGTGCTGGCCGATCTCGGCGCCGAAGTGACCAAAGTCGAAAGCCCGGCGGGCGACGATACGCGCACCTGGGGCCCGCCGTTCATCGAGAACCCCGACGGGACCAAGGACGCCGCCTATTTCCATTCCTGCAACCGCGGAAAGTCGTCGGTGGTGCTCGATTTCACCACCCCCGAAGGCCAAGCCGAAGTCCGCCGCATGGCCGCCGACAGCGACGTGCTGATCGAGAATTTCAAGGTCGGCGGGCTCGCCAAATACGGGCTCGATTATGCCAGCCTCTCGGCGATCAACCCGCGCCTGATCTATTGCTCGATCACCGGTTTCGGACAGGACGGCCCCTATGCCGACCGCCCCGGCTACGACTTCATCATTCAGGGCATGGGCGGGATGATGGCGCTGACCGGCGAACCCGACGGGGCGCCGCAGAAGATCGGCGTGGCGATGGCCGACATCACGACGGGCCTCTATTCGGTGATCGCGATCCAGGCCGCGCTGGCGATGCGCGAGAGGACCGGACGCGGGCAGCAGATCGACATGGCGCTGCTCGATACGATGACCGGCGTACTCGCCAATCAGGCCGCCAATTACTTTGCCAGCGGCGTCAGCCCGCCGCGCGTCGGCAATACGCACATGAACGTGTCGCCCTACGCCGTCTTCCCGACGAGCGACGGGTGGTTTATCCTCGCGGTCGGCAACGATGCGCAGTTTCAGCGCTGTTGCGGCGTACTCGGCATTGCGCCCGAAGAGCGCTGGGACACCAATTCGGGCCGGATCGAACACCGCGCGCCGCTGTTCGCGGCGATCGAGGCCGCGACGAGGACGTTCGAACGCGACGACCTGCTGGCGAAACTCGAAGCAGTTGGCGTGCCGGTCGGACCGATCAACTCGGTCGAACAGGCGCTGAGCGACCCGCAGGTCGTCGCGCGGGGCATGGTTGTCCCCGGCGAACGGATCGACGGCCTGCGCACCCCGATCCGCTTTTCCGACGCAGACCTGACGCTTGGCCGCCCTGCGCCGCGGCTGGGCGAGGCGCAGAAGGGCTAGGCGTCGGCATAGTCCAGCGCGGGTCGGCGGGCGTAGGCACCGAACGCCGCGATGACGGCATAGCAGATTGCCGGCAGGATCAGCGCAAGCGCCAGGCTGCCCGTCACATCGGCCAGCTTGCCCGTCGCCAGCGGCACCACTGCCCCGCCGAAAATCGCGACGTTAATGATACCCGAGCCGTCGGCGGCGCGCGCGCCGAGCTTTTCGCAGGCGAGCGTGAAAATGGTCGGGAACATGATCGCGTTCATCAGACCGATCGCCAGCAGGCTGTACCCCGATAGCGTCCCGGTGGTGTGCGTCGATATTGCCAGCAGCACGATTGCGCCGACCGCGACAATGGCGAGCACCTTACCCGGGTTGACGAAGCGCAACACGGCCGAGCCGATGAACCGGCCGACCATCGCGCAGAACCAATAGGCCGAGATCAGCTTGCCTGCCGATTCCCCGTCGAGCGCCATGACGCCAGGCTGCTTGAGATAGCTGACGATCAGCGACCCGATCGACACTTCGGCGCCGACGTAGAGAAAGATGCACAGCGCCCCGAAGGCGAAGCGGGGCCGCTTGAGCAGATCGAGCCCGGCAAGGCTGCCGCTAGCCTGATGGGCTTCACCCTTCAACCGGTTGCGGAACAGCCAGACAGCGCCAGCGACAACGGCGAGTGCCACGGCGAGACCCAAATAGCCGTGAACGATCGCCTGACTTTCCGACGTGCGGTACGAATCGAGCGCCGCGCCAGACAGCGTCTTGGGATCCACTGCGGCGAGGCTACCCAGGATCACGATGGCCCCGACATACGGGAATACTGTCGTGCCGAGCGAATTGAACGCCTGCGCGAAGGTCAGCCGGCTCGACGCCGTCTGCGGCTTGCCGAGCAGTGAAATCAGCGGATTGGCGACGATCTGCACGAGCACGACGCCGCTGGCGAGAACGAACAAGGCGAACAGGAACAGTTCGTACTTGGCGGTCGACGAAGCGGGAATGAACAACAGGCACCCGACCATCATCGTCAGCAGCCCTGCCGCAGCCCCGCGCATATAACCGATCCGCTTGACCAGCCTCGCCCCCGGGATGCCGATGAGGAGATATGCGGTGAAGAAGCAGAACTGCACCAGCATCGCTTGCGTATAGGTAAGCGTGAACAGTTCCTTGAGCTTCGGGATGATCACGTCGTTGAGGCTCGTGATCCCGCCGAAGATGAAGAACAGCGAAAAGACGAACACCTGCAAATCGGGCGCATTGACGCCTTCGTGCGTGGCTCCCACAGCATCCGGATTCGTCGGCACCGTCGCACTCGTGTCCATCACCATTCACGCTCTCCCCTGCCGGTCTGGAACCGGTTTCAGCCGGAGGCTTGATGGACCAGCACGCGCCGGGCCGCAATCGGCTTTGTCAGCCGAAGCGATAGCCCGATACCGCCCAGCCGAGCACGGTGTCGGCATAATCGCGCACCGCCGGATCGTCACCGCCCGCGCCCAGCGCGACCATCAGCGGGAGCAAATGCTCCTCGCGCGGATGGGCGAATTTGGCGTTGGGCAGGTCCGCCCAGTCGGCGACGCGTTCGGCACGGCGTGCGGGGTCCGCGTCTGTCACCGCCTCGGTCAACGCGTTGTCCCAGGCGCGCGACGGCGCGGTCGCCGCGTCGCCGCGCACGCGCAGATTGTGGAAGCTCATCCCCGATCCGACGATCAGCACGCCCTCATCGCGCAGCGGGGCCAGCGCCCTGCCCATCGCGATGTGATCGGCCGGGTCGAGGTCGGCACGGAGCGAAATCTGTGCGAGCGGAATCTCGGCGCCGGGCACCATCACCTTCATCGGAATGAACACGCCGTGATCCCAGCCGCGCCCGGCCTCTTCACGCGTCTGAAATCCCGCGCCGCGCAACAAGTCCGCCGCGCGCCGTGCGACATCGGGCGCGCCCGGAGCATCCCATTTCAGGTGATAGGTGTGTTCGGGAAAGCCGTAATAATCGTAGAGCAAATCGGGCCGCTCGCCGACATGGACGGTTACGTCGTTCTCCTCCCAATGCCCCGACACGAGCAGAATCGCCCGTGGCCGTTCGGGCAGCGAGTCGATCAGCCCCGCCAGATAGGTCTGCATCGGTTGCCACATCGGATCGGGCGGGCCGCCATCGGGGTCCATGACGAAGCAGGGTCCGCCGCCATGCGGCACAAACAGGGTGGGAAGTGTCATGGCAGCAATATCGCCCTGCCCCCCGCTGCAAACAATGCCGCTGGCGGAAACGGCGCGTTTCCGCTTATTCGGGGGTCGTGACCAAATTCACCGTCAACAACCAGCCGGTGCAATACCGCATGAACCCGCAGACGCCGTTACTGTGGGCGCTGCGCGATGCGTCCAACCTGACCGGCACGAAGTACGGCTGCGGCACGGGGCATTGCGGCGCGTGCATCGTCGATATCGACGGCGTGGCGAAGATGGCGTGCATGGTGCCGATCGGATCGATCGAAGGGAGCTTCGTCACCACGATCGAAGGATTGTCGCACGACCGCAGCCATCCGATCCAGGCCGCCTTCCTCGCCGAAAATGTCAGCCAGTGCGGCTATTGCATGCCCGGTCTGGTCATGGCGGCGGCGGTCTTCCTTCGCGCCAATCCCCGTCCGAGCGAGGACCAGATCCGCGCCGGGATCACCAATATCTGCCGCTGCGGCGTCTATCCGCGGCTGGTCGAGGCGATCCAACGCGCCGGGCGCATCCAGCGCGGCGACGAGACCGTCGCCAGTCCGCGCCCCGGGATTGATCCAACGGACGCTTCGCGCGTTGTCCCCGCACTCACCCCGCCGGGTAAATGAATCCTTTCATTTGGCTGACAGGCCAATTCAGAAATGCGTCATCGCGGCTGCGGCAAAAGGGGTCATCGATGGGCCGGCATGTGCGCCGGCAAGTGGAGTGATGTAGATGCGTAAGGCATTTTTTCTTGCGTTGATGGCCGCGGTTTCGGTTCCGACGATAGCGCAGGCCGCCGATCAGGATCGTGGCGGCTGGCGTGGCCGTGGCGGCGATTCGGGCGGCAATAATGGCGGCAATAACGGTGGTGGCTGGCGCGGCGGCAACCGCGGCGGAACTGCGGCCCCCGCACCGACTCCGGCACCTGCACCTGCGCCTGCACCGGCCCCCCAGCGCAGCTGGAATGGTGGAAATGGCGGCAATGGCGGCTGGCGCGGCAATCGCGGCGGCGACAGTGGCGGTGGCGTAGCGACACCGCAGGCAGTCCCGCAGGCTCAGCCCCAGGGTCAACCGCAGTTCGACCGTCGTGGTCGGGGTGGAAATGGCGACAATAATGGCGGCTGGCGCGGTGATCGCGGCGGCTCCGTGACGCCGCAGACTGCCCCTCCGCAGCCGAACGCGGCACCGCAGGGCTGGCGCGGCAACCGCGAGGGCAATCGCGGGAACAATGGCGGCTGGAACGGCAACGGCGGCAATCGCAGCGACAATGGTTGGCGGGGCAACGATCGCGGCAACCGCGGCGGCTGGAACGGCAATAATGGCGGATATCGCGGCGATAACGATCGCGGCGGCAACTGGAACCGTGGCTGGCGCGGCAATAACCAGTATGACTGGCAGCGCTACCGTTCGTCGAACCGCAACGCCTATCGCCTGCCACGCTATTATGCGCCCTACGGCTGGAGCTACGGCTATCGCCGCTTCTCGATCGGCTTCGTGCTTCAATCGGTGCTGTTCAGCCAGAGCTACTGGATCGACGATCCGTACAATTATCGCCTGCCCGAAGCGTACGGCGAATATCGTTGGGTGCGCTATTACAACGACGCGCTGCTGGTCGATATCTACACCGGCGAAGTGGTGGACACGGTCTACGACATTTTCTGGTAAGAGGGTCGTCACGTGAGGGTTGGGGCTCGGAAATTCGTTTCCGGGCCCTTGCCTTTTTGGCCGCACAAGGGAAGAAACCCGCCATGCTAGGCAGGAAACAACCAACGGCAGGTGGCCCGTCAAAGGATCGCGGACGGCTGGCGCACGACGTCGCTGCGCTTCTCGACGCTAATCCAAAGGCACAGCCGGCGTTGGTCGGGGCAGCACAGGCTTACTATGTGCTCGATTTCCTGACCCCCGGTCAGTGCGACAAACTCATCGCCATCATCGAAAGCAACCGTCGCCCGTCGACCTTGTTGTCGGACAAGTCCGCCGATGAGGATTACGGCTTCCGCACCAGCGAGAGCTGCGACATGGACCGCTACTCGCCCGACGTGTCGCCGATCGACACGTCGATCGCGCATCTGCTGGGCTTGCCGCCGGAGCGCGGCGAAACGATGCAGGGCCAACGCTACGACGTCGGCCAGCTGTTCCGCGCGCATCATGATTTCTTCCACGAAAATCAGAAATACTGGCCCGAAATGAAGCGTACCGGGGGCCAGCGCACCTGGACCGCGATGATTTACCTCAACGACGTCGAAGAAGGCGGTGCAACCTGGTTCCCGCAGGCCGGCCTGCGCGTCGCGCCGCGTCGCGGCATGCTGCTCGCGTGGAACAATATGCAGCCCGACGGTAGCCCTAACCTGTTGACGTTGCACGAAGGCATGGCGGTGGTGAAGGGCGTGAAATATGTCGTCACCAAGTGGTTCCGCGAACGAGATTGGGTAGTCTACAGTTAGAGTGTGGTTGCGGATCGAGCGCAGACGTCTAATCCGGCCAGCATGAACGTGACTGCGGACATATCGACTCTGCCTGTCGCGGGTGCAAAGATCGTTCTCGCCACGGTCGGCACGCTGGGCGACCTCCACCCGTTCATCGCGATCGCGCTCGCCCTGAAGGAGCGCGGGCATCGTCCCGTGCTCGCGGTCGCGGAAGATCACGTCGCAAAGGTCCGCGCCGCCGGCATCGAGGCGGTGTCGGTCCTGCCCAGCTTCGACACGATCCGCGAACGGATGGGTTTGGGCGAAAATGAAGCGGTTCGGCGAGTCATGTCCGACCAGACCTATATGCTCGAACAGGTCGTGCTGCCCTGGCTCGAATCGAACACCGGCGCGATCGATACCGTTTCGGCCGATGCCGACGCGCTGGTCGCCTCGCTGTTCGTCTTTGGTGCGCCCACGATTGCGGAAAAGCACGGCATCCCGCTCGTGTCGGTACTGCTCCAGCCGATGGCGCTGTTGTCGGCCTATCGCCCCCCGCACACGCCCGATTTCTGGATGATGAAGGGCGAGCCGACCACCAGGTTCGGCGTCCGGTGGAATCGTTTCGCGTTTTCGATGATCCGCAGCATGATGCGGCGACGATACGCCCCGGCGATCAACGAAATGCGCGCTGGGCACGGCCTCTCCCCGACGGGTAACCCTTGCCTGTTCGATATCGGACCGCAAACCGCGCTGACCCTGTGCTGCTATTCGCCGACCTTTGGCCCGCTGCAAAAGGATGCGCCGCCCCACACCGAAGTCGTCGGTTTCCCGCAATTCGATAGTGAGAGCGGCGCGGACGAAGCGCCCGATCCTGGGCTGGCGGCATTCCTTGCGGCCGGGCCCGCGCCACTGGTGTTCACGCTGGGCTCGTTCGCGGTGTACGCGCCCGGAAACTTCTACGCCGAGGCCGCAGCCGCTGCGCGACGGCTCGGCCAGCGCGCGGTGTTGCTGACCGGCCCGGGTAGCGACATGCAATCGGACGATCGGATTCTGGTGCGTGCCTATGCCCCGCATTCGACGCTGTTCGACAAGGCGCTGGCGGTCATCCATCACGGCGGGATCGGCACGACCGGTCAGGCGCTGCGCGCGGGCAAGCCGCAACTCGTCGTGCCGCATATGGGCGATCAGGCCGACAATGCGCACCGCATCGGATTGATGGGCGTCGGGCGCCGCTTGCTGGCGCGGCGCTTCACCGCCGAGCGAGCCGCCCGGACGATCGCGGCGTTGATCGACCCCAAACGTCCGTACATCGCAAAGGCAGCGCAGATCGGCACGATCGTTGCCGCCGAACACGGCGCGCGCGACGCCGCGCTGGCGATCGAGCGGCTGATCGCCACGCCGCGATGAACAACGTCGTCAACGTCACCAATTCCATCATGGGGCAAGCGTGGCGCTGGCGCGCGCTGGAGGCGGATGCGCGCGATCCGGGATTTCAGCCCGACGATCTGGTGACGCAATTGCTGCTCGCGCGCGGCGTGTCGCGCGACGCGCTCGACCTCAACCGCAACCCCAGCATCCGCGCGTTCATGCCCGATCCGTCGATCTTCAACGACATGGACAAGGCCGCCAGGCGGCTGGCCGATGCCGTGCTGGCGGGCGAAAATGTCACGATATTCGGCGATTACGACGTCGATGGCGCGACATCGGCGGCGTTGATGATCCGGTTGCTGCGCGATCTCGGTCTGGCACCTCAGGCTTATATCCCCGACCGGCTGATGGAGGGCTACGGTCCGTCGGGCGAGGCGTTGGTCAAGATCGCCGCCGGCGGCGCGACACTGATCGTCACGGTCGATTGCGGCGCACAGGCGTTCGAAGCGCTCGACATGGCGCGCGACGCCGGGGTCGATGTGATCGTGGTCGATCACCACCAATGCGCGACCGCTTTGCCCCACGCATTGGCGCTGGTGAACCCCAACCGGCTCGACGAGGTCGCGGGCAAGCAGCACGGCCACCTGGCCGCCGTCGGCGTGGCGTTCCTGCTCGGCGCGGCGCTGCTGCGCGAATTGCGCGCGCGCGATTTCTTCGCGAGCCGCCCCGAACCCAAATTGCTCGACCTGCTCGATCTGGTTGCGCTCGGCACCGTCGCCGATGTCGCGCAGTTGAAGGGGCTCAACCGCGCGTTCGTGGCACAGGGCCTGAAGGTCATGGCGCAACGCCGCAATATCGGGCTCGCCGCATTGGTCGAGGCGTCGCGCCTGACGCGTGCGCCAACGTGCAGCGACCTGGGCTTCGCGCTCGGGCCGCGGATCAACGCCGGTGGCCGCGTCGGGCGCGCCGATCTCGGCGTGCGGCTGCTCACCACCGACGACGTGCAGGAAGCGCGTATGATCGCCGCCGAACTCGACCGACTGAACGAAGACCGTCGTGCGATCGAAGCGCAGGTTCAGGCCGAGGCCGAGCTCCAGCCGTTCGGCGCTTCGGTCACTGTGGTCGCGGGCAAGGGCTGGCATCCGGGCGTGATCGGCATCGTCGCCGGGCGGCTCAAGGAACGGTTGGGGATTCCGACCATCGTCATCGCGCTGGACGAAGCCGGTGTCGGCAAGGGATCGGGGCGGTCGATCTCGGGTGTGGATCTTGGCGCTGCCGTGCTCGCGGCCAAGGAGGCGGGTATCCTCGTCGCGGGCGGTGGGCACGCAATGGCGGCGGGGCTGACCATTGCCGAAGACCGCCTGCCCGATTTCGTCGCCTTCCTCGGGGAACGCCTGACCGCCAACGTTGCGCGCGCTCGCGAGGATCGGGCGCTGCTCGTCGACGCCCTGCTCGCACCCGGCGGGATCAATCCCCTGCTGTGCGAGACGATGGATGGCGGCGGGCCCTATGGCATGGGCTGGCCCGCGCCCCGCGTCGTCGCCGGGCCGTTCCGCGCGATCAAGGTCGATGTCGTCGGCAATGGCCATGTCCGCGCGATCGTGGCCGGGGACGACGGGCGCAGCATCAAGGCGATGGCGTTCCGCTCGGCGGATACGGCGCTCGGCCAGGCCTTGCTTCAGGCGCCGTCGCACCGCAAATTGTGGCTCGCGGGGCGGCCCAAGGTCGATGACTGGGGCTCGCGCCCCGCCGCCGAACTGCATTTGGACGACGCCGCCTGGGCCGACTGAAGGAGATCGCCATGTTCAGCCACGTCACGCTGGGAACCAACGACCTCGCACGATCACGCGCCTTTTACCTGCCCGTCATGCGGACGCTCGGTATCGCGCAGCCGTTCGAACTTCCCGGAACGTTGGTATTTGGTGAAATGATGGGCGAGAAACTGTTCGTCGTCTCACCCTTTGACGGCGGCACGGCATCGACCGGCAACGGTACGCATGCCGCGTTTATCGCGCCGGACCGTGCGGCGGTGGATGCTTTTCATGCTGCCGCCCTTGCCAATGGCGGCAGCGACGAGGGAGCGCCCGGGCCCCGTCCACATTATCACCCCAATTATTATGGCGCCTATGTCCGCGACCCCGACGGCAACAAGCTGCAGGCCGTATGTCACCGCGCGCCCGATGCGGGTTGACCAGCCGCCCGGCTTTCCCTAACCGCCAATCCGCGCCAGCGATGGCCCCTTCGTCTAGTGGTTAGGACGCGGCCCTTTCACGGCTGAAACACGGGTTCGAGCCCCGTAGGGGTCACCAATACCGCCAAAAACTGGCGGAACCGGCGGTTTTCTGCGGCGAGCTCTACAAGGTGACGCTCGGCACGTCCGATCGGCGCGAGGCCGAGAAGCGGCGGGCGATCGCCAACGGCGAGCGCGCAACATCCAACAACACATCGGTATGGTGCTCGACGATGCGCATATCGAACGCTGGTGCTCACAAGAGTCGGCCCTTCCCCTCCGTGCTCATGGGATTGCCGCGACAGTCGGTGGACGAAAATCATTTTGGGGCGATACCCTGTGTCGAGGCATCCGCATTTCACAATGCTCCCAGATCGGGAGAGACGCGCTTCGCCACCTGGTCTGAGCCCGGTCTCAAGGCCGCCGTGCGAACTATACCCACGGCGCGGACGAAAATAAAAAAGGAACATATCGTGCCCCTCTCACCGTATGCCAGGCGGCAGGGCACGTGCTTGGCGGCTCATGCACGCCCACGATCAAGTGCTACGTTGGTCTGACGGAGCCACTTACAGCGCTCCCGAGCCGAATATTAATTGCCGCGCTGTCTTGTATGTATCACGCGGCGTTGGCAGTATTACCCCAAGCCGATCTTCACAGGTTTTGTCTTGCGCAGGGCAAACAGAGCCAATGCGGTCGCTACGTTCGCTCACTTGCGCGGACGTTATGAACTGAGGGGCGGGGGGATATGGACAAGAAGAACAGTGCTGCGTCCGGCGTGGCAAGCTCGCGCGCCGTCGGGCCGCTTGGCAATCGCACCAGCCTCGATTTTGCGACACCGATGGCCGAGTCGCCGATCTCGGATAAGTCCGGGACGCAGCCCATCGTGCCTTCGAACGGCGGTTCGGTGTACATCGTCGATGTTGCAGCTTTGCCGACACCGTTTGACGTTGGCACCGCTGTCGTCCCGCAGGCGTTGGTGAAGCACGCGCGCCAGAAAAATGCCGGGCATCATGCCAAACATGCCGACCCCAGCGCCGACGATGCCGTGCTTACAGCGGTGGCCTATACTCCCGACGACCAATCGAGTCCGCCTCCAGCAGACCCTAAGCCCGACGACAAACCCGCGCCTGCCGACGACGCCGGCGGGGGCCATGCCGGTACGTTGCTGGCCGTCGCGGGTGGCGTATTAGTCGCGGGCGGCATCGCCGCTGCCGCCGGTGGTGGCCATGGTGGCGGAGCTCCCTCCCCGCCTCCCAATCAGGCGCCGGTCGCCGTTGCAGACAGCTATACCACTGCCGAGGATACCACGCTGACGATCGCAGCAGCGGGCGTGCTCGCGAACGATACCGATGCGGACGGCAACGCGCTGAAAGCCGTGCTGGTCGCCGGCCCGGCGCACGGCACCCTGACGCTCAACGCCAATGGCAGTTTCAGCTACACGCCGGCCGCCAATTATAACGG